>NZ_VLKT01000003.1 GCF_007830515.1 Mesorhizobium tianshanense
AACCCCGTCGGTGTTGCGCAGCCTCGACCAGTGGATCAGGCGAAGGCTTCGATCCATTGCATGGAAGCAATGGAAGCGCGGGCGCACCCGCTTTGCGGAGCTGCGTCGCCGGGGCGTCGGGCACGAGCTGGCGGCACAAACCGCCGGCAGCGCGCATGGTCCCTGGCGCATCAGCAACAGCCCAGCGCTCGCCATTGCCCTGCCGAACGCTTTCCTCGCAAGCATCGGCCTCGCTTTCCTCGCCCCTGCCAATGCCGCATAACCAACCGAACCGCCTTGTACGGGCCCGTACGCAGGGTGGTGTGGGAGGGGAGGAACCGCAAGGTTCCCCCCTATCCCGATTTTCAGGTTTTGGCGCCATCGGTCGAAGCGCCGCCCGGCTTGTCGCGGCGCTCGACGATGTAGATGTGGTCGGCCGCCAGCACCACATCGCCATGCTGGTTGATCACCTCGCAGCGCTCGATGACGCGGCCGCAATCCGGCCGCTTCGGGTCGTCTTCCTTGGCCGAGATGGTGGTGCGGGTCTTGATCGTATCGCCGATGAACACCGGCTTGATGAAGCGCAGCCTGTCGTAGCCATAGGAGAAGGCGACCGGGTTGATGATGCTCGCCGTCAGCCCGACGCCGACCGAAAACACCAGCGTGCCATGGGCTATGCGCTGGCCGAACGGCGTCGTCTTCATGAACTCGGCGTCCATGTGATGGGGAAAGAAATCACCGGTGTGGCCGGCATGCACGACGAAGTCGGTCTCGGTGATGGTGCGCCCGCTGGTCGTGCGCGACGAGCCGATCTGGTAGTCCTCGAAATAGACGGTCTGCTCCATGTCAGGGCCTCGCCGCGATCGGCGTCGCTGGCGCCGCGCTCGATCGGTAGGCGGCTTCGACCAGCGCCATGGTGTTCCAGGCGTCCTCGACGGAACTGACAAGTTCGGTGTCTTCGCCTGATGCATAGCGCTGGACATTGGCCATACGGCCGACGAAGGCGTCCGGAAACCATTCGCCGACGAGTGGCACCGTAACCCAGTCGGAGCCGCCCTTCGGATGGATTTCTAGAATATCAGGCTCGCCGCGCGGATAGTCGAGATTGAGCCCCAGTTTGAGATAGGCGGCGCCCTCGGTGCCGCAGATGCGGAACTCGCAGGCCTGGTGTTTTCGGCCGAATTTGTGATCGTGGTTGATCGACAGCGCGCAGCGCACCGTGTCGCCATAGTCGAGGATGGCACTGGTGCGAGTCTGCGCAACGTTATGGTTGGGATGGCCGAGCGTCTTGGCGTGAACGCCATGCGGATCGCCAAGCAACTGCCGGATCAGGTCGAGATAATGGATCGAATGCATGGCGATCTCGACGCGCGGCGCCTTCATGAGAAACGCCCACAGCTGCCACGGTGTCGCCAGCGCCAGCCACGCGTCGAAATCGACCACCTCGCCCAGCCAGCCCTTGGCGATCGCATCCTTCAGCGCCAGCATCATCGGCGCGAAACGGAGCTGGAAATTCACTGCCGCCTTCAGGTTTTTGGTACGGCAGATTGCGAGGATATCGGTCGCCTCGGTGAGGTCGCTGCCCATCGGCTTCTGAATCAGCGCCACGGCATTGTCGGGCAGCGCCCTGAGCACGCCGGCATGATGGGCCGGCGGCGTCGCCAGATCGAAGATGACGTCCTCGATTGACGCGGCTTCCTCGACCGATCGGTAAGCGGTGACGCCCCATTTTGCCGCCAGTCTTTGCGCCTTGTCATGATCGGGATCGAAAAGCCCGGCGACCGGAAAGCTGGCTTTCGCATAGGCGGGGAAATGCGCGTCGCTGACGATGGAGCCTGCGCCGAAAATCACGATCGGCCTGGGTTTCGACGGCTGCGCCCAGGCTTGAGAGAGCGAGGCGGGATCGAAAACGCCATCAGTCATGATGGAAGACTTCGTCCATCGACGCCCACCACTCGCCCTCCTTACGGGTCGGCAACGGCTCCTGGCAAGGCATGCAGAGCGCCCACCATTCCTGCGTTTTGGGATCGGCGGCCATCTTGGCCATGTCGGCGGCATAGTCGGTGCCGTGGTACTCGAACGTGCTGAACAAAAGGTGCTCCGGCTCCTTGAGATAGATCGAATAGTTCTTGATGTTGCAGGCGGAGATCATGGCAAGCACATCAGGCCAGACGGCAGCGTGAAGCCGCACATACTCGGCGACCTTTTCCGGCTTGAGGCCGAGCACCATTCCCATCCGCTGCATGTCCGCCTCCCTATTTCGTTATCTCTGTGGTGAACTCCGCGATGCTCTTCGCCTTGACCGCATCCCAATCCCAGTCGATGCCGATGCCGGGTTCGTCCGGCGCCAGCGCATGCCCGTCCTCGATGCGCATTTTCTTGCCGGTCAGATCGTCGAGCTGGGGAATATACTCGACATATCTGCCGTTCTGAACCGCGCAGGTCAGGCTGACATGCAGTTCCATCAGGAAATGCGGGCAGACCAGTATGTCGAACGCCTCGGCCGCATGCGCGACCTTCAGCCAGGGCGTGATGCCGCCGATGCGGCCGACATCGACCTGCACGATCGAGCAGCCGCCCTTTTGCATATATTCGCGGAAATGCCGGATCGAATAGAGCGACTCGCCGATGGCGATCGGCGTCGACGTCGCATTCGACAGCCGCACATGGCCATCAATGTCGTCGGCCGGCAGCGGTTCTTCGATCCAGGCGAGGTCGAGCTCGCGCAGCCGCTCCGCCCGGCGGATCGCCTCGTCGACCGAAAAGCCCTGGTTGCAGTCGGTCATGATCTCGTAGGATGAGCCGACCGCCTGGCGCACCGCCGTCAGCCGGGCGAGATCCTCGGAGCCGTGCGGCTTGCCGATCTTGACCTTCGAGCCGCGAAAACCCTTGGCCTTGGCGGCCAGCGCATCCTCGACCAGCGCCTCGGTCTCGATATGCAGCCAGCCGCCTTCGGTCGTGTAGAGCGGGCAGCGGTCCTTGGCGCCGCCGGCCAGCTTCCACAGCGGCAGGCCCTGCTTCTTTGCCCGCAGATCCCACAGCGCGGTATCGATGGCCGCCAGCGCGATCGCCGTGATCGCGCCGATCGTCGTGGCGTGGGTGGCGAATTCGAGCTCGTGCCAGATCGCCTCGATCATGTCGGCGTCGCGGCCGATCAGCCGCGGCGCGAGATGATCGGCCAACAGCCGCATCACCGACGAGCCGCCGGTGCCGATCGTGTAGCTGTAGCCGGTGCCGACCGCGCCGTCGGCGTCGGTGATGGTGACGATCGGCGTTTCCTGCGACACAAAACTCTGGATCGCATCGGTGCGCTTGACCTTCGGCACCAGGTCGACCATGCGCAGTTCGACTTTTTCAATCCTTGCCATGACGCTAACCTCGCAATGTCTTGCCCGTTTCAGCAGAAAACAGATGGGCCTGCGACAGGTCCAGGCTCATTTTCACCCGGTCGCCGGCCTTGAGCGGCTTTGGATTGAGCATACGCGATACCCAGTCGCTGCCGTTGAATTCGGCGAACACCAGCGTCTCGTTGCCGAGCGGTTCGGTGACCGTCACCGGCAATTCCATCTGGTGCACATCGGCGTCTTCGCCGGAGCTGATGCCGTGACCCGTCGGATAGATATCGTCGGGCCTGAGACCGAACACCACCTTGTCGCCGGTCGCGACATTCGCCTTGAACTGGCTGGGCAAAGGCAATCTCTCGCCGCTTTGGAACAGCAGCTGTCCGTCATCGACGGCCGCCTCATGCAGGTTCATCGGCGGCGAGCCGATGAAGCCCGCCACGAAGCGCGTCTGCGGCCGGCGGAAGACTTCGTCGGGCGTGCCGACCTGCTCGATGAAGCCGTCGCGCATGATGACGATGCGGTCGGCGAGCGTCATCGCCTCGACCTGGTCATGGGTGACGTAGATCACCGTCGACTGGACCTTGGCGTGCAGCTTCTTGATCTCGGTGCGCATCTGCGTCCGAAGCTTCGCATCGAGGTTGGAAAGCGGCTCGTCGAACAGGAAGACATCGGGATCGCGCACGATGGCGCGGCCCATGGCGACGCGCTGGCGCTGTCCGCCCGACAGCTGCGACGGCCGGCGGTCGAGCAACTGGTCGAGGCCGAGAATGCTCGATGCCTCGGCGACGCGGCGGTCCATTTCCTCTTTCTCGGCCCCGGCGATCTTCAACGAGAAGCCGAGGTTCTCGCGCACCGTCATATGCGGGTAGAGCGCATAGGACTGGAACACCATCGAGATGTTGCGCGAGCGCGGCGGCAGGTCGTTGACCTTGCGGCCGCCGATCTCGATGAGGCCGTCGCTGATGTCCTCGAGGCCGGCGATCATGCGCAAGGTGGTCGACTTGCCGCAGCCGGACGGCCCGACCAGCGCGATGAACTCGCGGTCGGCGACCTCGAGGTCGATCCCTTGCACGACCGCGACGGGGCCATAGCTTTTGGTGAGTTTCTTCAGGGATACGGTTGCCATGTCAGCCTTTCACCGCGCCGGAGGTAAGGCCGCCGACGAGGTGTTTCTGGACGATGAAGGTAAGCGTGAGCGCCGGTATGATCATGACCACGGCCAGCGCGCACATGCCGCGCCAGTCGATGGTGAATTCGGCCGTATAGTCGAGCAGGCCGACCGGCAGCGTCTTGGAGTTGATCGAGCGCGTCAGC
The DNA here is from genome assembly GCF_007830515.1 of Mesorhizobium tianshanense. Lineage (GTDB taxonomy): Bacteria > Pseudomonadota > Alphaproteobacteria > Rhizobiales > Rhizobiaceae > Mesorhizobium > Mesorhizobium tianshanense. The sequence goes on from NZ_VLKT01000003.1 coordinate 4,638, forward strand.
TGCGAGGCCAGCGCGAACTCGTTCCACGAGGTGAGGAAGGCAAAGATGCCGGCCGAGGCGATGCCGGGCCCGGCGAGCGGGAACTCGACCTGCCAGAAAGCCTGCCAGCGCGTGCAACCGTCGATCTGCGCCGCCTCGGCGAGGTCTTTCGGAACCTGGCGGAAAAAGCCGTCGATCAGCCAGATGGTGAAAGGTACGTTGAGCGCGACATAGACGAGGATCAGCCCGAAATGCGTGTCGATGATGCCGAGCCGCGCAAAGACGAAGAACAGCGGCAGCGACAGCGCGATGCCGGGCACCGTGCGCGTCAGCATCAGGCCGAGGAACATCGCCGACTTGGCGCGGAAGCGATAGCGGGCAAAGGCATAGCCGCCGGCCATGCCGATGACGATGGCGATCACGGTCGAGGTCACCGAGATGATCAGCGAATTGCGGAAATAGTCGAGCACCGGAATGCCGCCCTTGCCGATGCCGCTGAACATGGCGACGTAGGCGTCGAGCGAAAGCTCCCGCGGGATCCACACCGGCGGCTTGGCCATGATCTCGACGGTCGGCCGCAGCGACGACAGCACGATCCAGATGCCGGGCAGGCAGATGACCAGCATGGCCAGGAACAATCCGACGCCGTGGGCGATGCCGAGCGCCCTGTTGCGGGCGCGATGCAGACTGTTCTGGTCCATCCTCACCACTCCGCCGCGATCTGCGTGCGCGCCGCGGCGAGCTTGCGATAGAAATAGACGGTGAACAGGATCGACAGCAGGATCGAGAAATAGGCCATGGCGTTGGCCAGGCCCATCCTGGCGTCGCTGTAGGCGGTGCGAGCGACGAGCGTCCAGACAAGCTCGGTGCGGCCAGCGGGACCGCCGTCAGTCATGATCTTGACGATGTCATAGGCGCGCGCGACGTCGAGCGAGCGGATGGTCATGGCGATGAAGGCAAACGGCATGATGAACGGCCAGGTGACATAGCGGAATGTCTGCCACGGCGTGCAGCCGTCGACGCGCGCCGCCTCGACCGGCTCACGCGGCATGGCCAGCAACCCGGCCAGGATCAGGATCGCGAATACCGAGGTCGATGACCAGATTTCGGCGGTGAGGATGGCGATGAAGGCGAGATTGCCGTCGATCAGCCACGGGATGGCGCGGTCGGTCAGGCCGAGCGCTTGCAAGGCGTTGTTCACCAGGCCGATATTGTCGTTGAACATGAATTTGAACTGGAAGCCGACGAGGATCGGCGAAAACATCATCGGGAACATCATGATGGTGCGCAAGATCCGCTGTCCGCGCGACGCTTTCTCCACCAGCAGCGCCAGCCCGAGCCCGATCAGCATTTCCAGATTGAGCGCCACCGTCAGCAGCACCACGGTGCGGGCGAAGGCGATCCAGAAATCCCCGTTGGTCAGGAGGTTGACGTAGTTGCGCGCGCCGATGAAGACCCAGAGTGTCTCCGGCTTGGTCAACCGGAACGGCGTGAAGCTGGAATAGAGCGAAAGCAGCAGCGGCAAGACCACCACCGCCGCCAGCACGATGACCGCCGGCAGCAGAAGCAGCAATGGCGGCGAGGGTCTCCAGCCTTTCATATCGATCCGGTTCTGGTTGGTGCCCGGATGCCGAAGGCCGCGATCGGCGAACGGTGATCAAGACAAGGCGTATTGCGCATGGTCGGTCTGGAAACGGTTCGGGGACGCCGCTGTTCGATAAGCGCGGCGCCCCCGCCGGGAGGATGTCAAAGCTTGCCGGCGTCCTCGAGGATTTGGGTCGCCTTGGCGGCAGCGTCGTCCAGCGCCTGCTTGGACGTCTTGTCGCCGAGGATGGCGGCCTGCAATTCGGGATAGACGGCGTTGGATATTTCGATCCATTCGGGCGTCTGCGGCACGGCGAAAGCGTGCTTTGCCTCTTCCTGGAAAGCCGCAAGCACTTCCGCCTTGTAAGGATCGCCGGCCGCCTGCTGGATATCCCAGTCCCAAACGGCCGTGCGGGTCGGCAGCGGTCCGCCTGCGGCTTCAAGCTTCTGGCTGTCCTCGTTGGTCAGGAACCAGGCCAGCGACGCGGCTGCTTCCTTGCTGGCGCAGTTTTCGGTGACCGAAAACCCATGATGTCCCGACCAGCCGGTGCGAATGCCGGCCGAGCCCTTCGGCGCCACCTTCACCCCGACATTGCCGGCGACCTTCGACGACTTCGGATCGTTGAAGAACCCTGCCCAGCCCGGCCAGTCGAGGTTGATGGCGACCGTGCCCGAGGCAAAGCCCTGGCCGAGATCGTCCCAGAGATAGTTGGTGGTGCCGGCCGGCACTGCCTTGACCTTGTAGAGATTGACGAACCAGTCGAGCGCGTGCACGCCGGCCTCCGAGTTGAAGGCGGGCTTGCCGTCCTTGTCGAGATACTCGCCGCCGTCGGCAATGAGCATTTCGTAGAAGCGGCCGTTGATCGCCTCTTCCTTGCCTGCGAACTGGGTGCCGTAGAAATCCGGCGGGCTGGCGAAGAATTCCGCCTGCTGGGCGACCTCGTCCCAGGTGTCGGGCGGCACCAGCTCCGTGCCGTACTTGGCCTTGTAGGCGGCCTTCTTGGCCTCGTCCTGATAGAGGCTCTTCTGGTAGTAGAGCGCCGAGACGTCGAACTGCGCGCGCGGCAGCATCACCAGCTTTTCGTCGAGCGTCGAGGCCTTGATCGTCGACGGCACGAAAGCGTCGATCTCCTCCTTGGGCAGCAGCGCGTTGAGATCGGTGTAGATATCAGGATATTGCGGCGCGAAGGACGAGTGGTTCGAGCCGACGCACCAGTTGATGCTGCCGGACGCGATGTCCGACTTGATTTCCTTGTCGAGCTCGAAGTGGTTCTTCTTCGAGATCACGTTGACCTTGGCGCCGGTCAGCTTTTCCCATTCGCCGATGCGCGCGTAGAGCCCTTCATATTGCTGGCCGCCGATCAGCTTGGCGTCGATGGCGACGCCGTCGAACTTGCCTGGCAGTTCGGCAGAAAAAGCAGCGCCCGTGCCAAGTGCAAGCAGCGCCACGCCGGCCGATAGGCCGTAAAACAGTCTGGTCATTTGATTCCTCCCAAAGGCCTGCGTCGGCGAACTCGTATCGCTCCGATTTGCAGCGCTTCATTCATATACAAACAAAACATTTATGCATCCGTCAAGCTTGAATGTTCTTTCCGATGCGGATCATTGTGCGTATATGAAAGCAGAAATTCGCTGGGGAGTGACTATGGCGGAGGACGAGGACGATGACCGTTATCGTGCCCCGGCGCTGGACAAGGGGCTCGACATCCTCGAGCTTCTGGCCGGCGTCGATGGCGGCCTGACGCAGGCGGAAATCGCCAAGAAGCTCGACCGCAGCCCCAATGAATTCTACCGCATGCTGGACCGGCTGGTGCGGCGCGGCTACGTCACGCGGCCCGACGGCGACCGTTATTCGCTGACGCTCAAGCTGTTTGGCCTGGCGCAACTGCACGCGCCGGTGCGGCGGCTGGTTTCCTATGCGACGCCGCTGATGCGGGAGCTTGCTGAAACCTCGCAGCAGGCGAATCAGCTTGTCGTCCTCGACCGCGGTTCCGCCGTGGTGATCGCGCAACAGGAGGCTCCCGACTACTGGGGCATCTCGATTCGCGTCGGCTCGCATATCAGCCTATTCGACACCGGCTCGGGGCATGTGCTGCTGGCTTTCCGCTCGCCGGAAGAGCGGCAGATGATGATCTCCGAGCATCTGCGCAGCACCGACAAGCCACCTCAATCGCCGGAGTTCTTTGCCCGCCTCGACCAGATTCGTGAACGCGGCTACGAGATGATGGCATCGATGCAGACGGCAGGCGTGTTCAACCTTTCGACACCTGTCCTGGGGTCGGACGGCAAGGCGATCGCCGCGCTGTCGATCCCCTACATAACCCTGGTAAACGCACCCAAGGCGCCCGATATCACCAAGACGATAGAACTGTTGCTGGCAGCGACCGAAAAGCTTTCGCAACTGGCGGGATCGGCGGTCAGTCAGTCAAAGTAGAATTCTTATTTGAATAAAGAATTTCTCCGTGAGATGATTTTGTAACGCCGGTGGAGGAACGCGCCGTCATGATCTTCGATACCCATCTGCACCTGATCGACCTTTCAGCGCTGCGCTATCCCTGGCTCTCCGGCGTGCCGGCGCTCAACCGCGATTTTTCCCACGACGACTATGCAGTCCAGGCGCGCCGCGTCGGCATAGAGGGCGCGTTTCACATGGAGGTCGATGTCGATCCGGCCGACATCGAGGCCGAAACCGGGCATGTAAAGGCGCTGTCGCACCGGAAAGACAGTTTGCTGCGCGGCGCCATCGCCTCTTGCCGTCCGGAAGAGCCGAGCTTTGCCGCCTATCTGGAGGCGCAGCGCGCCGATCCTTTCGTAAAAGGGTTTCGCCGTGTGCTTCACGTCATGCCGGACGAGCTTTCGGAAGGCGCGCTGTTTCGCGAAAACATCAAGCGGCTTGCCGGCACCGGCCTGACCTTCGATCTCGTCGTTCTGCCGCATCAGATCCCCAAGGCGATCGCACTCGCCGATCTCTCACCGGACGTGCAGTTCGTCCTCGACCATTGCGGCGTGCCCGACATCAAGGGCGGCAGTGAGCATCCCTGGCGCGAGCACATGGCGGAGATCGCGCGGCGTCCGAACGTCACGGCCAAGATTTCCGGCGTGGTCGCCTATGCGGACGCCGGCTCCTGGACCGTCGACACCCTGCGCCCCTACGTCGAACACACGATCGGCTGTTTCGGTTGGGACCGCGTCGTCTGGGGCAGCGACTGGCCGGTCTGCACGCTTGGCGGCGGGCTGGCGACCTGGGTGGCGGCCACACATACGCTGCTTGAAGGCGTAAGTGCCGACGAACGGACAAGGCTGCTGTCGGCCAATGCCAAGCGGCTATGGAATTTCTGACGCCGCTCCTCCGCCGGCAGCGCCGGCCACCCGCGTCGGGAGACTCTCCAGAAACAGGCGATTGAGATCGGCAACGACGCGACCGGCATCGTGCTTTTCGGCCAGGCCGAGATCGATGCGATCGGACGCGGCCTGTTGGAAGGCCATGTAGCCATCGTGCCGTGGCCTGACCCAGGCGCCTTCGAGCGTGGCGCGCGTGTCCTTGTAGAAATTGCCGGCGGCCGCGTTGACGGCGGCATCGCCCCAAGCTGCGGCGTGGCCGGGCTGGCCGCCGGCCGAGGCATAGGGGCCGCGCTGCACCTCGCCGCCGGCGATCCAATAGGCAAAGTCGATGGCCGCCTGCCTGGCCTTCGAAAAGGCCGAAACGGCAATGCCGGTTCCGCCGAGCGCCGAGCCGACCGGACCGGCATTGCCGGCGACCGGAATATCCGTGAAGGCAAGGCGGTTGGTCCGGAATCCGGCAATGGAATACGAGACATAGCCATAGATCAGCGGCGCGCAGGCGATCCGCGAGCCGGACCTGGCCATTTCCTCCAGCACGTCGATCGGGTCCATGCCGAGGCAGGCCGGATCGACGAGAGCCGCGATCTCGCGCATCATCTCGAACACGCGGCTGCCCATCTCAGGGTTTACGTGGTCGCCAGGCTCTTCGACGGCGGGCCGGCCGAGATTGCCGGCAAGCGTGTAGAACATCATCAGCGAATGCGGCGGCCTGAGCGGCAGTAGCACGCGGCCTCGCCGCGCCAGATCGAGCACGTCGGACCAGTTCGCCGGCGCGGCAGAAAGCATATCAGGCCGCCACGCCTGCACCTGGCTCGCTGTGTCGATCGGAAACGCCCACTGCCTGCCTTGCCATGTGTAGCTCGGATAGGATTGGCCGACGCTGCCCGCAGCCAGCGCCGCGCGTTCCGCTTCCCGGCCCGCGACATCGAGCGGCGCCAGGCAGTTCTCGGCGGTGATCTGGCCGACATGCGGATGATCGATGACGATCAAATCATAGGCACGGGCCAGTTCCTCGACCGGGAAGGATTCGAAATCCTGCAGTGAGCGCTTGTCCCATTCGATAGTGATGCCGGTCCGCTGCTCCCACAGCGCCGAACAGGCGACCATCGGGTCGTAGCCGCGCGGATGGCTCCAGGTCATGCCTTTGAGCATCACGTCGCTCACAGCCCGAATTCCTTGCGGATTTTTGCGCTGTGCTCGCCGATGCGCGGCGCGGCCCGCTCGACCTTGGCGCGGACACCATTAACCCGGAGCGGCGAGCGTGTGGTGAGGATCGAGACGTCATCCTCGCGCGTCACCGTCTGCAGCATGTCGAGAACCTGAAAGCCCTCGCTTGCCATCATTTCCGGCCAGGTCAGCACCTTGGCGCACCAGATGTCGGCAGGCTCGAGGATGGCCAGCCATTCGTCGACCGTCTTCGTCGCGATACGCTGGGCGATGATCGCCTTGATCTCGTCGCGGGCACTGAACCATGTCGACGGCTGGTCGCGATAGGGCGCAAGCTGTTCTAGCCCCAGGAGGTCGGCAAGCTTCGGGATCGGCGTCATGGCGATCGCCAGATAGCCGTCCTTCGCCGGATAGACGCCGTAGGGTGCCGACAGATAAGCATGGGCGCTGCGGAAGCTTGATCGCCGCGGCAGGCGGCGTCCGTCATTGAGATGCGTGGTCAGCACCTCGAACTGAAAATCGACCAGCGCTTCCAGCAAGCTGGTTTCGACATGGCTGCCCTTGCCGGTCACGCCGCGCCGCACCAGCGCGGCAAGGATGCCTTGCGCGGCGGCGGAGCCCGCCAGCATGTCGGCGATCGCCAGCCCGAAGGGCACCGGCCCCTGGTCCTCGTCGCCGTTCAGCCACATGACGCCGGAGCGTGCTTGCGCCAGCAGATCCTGCCCGGGCCGCTTGACCCAGGGACCTTCCTCGCCATAGCCGCTGATCGAGGCATAGACCAGACGCGGATTGATCTTGCGCACCGCCTCGTAGTCGAGGCCCAGGCGCTCGATGACGCCGGGCCGGAAGTTCTGGATCATCACGTCGGCCTTGGCCAGCAGGCCGCGCAGCGCCGCAAGATCCGTCTCGTCTTTGAGGTCGATGGCGAGACTTTCCTTGGCGCGATTGATGGCATGGAAGATGGTGGAATCGCCGCCGATCTCGGTATCGCTGAGATAGAGCCGGCGCGACAGGTCGCCGCCATCCGGCCGCTCGATCTTGATGACGCGGGCGCCGAGGTCGAGCAGCCGCAGCGAGCAGTAGGGCCCGGACAGGAACTGGCTCATGTCGACGACGACGAGCCCGGTCAGCGGCAGTTCGGCAATGGCGGCCATCGCCTATCTCTCCGTCTTGCCGGCGAAGTCGGCCGGATTGCGGTACTTCACCGTCTGCAGGTGCTCGCAATAGAGCACAAGCTCTCCTTCACCCTTGAAGACTTCATAGCTGGCGCGGATCAGCCCCATCTCCTTGTATCGGGGTTTCTTGTCGAGGTTGGAGCGGATCGAATAGATCGTGTCGCCGATGAACACCGGCTTGATGAAGCGCAATTTGTCGTAGCCGTAGGAAAAGGCGTTGACGCAATTGGTGGCGACGAGGCCAAGCCCGGCCGAGAACACGAAGGCGCCGGCGACCAGACGCTTGCCGAAGATGCCTTCCGTTTCGGCGAACATCTGGTCCTGCACGTAAGGATGGATATCGAGCACCAGTGCGTTGAACAGGTGGCTGTCGCTCTCGGCCATGGTCCTGCGCAGCGAGCGGATTTTCTGGCCGACCGGCCAGTCCTCGTAGAACCAGTTCTCCGCGTTCCAGACGGGGAGATCGGCGTGATCCTTCGGCATGTTGGCGGGGTGCGTCGAAGCCACGCCCACGGTCGGCGCGAAACCTGTCATGGCAACATCCATTGGAAGCAAGGATCATCCGTCCGGGTGCGCCGCGGACCAGCGAACTGCATGATCGATCCTCCCGTCAATCTTCTTTTGTGAATACTATTTTCACATATGGGGTTGTGTTGCAAGCGTGAACAGGCGAAATTTTGCTGCGATCCGCGGCGGCCAGAGCCGGCGGAACAAGGGAGGATTTGATGCAGAACGCCTGTCTGGTCTTCGTCGGCAACCTCAACCGTGAGGCGCCTTATTTTCAGGGCGCGCGCGGCGTCGGGCTGGGCGTCTACAGTTTCGACGAAGAGACGCTGGAGACGAGGAAACTGACCGAGACGGGTGAAGTCGACAATCCGACCTTCCTCTCGGTGACGCCGGACGGCTCCCACATCTATGCCAACTCCGAAGTGTTCGCCTGGCGCGAGGGCGTCGTCTCGGCCTATCGTTTCGACAGGCAAACCGCCGCGCTTTCCTACTTCAACATGCAGCCGAGCCTCGGCAGCATCACGGCGCACAATACGATCACGCGCGACGGAACGAAGCTGCTGGTGGCCAATTACGGCATGGGCGAAAGCGGTCCCGATCGCTCGATCGTCGTCTATGGGCTGCGTGAGGATGGCGGCCTGACCGCGCCGCTGTCGAGCGTCGCCCATGCCGGAACGGGTCCCGACGCAGCTCGTCAGGAACGTCCCCATGCTCACAGCGTCACCGAGACGATTGCCGGCGGCGTGGCGATCGTCGCCGATCTCGGCATCGATCGGCTTGTCTCGTATCGCATCGGGCCTGACGGCAGCCTGACCGGACTGGCCGAGTCGGCGCTTGCGCCGGGCGCCGGCCCGCGCCACGTGGCGCTGCATCCGGGCGGTCGCTTCGTGTTCGTCATGAACGAACTGGATTCGACGGTCGTCTCGCTTGCGCTCGACGATACGTCAGGGAAGCTCACCGTCATCGACGCGAAGCCGGCCGTGCCGGCGGAGGCGCGCGACGGCAATCACTGCGCCGACATCCAGATCTCGCCCGACGGCCGCTTCCTTTACGGTTCCAACCGCGGCCACGACAGTGTCGCGGTGTTTTCGGTCGACCAGCAAACCGGCATGCTTGCGCTCGTCGACTATGCGCCGTGCGGCGGCGCCACGCCGCGCAACCTGGCACTGACGCCCTCCGGCGGTCACCTCTTCTCGGCCAACCAGAATGCCGACCGCATCTCGATTTTCGCGCGCGACGCTGCAACGGGCCGGCTGACCGACACCGGACGGTCTATCGACGTCGGCACGCCGATGTGCGTGAAGATCGTGCGTTGACCGCTTGCGGTTGCGCGTTGGCCGAAATAGCAGGAGCGAAGGGCTGCGGCCGCAAATGGAACCCCTCCCGCTAATTCTCCCTGAATCCGCGATTGAGCGAGTCGCGAACCGGCGCGAGCATATAGTCGAGCAACGTGTGCTCGCCGGTTAGTATCATGACTTCTGCTGGCATGCCGGGAGACAGTCGAACCTCATGGAGCTTTCCCAGCTCGGCGGCATCGACTTTGACCTTGGCGAGGAAATAGGGCTCTCCGGTCCTCTCGTCGGTGAGCCGGTCGGCCGATACGGATGTGAGCAAGCCATGGATTTGCGGAAGATGTCGGCTGGGATAGCCGGACAGCACCACGCGTGCCGGCATATCAGGGTGCACCACGTCGATGTCAGTCGGCCTGATCCGCGAATCGATGACCAGGTTAGGCTCGTCCGGAACGATATCGAGAAGGGGCTGGCCGCTGGAAATCACACCGGATTCGGTGGTGACACGCACGTTCATCACCGTTCCTGCAATCGGCGCGAGGATGGCGGTCCTGGCCAGCACATCCTGACGCGAGGGCAACTGGCTGCGCAGTTCGGCCAACTCGCCGCGCACCTTGCCAAGATACTCGTTTGCCGTCTCACCATCCTGCTGTCGCAGATTGAGAAGCTGCAGCTCGGTCTCGCCGATCTGCTGTTCGTTGCGCGCAACCTGCGAGCGGTTCGTTGCCTGGTTTGCCCGGATATCGGCCTGGGCACGCTGCAGCGCCAGGATCCGCGGCAGGCGCTCCAGTCCCTGTTTGTACATCTCCTGCGCCGAAGCGATCTCGAGGTCGATCAGTTCCAGTTGCTCGCCTTGGGCTGCGATCACTTCCCTGGACCCTTGGATTTGCTCCTCTATCTGCCGGATGCGCTTGTGGAGGATCTGCTCGCGCCCCTCGCGGGTTGCAAGGCGGCTGCGCAGCAGTCCCTGCTCTTCGGCGGCCACTTTCTGCGCGGCCTCGTTGCCAGCCGATGTCAATTCCCTGGGAAAAATGATCTGGTCTTCTCCGGCAAGCTCCGCACCCAGGCGTGCTTCGACCGCCAGCAAGCGAATGTAGCGCTCATGCAGCTCGTCGTAGCGGCCCTGTGCATCGGTCGTCTTCATCCTTATCAGAACCTGGCCGGCGGTGACCTTGTCGCCTTCCCGGACATGGATTGTCCCGATGATACCGCCTTCCAGATGTTGGACGGTCTTCCGGTAACCTTCGGGGCTGACGACGCCGTGGGCCACGACGGCGTTTGCCAGGAGGGCCATATTTGCCCAGGCCACGGTACCGCCGACAAAGAACATGGCGGAGAAATAGCCGAGCATGCGCGCTGGCCGCGTCCGGCGTTTCAGGTCGCGTCTGCTCGCGCGGGACGCGCGCGATCGCCGTCGGACAAGCCAGGCGAGTACGAGCAGAAGCAGCGCTGTGGCGGCTGCCGCCAGTGCGGCGCGCACCAGCATGTCCATCATGTCCAGCACGTCGTGCACGTTGGCCACCAGCATGTTCAGCATCCTTGACAGGTCGCCAAATTGATCGCTCATGGCTCACTCCACTGCCTTCAGCGTTGCCGGCGCATTGGCGGCAATCTTGTCCTGGCCCTGTGCCGGCACCGCGATGCGATGACCGGCCAGCGCGCCCAGCACCTCGCCGCGCGTGCCGAACATCTTGACGGCGCCATCGTGTATGAGAACAACATGGTCCGCCGTGCGCAAAAGGTTCGTCTGGTGGCTGACGAGAACGACGGTGCAGCCTCGTTCCTTCAAATGCCGAAGCACATTGAACAGTGCCATTTCACCGTCGCCGTCGAGGCCGGTGTTCGGTTCGTCGAGCACGACAAGCGAGGGATTGCCGAACAGGGCCCGGGCGAGGGCGATGCGCTGACGTTGGCCACGCGAGATTCGTGCCCCGTGCGACCCCACCTCGGTTTGATAACCGTTCGGCATCCGCAATATCATCTCGTGGATACCCGCCGCCTGCGCCGCGGCGATGACCGCGGCACTGTCGACATCGCGCAGGCGCGCAATGTTCTCGGCTATCGTCCCGGGAAACAGCTCGACCTGCTGCGGCAGATAGCCGATGTGCATCCCCAACTGGTCGCAGGGCCAATTGGCGACCTCCGCTTCGTCCAGCCTTACATGGCCGAGCGACGGGCGCAGCGTCCCCACCATGAGGCGGCAGAGCGTGGTTTTGCCGGAGCCCGACGGACCGATCACGCCACAGGTCTCGCCGGCCACGACGTTGAAGGATACTTTGTTCATCAGCGCCTGCTGTGTACCCGGCGCATGGTAGTGCACGTCCTCAAGCTTCAGCCGGCCTTGCGGGCGCGGCAAGGTTACGCCACCGCTCTGCCTGGACCCGGTGTCGGCGAAGAGGCGCATGAGGTTGCGACGCGCAGTGCGAGCGGCAACCAGGCTGCGCCAGGCACCGATCGAGCGTTCTATCGGCGCCAGCGCGCGGCTCAGCAGGATCGATGCCGCGATCATCGATCCAGCCGTCAGTTCGCCACGCAGGACAAAATAGGCGCCAAGCCCCAGCACGGCTACCTGCAGGGCCATGCGGAGCGAGCGCGACAGGTTGCCGATCATGGTCGTGCGGCCGAGAATCTGCGCCTGGATGGTCATGAACGACTGCTGCTTTTCTTCCCAACGCTGCAGCGCCGGCTCCGACATGCCGAGCGAGCGCAGCGTCTCGGCGCCATCGATGTATTGGCCGGCCGCGACCTGGTTACGGCGCAGCCCTGCCGCCGCTTCCTGGCTCTTGCGGCGGGTGAGGAAATCATTGGCGAGCGCGCCGCAGAACAAAAGGATCGCCCCGGCTATTCCAACCAGGCCCAATGCCGGGTGCAAAAGCCATATGAACGCCAGGAAGACGGGCGTCCACGGCGCATCGAGAAAGGTCAGCATGCCGTCACCGGCAACGAAACCGCGCAGGTCCGCCACGTCCTTCAGGCCAGCCTCGAGGCTGCTGTCGCCCGCGAGGCGAGCCTCCATGGCTCGCTCGATCACCGGGACACTCAGCTGGTCGTCGAGCCATTGGCTGATATGGCCGAGGATCATCCGGCGGGCTTGCTCCAGCAGGCCGTAGACGGCGATCGCGCCGATCACCGCCAGGGTGAGCCACATCAGCGTGTCGATCGACCCGCTCGACAGGACCCTGTCGTAGATCTGCAGCATGTAAACTGCGCTGGCGAGCATCAGCAGGTTGGCAAGCAGGCTGAAAATGAGCAGGGCGGGCACTTGGCGCCGCGCCAGATGCATCACCTCCTGGAACTGCGGTCTTGGCTGCGTCACGGATTGCCCCCGTTGCGATGCTTTGGATTGGGCCCGGCCGGGCGCCAAGGCTGGCGCCCGGCCGGTATCGCGTCAGGCTATGACGACGCCGTCTACGAGGCCGTCGTCGAAGATGCCGGTCCCGTCGATGCCAATGGAGAAGCTGTCGCTCGCCGTGTCGCCGTCGGCATCGGCGATCTGCACAGTGAAATCGAGCTTCTCGTCGGGCGCTGGCTGCGTCTGGACGAGGCCGAAGCCGCCGATGTCGAAGGTGTTGTTGTCGTTGCCGGCAACGCTGTCCGCGTTGCTGATGTTTTCGATCAGCACGCGGTCATGGGTTCCGCTGGTCGTCCACTGCACCTTGTCGCCGGTGCTCAGGCCGGTGATTATCAAGTTGCCGTCGGCGTCGATCGAGGCTTCCGGAGTAAATTGCTTGTTGCCTGCCGTGACGACGAAGTCGGTGATCGAAAACGACGTGATGGCGACGTGCTGGTCGTTGGTGAGCCCGTCGACGAAATTCACTCCCGGTTCGGCGGCGGTGCTAAAGGCCGAGATTTTGACGGTGACGGGTCCGACGCCCGGATTGGTCTGGTTGACGGTGAAGGACGCCGTGGTCGTATTGAACACGTTCTGGAAGTCGATGTTGGCTTCGACGTCGGCCTCGTTCTGGTCCAGATTTGGCACCAGGAAGTTCGTGTTCGCGCCCGTGACGTAGGTGATGAACGCGCCCTCATCGGGGTTGATCTGGTTGCCGTTGACGCCGAACGAGGTGGTGCTGCCGGCCTGGCTGATATTGAGCACATCCTTGGTCGTGATGTTTCCGCCCTCGGATTGGTTCAATGGGTCTTCCCCGATCACCACGATCTGGGCGGAGTTGGGATCGCCGAAGGTCATGAACAGGTTGCTGCCGGAGGGTGCCCCGGCGAAACCGAAATTCACCTCCGCGGGCGGAGGATTCTGGAGGACATCGAAGGTATAGTTGCCGCCCGACAGGGTCAGCTTGAAGAAATCGATGTCCCCGGCGGTGTGTGTGCCGCTGCCATCAACATCCTTGTAGTAAGTAGCGACAGTATTGCTGTTCGTAAGGTCCCTGAGCAGGGTTACCTGCGAGGATGTGCCGTCCAATATCGTCAGGGTCGCCGGCGAGCTCGTAATGCTGTAGGTTGCCGGGTCATCCGCCCCGACCACCCCGCTGAGCGTCTTGGTCACGGTGCTGCCAGCAGCGAAGTCCACCAGCCCATCGGCGACGGGTCCGATAGCCGGCCCGTCGTCCTGGAACTGCACGGCATCGCCGATGCCGGTCGAGGCCGTCGCTGTGTCGCCGTCACCGTCGGTGACCGTCGCCACCGCCAGCAACGCGCCGTCGGTGATCGACACCGAATCATCGGGATTGGTGGCGTCCGGGTGCTTCAGCGAGGCGTACTGCGCCATGCTCACGACCCCGGTCGCGCTGTCGATTGCGACGGCGAACGCCGCCGCTCCCGCGGCTGAGCCTATGCGGCCGACCACCAGGTTGCCTTCCTTGAACAGGAAGATGCTGGTGCCGGCGGTCGTGTCGAGGCCGGAATCCACCCCTGCGGCGGACACAGCCAGCGAGAACGCCGTCGTCCCGCCCTCCTGGTCCGCGCCGAACGAGCTTCCCGTCGAGCTCACGACCGGGCTTGCGTCCTGCGCGTAACCGGTGGGGCTCAGGTCGGCACTTTTATTGGCGACCCCGGCGAACAGCGCCACCACCGCTGCCGCCGTGGTGTCGTCGGCATCGGCGTCGACGCCCGCGGTCTCGTCATGCGCCACCGTCGCGGCGCCCTGCACGATCGCCGCTGTCGGCCCGTCGTCCTGGAACTGCACGGCATCGCCGATACCGGTCGAGGCCGTCGCTGTGTCGCCATCGCCGTCGATGACCGTGACCTTCGCCAGCAACGCGCTGTCGGTGATCGACACCGAATCATCGGGATTGGTGGTGCCCGGGTGCTTCAGTGAGGCGTACTGCGCCACGCTCACGACCCCGCTCGTGCCGTTGATCGCGACGGCGAACGCCGCCGCCCCCGCGGCTGAGCCTATGCGGCCGACCACCAGGTCGCCTTCCTTGAACAGGAAGATGCTGGTGCCGCCGGTCGTGTCGAGGCCGGAATCCACCCCTGCGGCGGACACATCCAGCGAGAACGCAATCGTGCCCCCGTCTGTACCCGTAGAACTGCCGGTTGAGCTCACCACCGGGCTCGCGTCCTGTGCGTAGCCGGTGGGGCTCAGATCGGTGCTGACATTGCTGACGCCCGCGAAAAGGCTGATGACTCCTGCGGCAGTGGTGTCGTCGGCATCGGCCTGGTTGCCCGCGGTCTCGTCATGCGCCACCGTCGCAGCGCCCTGGACGATCGCCGCCGTCGGTCCGTCGTCCTCGATGACGATCTGCTGGCCGACGAACGTCGAGGCGCCGCTGGATGTCACGATGCCGAAGCCGCCGATGTCGAAGGTGTTGTTGTCGTTGCCGGCAACGCTGTCCGCGTTGCTGATGTTTTCGATCAGCACGCGGTCATGGGTTCCGCTGGTCGTCCACTGCACCTTGTCGCCGGTGCTCAGGCCGGTGATTATCAAGTTGCCGTCGGCGTCGATCGAGGCTTCCGGAGTAAATTGCTTGTTGCCTGCCTTGACGGCGAAGTCGGTGATCGAGAACGACGTGATAGCGACGTGCGTGTCGTTGGTGAGCCCGTCGACGAAGTCCACCCCCGGTTCCGCGGCGGTGGTGAAGGCCGAGATCTTGACGGTGACGGGTCCGACGCCCGGATTGGTCTGGTTGACGGTGAAGGACGCCGCGGTCGCATTGACGACGTTCGTGAAGTCGATGTTGGCTTCGACGTCGGCTTCGTTCTGGTCCAGATTGGGCACCAGGAAGTTCGTGTTCGCGCCCGTGACGTAGGTGATGAACGCGCCCTCATCGGGGTTGATCTGGTTGCCGTTGACGCCGAACGAGGTCGTGCTGCCGGCCTGGCTGATATTGAGCACATCCTTGGTCGTGATGTTTCCGCCCTCGGACTGATTCAATGGGTCCTTCCCGATCACCACGATCTGGGTGGAGTTTGGATCGCCGAAGGTCATGAACAGGTTGCTGCCGGAGGGCGCCCCGGCAAAGCTGAAGTCGAGCTCCTCGCTCGCCGCGAGCTTGAGGGTGTTGCCGAGATCGACCGCGTCATCCGGGTTGGTGCCGTCGCCATGGAAGATCGGAACGTAGGTGACGATGTTGAAGGTTACCTGGTCGCTGGTCGCGCCGGCGTTGATCACGTCCTGCTTGAAGATGACGAAGGCGATCGCGTCGGCGCTGCCGTTGCCATCGCTGTCATATCTCCCGATCACGGTGTCGTTTGTACCGGCGAAGAGCAGGATATCCTTGCCGTCGACGGTGTTGAGCCCGCTATCATCGCCGTCGAGGGTGCCGCCGCTGCCGTCGGTGAACGTAGTGCCGACGAGCTGGGAGCCGGCGGTGGCGTTGACAGTGACCGAGTTCGTCTTGGTCGCGACGCCGATGCTGGTCGGGAACGCGGAGCTCAACCCGAGAGTCGTCTCGAGATAGGTCCGGAACGAAGCCGGCAGCGAGGAGTACGCAACATCGGTGTCCGTAAAGGCGTCGTCGATATTGTCGCCGGTTTGCAGCCCTGTCGTCTGGTCGTTGACGGCCTCGTCGTTGAGAATGAAGGTGATTGCCATGATCGTTTTCCCCTTCGTTGAGTTTGTTTCTAACGATCCGCACTTCCGGTGACGTCGGAATGCACCTACTCGAGTGCATCCGGTCGCGTACTGAATTGCGGCATTCAATTGTTCATTGTGCCGCCGATGGCGAAGAGGCGTCCATTCGCGGTTCGATAGTGTTATGGTGAATACCCTACCTGATCGAACGATATACATCCTTCGATAGGGTCGAGCCGCGACAGGCACTTGCGGGTAAACCGCGTTGGTATGACGGGTCGATTGTCATGCTGTGGGTTTCCGGCCTGTTGCCGGTATCATGTTGACGCAGGCGGGCTCGACGCTTGGCCGAAGGTGATGATCAAAGCCCGCCTTTGTGACGTGTCCCCGGATGATCGGCGGCTTCGCCAAACGTCGCCCAGGCCAATTCAGTCCTGCTGCCGAGGTGGAGCTTTTCGAAGACATGGTGCACGTGCATTTTCACCGTGCCCTCGGATACGTGCAGCTGGTTGGCAATGCTCTTGTTGCGGAACCCGCGTGCGACGAGGCTGGCGACTTCGGCCTCACGTCCTGTGAGCGTGCGCGCGGAGTAATGCAGCGCGCTCGGCATCACCAGCTGCTGTAGGATATCATGATCGATCCATTTTCGACCGGCCCCCACCGCACTTACACATTCGATAAGGTAGCCGTGGCTGACGCCGTCCAGCAACAAGCCGTCGGCGTCGAGTGCCCGTATCTCATTGACGTCGAATTCGCTCTTTGGCTGCAGGATGAAAATGATGCCCAGGGCGCTGTTGCTGGCCCTTAGCCGGAAAGAGAGAGTGGCTATCTGCCGATCCGCAATGTCCAGGCCTATGATCGCAATATCAGGCCGATGACGCTCCACATGAGGGAGAACGTCAATTGCGCGGTGGCAGTCTGCAACAATGCTGTGTCCGGCCCCCCGCAGAACCCACTCCAGACCGGCGAGATACACCCCCCGCGGGTCCGCAACAACCAACGTTGACATGCGAACACCGTCCGTAAAACACACAACGAACTTTGTTAAATATGTCAGGAAGTCAGGAAACCAGAGCCTCAGGCGCTTGTCAAGTAAGTCCTAATATAACAGCAAATGCCTGGGAAAACGGCTCCAACCCTTAGGGCACACGCAGTGCGGGCATCATCGAATCGGCGCCACGTGGCACTGCATCAGGGCGGGCGCTTCGTGTTCGTCATGAACGAACTGGATTCGACGGTCGTCTCGCTTGCGCTTGACGATACGTCAGGGAAACTCACCATCATCGACACGAAGCCGGCCGTGTCGGCGGAGGCGCGCGACGCCGCCACGGGCTGGCTGGCCGGCACCGGACGGTCCATCGACGTCGGCACGCCGATGTGCGTCAAGATCGTGTGTTGAAGCTACCCGTCTCCGTCAAGCAGCGAGGCATGCACGGTCCTGTGATTTCGGCTGAGCCGTCAGCGTGGTAGTTTCCAGTCGTTTCCGCTCCGGAGTCGTCATGCGTACCAAGCTGCTGGAAGTCACCCTTGCCGTGTTGCTGCTGGGTGGCGGCGTTCCCGCCGGTCATGCGGAAGTGGCCGAGCGGCCGTCACCTTCGGGTGGAGTTCTGTCGCTGCTTCCGCCTCCGCAGATCTCCGATCATTCGATCGTGATTGCGGGACGTACGCTCAACTATCAGGCAAAGGCTGGCACTCTGTCGTTGCCATCCGGCAAGGGCGATGTCACTGCGGAAATTTTTCACGTCGCCTACACGCTGCGTCCCGAAGCGAACCGGGAACCTGACCCCCAGCGCCCGATCACTTTTGTATTCAACGGTGGTCCTGGAGCGGCTTCCGCCTATCTGCATCTTGGCGCGCTCGGTCCGCGCGTCATGGCGACGGCGGCCGATGGGAGTTTTCTGCCTTCGCCACAGCGGCTTTTGAACAACCCGAACACCTGGCTCGACATGACCGACCTGGTCTTTGTCGATCCGGTTGGAACAGGTTACAGCCGTGAAGCGCCCGGCACCGAAGCCCGCAGCTTCTGGGGCGTCAACCAGGACGCCGCCTCGATGGGAGCCTTCATCCGGCTCTATCTGGCACAGGCGGGCCGCACAGCCTCGCCGGTATTTCTTGCCGGCGAAAGCTATGGCGGGTTTCGGGCGGCACTGCTCGCCAAGACGCTTCAGGAAGATATCGGCATCAGTCCGAGCGGCATCGTGCTCATCTCGCCGGCGCTCGAATTCACGCTCGTGCGGCCCGACGAGTTCCAGCCGCTCCACTGGGCGCTCGAACTCCCGTCGCTGGCGGCGGTGCGCCTGCGCAGCGAAGGTGTCACCGGTTCCGCGCTGCGGGAGCAACTGGCCGAAGTCGAACGCTATGCGCTTGGCGATTATCTCGTCGCGCTAGCCAGCGGCCTCGAACAGGGTGGGCGCCTGGCGAGCCAGCGCGTGGCCGAAATCACCGGCCTGCCCCTCGACCTCGTCCAACGAAACTTCGCGCGCATTCCCACCGCGCTCTTCGCCAGGGAATTTGCACGGGCAAGGGGTAATGTTCTCAGCGCCTATGACGGCATGATCGAAACGGCGGACATCGCCCCGGAAAGCCTGAGATATGGCGGCCCTGATCCGGTGCTCGACCGAAGCGTGCCGGCGCTCACATCCGCCTTTGTCAGCTACGTGCGTGACGAATTGAAATTCCGCACCGATCTAAGCTACCGGCTTCTCAACCGTGAAGTCAGCGGCAATTGGGATTACGGGACGAGCCCGACGCGTCAGGGCTATACCGGCGTGATGGATGACCTTCAGCAGGCGCGCGCGTTGAACCCCGGCCTCGGCGTTTTGATCGTCAACGGCTATACCGACCTGGTGACGCCCTATTTGGTGTCACGCTATCTTGTCGGCCAGATTCCCTCGCTTCCTGGTGCAAAACCCATCCGCCTCGACCTGCTGGAAGGCGGCCACATGATGTATTTCAGGCCAGAGAGCCGGCGCGCGCTGAGGGAGGCTGCGTCCGAGCTTTACCAAACGCCGAAATGAAACGGTTGCGGACAAAACGATCCGGATGAGGTCGTAGCGACAGAGTGCATCTCGATGACAAATCCAGCTCTTCGCAAGAGCGACGGATGATGCAACACGAACCGGACAGGCGAGCAAGTCGATGACATCTCAGAATGCAGAACTGACCTGGCTCAACCCGCCACCGCATCATGCTTTCGGCGACAGCAGCGTGCATGTGCGGAGCGGTAAGGAAACCGATTTCTGGCGCGAGACGTTCTACGACTTCTGGCGCGACAACGGCCACTTCCTCTACCGGCAGGTCGAGGGCGACTTCAGCGCCGAGGTCACCGTCAACGGGGACTACAAGGTGCTCTACGACCAGGCCGGTTTGATGATCCGGCTGAGCGAGACGCACTGGGTCAAGGCCGGCATCGAGTTCATCGACGGGCTGATGTATTTTTCCGTCGTCGTCACCAACGATGCCTCCGACTGGTCGCTGGTCAGCATTCCGGCTGGTCCGGACGGCGTCAGGATCCGGCTGACCCGCCATGCCGAGGCGATCCGCGTTCAGTACCTGGATGCCTCCGACCATCACTGGAAGCCGGTGCGGCTCGCCTACTTCCCGCCCTCGAAAACGGTCGATGTCGGCATGATGTGTTGTTCGCCGCAACGTGAAGGTTTCGAAGTCACATTCAGCGATTTTTCAGTCGGCCCGGCGATCTCGAGGAAACTCCATGACTGATGCGTCCTGTCACCGCGTCGGGGCTCCGGCTTCACAGCAGCATCGTTTCGACAGGCACGTTGCGCGGCAAGGTGGTCGTCTCAATCCTTCCGCTTCAACCGGGACAACGCAGTCGGCGACGGGACGGGTCGAGGGTGTCATCTTCATCGGCAGCAGGTCGTTCTACACCATCTGCCTGGCCGACGGCGTTCGCGTCCGTGTCCAGATCCAACGGAGCACCAGCACAAGCTTGCCGCCGGGTGAAAAGACGGAAATTTTCTGGGACGCCGAAAACGTGGTCATCCTTCCGGAAGCCTGATTGCCGGCCGTCGATCGGATCTTCGGGAAAATAAGCCGAAGCAATTCGATCTGCTGAACAGGCGAAGGCCGTCAGTCGGTCAATCCACGTGAAATGTCGTTGTTGCACTCAAGGCTTACTGCTGTACCTTCAAAGGTCATGGAGGCGTGAGCTCTTATGCTGCTTGAGCGAGAGGGGCCGCTTGGAATTCTGTTGGCCAGCGCCGAGAGAGCTGCGGCCGGGCACGGCGGGACCGTGCTGGTGGACGGCGAAGCGGGCGTCGGCAAGACTTCCCTCCTGCGCGAATTCGCGGAGAACGCCGACAGCAATTACCGGATGCTGTGGGGCTGGTGCGAGGCGCTCTTCACCCCCCGCCCGCTCGGTCCTCTTCAGGACATGGCGCACCTGCTGGACCCCCGCGTGGCGGCTCTGCTTGAGGAGACTGCGGCGCCGGAGCGGCTTTTTCCGGCGTTGTTGAATTCACTTCAGCACACCAAAGGCACGACCGTGCTCATCTTCGAAGACATGCATTGGGCCGACAATGCGACACTTGACCTGGTAAGATACCTCGGTCGCCGCGTCTCCCTGCTTCGCACGATGCTTGTGCTCAGCATGCGCAGAGACGAGATAAGTGCCGATCATCCTCTGACCCACGTGCTTGGCGACCTTCCGTCCGCCTCGGTGAGCCGCGTGACGCTGGAACCGCTGTCTTCCCAGGCGGTGACGGTGCTGGCCGAGCAGGCCGGCCGCTCCGCCGAGGGGCTTTATCGCATTACCGAGGGCAATCCCTTCTTCGTCACTGAACTCCTGTCCAGCAGTGAGGCCGAACCGGGGCGCGTGCCCGATTCCATACGCGACGCGGTCTGGTCGCGCCTGTCGCGCCTGACCCCAGGAGAGCGCGAGGTGCTGGAGGTCATGAGCATCATGCCGGGCAGTGTTGAGCCGTGGCTGATCCGGGCACTTCTCGGGGACGAGACCGAAGTTCTCGTCGACCAGTGCGTGGGACGGGGATTGCTGCGGCGGGACGCTCAGGGCGCGCTGACGTTTCGCCACGAGCTTGCCAGGGAAGCGACGCTCGACCGGCTCGCCCCGTCCCTCCAACGGTCGCTGCATGCGAAAGTCGAAGCGGCGCTCTCCGAACTGCCGGCGGCGCAGGCAAGCGCTCTGCTTTCGCGACGGGTGCACCATGCTGGCGGCGCCGACAATGGCGAACGCGTCCTGGAACTCGCACCGCAAGCCGCCGAGCAGGCGGCGCGTCTCGGTGCGCATAGGGAGGCCGCTTCACATCTGGCGACCGCGCTTCGATACGTTTCAGAGGCTCCGTCGGCGCTGGCTGCCCAGCTTTGTGAGGACTGGGCCTACGAGGCGGGCCTGTCACTGTTCGTCTACGATGAGATCATCGAGGCACGGCATCGCGCCATTGCGATCTGGCGGGAGCTTGGGCGCATCGACAAGGTCGGGGCCAATCTGCGCTGGCTGTCGCGTCTCCACTGGCGCCGCGGAGAGGGCCAGGAGGCGGAAGATTATGCGGATCAGGCGGTGCGCGAAGTGGAGAACCTGCCGCCTGGGCCGGAACTGGCGATGGCCTACAGCACGCGCTCGCAGCTACACATGCTGCATTATCGTTTCAACGAGGCGATCGAATGGGGCGAGCGCGCGATCAGCCTGGCGGACCGGTTGGGTGAGGTCGAGACACGCGTCCACGCCCTGAACAATGTCGGCACGGCGCTGATGTTCGCCGACCGTCCGGGCGGGCGTGAGCGGCTGGAGGAAAGCCTCGCCCTGGCGCTCGATCACGGGTTTCACGACCATGCGTCGCGAGCCTATACGAACTTCGCCGAATGCGCGGTGGTGACCAAGGACTTCGCCTTGGCCGAGCGGCTGCTCGCGGAAGGGATTGCCTACTGCGCCAGGCACGATCTCGATTCGGCGGCGCAATACCTGCTCGGCCGGCAGGCACAGCTTCGCACCGAGCAGGGGCGCTTTCGCGAAGCCGAGACGATTGCCCAGGGCGTCATGAATCTGGAACGCCTGCCGATGGTAATGCACCTGCCGGCCCTGACGGAACTCGGGAGGGTGCGGGTCCGGCTGGGTGAGCCTGACGGCGCGGCGCTGCTGGAGCAGGCGCTCCGGGAGGGTCTGACGACCGGCGAGGCTCAACGCGTCATACCGGTTCGCTTGGCGCTGGCCGAGGCCGCCTGGCTTGCCGAGGAGCCCGGCGCCAGCCGCGAGCCGCTGACGGCCCTCGCCGAAATGGACCTCGACAATTTCCGTCCCTGGGACGTCGGCGAACTGGCCGTCTGGTGGCAGCGCTGCGGAATGGCGGGATCGCTGCCGGTGCCGGCCGCCCGCATTCCCTTGCCGCAAGCATTGGAACTCCGCGGCGACCCGATGGCGGCCTCGGCCGAATGGTCCCGCCTGGGTCTTCCCTATGAGTCGGCGCTCGCCCTCATGCAGGTCCGCGGAACCGATGCCGGCGCGGCGCTGGCGCGCGCCGTGACGACATTCGAGGCCGTCGAAGCGCGCCCGGCGGCAGCGCTGGCGCGAAAGCTGGCGCAGCGCATCGGAGCCGCCAGCCAGCTGCCGAAGCAGCGCCGGGGGCCGTACACCGTGGCCAGGCAGCATCCGCTGGGCCTGACGAGGCAAGAACAACAGGTGCTCACAATGATTGCTCAAGGTCTGGGCAACAAGGAGGCGGCACGGCGCCTGTCGCGCTCGCCACGGACAATCGAGCATCAGGTTTCCGCCGTGCTTGGCAAATTCAACGCGGCAAACCGGATGGAGATTCTGCTTCGCCTTCGCGGCGAGCCTTGGCTCTTGCCGCCGACAGACGCGCTGCAAGCCCGTGGAAACTAGGCAAACGCGCGAAAATTGGGAGATCAGCCACCGGGAAACTAGGTGACCGCACCGATGCGCGCGGATGCCGCCGCGCGCAGGATGAGCTCGTGAGTTGGGAAGGGACTGCCAGGCAGTCCTTGAGCTCACCAATCGGAGGAAATAGCCATGATCAGATATTCCACCGCATTCGCAACGGTCTTGCTCGCCACCACGAGCGTGGCCGCAGCCTCGGAACTTGCGCCGGGGAACGGCCACAGCATCCGTCTCGGCCCGGTCACAGGCGCCGTCTATTACACGGTCGAGCCGGACGGCTACCGGGTCGTTGCGACCCTGGCTTCCGGGGCCGATTCGCAGCCGGTGCGGTTCGTCTCCACGCTCGGACCGGGGCAACACATGATGATCTCCTTGCCTCAAGCCGTCGGCCAGCCATCGCTCGATTTCAAGATCATGCGGTACGGCACCACGGTTCTCGTGAGAGAGCCCGCCGCCATTCCGGTGGCCGATCCGATGGAACAGGCATCGATCCAGGACGCTCTTGACCGATGAGCCGGTGATGGTGCGGCGGGTGAGACGATGCGGGTCTGCACCGATGGGACCTCGACCGCGAACGGCCCGGCAGGGCCAAAACCTTGGGCGCCGAGCCGCCGCAGATCGAGTGCTTCCCTAGAGTCCACGAGGTTTCCATGACCAGGATCGCGGGCGCCTATCCGCTGGAACCGCACGAAAATCGGTAATTCCCGCAAAAGCATGAACACGCCCGCGAAAACTGGGAAACCGGCCGCCCAAAAATGGGTGATGGCACCGATTTGCGTAGCCGCCGGGACGCATAGAGTCGGGCTTGCAGCGTGGAAGACTTTCCCAAGATCATTCACGCCTTCCTGATCCGAAGGAAGTGGGCACTAGGGCGAGGCGCAGGAAGCCGCCGACGGCGTCGAAATCGCGCGCCGTGGCGGGTGCGCACCGATCCTTCAGGTCGGTAGCGCCGCCCCTCTGCGATCCACGCAAAGATCAGGAGGGTGCCGTTCGAATTCGCCCTAGTCCCGCAGCAGGTCGAACATCAGTTTGAAGAAACGGTCCGCATCGACCTCGTGCGCGATGCGGGCGTTTTCCTTTTCGCCACGTTCGCGCCAGAAATCGGCGACGGCCGCGCCGAATGCGTAGCTGCCGGAGAGGTCGACGCCGACATGGGCGGGACGCGTGCGCACCAGCGTAGGGTCGATGGCCAGCTCCCTCGGCGCGCACACGGCCACGATCAAAGCCGACGTCACCGACGAAGCGGATCTAGCGCCGTCGAGACCACCGTCGAGACGTTCGGCAGGCTCGATGCCGTGTTCAACAATGCCGGCATTTCCGGCGCCGTCGCTCCGGTTCACGAACTGCCGGTCGAGGACTGGGACACCATCATTCGCATCAATCTGCGCGGCATGTTCCTCGTCCTGCAGGCGTCGCTTCGGGTGATGATCCAGGCAGGGAATGGCGGCTCGATCGTCAACATTGGCTCGTCCATGGCCGGCTGGGACGTGCTCGCGAGTGGCGCCGGCTACGTCGCCTCGAAGCATGGCGTGGTCGGGCTGACGCGGGTCGCGGCGATCGATGCCGCGCCCTACGGCATACGCGTCAACGCCATCTGCCCCGGCGTGATCGAGACAACGCTCGGCGTACCGGCAGCCGGCGGCGGTGATTTCGAAAGCGGCGTCCAGCATTTCGCCGACCGCATCCCGCTGCGCCGCATCGGCCAGCCGGACGACGTCGCGGCCTTCCTGGCTTCCGACGAGGCCAGGCACGTCACCGGCGCGGATTGGCTGATCGACGGCGGCCAGACCTTGCAGAGCTGGGCCAACGCGCCGGCGGGCAGCGCCTTTCCGAAGCTTCGATAAGTCGTCGCACCTCCATTCCATCTGGCCCATGGAGCGATGGCGGCTCGCAGGCGAACTCCGCACAGCCGTCCGAGGAGCCGCAGCGTTCCGAAATTGAATGTGGCTGGCGGCAGCGGATTGGTTTGCCTGTCAGCGCTCCAGGCCAAGGCCACCGCCGATGCACAGCGAGGCCAGGCCGCGCCTGGCGCCGCGCTTGCGCATTTCATGCAGCAGCGTGACGACGATCCGGCAGCCGGATCCGGCCAGCGGGTGTCCGAGCGCGATGGCGCCGCCATTGACGTTGATCAGGCCGCTGTCCCAGCCCATTTCGCGATCGACCGCGATGGCTTGTGCGGCGAAAGCCTCGTTGATTTCCATGAGGTCGAGGTCGGACGCCGTCCAGCCGGCCTTGTCCAGCGCCTTGCGCGATGCCGCCACCGGCCCCAGCCCCATCTCCATCGGTTCGACGCCAGCCGATGCGTAGGAAGCGATGCGCGCCAGCGGCGTCAGGCCGAGTTCGGCCATGCGCTTGTCCGAAACCACCATCACTGCTGCCGCGCCGTCGTTCAATCCGGATGAATTGCCCGCCGTGACGGTGCCGTCGGTGTCGAAGACCGGCCGCAAGCGCGACAGGCCATCCAGCGTCGAGGCCGGATTGGGATGTTCATCGGTTGCAATGACGCGTTCCTCGCGTTTCACCGTGACCGTCACCGGCACGATCTCGCCGGCGAAACGCCCGGCAGCGATCGCGGCGCCGGCTTTCTCCTGTGAAGCCAGCGCGAACCGGTCCTGCTCGTCGCGCGTGACCTGGTAGCGCCGCGCCAGGCCTTCCGCCGTTACCCCCATATGCACCTGGTTGGGCGCGTCCCACAGGCCGTCGACGATCATCGAGTCCTTGATTTCGTGGTCACCCATCCTGATACCGCGGCGCACGCCATGGATCAAATACGGCGCCTCCGTCATCGAGTCCTGGCCGCCGGCAATGACGATGTCGGCGTCGCCGCAGCGTATCGCCTGGGCGGCGAGATGAATCGACTTCTGGCCGGCGCCGCAGACCTTGTTGACGGTCAGCGCCGGCACGCCGACTGGAATGCCGGCCTTGAGCGCCGCTTGCCGGGCCGGGTTCTGTCCAGCGCCCCCGGTCAGCACCTGGCCCATGATGATTTCGGAGATCGCACCGCCTTCGACCTGTGTTTCATCGAGCAGTGCGCGAAGCACGCGCGCGCCGAGCTCGGCGGCGGGAATGCCGGCGAAAGCGCCGTTGAGCTTGCCGATCGGCGTGCGCCTGGCGGCGACGATGAACACGTCCTGCATGCGTTTTTCGCTCCCTTGGCGAGGACGGACAGCGCTCGCCCCTCCTATTCTTGACATTCTGGTTATAACCAATATTCTAGATTCATGTAGGGCGCAACGCCAAGTGTCGGCGCCAGGCAGTTCCCGGGAGGAATCGATGACATCCAGCGTGCTTTGGACGCCGGTGGCAGCCGCGTTCAATAACTCCGGCCTTGCGCGTTTCGCCGTACAAAACGGCTTCGATCCGCATGACTACGAGACGCTGCATCGCTGGTCGATTGGCGAGAAAGGCGCCTTCTGGCGCGCCGTCTGGGATTTCGCCGGCATCATCGGCGAACCGGGCGCGGTGGCGTTTCGGGCCGACCCGTCGGCGCCGATGACCGGCAGCGCCTTCTTCCCTGCGGCCGGCCTCAACCTTGCCGAGAACCTGCTGCGCGGCGACGACGCGGCACTCGCGATCGTCGAAGCCGACGAGACCGGGCATTTCCGCCGCTATAGTCGCGGTGAATTGCGCGCCATGGTCGCCCGCACGGCGCATGGCCTGAAAGCCGCCGGCGTCGAACGCGGCGACAGGGTGGGCGGCATCCTGCCGAACCGCATCGAGGCGCTGGCGGCGCTGCTCGCCACGCTGTCCATCGGTGCGGTGTGGTCGTCCTGCTCGCCCGATTTCGGCGTGTCGGCCATTCTCGACCGGCTCGGCCAGATCGGGCCGAAGGTGCTGTTTGCCGCGCCGCGCTACCGGTATGCCGGCAGGAATCATGCTATAGAAGGCAGGCTGGCGGAGATCGTCGCTGGCATTCCCGAATTGACAACGCTCGTCATCTGCGGCGACCATGCGGTATCACCCCCATCCGGCATTTCCTGCATCGGCTTCGAGGCGTTCGGCAAGGCCGGAGGCCTCACCTTCGAGCGGGTGCCATTCGCGCACCCGGCCTATGTCCTCTACACATCCGGCACGACAGGCGCGCCGAAGGCCATCGTTCATTCCACCGGCGGCGTGCTGCTTCAGCACGTCAAGGAACATCTCCTGCATGGCGATGTCCGGCCCGGCGACGTCATGAGCTGGTACACCAACACCGCCTGGATGATGTATCACTGGCTGATCTCGGGCCTCGCCTGCGATGCGGCGGTCGTGCTTTACGACGGTGCGCCGATCCTGAAATCGGCAGGCGGTCTCGACCCGAGCCCACTGTGGCGCGTCGCCGAAAGAGCCGGCGTTACGCATTTCGGCACCAGCCCCAAATATCTGGCGACGCTGGCCGACGAAGATTATGCGCCGGGCGCCAGGCACGATCTGTCGGCGTTGCGTTCGCTGCTGTCGGCCGGCGCGCCGGTCTCGCCCGGCCAGTTCGACTGGGTCTATGAGAAGGTCAAGCGCGACATGATCTTCGCCTCGATTTCCGGCGGCACCGAGATCATCGGCTGCTTCCTGCTCGGTTCGCCGCTGCATCCGGTGCGCCGCGGCCATCTGACGGTCAAGGGGCTCGGGCTGGCGGTCGCTGTGATGGACGACCGCAACGCGCCGGTCATCGCTGCGCAGGGCGACCTCGTCTGCACCGAGCCGTTCCCGTCGATGCCGCTGACCTTCTGGGGCGAGTGCGGCGACGAGCGCTACCACGCCACCTATTTCGCCGCCCGCCGCGAAATCTGGACCCATGGCGACATCGCCGAAATGACCGTGCACGGCTCGGCGATCGTGCATGGCCGTTCCGACACGACGCTCAAACCCGGCGGCGTCAGGATCGGCACCGCCGAAATCTACGCGGCCTGTGAAAAATTCCCCGAGATCGACTGCCTTGTGTTCGGCGCGCCGGTCACCGGCGACGAGGAGATCCTGCTCTGCCTGAAGCTGAAGGAAGGCCGGGAACTGACGGCAGACCTCGCCCAGCGCATCCGCAAGCATATTCGCGAGCAGGCCTCGCCGCGTCATGTTCCGCATCGCATCCATGCCGTCACGGCCATTCCCTACACGCTGAGCGGCAAGCGGGTGGAGGGCGCCGCCCGCACGGTGATCGAGGGCAAGATGGTGAAGAATCTCGGTTCGCTGGCCAACCCCGAAGCGCTCGACGAATACCGGCGCCTCGACCGGAGCCAGGCGGCATGAGGCTTGCTCGTTCACGCGGCGCCGTTGCCGGCATCGGCGAGTTGAAGCCGACCCGCCGCACAGAAGGACGCACGACGCTGGAGATGATCGCCGAGGTCTCCAGGCTTGCCGTGCTCGACGCCGGGCTCGAACCCGGGCACATCGACGGACTGCTGGTCGGGCCGCAGGTCGGCGAGACGCCGCAGCACGTGCCGGCGACGGTGGCGGAATATCTCGGCCTCAAGCCCGATATGGCCAATGTCGTGGACCTCGGCGGCGCGTCCGGCGCCGGCATGGTCTGGCGGGCGGCGGCGGCGATCGAGGCGGGGATGTGCGACGCGGTGCTGTGCGTGCTGGCCAACGCCCGCGAGGAGGTGCCGTCGCGTTCACCCAACCGCAACCCGATTCGCGAATTCGACGTGCCGTTCGGCGCCTCCGGCGCCAACATTTCCTATGCGCTGCTGATGCAGGCGCATATGGCCGAACACGGTTCGTCGGCCGAGGATTTCGCCGCGATCGCCGCCTGGGCGCGCAGCAATGCGCAGCTCAATCCCGATGCGATCTTTCATGGCAAGCCGGCCGGCATCGATGACGTGCTGGCTTCGCCGATGGTCGCGTCGCCCCTGCATCTCCTGGAGATTGTCATGCCGGTTGCCGGCGGCGAGGCCGTCGTCGTCGTTTCGGCGAAGCGCGCGCGGCAACTGGCCAAGCCCGCCGTGCATCTTCTGGGCGCCGGCGAGAAGGTGACGCACCGCGCCGTCTCGCAGGCGCCGAGCCTGACCTCCGGCCCGCTCAAGCCGGCCATGGCGCGCGCCTTCGCCCAGTCCGGCACACGTGCCGCCGAGATGAACCTGCTGTCGCTCTACGACTGCTACACGATCATGGTGGCGGCGACGATCGAGGATGCCGGCCTCTGCGCTGCGGGGCAGTTCGGCCAATGGGTCCGCGACCACGATCTCGGTCCTTCCGGCGACGCGCCGCTGAATACGCATGGCGGCCAGCTCGGCTTCGGCCAGCCCGACCTTGCCGGCGGCATGACCCATGTCGTGGAGGCAGTGCGGCAATTGCGCGGGCAGGCGACAGGACGGCAGATCGCCAACGCCAAGCTGGCATTGGTCACCGGCAATGGCGCCACGATGAGCGAGGCGACGGCGCTTGTACTCGGAGCAGACCAATGAGCGTCGATCTCGATCTCCTGAAGACGCCGGGACCGACCGTCACCGCGCTGACCGCGCCGTTCTGGCAGGCGGCGGCCGAGGGACGGCTGGTCATCCAGTCCTGCGAAGCCTGCAGCAAGGCGGTGTTCTATCCCCGGCCGATCTGTCCGCATTGCTGGAGTGACCGCCTCGCCTGGCGCGAAGCCTCGGGCCGCGGCCGGCTCAAATCCTTCTCCGCCGTCCACAGGCCCGGCCATCCCGGCTGGCTGCCTGCGGCGCCTTACGTCGTCGGCCTGGTCGAACTGGACGAAGGCCCGACGATGCTCAGCTTCATTGCGGTGGGTGAAGATGCCTGCGCCGTCGGCCAATTGCTTGTGCTTGCGCCGACGCGGATCGGCGGCCGCCTGCTGCCCGCATTCAAACCGTCGGCCATGGCCGGCTCAACCACACCCAACCAAACTGGAGATACGCTCATGAGCACGGAGACGAAGGACGGCTGGATCGGCGTCATCAAGGGGCGGCCGCAAGTTGGCGCGTTTGCCGAACGCTCGCGGCGCACTCGCCCGGAGGACATCGAGGCCTTCACCGAAATGACCGGCGACCGCAACCCGCTGCATTACGACAAGGCGCTGGCCGAGGCATCGGTGTTCGGCAAGTTGATCGTCCAGGGCGGCGTCACGTCAGGCATCCTCAATGCGCTGGTGGCCGAGGATCTTCCGGGGCCGGGCACGGTGTTCCTTGAAGTCGCCTGGAAATTCGTCAAGGCGGTCGGCGTCGACGAGATGATCACCGGCCGCGTCGAGATCAAGGAGGTGCGTCCCGACAAGCCGATCTGCAAGATCGAGACCTCGGTGCGCAACGAAGCCGGCGACATCTGCCTGACCGGCACCGCGACGGTGTTCACCGTTCCGCTGGCCAAGGCTTGAATGGCCGGCATGACACTCTGGCGGGGCACTCAAGGCATGGCACAAGGCGCTCCTGCCGAAGACGCGCACCGCTGGCGCATGCTTTTCCTGCTCTGCCTCGCCCTGGTGCTGTCGCTGACGACCTGGTTTTCGGCAACCGCGATCACGCCCGAGCTGAAGGCGGCGTGGCACCTGTCGGGCGCGATCGAGGCCTGGCTGACCAATGGCGTGCAGATCGGCTTCGTCGCCGGCGCGCTGGCGTCGAGCCTGGTCAACCTGCCCGATATCGTCAGGCTGAACCGGCTGATGGCGGTTTCCGCCCTCCTTGCGGCGGTCGCCAATGCCTGGCTGTTGACGCAACCGGGCCCTGTCGGCCTGGTCGTCGCGCGCATCCTGACGGGCGCAGCATTGGCCGGCGTCTATCCGCCGGCGCTGAAACTTGTCTCGACATGGTTCGTGCGGGGCAGGGGTCTGGCGCTCGGCGCCGTCATCGGGGCGCTGACGCTGGGTTCCTCGCTGCCGCATCTGTTCCGGGCGCTGACCGGCTCGCTCGACTGGCAGCTGGTGGTCGTCGCCGCGACCGTGGCGACGTTCACCGGCGCGGCGATCTTCTGGTTCTTCGCCAGCGAAGGGCCGTATCCGTTCGGCAAGGCGATCTTCGATCCCCGCCAGATCGGCGCGGTCTTCCGAAACAGGTCGTTGACGCTGGTCAATATCGGCTATCTCGGCCACATGTGGGAGCTTTATGCGATGTGGGCTTGGCTGCTCGCCTACGCGCGCGCCGCCCTCGAGGCGCAGCAGCATGCCTCGCCGGCTTTGGCGTCGCTGCTGACCTTCCTGGCAATTGCCGCCGGTCTCGGTGGCTGCCTGCTCGGCGGCGTGCTTTCCGACCGCTTCGGCCGCAGCCTGACCACAGCCGGGCTGATGATCGTGTCGGGCCTTTGCGCGCTGGCCGTCGGCTTCGTCTTCGACGGACCGCTCTGGCTGTTCGTTCTGGTCACTGTCGCCTGGGGTGTTTCGATTGTCGGCGATTCCGCGCAGTTTTCAGCGGCGGTGACCGAGCTTGGCGACCGGCGCTTTGTCGGCACCGCTCTGTCCGTCCAGCTCGGGCTCGGCTTTGCCCTTACCGTGCTGGTGATCTGGTTGATACCGCAGGTCGCAGCCTTGCTTGGCGGCTGGCGCTGGGCGTTCCTGCTGCTGGTGCCCGGACCCTTCATCGGTGCCGCTGCGATGCTCGCCTTGCGGCGTCTGCCTGCCGCCGTGAAGATGGCCGGCGGCAAGCGCTAGGCCAACGGCTTGCAAGGATAGGATCACGGCCGGACTTGATTTCTCGCGCAAAGATGGAGTGTATCAGGCACGGCGATGATGCTGGTGCCCGGTTTGATAACCGAGCCGAGAATTCAGGATGGGTGGATGCTGAAGACCCGGGGAAGACCGCGCTACGACCAGGAAGACGCCGGGGCGGCGGAAACCTTTCGCGGCATCGGCGAGAAGATCCAGCTGAACCGCGACAATGCCGCGCCGCTTTGGGTGCAATTGCGCAACCAGATCGAGGAGGCAATCAACACCGGCGTGCTGGCCGCCAATTCGCGCATCCCGTCCGAACAGGCGCTGTGCGACTTCTTCGGCGTGTCCCGTCCCGTGGTGCGCGCCGCCATCGGCTCGCTGTCCAATGGCGGGCGGGTCATCAAGATGCCACGCAAGGGCATGTTCGTCGCGGCACCCCGCGAGCATGTCGATTTCATGACCTCGAACCTCAGCGTGTTCGGCGACCTGACCGCGAAAGGCCATTTCGTCTCGACCCGCACCTTCGAATTCTACCGTTGCCCGCCCAGCGAAAAGGAAAGCAGCGTCTTCGGCATACCTGAAACCGGCAGCGTCGTTCGCATCGGCCGCGTCTACATGACCGATGGTGCGCCGATCACGCTGACCCATATCAGCCTGCCCGGGCACAAGGTGCCGGGGCTGGAAACCGTAGACATCGAGAACCGGTCGGTCTTCCAGACGATCAGGGAACGCTATGGCCTGACCGTGCTGCGCGCCGAGCGCTGGTTCACCGCCGCAATGCCGACCCTGGAGGAGGCGGAACGCATGGGCGTGGCACCGACCACGCCGCTGATCTCGATCGAATCGATCGCCTATGACGCCGATGGCGCCGCGCTCGAGTATTATCAGGCGCTCTACAACTCGTCGGTGGCACGCATCCACATGTCGATCGAGCAGAGCAGCAGCACGAACGGGTAAGGGCCTTCCACCGCAAGGCAAGACATTGCCTAGCTGCGCCATATGCAGAAATATTATTTCTGGTAATAACCAGATTGACATGAGCAGGGAAGGACCTTAGGGTTCTGCTCATGCCGACATGCCCTGGGTGACGAACTCGTCATCCCCTGGGTGACGGAGACCGTCATCCCCCTAGGGTGGCGGGAGGAGTTTTCGGAATATCGGGTTTGCGAGGCGCCGCCACGACGGTTGGCGGGCGGAAAGCTGTTGCTTTGCGCTAGGCAGACCGTGTCCCGGCGTGGAGGAAGTGCATGGATTACAGGCGTCAACGGGATCTCGATGGCGAAGTCGCCGTGGTCACCGGCGGCGGGCGCGGTATCGGCTTTGAAGCGGCCAGGGCGCTGGGCTCCTGCGGCGCGCATGTCGTGCTGATCGACCTCGACAAGGGCGCGCTCGACGCCGCGGTCGTCGCGCTGTCGGATGCCGGCCTGACCGACGTTTCGACGAGGCAGCTCGACGTCACCGACCCGAGTGCCATGGAAGCGGCCGCCACCGATCTGGCGGTCGCGCTCGGCAGGATCGACATTCTCGTCAACAGCGCCGGCATCGCCCGGCTCAATTCGGCGCTCGACACGCCCGACGAGGAATGGCGGCTGGTCATGGACGTGAATGTCAACGGCGTCTACTGGGCCTCGCGCGCCTTCGGCCGCCACATGGTGGCGAAGGGCAAGGGCAGCATCGTCAATCTCGGCTCGATGTCGGGCCTGATCGTCAACCGCCCGCAGAGTGCGGCGTCCTACATGGTCAGCAAGGGCGCGGTCCACATGCTGACCAAGGCGCTCGCCGTCGAATGGGCGCCGATGGGCGTGCGCGTCAACGCACTGGCGCCCGGCTATGTCGCGACCGATATGACGCTGAAAATGCGCGACCGCCCCGAACTCTTCAACGTGTGGATGGACATGACGCCGATGGCGCGCTGCGGCGAGCCGCAGGAGATCGCCTCGGCGATCCTGTTCCTGGCTTCGCCCGCATCGAGCTACGTCACCGGCGCGATCCTGTCGATCGACGGTGGTTACACCGCCTGGTGAAATCTAGGGGACTCAAGGAATTAGCATGCCAACGACAGACACAGCCAAGCGCCAATCCATCATCGATGCCTGCATCCGGATGAACACGATGGGCATCAACCAGGGAACGTCGGGCAATATCAGCATGCGCCACGGGGACGGAATGCTGATCACGCCGACAAGCGTTGCCTATGACCTTATGCGTCCACAGGACATCGTGTTCATGGGCGCCGACGGTTCGGTCGATGGGGCGCTGACGCCGTCCAGCGAATGGCGCTTCCATCTCGACATCTTGCGGGCACGGCCGGAAGTGCAGGCGATCGTCCACGCCCACCCGCCCTATTGCACGATGATCGCCATCATGGGCCGCGCCATTCCGCCGATCCACTACATGGTCGCCGTCGCCGGCGGCAGCAGCATCCGCTGTGCGCCCTATGCGACCTTCGGCACTGCGGAATTGTCGGCCAGCGCGGTCAAGGCGCTGGAAGGCCGCAAGGCCTGCCTTCTCGCGCATCACGGGATGATTGCCGTCGGCACATCGCTCGACAAGGCGATGTGGCTGGCGGTGGAGGTCGAGACGTTGGCGCGCCAGTATCATGGCTGCCTGCAGATCGGCACGCCGCCGCTTCTGTCGGAAGCGGAAATCCAGAATGTTCTCGGCAGGATGGCGAGCTACGGCCATCGCGACGATGTCGACGCGGCCTAGACCATGATCCCGAAAAGTGGAAACCGGTTTTCGGGAAAGATCATGGTCAGCGAAACCGCGTCGGGCGAATGCCGGATCGAACCGGTGAGGTCCTTCAGAGCGGGTTCTGAGGGTTTTTTGAAGGCAAAGTGGAGGAAATAAATGTCCAACGAACAGAGTAGATCACACAGCATTCTCAAGGCGGCAGCCATCGCCCTGGCGGCTGCCTGCAGTTTTCAGTTCGTCATCTCGGCCGCGCAGGCGGAAGAGCTTTCCCTCAAAGGCAAGCGCATCGGCGTTTCCATCGTCGGCACCGATCACTACTGGGACCTGATGGCGTTCCGCGGCATCCAGGACGAGATCAAGGCGCTTGGCGGCGAGGCGATCGCGCTCGACGCCGGTCGCAAGGACCAGCAGCAGATCGCCCAGTTGCAGACGCTGATTGCGCAGAAGCCCGACGCCATCGTCGAAGTGCTTGGCAATCTCGAAGTGCTGAACCCGTGGCTGGCCAAGATCCGCGAGGCCGAGATTCCGCTGTTCACCGTCGATACGGCCACGCCTCATGCGATCAACAACACGACGTCGAACAACTACAATATCGGTGCCGAGATCGCGCTGCAGATGGTCGCCGACATGGGCGGCAAGGGCAACGTACTGGTCTTTAACGGCTTCTACAGCGTGCCGGTCTGCAAGATTCGCTACGACCAGATGAAATATGTGCTGACCTCGTTCCCGGACGTGAAGATCGTCGAGCCGGAGCTGCGCGACGTCATCCCTAACACCGTGCAGGCCGCCTATTCCAACGTCACCGACATGCTGACCAAGTCGCCGGAAAAGGGCTCGCTGAACGCCGTCTGGGCATGCTGGGACGTGCCGCAGATCGGCGCCACCCAGGCCGCCGAAGCTGCCGGCCGGCCGGAGCTGAAGACCTATGGCATCGACGGCAGCCCGGAAGTCATCAAGATGGTGATGGACGAGAACTCGCCGGCCGCCGCCGTCGCCGCCCAGCAGCCCTACGAGATCGGCAAGACCTCGGTGCAGAACGTGGCAAAATTCCTTGCCGGCCAGAAGGTGCCGCCCTTCACCTTCGTGCCCGCGGTGCTTATCAACAAGGAAAACGCCGCCGTCACCGGCAAGCCGTTCCTCGAGGCGGCCGAAAAAGCGGGCGTGAAATAAGGCCTCCCAAGCCTCGTCGCCAGCCGGTACATCAGACATCGGCTGGTTGAGGCCGCGCTGTTTCGATGGCGCGGCCTCATTAGAGCGCCGCGCGTCCAATTGGACGCGCAAAGGACGCTCTAATAGTTTGAATCTGCGCATGATCCTTTCCGGAAACCGATCCCGGTTTCCGGGGTCATGCGCAACATTTTCCGCGCAAGGAGCAGGGGATGACCGTGCAACCCGCAGCAGCTGAAATCGCAATCTCGATGACCGGTATTTCGAAGCGTTTCGGCCCGGTCCAGGCGCTTCACGATGCCGACCTTCAGGTGGCGCGTGGCACGATCCATGGCCTCGTCGGCCAGAACGGCGCCGGCAAGTCGACGATCATCAAGGTGCTGGCCGGCATATTGAAGCCCGACAGCGGCACCATCGCCGTCAATGGCGAGACCGTCGGCCCGCTGACGCCTTCCTCGGTGGAGCGGCTCGGCGTCCACTTCATCCACCAGGATCGCCTGCTGGTGCCGACGGCGACGGTGGGCGAGGCGGTGTTCCTGCGCCATGAACTCGGCTTCGTTCCCTTCGTCAGCCGCCGTTCGATGAACAAGCGCGCCGCCGAACTCTTGAAACGTTATTTCGATCTCGAACTCCCCGTGGGCATCCTTGTGCAGGATCTGACGACGGCGCAGCAGAAGATCGTCCAGATCACCCGCGCGCTGGCGCAGAAGGCATCGGTGCTGGTGCTCGACGAGCCGACCGCGGCACTGGTCAAGCGCGAGGTCGACAGCCTGTTTGCCGTGCTGCGCCGGCTGCGCGACGACGGCATCGCGGTCATCTTCATCTCGCACTACATGCAGGAGATCGAGCAGCTCTGCGACCGCGTCACCGTGATGCGCAACGGCACCGATGTCGGCACCGTCGATCCGGCCGAGACGCCGATCGACGAGATCATCGCCATGATGATCGCGCGCGATGTCGGCGAGATGTTCCCGAAGCGCTCGGTCGAGATCGGCGCGCCGATGCTCGAAGTCTCGCATCTCGGCATGGCCGGCGGTTTCGAGGACATCTCGTTTTCGGTGCGGCGCGGCGAGATCGTCGGGCTGACCGGCCTGCTCGGCTCCGGCGCCAAGGAAATCGTGCAGTGCCTGTTTGGGTTGGAGCGAGCCGAACGCGGCTCGGTCAAGGTCGAGGGCAAGACACTGTCGCTGTCCTCGCCGGTCCACGCCGTCCAGGGCGGTATCGCCATGCTTCCGGAGGACCGCCGCGCCCATGGCGTGGCGATCGACCTGTCGGTGCGCGAGAACATCAGCCTTGCCAGTCTCGGCCGCTACAGCGGCAACGGCTTCGTCAAGCGAGGGCTGGAGAACCAGGCGATCGACGGCCTGATCCGCGAGCTGTCGATCAAGACGCCCGGCCGCGACACGCTGGTGCGCCAGCTCTCCGGCGGCAACCAGCAGAAGGTGGCGATCGCAAAATGGCTGAGCTGCCAGTCGCGCGTTTATATTCTCGATGAACCGACCGTCGCCGTCGATGTCGGGGCCAAGGTCGAGATCTACAATCTGCTGAACCGGCTGGCCGGCGAGGGGGCAGCCATCCTGCTCCTGTCGTCCGACCTGCTCGAACTGGTCGGTGTCTGCGACCGCGTGCTTGTCGTCTATCGCGGCAGGCTGTCGGGCGAATTCTCCGGCGCCGATCTCGACGGCGACAGGCTGCTTGCCGCCTCGTCAGGCGCCCGCGGGCCTAAAGCGGAGGCCTCCTCATGACCGCAACCACGATGAAGTCCACTGTGAAAGCCGCCGGGGCAGGCGCTGCTCCAGGCGAGAAGCAGCCGCGTGTGCAAAACACGGGCAAGCGCATCGGTACGGTCGCAGTGCGCCTCGGCGCCATCGCCACCTTCACGCTCATCCTGGTCTATTTCGCGCTGTTTGCGCCGGGCTTCCTGTCCTCCTTCAACTTCATCAATGTCGTCGAGCAGTCGGCGATCCTTGGCGTGCTGGCCTTCGGCATGGCTGCGGTCATCATCGGCGGCGGCTCGAATGTCACCGAAGGCGGCATCGACCTGTCGATTGCGGCCAATATGGGCCTGTGCGCCGCGGTCTTCGCGACGATGCTGCAAGCGGGTTATCCGGATACGGTCGCGGTCCTCGCGGGGATCGCCTGCGGCGTTGCGGTCGGAGCTTTGAATGCCGTCGCAGTCGTCGGGCTTGGCATCCTGCCGCTGCTGGCGACGCTGGCGGTGATGAACATCGCCGCCGGCGCCGAACTGACGCTGACGCAGAACACGGTGGTCGGCGCGACCTCGCCGCTGCTGGCTTTCCTGGTGTCGGGCAGTTTCCTCGGCATCTCGACACTTGCCTGGTGCCTGATCCTGTTTTCCCTGGTCATACTGGTCTTCATCCACAAGACGGCGTTTGGGCTCAGGCTCTACGCCGTCGGCGGCCACCCGGAAGCGGCGCGCGCCGCCGGCATCAGCGTGCCGCTGCATGTCAGTTTCACCTATCTGTTCTCAGGCCTTTGCGCGGCCATCGCCGGCATCCTTGCCGTCTCCCGGCTCAGCGCCAGCACGCCCGGTTCCGGCGAGATGCTGCTGTCGGTGCTGGCGGCAGCGCTACTCGGCACCGTCTTTTCCCGGCGCCTGGTGCCCACCATCGGCGGCACTCTGCTCAGCGTGTTGTTCATCGGCTTCCTGGCCAACGGCTTCCAGCTCCTCAACGTATCGAGCTACTGGGTCAACGGCGTGCAGGGCGCGCTGATCCTGCTGGTCGTCGCCGTCACTTCATTCGCCCGCGGACCGGAGGCATCACGATGAGCGTTTCGCAAGACACTCGCGCCACCGGCGCGCAGAAGATCGGCAGCTTCATCGCCAGCTACAGCGTGGTCATCACCTTCCTGGCGATCTGCCTGTTCTTTGCCATGGCCAGCCCGACCTTCCTGACCGGAGCGAACCTCTACAACGTGCTGGTCAACAATGTGGTGATGCTCGCCATCGTCGCGCTTGGGCTCACCATCGTCATCTCGTCGGGCGGCATCGACCTGTCGGTCGGTGTCTCGGTCGACATGGCCTCGATGGTGTTCGTCATGCTGCTCGCCGCCGGCTATGGCGGCGTCTTCGGCGTCACCGTCGGGTTGCTGGCGGCCGTCGCCGTCGGCGTGCTCAACGCGATCCTGATCACCAGGCTGAAGATCAGCCCGTTCCTGGCGACGCTCGGCGTGCTGTTCATCGGCCAGAGCACGCAGCAACTGGCGACCAGCGGCGGCCAGCCGATCTACCTGATAACAGGCTATGCCGGCGCCCAGTTCAACGCCATCGCCAGGACCTCGCTGCTGGGCGTCCCGATGCCGGTGCTGGTGCTGGTCGCCTGCATCGTCGTCGTCTACCTCTTGCTGCACCGTTCGGTCTTCGGCCGCGGCGTGCAGGCGATGGGCGCGCAGCCGGGCGTCGCCTGGTATTCGGGCCTGCGCGTGCCGCGCCAGCTCTCGCTGGTCTATATCGGCTGTGCGCTTTTGTGCGGCATCACCGGCATCCTGCTGTCGGCGACGGTCAAATCCTACGTGCCGCTGTCGGGCAACGCCTTCCTGCTCGACGCCATCGGGGCCACCTTCATCGGCACGACGCTCAGCGCCGAACGCCGACCGACCGTGATCGGCACGCTGCTCGGCGTGCTCTTGCTCGCGGTGGTCAAGAACGGCCTGCTGCTCATCGGCTGGAACTTCTACTGGCAGCAGGTCGGCATCGGCGTTCTCGTCTTCCTGGTCCTCGCCGTGAGCTTCGGCTTGCGCCGCGCGCGCCAGTAACCTCCCAGCCTCTTCGTCAAAGGATCTCTCTCCATGCCCAGTTTTGATGTCAGTTCGGTCGGCTTCTACGTGCTCGACATTCTCGGCCGTCCGGTCTCGCGCATCCCGGAAGGCGGCAGGGCGGACTATATCGAGGAGATCCGCATGACTGTCGCCGGCACCGCCGGCGCGACGGGAATGGATTGCGCCATTCTCGGCCTGAAGACACAGGCGGTGACCACACTCGGAACCGACGACATGGGCGACTGGTTCGTCGCCAAGCTTAAGAAATACGGTCTCGATTGCGGTCTTGTGCGCCGCGACGGCTCCGTGCAGACCTCCTCCACCATCCTGCCGGTTCGCCCCAATGGCGAGCGGCCGGCCTTGCATGTGCCGGGCACCGCAATGGTCTTCCGCGTCGCCGACGAGGACCTTGACGCCGCGCTCGATGCGTCGGTCGTCCATGTCGGCGGCACCGGTCTGCTCAAGAGCTTCGACGGGGAGCCGACGGTGCGCCTGCTCAGGCGTGCGAAGGAGCTCGGCCGCACCACCACGTTCGACCTCATCCAGGCGACGCCCGAAACGATCGCCTTCGTCGAGCCGTGCCTGCCCTATATCGACTATTTCGTGCCGAGCATCGACGAAGCCAGCGAAATGGCGCATGAGCACGATCCTGCGGCGGTGGCCGCCTACTTCAAGTCGAGGGGCGTCAAGAACTGTCTCCTCACGCTTGGCGCCGACGGCGTCTATGTCGCGCCGGAAAATGGCAATCCGTTCCATCTGCCAGCCTTCGATATCGAGGTCGTCGACACCACCGGCTGCGGCGACGGTTTCACCGCAGGCATCATCGTCGGCATCACCGAGGGCTGGGACCTCAAACGCTCGACGCGCTTTGCCTCGGCGGTCGCCGCCAAGGTGGCGATGGGGCTCGGCTCGGACGGCAAACTCGTCTCCTTCGACGACACCGTCGCGGCGATGGATTCCCTTCCGGTCAAGGCGCCGGCGCGTTCTTACGCGCACGCTTGATCGCTGCATTTCGAAAGGACACCCCATGAACAATTCAAAAGTCGGCACTGTCGCGCTGGTAACGGGCGCCAGCCGCGGCATCGGCCGGGCGCTGGCGGTCGGGCTGGCAAATTTCGGCTACGATGTCGCGATCACCGACCTGCCTGGGCAGGCGAAGGAGCTCGACGTCACACGCGCGGAGATCGAAGCCGCTGGGCGCAAGGCCTATGTCTACACGATGGATGTCAGCAGCAAGGCTGAAGTCGATGCGACCGCCGCGGCGCTGCTCAGGGATGCCGGCCGGATCGACGTGCTGGTCAACAATGCCGGCATCTTGAAGCCCAGCCTCTTGCAGGATCTCGACGAAGCCTCCTGGGATGCGCATTTCGACGTCAACGCCAAGGGCGTGCTGCTGATGTGCCAGGCGGTGCTGCCGCATATGCGGGCGCGCAAATCCGGCCGCGTCGTCAACATCGCCTCGATTGCCGGTCGTCAGGGCGTCCCGACGCAGGGCCATTACGCCGCAACCAAGGCAACCGTGATCACCCTGACCCGGGTGCTGGCGCAGGAAGTCGGCATGGACGGCGTCACCGTCAACGCCATCTGCCCAGGCATCATCCTGACCGAAATGGGCAAGAACAATCTCGGCAGCGACGAAGCCATCCGGCACTGGGAAGAGGTCGCGGCATTGAAGCGTCTCGGCTATCCCGAGGACATCGTCGGGCCGGTCTGCTTCTTTGCTTCGGAGCAATCGGCCTTCGTCACCGGACAGGCGCTGAACGTCTGCGGCGGCATCTACTTCCACTAAGGCTCTAAGTGTCGGGCCCAAAGGTC
This sequence comes from Mesorhizobium tianshanense, assembly GCF_007830515.1. Lineage (GTDB taxonomy): Bacteria > Pseudomonadota > Alphaproteobacteria > Rhizobiales > Rhizobiaceae > Mesorhizobium > Mesorhizobium tianshanense. The sequence continues at coordinate 45,529 of NZ_VLKT01000003.1, forward strand.
CAAGCGAAAAATAATCGAGCGGCTGCGCGATCGGCAGCAGGAGATTTGTCATGTAACTTCGCCACCATGGCGGCCTGCAAGTCGGCGGATCTCAGGCTTCCGGTCTCTGAGACCCTGAGTTGGTACCAGTCATCGGAAAGTGTCCAGCGCGGCTTCTGCTCACGCTGCGGTGGCGATTTGTTCTGGAAGGCGGCGCCGGGCGTGGAGACCTATGTCACGGTCGGGACCCTCGGTCGGCCGGCCGGCCTTCGCCTGAGCGAACATATTTATGTCGGCTCGAAATCCGACTTTTACGACCTGACCGACTGCTTCAGAAACACGAGTGGTAGCATCCGCCAATCCGCCGCACTAGAATCCGTATCACACCAAGATCCGTAAAGGGGAAGCTCCATGACGTCGGACGTGGCAGTTATCGCGGGAGCAGGGCCGGGGCTGAGCGCCTCGCTTGCACGTCTTCTCGCCAAGGAGGGCTTTCGTGTGGTTCTGGCTGCCCGCGACCTCGGCAAGCTGAGCGCGCTGGTCGACGAGACCGGCGCGCTGGCGGTTGAATCGGACGTTGCCGATGTCGCGTCGGTCGAAAACCTGTTCGACATCGCCGACAAGGCCGGTCCGCTATCGCTTGTGGTGTTCAACGCCAGTGGCCGCGCCCGCGGGCCGATAGCCGACCTCGATCCCGAAGCGGTCAGGCAGGCATTGCTGATCGGTGCCTATGGCGGGTTCCTGGTCGGCCAGCAGGCCGCGCGCCGGCTGCTTTCCCGTGGCTCCGGCTCGATCCTGTTCACCGGCGCCACCGCGAGCGTCAAGGGGTTTGCGGGCTCGGCCGGATTTGCGATGCCAAAGTTCGGCCTGCGTGGGCTGGCGCAATCCATGGCCCGCGAACTTGCCCCGAAGAATATCCATGTTGCGCATTTCATCATCGACGGTGCGATCGCGTCGAACGGGCCTGGACAGGCCGGCGAACCCGACCGGCAGGATCGCCGGCTGTCTCCGGACGCGATCGCCGAAACCTATCTTGCAATTCACCGGCAGCATCGCAGCGCCTGGAGCTCGGAGCTCGAACTCAGGCCATGGGTCGAGACTTTCTGAGCCTCGGCCGCTCATAGGCCAAATAACGTCTGTTCGGACGTTATTTGCCTGCCGGTCGGCAAACGCAGCGCTGACTTTCCTCCATTCGCGTCGAGATTGGGTCGGGCGTTGCTTTGATCGCACTGCCCTGCGTGTCACCGTAAGGCGTGATCCACGCCTGAAGCAGAGGAGCTTGACCATGGCCAGGATTGTACCCGTGCTCGATCTCAGCCGTCTTGAACAGGGGGCATCGGAGCGCTGGACCTTTCTATTCGACCTGCGCACCGCGGCCCGCGATGTCGGGTTCTTTTATCTCAGCGGTCATGGAATTTCGGCTGTGGAGATCGACGAGATGCTCGACGCCTCCCGCCGGTTCTTTGCCTTGCCGGAAGCCGACAAGCTGGCCATCGAAATGGTCAAATCCCCGCAATTCCGCGGCTACACGCGCACCGGTGGCGAACTGACCAAGGGCAGGGCGGATTGGCGCGAACAGCTCGACATCGGCGTCGAGCGCCAACCTATCCCGCAAGGCCCGGGTATTCCTGCCTGGACGCGGCTGCAAGGGCCGAACCAATGGCCTTCGGCCCTGCCGGAACTCAAGCCGGCGCTGCTGGCGTGGCAGACTAGGGCGACGGCGGTGGCGATCCGCCTGCTGAAGGCCTTCGCGCTGTCGCTCGACCAGGCCGAGGACGCTTTCGATCCGATCTATAGCGGTGAGCCCAACCATCGCATGAAGATCGTACGCTATCCCGGGGCAACCGGCGACGGCCAGGGCGTCGGCGCACACAAGGATGGCGGTTTCCTGACGCTCCTACTTCAGGACGAGAACGAGGGGCTGCAGGTCGAATATGACGGAAGCTGGGTCAATGCGGATCCGATCCCCGAAACGCTGGTGGTCAATATCGGCGAGCTGCTCGAACTGGCATCGAACGGTTATCTCAGGGCGACAGTTCATCGTGTCGTGACGCCGCCGGCTGGTGTCGAGCGGATTTCCGTTCCCTTTTTCTTCAGCGCCCGGCTCGATGCGACGATCCCGTTGCTCACCTTGCCTGAAGAGCTGGCTGTCGAGGCGCGCGGGCCGGCGAGCGATCCGGACAACCCGCTGTTTCGCGATGTCGGGACCAATGTGCTGAAAAGTCGCATGCGCTCCCATCCCAACGTGGCGAGCCGGCACTATGCCGATCTCCTCGAAACCGGGGCGTCGCCGGTCTGAAGGCACCAGGGCGAATAGAACAGTTCGTCATTTCGCTGGCCGTTTTGTTCGTCGCCTTGACGGCATCGGGGTTCAGGAGCTTCAGCGCGTGTGCCATACGACAGGGTTCGACCAGGGCACGTATTTCCGCGGCGGGCGCTGCCTCTCCGGCCGCACGCAGCGTCCGTTCGTAGCGGGTATGATCTTCGACAGCGTCTTCGAAATCATGACGCGACAGCCGCTCCTTGATCAGCACCTTGCAGACGCGGACGGGACCGGGTTGCGCGAGGCAGCACCAGTGTGGCGAATCCGAAATTCGCATCACATTGGAGCGGCACGTTGTCATTCCCCGCCGGCTTTTGCGATGAAGCTGCGCCAACCGCCATAGGCCGAAATGTCGATCGCCTCCGACAGCCCGGCGGTTTCGACCAGGAAGCCTTTGGCCGATGTTCCGTCATCGAGCTCGATCGTGCCTATGCCGAGCGGCGGCGGGATCGCGGCCACAAATCGTCCGAACGCGTCCGCAGAAAGCCGCCAAACCTCGACATCGACCGCCGCCCCACTGCCATCGGCAACACGCACGAGCCCCGGCTTCGGCACAGATTGACCGGCGAGCGCATAAAGCTGATAGGAGGCGACCGTCTTGGCGACCCTGCTCAACTGCGCGCCTAGCGCGCAGAGCTGGCCGTTGAGCGGCATTCCCGACAAATGCGCGCCGACGACCACGAGCTCGATCATGTCGTCGTCGAAGTCAGGGGTTTTGGCGGCGCAGGCAGGCATTGCCCAGCCGGTCGCGCCAAGGCCGAGACCGCTGACCGCATGGAGTTCGCGGGCGAGCGCCGCCGTCAGGGCGTCCTTGCCGGCGGCGGCCAGCAAGGTGACGCTCATCGGCAAGCCGTCGTCGCGCTTTCCCGTCGGTACGGCGATGCCGCACATATCGAGCAGATTGACGAAATTGGTGTAGGTACCGAGCCGGCTGTTGGTGGCGATCGGATCGGCCAGAACCGCTTCCAGCGAATAATGTGTCGGGGCGGTCGGCACGCAGAAGAGATCGACCGAGGCGATGACCGGCGCCAGCCTGGCCTTGTAGGCCTGCAGCGCATACAGCCCCTTGAAAGCATCCGCCGCGGAAAGCTTTCGCGCCCCGCCGATGATTGTGCGCGTCACCGGATGCATGATCGCTTCGTTCGCCTCCATAAAATCCGCAATCGCCGCATAGCGTTCGGCCACCCAGGCGCCTTCGTAGAGCAGGTTAGCGGTGGCGTAGAAATCGCCGAACGGGATTTCGACCAACCGGCAGCCAAGCTTTTCCAGCGTCCGCAGCGCCGTTTCGAACCCCGCCTGCATCGACGCATCGCCGAAGAATTTCCGATCGGTCGCGGCGGGTATGCCGACAGACAGCGCCGGTGGACGCAGGCCGAGCGGTGGTGCCGCGATGGAGCGTGAGTAGGGATCGGCGTCATCCCTTGCCGCCGCGGCCCTGAAGACGCTGTAGGCGTCATCGACGGTGAGCGCGAAAACGGAGACGCAGTCGAGCGTGCGGCAGGCCGGCACGACGCCGGCGGCCGACAGCGCGCCGACAGTCGGCTTCAGCCCGACAATGTTGTTGAGGCCAGCGGGAATGCGGCCGGAGCCGGCGGTGTCGGTGCCGAGCGCGAAGGCAACGATGCCGCGTGCCGCCGCCACGGCCGAGCCGCACGAGGAGCCGCCCGGCACCAGTTTCGGATCGATGGCGTTCCTTGGGATCGGCCACGGCGTACGAACGCCGACCAGGCCGGTGGCGAATTGGTCGAGATTGGTTTTTCCGACGACCAGCGCACCGGCCGCCCTCAGACGCGCCACGACGGTGGCGTCTTTCGCCGGCAAATAGGCATATTCCGCGCAGCCGGCCGTGGTCGGCATGCCGACAACATCGATGTTGTCCTTGACCGCGAACGGCACGCCCCAGAGGGGCCTTGCCTCGGGATCGAATCCGCCGAGTGCTTCGGCTTCGGCGAACAGCTCCGCCTTGCTCGCCAGATGGATGAAGATGCCGGGATCGTCCGCCTCGGCAATGCGCGCAAACACGGCTTCAATGACGGCTGCAACCGACATGCCGGAGCCATAGGCTGCGTGCAGGCTCCCGATATCAAAGCGGATGTCGCTCATTTGGCCTCGCCCAGAATGACCACCGGCAGATTCCACTGGATCAGCACGACGCAACCGTCTTTCGTCCAGACCGAATGCTCGGTCCCGACTGGGTTCAGGATCACGCTGCCGGCAGTATAGTCGCCATTCTCGTCGCTCTGTATGCCTTCCAGCACGACGATGGTTTCGAGCCCGACATGGCGGTGGCGCGGCACGCCGGCGCCGGGCCGATAGTTCAGGATCGCGACGGACGGTTCCAGCGGTCCGCCCTTGAGCAGCCAATGTACCGTGATGCCTTCGCGAAAATGCTCGAATACCAGATCACGCCAGCCTCCATGGATGAGAGCCGGGTATGCAATGTTAGGCATCGGCAATTCCCTTGAGCACCTGGTCAGTCGTCGCCGTCCAGCCGACGATCGCGCCCTGCGCCCTGATCATGGCAAGCGTGGCCTCCTTGAACTCCGGAAAATAGCTTTCCGTCGCATCCTCAGCGAGCAGGCATTCATAGCCGCGGTCGTTGGCCTCGCGCATTGTCGTCTGCACGCAGACTTCCGTCGTGACGCCGGCGAAGACGAGTTTCTGCACGCCGAGCCGCTTCAGGTCCTCACCGAAGCTTGTCGCGTAGAACGCACCCTTGCCGGGCTTCTCAATGACGATCTCGCCAGGCAAAGGCGCAAGCTCGTCGAGGATCGCCGTTCCCGGCTCGCCGACGATCAGCACGCGGCCCATCGGACCGACATCGCCGATGCGGATCGACGGATTGCCGCGATTGCGCTTGGCCGGGGGCAGGTCCGAAAGGTCGGGCAAGTGGCACTCCATCGTGTGGATCACCGGCAGGCCGGCTGCGCGAAATCCCTCGATCAGTCTCTTCACCGTCGGCACGATCGCCACGACCCGGCCGACGTCGTTGCCGAGGCTGGCGCCGAAGCCGCCCGGCTCGGCGAAATCGCGCTGCATGTCGATGACGACCAGTGCCATCGTCCCTGGCCTGAAGGCAAACGGAAACGGCAGCGCGTCGATCTCCGCCATCAGTGATGTCCTGCCATGTGTTCGCCGATCGTCTGCACGCTCGCCTGCGCGATCGGGGTCTCATAGACCAGCGCGCCGTCGGACATGACGAAGATGCGGTCGGAGAGCTCCAGCAATTCGTCGAGGTCCTCCGACATCAGCAGCACCGCCGCGCCTGCGTTGCGCGCCTTCATGATTCGGGCGCGGATTTCGGCGACGGCGGAGAAGTCGAGGCCGAAGCACGGGTTCGAAACAATCAGCAGATCGACCTCGCCGGTCAATTCGCGGGCGAGCACAGCGCGCTGGACGTTGCCGCCGGAGAGCGAAGAAATCGGCGAGGCGAGCGAGGCCGTCTTGACCTTGAACTGCTCGACCAGGCGGGCACTGAATGTCCTGATGGCACTCATCTTGATCCAGTTGATCGGCTTGCCGGCCTCGTTCAGGTCGAAGGTCCGGAAAGCCATGTTTTCCGCCACCGTCATCCTCGGCGCGCAGGCATTGCGCAACGGTTCCTCCGGGATGAAGCGAACATTGAACGTGCGTGCCTCGGCACGGCTGGCGCCATAGGGCGACCCCTTCACCAGAACGTCGCCGGCATCGCGCGTGCGCTGCCCGGCAAGGACCTCTAGAAACTCCTTCTGGCCGTTGCCGGATATACCGGCGATGCCGACGATCTCGCCGGAGCGCACGCCGAGATCCTCTATGCGGATCGACTTCAGTCCGGTGCGGTCGGGTGCCTTCAATGCTTTCACCTTGAGCACGATCTCGGCGTCCGGCTTCGGGTCGGCGCGGCTGTCGAGGGCGGCGATCGGCTGGTCGCCGATCATCATCGCCGCCATCTGCCTGTGGTCGAGGTCGGCGACGCGACCGGTGCCGGTCAGCCTACCCTTGCGCAGCACGCTGACATCGTCGGCGAACGCCGTCACCTCGTGGAATTTGTGCGAGATCATCAGCACGGTGAGGTCGCCCGCCTTGGTCATGGCGCGCACCAGGCCGAGCACCTCTTGCGCTTCGCCGGGGGTGAGCACCGATGTCGGTTCGTCCAGCACCAGGAAGGAACGGCCGAGATAGAGCTGCTTGACGATCTCCAGCTTCTGCTTCTCGCCGGCGGCAAGCTCGGCCACCTTGACGTCGAGCGGCAGCTTGAACGGCATCCGCTCCATGAACCTGGCGAGCTCGGCGCGCTCCTTGCGCCAGTCGATGACCCCAGGCACTTTTTCGCGCGAGATCACCAGGTTCTCGGCACCGGTGAGCGACGGGACAAGCGTAAAATGCTGGTAGACCATGCCGAGGCCGAGCGCCGAGGCATCCTTCGGACTGGCGATGGCGACCTCGCGGCCATCGACCAGAATGTCGCCGGCGGTCGGATGATAAAAACCCATCATGCATTTGACCAGCGTCGACTTGCCCGCGCCGTTTTCGCCAAGCAGCGCATGGAACGATCCCGCCGGCGCCTTGATCGAGACATCCTCCAGCGCGGTGAAGGCGCCGAAACGCATGGTCATGCCGATCGTCTCGACGCCGACTGCTTTTTTGCCGCGGTCACTCATGATCGAACCTCACGGCAATTGGGCGACGAAGGACGCCGAGTTCGAGACCGCGCCGAACACGCCGCCTTGCATCGTGATCATCTTGATCGCGGCCAGGTGGTTGCCGTAGTCGGTCGCCCCGCAGCAATCCTCCAGCATCACGCATTCGAAGCCGCGATCGTTGGCCTCGCGCATCGTCGTGTGCACGCAGACATCGGTGGTGATACCGGTGAGCACGATGTTTTCGATGCCGCGCTGGTTGAGGATCAGCTCCAGGTCGGTGGCGCAGAACGAGCCCTTTCCTGGCTTGTCGATGATCGGCTCGCCTTCGGCCGGATAGAGGTCGGGGATGATGTCCCAGCCCGGCTCGCCGCGCACCAGGATGCGCCCGCAAGGTCCGGGGTCGCCGATGCCAGCATTGATGCGGCGCGAGCGCCAGCGCTTGTTGGCCGGCAGGTCGGCGAGATCAGGCCGGTGGCCCTCGCGCGTGTGGATGATGGTGTAGCCTTTCGCCCGCATGGCCGACAGCACTGATTTGATCGGCTCGATCGGCGCCCGCACCAGCGAAAGGTCGTAGCCCATATGATCGACATAGCCGCCCGGACCACAGAAATCGGTCTGCATGTCGATAATGATCAGCGCCGTGTTGTCGGGCCGAAGCTCACCATTGTAGGGCCATGGATAGGGGTCGGCGTCGACGTAGCGCTGCGTGACCTCGGCTCTGGCGTTCATTCAGAAAAACTCCAGTCTGGAAACGGTCATTTGGTGATCGACAGTTCGCCCGGCGCGCCGGCGAGCGAACGGCTCGGCGACGAGGTGGCGATCATGATGAGAAGGGTGAGAACGTAGGGTGCGGCGTAGAACAGATAATAGCCTTGCGTGACGCCGACCGATTGCAGTGCCGGCCCCAGCGCGCCGGCCCCGCCGAACAACAGCGCTGCGGCAAAGCAGCCGAGCGGGTTCCAGCGCGCGAAGATAACCAGCGCCACTGCCATCAGTCCCTGGCCCGACGAAATGCCTTCGGTCCAGCTGCCGGGATAATAGAGCGACAGGTAGGCGCCGCCGATGCCGGCCAGCGCACCGCCGATGCCGGTGGCGAGGAGGCGCACCGTGTTCGGGTTGAGGCCCATGGCGCGCGCGGCGTCGGAACTGTCGCCGACCACACGCACGATCAGGCCGGCGCGGGTGTTGCGGAAGGCCCACCACAGGAACACAGCCAGTGCCGCGCCGATCAGGAACAGCACATTGACGTTGAGCGCCGCCTGCACCTGCGGAATATCGGACCATCCGCCAAAGGGGATGGCTGGCAGGTCGGGCGCCGAAGGCTGGATGAACGGTTTGCCGAAGAAGAAGGCGAGACCCGAGCCGAATAGCATCAGGGCGATGCCGATGGCGATGTCGTTGACCTTCGGGAATTTGCAGATCCAGCCGTGGAAGAGGCCGAAGCAGAGACCGGCGAAGGCGGCGGCGATGAGGCCGAGCCATGGCGAGCCGGTGATCACCGCCACGGCATAGGCGGTCATTGCGCCGAAGACCAGCGTGCCTTCGAGGCCGAGATTGATGCGCCCCGAACGCTCCGTGATGGCTTCGCCCAGCGACACGAAGATGAAGGGCGTCGAAACGCGGATGGCGCCGCCCAGCATGGCGAGCGGAACGCCCCAGAGGCCGATCTCGGTTGCATCCATCAGGCAGTCCCCTTCAACAGATCTGGCCCCTTCAAGAGATCGGGCCTCTGCCAGAGGTCGGGATTGAAGGCCTTGAAGCGGCCGTAGAAGGTTTCGCTGAACAGGATGACGACGAAGAGCATTCCCTGCAGCACCAGCACGGTTGCGTCCGGCAGGTCCATGCGGCGCTGAATCAGGCCGCCGGAGGCGTCGATGCCGCCAAGCAGGAAGGCAACCGGAATGATGGCCAGCGGATTGTGGCGGGCGAGGAAGGCAACCAGGATACCGGTATACCCATAGCCGGCGGCGAGCGAGGCGTTGGCGCTGCCTTGCACGGCGGCAACTTCCAGCATGCCGGCAAGGCCGGCGAAGCCGCCGGCCAGCGCGGTGAAGCCGACGATCAGCGGTCCGACCGCAAGTCCCTGCACCTGGGCTGCCCTGACATTGCCGCCGGCGATGCGGGCGGCGAACCCCCAGCGGGTCTTTTCGATCAGCAGCCAGGACAGAATGCAGGCAATGACGCCGACAACCAGGCCCCAATGCACCTCCATGCCCGGAATGTTGCCGATACGGTAGGCGTCCGCCAGCGGCTCCGTCGACGGTTTGTTGAGCGAGGCGGGATCGCGCAGCGTCCCTTCCACCAGATGGTTCATCAGGGCGATGGCGATATAGGCCATCAAAAGGCTCGATATGGTTTCGTTGACGGCACGATAGTGGCGTAGCGCGCCGACGGCACCGATCCAGATGCCGCCGGCGGCCATGCCCGCCACGCCCATGGCAAGAATAGCAAAAAAGGAGGGCGCGCCGCTGGTGGCCACGCCGGTTGCGGCTGCCGCAACACCGCCCAGAACGATCGCGCCTTCGCCGCCGATGACGACGAGGCCGAGCCGGGCCGGCAGCGCCACGCAGAGCGCCGCGAGCAGCAAGGGTGCGGCCCGCGACAGCGAGTTCTGGATCGAGAACCACGAACCGAAGCCGCCGCGCCACATCGTTTCATAGAGCTGGACCGGAGACTTGCCGACAGCCAAGATGAACAGGCTGAACAGGGCCATGCCGACGATCATCGACGCGACCGGGATGACGAAGGCTTCCGCCCGCCGGGCGATCCATTCGAGCGCCGTCAGATGGCCCTTGGCGCCGAGCATCGCCGGTACGCCCGCACTGCTCACCGTGTCTGCCATGGCCCCGTCTCCGATCCGACTTCAGCTGGTCGAGCCGACGACACCCTCGACGAGATAGTCCATGCTCTCCAACTCGATCGCGGTCTCGACGAAGGCCTGGCCCTCGGTTGCGACGACATCGCCCTTGTTGTTCTTCAACGGCCCCTTGATCACCGAAAAGCCGCCCTTCATCATTTCGGCAAGCGTGCCGTCGAACTGCGTGTGCGCCGCCTCGCTGACGGCGGGGCCGAGCGGGCTCATCTTGACGAAGCCGTCGGCCAGGCCGCCGCGCGTGAAATTGGGCAGCGGCTTGCCGGCCACGAGGTCGTCGACGAACATCTTGTAGACTTTCGCCCAGTTCCACTCGGCGCCGGTCAGATATTTCTCGGGCGCCAGCGGGCTCTGATTGGCATGGTAGCCGCAGATGAAGGCGCCGCGTCCCGCCGCCGTTTCGACCACCACCTTCGGGCTGTCGACATGACAGGTGATGACGTCGGCGCCCTGATCGACCAGTGCATTGGTGGCTTCCGCCTCCTTGACCGCCAGCGACCATTCGCCGGTGAAGATCACCTGGCAGGTGATTGCCGGGTCGACCGAGCGTGCGCCGAGCAGAAAGGAATTGATGTTGAGCAGGACCTGCGGAATGGGTTTTGCGGCGACGAAGCCGAGCTTCTTGGTCTTGGTGGCGTGACCGGCGGCGATGCCGTTGAGATACTGGCCCATGCCGATATAGCCGAAATAGGAACCGGCGTTCATCGGATGTTTGTCCTTGTTCCACATGCCGCCGCAATGGCGGAACTGCACGTCGGGGAATTTCGCGCACATGGCCAGCATGTGCGGATCGAAATAGCCGAACGAGGTCGGGAAGATCAGCGAGGCGCCGTCGAGGTTGATCATCGATTCCATTGTCTTCTGGACATCGACCGTCTCGGGGACGTTCTCCTCCTCGACGACGGAGATGCCCTCGATCGCCTTCAATGTGGCGGCACCCTCGGCATGCGCCTGGTTGTAGCCGTAGTCGTCCTTGGGGCCAACATAGATGAAGCCGACGGTAGCGGCCGCGGCGAACGCCCTGCTGATCGGAAATGACGCCGAGGCCAGACCAAGCGCCGCTCCGGCGGCGGAGGTCTTGAGCAGATCGCGGCGGCTAAGCATGAATCTCTCGGTCATGTGAATGCTCCCTTTTGGACCCTTTTCCGGGTCGTTACTTCCCTTCTCATAAAAGTGCATGCAATCGGCGTGCCAGTTTAAAAACTGAAATTTACTCAATGAAATCAGTTGGTGTGCCAGTTCGTCGTGCTCAAGCGAAAGGCAATTGCATACACTTTTTGCCTTGAAAATAGTCAGTTTGACAGGTAGATTAAAATAAAGGCATAGAGGGGCGCGCCCGAGTCGAACTGGCCGGCGAGCCGCTTGCCGCATAGCAGCGAACAGACTGGACGGAGGAGAATTGTCGGGGAAGCGCAGCTTGATCAGGTCGGGTACGACCGTCGATCAGATGGTGAGAGCGATCGGCGACCGGATCGTCACTGGCTTCCTGCGCCCTGGCGAAAAGCTCGACGAGGCCTCGCTGGCTGCCCGCTTCGATGTATCACGCACCCCTGTCAGGGAGGCGCTCGGCCGGCTCAGCGCCATGGGGCTGGTCGAAAGGCGGCCCAACCGCGGCGCCACCGTCGCCGTGGTCACACAGGAGCATCTCGCCTCGATGTTCGAGAGCATGGCGGAGCTTGAAGCGATCTGCGCGCGGTTTTCAGCCGAGCGCATGACCGCCGGCGAGCGCCGCGCGCTCGAGATCGAGCATCAGGCATCGGCGCGTCTTGTGCAGTTGGCGGCGGAGGAGGACTACGAGTATTTCAACACGGAGTTCCACACCCGGCTCTATCGGGGCGCGCACAGCAAGCACATCTATGAACTGACCGTCATGACGCGCAGCCGGCTGGCGCCGTTCCGGCGCGCGCAATTCATGCTTCCGGGCCGTCTCGCCAAATCCTGGCAGGAGCATGACGTCATCGTTACCGCGATCATGCGCGGCGACAGCGCTGCCGCGGGAAAAGCAGCCAAGGATCACGTTTCCATCGTCAGCGAGGCGAGCGCCGTCTTTGCCGCTGTTGACCCGAGGAAGCCGGCGACGGAAGCGATCGGGATGTCTTCCTAGCAATCTCGACAGGCCTTGTCGTGTTGGCGCGTAGCAGACAGTTCCGCAGGGGCAAACTGCCCAATTCGTTGGCGATGCGATGATTTTCGCGTCACTCTCGCGAATGCTGGAAGCCGCGCTGGCCAGCGAATGCCGGGTATCTGGCATAATTCGGCTTTGGCATGCTCCTTGCTTCGTTGATGGCGTGCAGAGCGTCTAGGGTTCCGGCCGCGACAGAGCGGTGCTGGTCCAAGAGATGCGACCGCCAGGGATGCACTGAGGCATCCGGCGGAACACGGCGGGCCAAAATCCCGGGAGAACCCTGCACGGGTTTGCTGGCGCGAACCTCTCCCGGATGCGCGCTCGTGAACCCCAACAAAAGTCCGGACGCTATCCGGATCGCGAACAGGGGTACGCAATGCTTCGCAAGCTGGCCGCAATCATCCTAGCCGCAACACTCAGCCTTCCCATGGTTTCCGCCGCCGGAGCGGCGCCCAAGAAAGACTTCAAGATATGCTGGTCGATCTATGTCGGCTGGATGCCGTGGGGATATCTTGCCGACAGCGGCATCATGAAGAAATGGGCCGACAAACACGGCATCAATGTCGAGATCACCCGCATCAACGACTATGTCGAGAGCATCAACCAGTACACCGCCGGCGGCTTCGACGGCTGTTCGATGACCAACATGGACGCGCTGTCGATCCCCGCAGGCGGCGGCGTCGACACTACCGCCGTGATCATCGGCGACTTCTCCAACGGCAACGATGCCGTGATCCTCAAGGACAAGGCCGCGCTCGCCGACATTGCCGGCCAGAAGGTCAACCTCGTCGAACTCTCCGTTTCGCATTACCTGCTGGCGCGGGCGCTGGATACGGTCAAGCTCGCCGAGAAGGACATCACCGTCGTCAACACCTCCGACGCCGACATGGTCGCCGCCTATGGCACCAGCGACGTCACCTCGGTCGTCACCTGGAACCCGCTGGTTTCCGAGATTGTCGCCATGCCGGGTGCGCACAAGGTGTTCGACTCCTCGCAGATTCCCGGCGAGATCATCGACATGATGGTCGTCAACACCGAGACGCTGAAGGACAATCCAGCATTGGGCAAGGCGCTTGTCGGCGCGTGGTACGAGGCGATGGACCTGATGACCTCGGACACGCCGCAAGGCAAGGCAGCCAAGGAGGAAATGGCCAAGGCGTCCGGTACGGACCTTGCCGGCTTTGACGCGCAGCTCGCCTCGACGGCTATGTTCTTCGACCCCGCCAAGGCGGTAGAGTTCGCCATCGGCGCCGAACTGCCGAAGACGATGGATCTTGTCCGCAACTTCCTGTTCAGCCACGGCATCCTCGGCACCAATGCGACGAGCGTCGACGTGATCGGCATGAGCTTTCCCGACGGATCCACGCTGGGCGACGCCAAGAATATCAAGCTGCGTTTCGATCCAGCCTTCATGGCCGAGGCTGCAACCGCAACGCCCTGACGCAGGCGCGATATGCTGGTCAAGGGAATGAGCGCCATGAATGCAGTCTCCGAGGCTGGCGGGGAGGGCACGCGCCCTTCCCCGCCAAGGCCGAAAGCGCGCCTTCGCATGATCAATGCGAAGGTTTCGCGAGGCGGCGCCTTGTTCCTCGGCGGTTTGCCGTTCTTGTTCGTGGCGATCGCCTACCTGATCGCTTCGGCGCAAAGATTGGCGGTCAATCCTAGCGACAAGCTGCTGCCTTCGCCGGTACAGATGTGGTCGGCCTTTCTCGACCTTGCCACGGTGCCGGACAAGCGCTCCGGCGATCTCATCCTGTGGGTCGACACCTATGCCAGTCTCCTCAGGTTGTTCGCGGGCGTGGGCGTAGCCACGCTCGCAGCACTTTCGCTTGGCGTCGCCATCGGCTTCATTCCGCGGGTGCGGGCCTTCCTGCTGCCCTTCGTCACCGTCGTCTGCGTCATCCCACCATTGGCGCTGCTGCCGATACTGTTCATCGCGCTTGGCCTTGGCGAAACGGCCAAGATCACGCTGATCGCCATCGGCGTCGCGCCGGTGATGGTGCGCGACATTGCCAACCGGGTGATGGAATTGCCGTCCGAACTGGTGGCCAAGGCGCAGACGCTTGGCGGCAACAGCTGGACCATGATTTTGCGACTGGTGCTGCCGCAAGTCATGCCGCGCCTCATCACCTGCGTGCGGCTGGCGCTCGGGCCTGCCTGGCTTTTCCTGATCGCTGCCGAAGCCATCGCCTCGACCGAGGGGCTGGGTTACCGCATCTTCCTCGTCCGCCGCTATCTGTCGATGGACGTCATCCTTCCCTATGTCGCCTGGATCACTCTGCTTGCCGTCATCACCGACTGGCTGCTGGTGCGGCTTTCCCAGGCGGTGTCTCCCTGGGCGCATCCGGTGGAGGCAAGATGAGCCGCATCGTCGTTCACGGGCTGGAAAAGAGCTACGGCGATGCCCGTGTGCTCGAGCGGGTCAACGTCATCGCCGAGGCCGGCGAATTCCTGTCGCTGGTCGGCGCCAGCGGCTGCGGAAAATCGACGTTCCTGCGCATCCTGCTCGGCCAGGAGCAGCAGAGCAGTGGCGTCGTCATCGTCGGCGACGGCCCGATCGTGCCCGAACCGACGCCGCAGCGCGGCATCGTCTTCCAGCGCTATTCGGTGTTTCCGCATCTGACCGCCATTCAGAACCTGCTGCTGGTCGAAGACTTTCGCTCGGGCGGGCCGTTTGGCCGCGTCTTCGGCGCCAGGCGCAGAAACGCCAGGCAAGAGGCTGAAGCCATGCTGGAGCGGGTTGGCCTTGCCCATGCGCGCGACCTTTATCCGGCATCGCTCTCCGGCGGCATGCAGCAGCGGCTGGCGATTGCGCAGACCTTGCTCGGCCGGCCGCAGATCCTGCTTCTCGACGAGCCGTTCGGTGCGCTCGATCCCGGCATCCGCGTCGAGATGCACGAGCTGCTGACCGAGCTCTGGACCGAGCACGGCATGACGGTGGTGATGGTCACCCACGACATCGGCGAGGCCTTCAAGCTCGGCACCCGCGTGCTGGTCTTCGACAAGGTGCGCCACGACCCGCAGTTCCCGTCGGCCTACGGCGCGACGATCACCTACGATTTGAAGCTCGACCGTAAGAACCGGGCTTCTCCCCAAGACGTGGCCAAGGTGGCCGCGATGGTCGGGACGGCCCGGCCGGATAGCGCGATCGCGACGACGGCGTCGCAACGGAGAGCTTGAATGTCCAGAAATATCCCCGAACGCGGCCACCGCCGTGCAGGGCTCGTCGCCCGAGAGGCCAGGGAATGCTTCCACCACCCCGATTTCGACGCCCGCGGCACGCAGGGCTGGAAGTCGATCGAGGCCGAGGGAAAGCTGCCGGAAAGCGGCTGGCGCAAGGAGCAGCAATGGGCGCTCGACATGGGCCTGCCGGGATCGGAGTCGATCGTCGACAAGTCGATCCCGACATTCGCGCGCGGGGAACTGCCGCATTTCGCCGGCATCAACACCTTTCTCAAGGCGCCCTATGTCGAGAATGTCCGCGATGTCGGCAAATATGATGCAGCCGTCATCGGCATTCCTTTCGACAGCGGCACCACCTATAGGCCGGGAACCCGCTTCGGGCCGCAAGGCATCCGCCGCATCTCGGCGCTCTACACGCCGTACAACTACGAGCTCGGCGTCGACCTGCGCGAGCAGATGACGCTGTGCGACGCCGGCGACGTCTTCACCATTCCCGCCAACCTCGAAAAGAGCTTCGACCAGATCACCAAGGGCGTCAGCCATGTCGCCTCGTCCGGCGCGTTGCCGATCATGCTGGGCGGCGACCACTCGATCGGCTTTCCCTGCGTGCGCGGGATCGCCGACGTGACCTCTAAGCGCATCGGCATCATCCATTTCGACCGCCACATCGACATCCAGGAAAAGGATCTCGACGAGCGCATGCATACCACGCCCTGGTATTGGGCGACCAACCTGCCGAATGTTTCGGCGACCAATCTCGTGCAGCTCGGCATCGGTGGCTGGCAGGTTCCCCGCTACGGCGTCGCCGAGGCGAGGAAGCGCGGCACCAATGTGCTCACCATTGCCGACATCGAGCAGATGGGTCTCGAGAAGGCGGCGGAAATCGCGCTAGAACTCGCCTGGAAAGACACTGACGCCGTCTACATCTCCTTCGACGTCGACAGCCTCGATTGCGGTTTCGTTCCCGGCACGGGCTGGCCGGAGCCGGGCGGCTTTTTGCCGCGCGAGGCGCTCAAGCTGCTTGGGCTGGTGACGGCGCCCGGCATTTGCGGACTGGAGGTGGTCGAGGTCTCGCCGCCCTACGACACGTCGGACATCACGGCGCTGTTCGGCGTGCGCGTCGTCGTCGAGGCGCTCGGCTCGATGGTCGCCCACGGCAATCTCGGCAAGCATAAATCCATCATCGACAAACCGGTGAGCTTTTGACCATGCACGACGATCATCATCACCACAGTCATGACCATGGCCATCATCATCACGGGCCGGACGGTCGTCACGACCGTCATCCTCTCGGCCACAACGGACCCGCAGGCAAGCCGCTGCAATGGCAGACGCCGCACCTGCCGGACCAGGCTCATGAGCCGCCCGCCGATCCGTCGTCGGTCGACCTCGATCTTGTTGAAACCGCCTTCCTCGAGGGCTTTGCGCGGGCGCCGGACCCGTCCAGCTTTCTGCGTCTGGCCGGCATACCCTTTGTCGGCGAAATGGCGGACGGCGTGCGGCTTCATCTGCTGCGCGTCGAGACCGAGGATCTGGTCGATGTCGGCGCGGTCATGCCGCTCGTCGGCGGCACCGGCGTCGCCTATCACCCGTTGCCGGCGCGCCTGACATCGCACCGCCGCCGCCTCGCCTTCATCTATCACGATGGCACTGAGCAAAAGCCTCTCGGCTTCGCCGCGGCGCGCACTCTTGCGGACCGTTCCGCCGCTTCGCAGTTCGCCGTTCCCGGGCGCTGAAACCAGACGCCGAACCGTCATTCTCACCGAACAGGTACAACCATGAAAACATTCGCAAGCATGAAAACATTAGCAAGACTTGGCAGCCTTTCAGCTCTCGCCGCCCTCGCGCCGTCGCTGGCGTTTGCCCATGGCGGCGGCCCTCACGTCCACGGCTTTTTCGCCGGCCTCGAACATCCCCTCTTCGGCCTGGATCATCTGCTCGCCATGGTCGCGGTGGGCATGATTGGCGCCCGCGCCGGCGGGCGCGGCGTTGCCCTTGTGCCGCAGTTCTTTGTCTCGGCCATGGTCGCCGGAGCCTTGCTCGGCATGGCCGGCATCGGCCTGCCTTCGCTTGAAACCGGCATCGCGCTTTCGCTTGTGATCTTCGGCGCCATGGTCGGCCTTGCCAGGCCGCTGCCGCTTGCCACCGCCGCGGCGCTGACGATTCTGTTCGGCCTCTTCCACGGCAATGCTCACGGCCTCGAGATTCCCGACAGCGCCAGCAGCATCGCCTACGCAGCCGGTTTCACGCTCGGCACGTCGATGCTGCATGCGATCGGGGTCTTGTCCGTCGTCAAGCTCGCCCGTTGGCCGACGACGGTCCGCACCGCAGGTGTCGCCACCTCGCTGGTTGGAATGGCCATGGCTGCACAGGCCTTCTGAGTGGCACCTCTTCCGAGTGAAGTAACCGGCGCGCGGCCGGCAAACAGAACTGGAAAGCAGATGAGCCAGAAATGGTCGATGAGCCTGCGGCGCATTCGCGACATGCTGTACCAGATCCTGAAAATCCGGGCCGAGCGGCTTTGAGGGGCGCAGTTTTTCGCGTGCCTCAGTCGGAATGGCATTCAGAATTCGAGGGCCTGCCTGAGTGCCGGGCCACTCCTGACGCGCAGATCGAGGTCGGCCTCGATATGGTCGATATGGTGCAGCATCAGCGCGCTCGCCCGTTCTGCGTTGCCGCTCTCAAGCGCTTCCAGGATATTCATATGCTCGCTATGGCCGCAGCTCGAGACACCGGAGCGGCCGTAAAGCGCGATCACCAGCGATGAACGCGCCACCAATTCCTCCATGAAGCGCTGGAGGATGACGTTTCCCGCAACCGACGCCAGAAGCAGGTGAAAATCGCCCGAAGCTTTGATTTCCGACCGCCTTGCGCTTGGTCCGCGCTCGGCAATGAAGCGGCCCTCTTCGTCGAGCTGCGCTTTGAACGCCACGACATGCGCCGGCGTCATGCGTTCGGCCGCGGCAATCGCGATGCCGGGCTCGATGAGCCGGCGCGAAGCAAAGACCTGGCGTGCTTCCTCCGGCGACGGATTGGCGACGAAGGCGCCGCGGTTGCGCTCGGTCCGCACCAATCCCTCGAAGGAAAGCATCTGCAGCGCCGCGCGCGCCACGGTGCGGCTGACATCGAACAAAGTGCCGACCTCGCCTTCCGACAGCTTGGTTCCGGGCGCCAGCCGACGATCGACGATCGCGTCGCGCAATTGGTCGCGGATTGCCTGAGCGCGATCCTCGTTGGCACTGTCGACGGCAGGGAAAGTCTGGTCGGCTATATTCATGGTGGTGGTCCCTGCGCCTTTCTACCCTGAATCGGGTCGCTTGCACGAGAGCCAAAGTGAATACGATGGGAGAAAAGATTGCATACGATTTTTGCGATGATCCGTAACAATCGCCCATAATTTGTGCATGACACGAGACTGCCGCTTGGGCGGGCATCGGCTTGCGGTGCTGATTTTCACAAGAATTCAATTGGTTGAGGCAGCGGCACGCAACTGGCACGCATGATGCTTTGGTTAATCCCGACCAAAGGGGAAGCTGGATGTCCAAGGCCGCCGAAATCGACATCGTGTCCGTTTCGAAAATCTATGGCGCAACGACTGCGGTCGAAGACATCAGCTTGAAAATCCCCGCGGGAACCTATTGCTGCCTGCTCGGCCCGTCCGGCTGCGGCAAGACCTCGACGCTGCGCATGATCGCCGGGCACGAGACCATATCCAGCGGCGACGTACGTCTGGGCAATACAGTGGTCACCGACCTGCCGCCTGCCAGGCGTGGCACCGCCATGATGTTCCAGTCCTACGCGCTGTTTCCGCATCTCGACCTGGTGGACAATGTCGCGTTCAGCCTGAAGATGAAAGGTGTCGGCAAGGAGGAGCGCCGCGCCAAGGCGCTCGATATGCTGAAGCTGATGCAGATGGAAGCCTATGCCGGCCGCCGACCGGCGCAGCTTTCGGGCGGACAGCAGCAGCGCGTCGCTCTGGCCCGCGCGCTCATCACCGACCCCGAGGCGCTGCTGCTCGACGAGCCGCTGTCGGCACTCGATCCGTTCCTGAAGATTCGCATGCGGGCCGAACTGAAGAAGCTGCAGACGTCTCTCGGCATCACCTTCGTGCACGTCACCCACAGCCAGGAAGAGGCCATGGCGCTGGCCGACCTGATCGTGGTGATGAACGACGGCCGCATCGAGCAGGCGGCGCATCCGCGCACCATCTTCGAGCGGCCGGCCACCGCGTTCGTCGCCCGTTTCATGGGCGATCACAACGTCGTCTCCGGCCGGGTGAGCGGCAGCCGCGACGGCATGGTTGTCTTCAATGTTCCGGGTGGCGCCTCGCTTGCGGCCAGCGGGCAGGGCAGAGCGGTCGGTGAGCCGATCGATATCGCCATTCGCACCGACCATGTGCGGATCGGCGAAGCGCCGGCCACGGGGCTGGGCTTCACCGGCGTCGCCTCCAACGTCGAATACCGCGGCTCGACTGTGAAGCTCTCGGTTAACGGCGCCGGCATCGAGGATTTCACGGTGATCGTCGACGACACCAGCTTCTTCGCCAAGCCGGTTGCCGTCGGCGACGCAGTGCCGATCGCCTGGGATGCCGAGGATGCGATCGTCCTTGGCCGTCTCGATTCCTGAACCAGAACAACCAATCAAAAAGGGGAACTAACATGACCAACACCACCGACAAGAAGACAGGAATTTCCCGCCGCTCGCTGCTCAAGACCGGTGCTGCCGCCGTCGGTTTTGCCGCCGGCTCCGGCGTCATATCAGGCTTCCCGACGATCTGGGCGCAATCCAACATCACGCTGCGCCAGTTCGGCACCGGCGTGTCGAACCTCAACGCCATCGCCGACAAGTGCAAGGCCGATCTCGGCATCACGCTGGAGATGACGGCGACCGATTCCGACGCCGCCGCCCAGCGCGCGGTGACGCAGCCCGACAGCTACGACATTGCCGACATCGAATACTGGATTGCCAAGAAAGTGTATCCGTCCGGCGTGATGCAGCCGATGGATGTCAAGAAGCTGAAATACTACGACAAGATCGTACCGCTTTTCATCAACGGCAAATTGACGCCCGACAGCGTCATCGCCCAAGGCACCGCGCCGCATACGGTCGGCTTCGTCGAGGCGCAGGACGCCAAGACCTTCGCCAAGGAACCGACCCAGTGGATGACGATGGTTCCGACCATCTACAATGCCGATACGCTGGGCATCCGCCCCGACCTCGTCGGTCGCGACATCACCACCTGGGCCGACATCATGGATCCGGCCTTCAAGGGCAAGGCCGCTATCCTCAACATCCCGTCGATCGGCATCATGGATGCGGCGATGATCATGGAAGCCATGGGCAACATCAAATACGCCGACAAGGGCAACATGACCAAGGAGGAGATCGACAAGACGATCGACTTCCTGATCAAGGCCAAGCAGGACGGCCAGTTCCGTGCGTTCTGGAAATCGTTCGACGAGAGCGTCAACCTGATGGCCTCCGGAGAAGTGGTCATCCAGTCGATGTGGTCGCCCGCCGTCGCCGCGGTCCGTTCCAAGGGCATCGCCTGCAAATACCAGCCGCTCAAGGAAGGCTATCGCTCCTGGGGCGGCGGCCTCGGCCTGGCAGCGCATCTCGAGGGCGCCCAACTCGACGCCGCCTACGAGTATATCAACTGGTACCTGTCCGGCTGGGTCGGCGCCTATCTCAACCGCCAAGGCTATTACTCGGCCGCCATGGACACGGCCAAGCAGTTCATGTCCGAGGACGAATGGGGCTACTGGGTCGATGGCAAGCCGGCAATGGGCGATATCATGGCGCCGGACGGCAAGGTCATGGAGAAGGCCGGCGCCGTGCGCGACGGCGGCTCCTTCGTCGAGCGAATGGGCAAG
Source organism: Mesorhizobium tianshanense (assembly GCF_007830515.1). GTDB lineage: Bacteria > Pseudomonadota > Alphaproteobacteria > Rhizobiales > Rhizobiaceae > Mesorhizobium > Mesorhizobium tianshanense. The sequence continues at coordinate 66,506 of NZ_VLKT01000003.1, forward strand.
GTCGCCTGCTGGAACTCGGTCATGGACGAGGACCGCTACATGGTGAGGCGCTGGAACGAATTTATCGCGGCGTAGTGCCCTCTTGCCTTCTCCCCTTGTGGGAGAAGGTGACCGAGCGAAGCTCGGTCGGATGAGGAGTGTTGGACGGATCGCCAACGCTGAGTTTCTTCCAACACCCCTCATCCGTCTTGGTGCTGCGCGCCAATCCACCTTCTCCCACAGGGGGAGAAGGGAACGCAGCCTCAGTCGCGTCGCCACCCTAGACCGAGATGTTGATGACCGTAGCGCTCGAACAATCCACGCATGTTGAGTCCGCGAAACCGGCCAGGCGCAGCCTGTCGCTCGGCGCCATCGCGCCCTACCTCCAAGCAACACCTCTGGCCCTGATCCTCGGCGCATTCCTTCTGCTGCCGATCCTGATGATCGCCGTGGTCTCCTTCTGGGATTACGATTTCGCGGCGATGTACCCAGATTTCCTGACCACCAACTACGTCGACACGCTCGGCTCCTGGGTCACCTGGAAAACCTATCTGAACACGCTGAAATACGCTGGTATTGTCTGGGCGCTGACGCTGTTCATCGGCTTCTGGGTCGCCTATTTCCTCGCCTTCCATATCAGGACCACCGTCATGCAGATGGTGCTGTTTCTCGTCTGCACGGTGCCGTTCCTGACCTCCAACATCATCCGAATGATCTCGTGGATTCCGGTGCTTGGCCGCAATGGCCTGGTCAACTCGACGCTGGTTCAGATCGGACTGATCCCGAAGCCGATCGAATGGCTGCTCTATTCGGAATTCGCCGTGGTGCTGGCCATGGTGCATCTCTACACGCTGTTCATGGTGACGCCGATCTTCAATACGCTGATGCGCATCGACAAGTCGCTGGTCGAGGCCGCGCGCGACGCCGGCGCATCCGGCTGGCAGATCCTGTGGAACGTCATCTTCCCGCTCGCCAAGCCCGGTATGGCGATCGGCACCATCTTCGTCGTCACGCTGGTGATGGCCGACTTTTCGACCGTGCAGGTGATGTCCGGCGGGCAAAGCGCCTCCGTCGCGTTGATGATGAAGAACCAGATGTCGCTGCTGCAATATCCGGCGGCCGCCGCCAATGCCGTTGTGCTCCTGGTGCTGGTGCTGCTGATGGTCGCCAGCATCCTGCGCATCGTCGACATCCGCAAGGAGCTGTGAGGCGATGAGCCATGACAAGCGCACCCTCGAATTCTACGTGCTGGCGGCCTTCTTCGCCGTTTTCGTGCTGTTCCTCTACGGCCCGCTTTCGGCGATCCTGATCCTCTCGTTCCAGGGCGAGAATGGTGGGCTGACGTTCCCGCTGAACGGCGTGTCGTTGCATTGGTTCGGCAATCTGTTCGAGCGCCAGGCGGTCGGCGATTTCGGCGGCAGTTTCAAACGTTCCTTCACTCTCGGCCTGATGGTGATGATAGTGACCGTTGTGGTGTCGCTGCTTGCCGGTCTTGCCTTCCGCCGAAAATTTCACGGCGCCACCGCATTGTTCTATCTGGCCGTCGCCAGCCTGGTCGTGCCATCGATCATCATCTCGCTCGGCATCGGCGTCGTCTTCCAGCAGATCGGCTTTCGCCCCGCCTGGTACACGTCAGCCTTTGGCGCACATCTGACCTGGACCTTGCCTTTCGGCGTGCTGATCATGTTCGCCGTCTTCAACCGGTTTTCGCCGGCCTATGAGGAGGCCGCGCGGGACTTGGGCGCGACCTCCTGGCAGACCTTCGCGCATGTCGTCCTGCCGATGATCGCGCCCAGCCTGATCGGTGTCGGCCTGTTCGGTTTCACCCTGTCTTATGACGAGTTCGCCCGCACGCTGATGACCTCAGGCACCTTCAACACGCTGCCGCTCGAAATCTACGGCATGACGACGAATGTCACGACGCCGGTGCTCTATGCGCTGGGCACCGTGACGACGGTATTTTCCTTCCTGGTGATCCTGCTGACGCTCGGTGCGATCGTCTATGTCGGCCGCCGCCGGGCGCATGCATGAGAACCGCATTGCAGATCCTCGTTGTCAATCCGAACACCACCGCCAGCATGACCGAAACCATCGCGGCGGCGGCGCGGTTCGTGGCCGGCGTCCTAACGGAAATCGTCGCCGTCACCTCGTCGATGGGTCCGGTTTCGATCGAAGGCTATTATGACGAGGCGCTTGCCGTGCCGGGCTTGCTGGTCGAGATCGCTGCCGGCGAGCGCTCGGGCGCCCAGGCCGCGGTCATCGCCTGTTTCGACGATACCGGCCTCGACGCCGCGCGCGCCATGGCCAACATTCCGGTCATCGGCATTTGCGAGGCGGCGCTCAGCACGGCCTCGTTCATCGCCCAGCGCTTCACCGTCGTCACCACGACCGAACGCTCGCGCGTGCCGGTCGAAGGGCTGGTGCAGCGCTACGGCATGGCGGGGCGGGCACGCGTGCGCGCAGCCGACATTCCGGTTCTTGCCCTCGAAGATCCGGCCTCCGATGCGGTTCTGAAGCTGCGCGGCGAGATCGCGCGCGCCCTCGAGGAGGACCGCGCCGAGGCCATCGTGCTCGGCTGCGCCGGCATGGCCGACATTGCGGCCGAGCTGCAGCGGGAATTCGGCGTTCCGGTCATCGACGGTGTCGGCGCGGCGGTCAAGCAGGCCGAGGCACTGATCGCGCTTGGCCTGTCGACATCCAAGCGTGGCGCCTATGCAAACCCACTGGCAAAGCCCTATCGTGGCGTATTGAAATCCTTCGCCCCCGGACCTGTTGCCGCCGAGTGATCGCAATGCCCCGAACGATCCGAACGCTCGCACTTGACGAAGTGGAAACCCTTGTCGACTGGGCGGCAGCGGAGGGCTGGAACCCCGGCCTCGGCGATGCCGCAGCGTTCCAGGCAGCGGATCCCCAGGGTTTCATCGGCGCCTTTGTCGATGGCGAGATGGTGGCCGGTATTTCCGCCGTGGCCTATGGTGACGACTTCGGCTTCATCGGCCTCTACATCTGTCGGCCGGACAGGCGCGGCGAGGGCCACGGCAAGGCGGTCTGGGATGCCGGCATGGCGCGGCTCGGCAACCGCACGATCGGCCTCGATGGCGTCGTCGAACAGCAGGCTAACTACCGCAGCATGGGTTTTGCGCCGGCCTATCGGACGATCCGGTTCGCCGGATCGCCGGATGTTCCGGCAGGCGCCGGCAGCGACCTCCGCGCCATAGAACCGCAACTGGTGCCGGATGTCCTGGGCTACGACAGCCGGTTCTTTCCCGCTCCGAGAAGGGTGTTCCTGGAGCACTGGCTGCGCCCGCCGCATATGGCGCTTGCGATCGTCAGGGATGGCGCAATCGAGGGATACGGCGTCGCGCGCCGATGCCGGGACGGCTGCAAGATCGGTCCGCTTTTCTCCGACAGCCTCGACGACGCAAGCCGTCTTTTCGCGGCGCTCGCCAGCGCCTCCGGATCCGGAAACATTCATATCGACGTTCCCGAGACCGGCGGGGACTTTGCAGCCCGGCTGACGTCCGCCGGCCTTCAACCGGGCTTTGAAACGGCGCGGATGTATAAGGGAAAGGCGCCGCAGCTCGCGCAGTTTGGCGTCTTTGCGATAACGACCTTGGAGCTTGGTTGAGGCGCAATCTTTGTTAATGCATGTCGTTGCCCAAAAACCGCTGCGCACTTTTGGGCAACGACATGCATTAGCGCCCCTCATCCAGCCGGTCGCGCAGGATGCTTAGGGGAAGCAACATGTTTGGCGCATGCCGCATCAGACCGTGGAGCGGGATCGGCGACGGTGGCGCGAAGGGAAGTGGCAGGTCCTTGGCATTCGCTCCACCAGCCCAATCCGCAAGCACCTTGCCCATGGCTATCGTCATGGCGATGCCGCGCCCGTTGCAGGCAAAGCCCGCGATCAGGTCGGGCCCGAGATCGACGAGGCGCGGCAGGAAATCGGGTTCGACGGCGGCTATTCCTGACCAGCTATATTCAAGCGGCGGGATTTCCGGGAGATCGAGATGTTTCGCCAGCCGTCGCCAGATTGCCTGCGGCACCCGCGCGTCGGCGCCTTGGCCAATACTATGCATGCCGCCGGTTATCAGCCTGTTTTCGCCATCGAAGCGGAAGGTGAAAAGATTGCGCCTGGTGTCGCCGACGCCTTGCCCGCCCGGAAGCAGGCGGGCGCGTATTTCGCGCGGCAGCGGTGCCGTCGCGATCTGGAATATCTTCAGCGGGAAGTAGGTTCGCTGCAGCGTGCGATGCAGTGGCCCGCCATAGGCGTTGGTGGCAATCAGCACCTTTCCGGCGCGCACCGAGCCCGATGCCGTTTTCAACGTCCAGCCATCCGCCGTGCGATCGATCGATGCAACACGCGTATGCTCGAAGAGGTGTGCGCCGGCCTTCTCCGCCGCGTCAGCGAGCCCGCGCGCATATTCGACCGGATTGAGGACGCCGCCCGACCGATCCATCCAGCCGCCGGGATAGCCACGAACGCCGGTCAGCTCCTCGATCGCCTGCCTGTCCAGCGCAACGGCCGGTTTCCCGCGCCTTGCCCACTGCTCGGCGCGCGATCTCGTCTTTTCCAAAGCGGCCTGCGAATGGGCTGGCTGTATCCATCCGCTCTGGACTGCGTTGCATTCGATGCCGTGCCGCTTGATCAGGTCGAAGACGAGGTCGGCACTGCCGGTTGCGAAATCGACAAGGCCTTCGCCGCGCTCTGGCCCGAGCTGGGCAACGATATCGTCCGGGTCCCTTTTCGCGAAATTCGGCACGACGAAGCCGGCATTCCTGCCGGTTGCACCCCAGGCGGTGATTTCCGCTTCGAGGACGGCGACCGAGTTGCCTTTTTCGACAGCGTGCAGCGCGGTCGAAAGTCCTGAAAATCCGCCGCCAACAATTGCCAGATCGACATCGAGCGCGCCTTCAAGGGCGGGCCGTTCGCGGCGATTGCGGCTGACGGCGTGCCAGAGGGAAAGGCCGGGAGGCCCGGCAACGTCGATCATGACGCTGTTCCGCTCTCGCCCGTAGCCACTTTGGCACGCTTGCCGAACCTTGGACGCCGCGGCCTGTCGCCGAAGAGGCCGTTCGGCCTGACCAGAAGGATGATGCACAGCATCACGCCGATCGCCACGATCTGCAGCGAGGCGGCGCGTGCCTGCTGTTCGGGCGAGAACAGCACACTGGTAAGGGTCCCCGATCCGGCCCATATCGCCCAGACCAGGATGCTGCCGACGACGGCGCCCTTGTTGCTGCCCGAGCCGCCGACAATCAGCATCACCCAGACCTGGAAGGTCAGGATCGGCAGATAGTTGTCAGGCGCGATGAAGCCGGTGAAATGCGCCTGCAGCGCTCCGGCCAGTGCCATGATGGCGCCGCCGACGGCAAAGGCCTGGACGCGGTAGAAACGGGCGCTTTTGCCCAGGGATATCGCGGCCCGCTCATCCTCGCGAAGCGCCTTCAACACGCGTCCCCACGGGCTGCGCGACAGATGCTCCAGCCCGAGATAGACGATCAGCGTCACTAGCGAGACGACGGCCAGGTTCGACAGGTTGAACAGCAACGGCGTCTCGGCGAGGCCGCCGAAGGGCCGCGGAATGAAGCCGATGCCGAACGGGCCGCCGGTCAGCTTCTGGGCGTTGAGCGCCACCAGTTGCACGACGACGGCGACGCCGAAAGTGGTGATCGCCAGATAGTCCGATCTCAGGCGCAGCGTAGCAATGCCGGTGATGGCGGCGGCGACGCCGCCCACCAGTATGGCGCCGAGCCAGCCGGCAAGGATCGGCAGGTCGAAACCGCCGAGGCGCGCGGCATCGTCGGGCGTGGTCAGCAGCGCGGACGTGTAGGCGCCGATGGCGACAAAGCCGGCGAGCCCGACATTGAAAAGGCCGGTCAGCCCCCATTGCAGATTGAGCCCGAGCGTGACGAGCGAAAAGATCAGCGCGTTGGTCAGGAAGAAAGCGCCGTAGCCGAGCAGATCCATCAGCGTTCCCTCACTCCGAAAAGGCCGATAGGCCGCACGAACAGCACGGTCATCAGGATGATGAAGGAGACGGCGGCGCGCCATTCGGCGCCGATCAACTGCACCGCGCCCGCTTCGGCCATGCCGATGATCAATCCGCCGAGGACGGCGCCAGGCACGCTGCCGATGCCGCCGAGGATAGCGGCCGCGAACATCGGCAGCAGCATGTCGAAACCCATGAATGGGCGGACTTGGATGAGAATGCCGATCATGACGCCGGCGACGCAGGCAAGCGCCCCGCCGACGATCCACGTGACGCGCACGACCTTGGCGACGTCGATGCCGACAATACGCGCCAAGGCCGCATTCTGGCTCAGCGCCTGCATCGAGCGGCCGGTCTGGGTGCGCGTCATCAACAGATGCACGCCGAGCACGAGAACGGCGGTCAGCAAAAGCAGCGCGATCTGATCGGGGGTGATGCGGATGCCGAAGCCGACCGGCATAGCGATCTGGATGGCCCGGCTGAAATAGGTCGGGCGCGAGGTGAAGATGAATTCGAGCAGGCTTCTCAGCGCCATCGAGGCGCCGAAGCTCGCCATCACCACGATGATCGCCTGACCCTTGGCCCGCAGCCGCGCGAAAAGCACCATGTCGAGCAGCAATGCCAGCAGGCCGGTGATCGCCATGCCGACGACGACCGCGGCGACCAGCGGCCAGCCGAAGGAGAGGGGAGCCATTGGTGCGACCGTGCCGAACATCGCGCCGATGGCGCCGACGACGGCGAGCGTCGCATAGGCGCCCCAGGCCATGAAGTCGCCATGCGCGAAGTTCGAGAAGCGCAGGATCGAATAGGTGAGCGTCACGCCGATGGCGCCGAGGCCGATCATCGAGCCCGCCAGCAATCCGTCGACGACAAATTGCAGGTTCATGCAGCACCCGCCTTGCCGGAATGGCGGTCTCCTTCAGGATCGAGGCGGCGCTGGCCAAGATAGAGTTCGGCGACGACCGGATCGTTCCACAGCTCGGAGGCGACGCCTTCGTGCCGGTCCTTGCCCTCGACCAGCACATAGGCGCGGTCGCCGATGGCGAGTGCCGCCTTGGCGTTCTGCTCGACCAGGAGAATGGTGACGCCGGGTATGCGTATACCGGCCAGCATCTCGAAGACCATCGACACGAATTTCGGCGACAGGCCGGCCGACGGCTCGTCAAGCACCAGCACCTTGGGATGGACGATCAACGCCCGGGCGACGGCCAGCATCTGCCGCTGTCCGCCCGAGAGGTTGCCGGCGGCGGTCTTGCGCTGACGGGCGAGATCGGGAAAGGCCGCATACATTTCCTCAATGCGGGCAGGGGTCTCGCGCGGCTTCAGGATGCCGCAGGCGACCTTCAGATTGTCCTCGACCGACATCAGCGCGAAGATGTTTTCGGTCTGCGGCACGAAGGCAAGGCCGAGGCGGACCATGGTGTGGGCCGGCGCCGCGGTGATATCCCTGCCGTCCAGCAGGACCGTGCCGCCCGTGATCGGGACAAGGCCGGCGATCGCCTTGATTAGGGTCGACTTGCCGGCGCCATTGGGGCCGAGAACGACAACGATCTCGCCCTTGTCGACGGTGATCGAGGCGCCGCGCACGATCGGCACGCCGGGCTCGTAGCCGGCTTCGAGGTTGCGGACATCGAGAACCGTTTGGCTCATGCCGCGCCTCCGAGATAGGCCTCGATGACGCGCGGGTCGCGTGCCACCTCGTCCGGAGTGCCTTCGCACAGAAGCTGGCCGCTCGCCATGACTAGGACACGGTGGCAGAGCCGCGTCACCATGTCGATATTGTGCTCGATCAGCAGGAAGGTGATGCCGCTTCTGTTGATGTCGCGAATGCGATCGATGATGACTTCGAGCAGCGTCGCGTTGACGCCGGCCGCCGGCTCGTCGAGCAGGATGATCGCCGGGTTGGCCATCATGACGCGGGCGAGTTCGAGCAGCTTGCGCTGGCCGCCGGAAAGTACACGCGCCGGCTCGTGTGCAAGGCGGGCGAGCGTGACGAGCTCGAGCAGCTCGATGGCTCTCGTCTCGGCAGCCCTTTCCTCGGCGGCGACCCGGCGGGGCGTTAGGAAGTTGGCGAGCAGTCTTTCGCCGGCCTGCCCCTGCGCGGCCAGCATGACGTTTTCGATCAGCGTCAGATTGGGCAAAGGCCGGGGGATCTGGAACGTGCGGCCAAGGCCGCGGCCGATACGGCGATGGGCTGCTTCTCCCGATACCGGTGTGCCGTTGAGCAGGATCTCGCCGCTGGTCGGCAGGATGCTGCCGGCCAACAGGTCGAACATCGTCGTCTTGCCGGCGCCGTTGGGGCCGATGAGGCCGAGTATTTCACCCGGCCGAACGTCAAACGAAACATCGTTGACCGCGACGAGGCCGCCGAAGCGCCTGACGATATTTCTGGCCGTCAGCACCGGCGTGCGGGTTTCCGCCCGCTGTCGTGCGGTCGTGTCACTCATAAAGCCCTCTGGCCGAAAGCGATCGTCGCCGCCTTCTGGTTATTGATTTGTGATCACACTTGCTTTGATCACGCTATTCGGCTTTAATTTCTTCCGCAAGCCGAAAACGGCCAAGACCGGGATGCCATGCAAAAAGCCGTCATCGAAAAGAACAATGAGGTGATCGCGGCCCAGCTCACGCCGGTCGGCCGCGAGACCGTGCAGGATCGCGTCTATTCGGAGCTGCGCCGCGCCTTGATCGGCGGCCTTTTCGAGCCGAGCCAGGTTCTGACCATCCGCGGCCTCGCCGACGCGCTGGTCACCAGCACCATGCCGGTGCGCGAGGCACTCGGACGGCTGATCACGGAAAAGGCGCTGGAGGCGCTACCAAACCGCTCCGTGCGCGTACCGCCGATCACGCTGGAGCGTATCGACGATCTCCTGCGCGCCCGCTCCCTGATCGAGGGCGAAGCCATCGCGCTGGCCGCCACCCGCATGAACCCGCGCCAGATTGCTTCGGTCGAAGCCATGCTCGGCGAGTGGGACGAGATGCGGGCGCTGAAGCACAAGAAGGATATCGACCGCGAGGCGACGCTCAACCAGAGCTTCCACTTCGAGATTTACCGTTGCTGCGGTTCCGCCGTGCTGATCCCGATGATCGAGAGCCTCTGGCTGCAATCCGGGCCCTGCATCCGCGTTGCCATCTACGCCTTTTCCGATGCCGGCGAGGTCGATACCGCCCACTATCATCGCAGCATCGTCGCAGCGCTCGCGAGGCAGGATGCGCAAGCCGCGCGCGAAGCGCTGGTGGCCGACATCAGCCGGCCCTTCGCCTTCCTGCGCGACAAGCTCCAATCCGCCAACAGGAAAGATTGAGGGCATGACGACGCCTGCCATCAGCATCACAGAGCCACGCTCAAAACTTTCCGTGACGGCGCTGCTGTTGCCGGAAAAGGCGCCCGACAACGCTGCCTTCCTGCTGGCGTATCTCGAACAGCCGCGCGTCGTTGCCGGCATCCATGCGATGTGGACGGGGCCGGAAATCTCCTGCCCGATTCCCGCCGCGGATTTCGAGGGCCAAACCTATGCCAGGCCCTTGCCGGCGGAGAATGCAACGCTGACGCCGCAGCCGGGTGACATCGTGCTGTCCTACGTGCCGCCCCGCATGTGGGGCGGCAATCCGAATGCGATTTTCGACATCGGCCTGTTCTATGGAGCCGGCGCGCGGCTCTTGTTCCCGATCGGCTGGCTTGCCGGAAGCGTGGTTGCGCAGGTGCGTTCCGAGGAGCGCGACCGGTTCGCCGCCGCCTGCGGGGTGATCCGCCGCAACGGCGCTTGCGAAATCACCTTCACCCGGGTGGAGATCTGAATGGCCGGACCAGACGACAGTTTCGAACTCTTCGACCTTCGTGTCGAGGCGGTCATTCCGGAAGGCAAGCCGGTCTATTGCGGCGCCAAATCAGGCGATTATTTCGAGCTCAAGGGCGAGATGCTGTCGATGCCGGCAGGACAGGGCTTCTCGATCTATTCCATTGCCGCCGTCTTGCCGCTGCTCGCGGCAAAACAGCGCCCGACTCACAAGAACGACTGGATGACGTCGGACGCCGAGATCGCTTGTCCCGATCCCAATTGCGCCAGCCGGCTGAGGATCGTCAGGACGGGCAAACGCCGGTTTAGCCATGCCGAGACCACGGCGGTGCCGTTGCCGAAGGAGAATGACCAGAAATGACCGCCAAGGCTTTCGAGCTCAGCCCCGGCTACACGATCTCGCGCGTCATTCGCGGCGGCTGGCAGCTTGCCGGCGGGCATGGCGCGATCGACCGCGAACAGGCGGTAACCGATCTGATCGCCACCTTCGACGCCGGCATCAGGACCTATGATTGCGCCGATATCTATACCGGTGTCGAAGAGCTGATCGGCGCGGCGCGGCTGCGGCTTGCCAACGAGCGCGGCCTTGACGCCGCCGCCAAAATGAAGGTTCACACCAAGCTGGTGCCTGACCTCGAAAGGCTTTCCAACATCAGCCGCGACTATGTCAGGGGCATCGTCGACCAGTCGCTGCGGCGGCTGAAGACCGAGCGGCTCGATCTCGTGCAGTTCCACTGGTGGGATTATGCGCTGCCAGGCTATGTCGATGCGGTGGGGTGGCTCGATGAGCTTCGCCGGGAAGGCAAGCTACGCAACATCGGTACCACCAATTTCGACACACAACATTTGGCCGAGATCCTGGCCGCCGGCTTGCCGGTGGTCAGCCAGCAACTGCAATACTCCGTACTCGACCAGCGGCCGGCCACCAGCCTTGCGGCACTTGCCAGACAGAACGGCGTCAGGTTCCTGTGCTATGGTTCGGTGGCGGGCGGCTTCCTGAGCGAAAGATGGCTCGATGCTGCCGAGCCGCAGACGCCGCTCGAAAACCGGTCGCTGGTCAAATACAAGCTGATCATCGATGATTTCGGCGGCTGGGAGCTTTTCCAGGAGTTGCTCAGGGCATTGAAGGCGGTTGCCGACCGCCATGGCGTCGATATCGCCACCATCGCCAGTGCCTGGGTGCTGGAGCAGCCGCAAGTGGCGGCCGTCATCGTCGGCGCCCGCAACCAGGCACACGCCCTTGCCAATGCCAAAATCATGGACGTCGCGCTCGACGCCGATGACCGGACGCGGATCGCTGCCGTGATCGCGCAAAGTCGCGGGCCCCTAGGCGACGTCTATACGCTGGAACGCGACCGTCATGGCCGCCATGGCTCGATCATGCACTACAATCTGAACGCAGGCCGGATATGAGCGGCGAGCCTTCTCTGTTTTCCCGCGCCAGCGCCGAGATCGTCGATCTGCATCGCTTCTTCGTCGACTGGTTCGACAGGGCGCGCGCCGACAGGGCGGATTTCAGCCGCTTCGAACGCGTCATGGGCGAAGGCTTCCAGATGATCGCACCGGACGGCCAACTCCTCGATCGTAACGCGGTGCTCGACCATGTCAGGGCAAGCCGGGCCACCTGTGATGGCGATTTCGCCATCGCCATCGAGGATATCCGGACCGGCTGGCAGGCCGGCGACACGATCGTCGTCTGCTACGTCGAAGCACAGCAGCGCGGCGGCAAGCACAGCCGCCGTCGCTCGAGTGCCGTTTTCACCACCAGTTCATCGGCGCCCAACGGCATTGAATGGCGGCATCTGCATGAAACCTGGCTGCAGATGCCGGAGGACCGAACAGGCTCAAGACATGAATGAATCAGAGTCGTGTAACGAAAGGGGAACAACAATGACAAAGACGATACTTCAGATCACCACCGCGCTGGCTCTGCTGACAGCGGCCGGTGCAGCGCAAGCCGCCGATTGCAAGATCACCGTCGGCCTCGTCATGGAACTGACCGGCCCGGCCGGCGAATACGGACAGGCCGGCGCCAAGTCGGTCGAAATGGCCTTCCGCGATATCAACGATGCCGGCGGCGTGCGCGGCTGCGATCTCGCGACCGACACCCGCGACAGCCAGAGCCAGGGCAACATCGCGGTCGATGCCGCGACCCAGCTCGTGCAGGTCAAGAAGGTGCCGGTGATCATCGGCGGCATCATCTCCTCGGTGTCGATTCCGATTCTGACCTCGGTCACCGCTCCGGCCAAGATTGTCCAGGTGTCGCCCGCCTCGTCCTCGCCGACGCTGACGGCGCTCGGGCGCGACGGCAAAACCAACGGCATCTTCTTCCGCACCATCACCTCGGATGCGCTGCAGGGCGTCGCCGCCGCCAAATACGCTATCGACAAGGGCTTCAAGAAGCTGTCGGTCATCCACGTCAACAACGACTTCGGCGTCAACATGGTGGCCGAATTCTCGCGCGCCTATAAGGCGCTCGGCGGCACCATCGTCTCCGACACGCCCTACAATGAAAAGCAGTCGAGCTATGCCTCGGAAGTGACCGCGGCCATGGCCGGCGAGCCGGATGGGCTTTATCTCGTCAGCACGCCTGTCGACGGCGCAACCATCGCCCGCACCTGGATCTCGCAGGGCGGTGTCCAGAAATTCCTGCTCAATGACGGCATGAACAGCCCGGACTTCATCGAATCCGTCGGCGCCGATTACCTGAAGGACGCCTATGGCACCTCGTCGGGCACCAGCCCGACCGCATCGACCGAGTATTTCACCAAGAACTACAAGGAGTTTTCGGGCATCGAACCATCGAACCCGGCGGCCGACCGCTCCTATGATGCCGGCGCCATCGTCGGGCTGGCAATCGCCATTGCCGGATCCGAGGATCCAGCCAAGATCAAGGATGCGATCTACAAGGCCGTCGATCCGGCCGGCACGCCGATCTATGCCGGCAAGGACGAGTTCGCCAAGGCGCTCGGCCTGATCAAGGATGGCAAGCCGATCCGCTACGAAGGCGTCATCGGCCCGGTCGCCTTCGACAAATACGGCGACATCACCGGCCCGTTCCGCCTCTGGAAGATCGTCGACGGCACCGTGACGACCGACGGCGAAATGACGATAGATGATGTCAACGCCCTGCAGGCGAAGCTTCAGTAAGGCGCCTATGCCTGTTCGGCATCAATCTCGTTTCATTGAGGTTGATGCCGGACACCGTACCACTCCGGCTAATAGAGCGGCTTGGCCATGTGCCGGGGCGTCGGCCATTCCGTCGTGACCCCGGGCTGCACCGGCCGCTCGAGATAAGTCGACAGAACCACGTAGCTTCGCGTCGAGGTGACGCCGGGCGTTTCGTAAAGACGCGACAGCAGGCCTTCGAGCGCCCTTGTATCCTCGGTGCGAACCTTGATCAGCATGCATGTGTCGCCGGCCACCGAATGAATCTCCTCGACTTCGGGGTGCTCGGAAATCGCCATCAGTTCGGGGGTCTTTCCCCAGCCCTTGGTGTCGATGTGCACGAAGGCAAGCAGCGGCTTGCGCACCGCCTTGGGATCGATGATTGCAGCGGTGCTGCGGATGGCGCCGCTGCGCCGAAGCCGCTTCACCCGTTCATGGGCTGCCGGCGGCGACAGGCCGACGCGATCGCCGAGCTCGGCATAGCTGACCGTGGCGTCGTCGACCAGAACGCCTAATATCTTTCGGTCGGTGGCGTCGACATCGCGGGCAGCAGGCCTGTTCTGCGGAATGCCATCTGTTTCTTCATCCATATCTGAATTCCTGATTGATGCAGAATTTAATACGGCCATTATTGCCATATGTCGAACAGTGATCAAGTCGCAACATTGGCGGCAACGCCCAGGGCACCTATCCCGGCGCTCGCCTATCTCCTGACCGGATGCATCGCCGTGATCGGCTCGAACTCGCTGGTTCTCGGTCCGATAGCACCGGCGGTGGCCGCGTCGTTTGCGACAAGCGTGCCGGTCGTCATGGTCGCCTCCGCTGCGTTCGGTCTTGGCACGTCGGCAAGTGCCTTGTTCCTGGCGCGCTATATCGATCGGCTTGGCGCCCGCCGCATGCTGCAGGGGGCATTGCTGCTGCTGGCGGTAGCGCTTCTCGCTAGCGCCGCCGCGCCGACTGTGACGGCGCTGGTTGCGGCCCAGCTTCTCGCCGGCGTTGCTGCCGGCGTCGCCATGCCGGCAATCTACGCCAGCGCCGCTGCGATCGCGCCGCCTGGCCGCGAAAGCGGGACGATCGGCGTCGTGCTGACCGGATGGACGCTCAGCATGGTGGCCGGCGTCTCGTTATCGGCGGTGCTTGCCGATCTGCTGCATTGGCGCGCCGTTTTTGCGACGGTCGCGGTCCTTGCGGCGCTCGCGTTGACCGGTCTTACGGTGACGTCGCTGAGCGATGCCAGGAAAAGCGGCCCGGCGCCAACGCCGCTCGGCGCCTTGGCCGTTCCCGGAATAGTGCCGCTTCTGGTCGCCTGCGGCGCCTTCATGACCGCCTTCTACGGCGTCTATGGCTATCTTGGCGATCATCTTCACAATGGCCTGGGACAGCCGGTCAGTGCCAACGGACTGGCCGCGCTCGCCTATGGCGCAGGCTTCGGCATGGCGGCACTTCTCGACGGCGTGATCGATCGCCTAGGGGCGCGGCGCGTCATGCCGTTCGCCTATCTCCTCGTCGCGGTCGTCTATCTTGCGCTTGCCGCATCAAGCGGCAGCTTTGGCCTGACCATCGCGATGGTCGCGGTCTGGGGGCTTGCCAATCATTTTGGACTGAACGTCCTGGTGATGCGCCTCTCGGCGCTCGATCCTGCGCGGCGCGGCACGATCATGGGTTTGAACAGCGCGGTGACCTATCTCGCGGTGTTTGTCGGCACCACGGCCTTCGGACCGCTTTATTCCGGCTTTGGTTTTGCGGCATCGGCGATGGTCGCAGCCTTGCTCATGCTGGTCGCGGCATCGGCGGCGGCGTGGCGTCCGCAGCGGTCCGTGTAGCCGCGGACTGTCGCAAGCGCCGTCTTGAGCCACGCGGCGGGAGAGCTTGCGTCCCGTCCTTGTCCTTCGATAAATGCAAATGAAAGTGCCACAGCGTCCAGACGGGCGCGCGGCGCTGTATACCGATATCCAGCCACGAGCCTGTCTGGACATGCGATGAACACGACGCTTGAAACGACCGCCGACCCTTCGCCCAAGGAAATCGCTTTTCTGGGAGAACGGCTCAGCGCGTTCAACGACGGCGAGGTCGGTGCGGCCGGGAGGAAGCCGCTCGCCGTGTTCGTGCGCGATGAGCACGGTGCGGTTGTCGCCGGCATCTCGGGATACACCGCCTGGGGCTGGCTGTATGTGCAATGGCTCTGGGTCGACGAGCGGCTGCGCGGCCAACACATCGCCGGCAGGATGCTGGATGCGGCCGAACAGGAAGCCGTCGCACGCGGCTGCCACGGCGCCTTGATCGACACGTTCAATCCCAGGGCAGTCAAGGCCTATGAGCGCCAGGGATATCGGCCCTTCGGCATTCTCCCCGACTTTCCCGTCGGCCGCAGCCGCGTCTTCCTGCAGAAGAAATTGTTGGCTTAAAGCGCGTCGCGTCTGAAGGGACCGCTGCGCGCTTTTGGGCGATATGCATCAGTTAGCCGGCAAGGCGTCCGCCGCGCATCGGCTGTGGCACACCGGTGGTGGTCGGGAAGCTGATCGGCAGGCCCCTGAGCACGCGAACCGCAAGGAAGGCGAAGCACTCCGCCTCCACCGCGTCACCCTTCCAGCCGAGCGCCTCCGCCGGCACGGCTTCGACGCCGACGCGGCTGGCAAGCATGGCCATGATCGTCGGATTGTGGCGGCCGCCACCGCTGACCACCAGCCGCTTCGGCCGGCGCGGCAGCAGGTCGAGTGCCTTGCCGACGGCGGCGACAGTGAATGCCGTCAGCAGCGCGGCGCCATCCTCAGCGTTCATCCCGTCCGCCATGGCCGCGCCGAAATCGAACCGGTCCAGCGATTTTGGATAGGGCTTGGCCAGATAGGGATGCTGCAAGAGCTTGGCCAACTTGGCTTCATCAACGGTGCCGGTCCGCGCGAGCGCGCCGTCGCGGTCCATTTCGCCAAGGCCTTTCGACTTGATGAAATCGTTCAGCGGCGCGTTGGCCGGTCCGGTGTCGAAAGCGACGACATTGTCCTTGCCGTCCCACCAGGTGATGTTGGCGACACCGCCGAGATTGAGGACCGCCGTGTCGCCGCTGGCATCGGCGTCGCGCAGCAGCGCGGCGTGATAGGCGGCGGACAGCGGCGCCCCTTGCCCGCCGGCGCGCATGTCGGCCGAGCGGAAGTCGTAGGCAACCTTGGTCCCCAGAATAGAATGCATCAACGCACCATCGCCGAGCTGGCGGGTCTGGCCGAGCCGGCCGACCTGCGGGGCGCGATGCAGCACGGTCTGGCCATGGAAGCCGACGACCCCGATATCGGCCATCGCAAGCCCGTAGCTTTCGACCAGGTTCTTGACGGCTGCCGACTGGGCGCGCGTCAAGCTCTCTTCGGCTTCGCGGAAGATCGCCGGCTCCGGCCCGGTGAAATTCCAGGTTCTTGCCTGGCGCAGCGTTTCCTCAAGCAGGGTCCGGATCGACTGCGGATAAGGCGCCAGCGTGTAGGTGCCGAAATCCTCGATCCGCTCGCCGTCGGTCTTGATCAGCGCGACGTCGATATTGCCGTCGAGGACGGTGCCGGTCATCAGGCCGACGGCCCAGATTGCTTCCATGATCGATTTCCTAGGCTCCATTGACGAGATCGCCGACCGATTGGCGAGGCGCTGCGATCCCGCTGTCGAAATGACGTGTCGGATGGATCCGGCTGATGAGCAAGGTCTCGCCTTGCGTTTGTCGAAGTCGATCCACAGCCCGGTGCCGGTAATGCCGGTATGCCCGATCGTTCGTAGGCTGCATACCCGGCCACCGGAGCAGCCTTCATATGGCTATCCGGCTTCACAGCGTCCTTTCGCCTATCGCCTTTCGCAGGAACCCTCCCGCATTGCCGAGTGCGTTGCGCGCCTCTTCCACGCCCATGCCGGTGAGCGTCACCAGTATTGCCAGCTTCACGTCATTGCCGGTCTGGTTCAGTGCATGTCGTGCCTGTTGTGCTGAACAGCCGGTCGTCTGCATCACGATCCTGACGGCCCTGGCGACGAGCTTCCTGTTGCTGGGGGTAAGGTCAACCATCAGGTTCTGATAGCTCTTGCCGATCCGGATCATGCTGGCAGTCGTCAGCATGTTGAGGACGAGCTTTTGCGCCGTTCCTGACTTCAGCCGGGTCGAGCCGGCGAGAACCTCGGGGCCGACAAGCGGAGAGATGGCGATGTCTGCCATGCCGGCGATGACCGATCTGGGATTGCAGGACAGCGCCACGGTGGTTGCTCCCACCTGCCTTGCATAGGTCAAGCCGCCGACGACATAGGGCGTGCGCCCGCTGACCGCGATGCCGACCGCCACATCGTCCGCAGTCAGCTTGATGTCCTGCAGGGCCTTCATGCCCTGTTTGGGATCATCCTCGGCGCCTTCCGCTGCCCGCACCAGCGCGTCGGGACCGCCAGCGATCAGGCCCACCACCATTCCCTCGGGCACGCCGAAGGTCGGCGGACACTCCGTAGCGTCGAGAACCCCCAGCCGGCCGCTCGTGCCGGCGCCCATATAGACAAGCCGCGCGCCTTTTTGGAAAGCACCCACAATCCGGTCTACGGCGGCGGCGATTTCCGGGATGACCTTCTCGATGGCGGCCGGAACGCCGCTGTCCTCGTCATTGATCTTGCGCAGGACATCGATGGTCGGCAGCAGGTCTATATCCGTCGTCCTTGGGTTCCGGTCCTCGGAAACCAACCGTTCCAGCTCCGACATCAATCCTTGTTCGCTCATCCGCCTGCTTTCAACGTTCTTGCTGTCGGCAATAGATAATGTGATGCCGCGCCAAGCGTCGACCAGTGCCAGCGGTCGGCATTGGTTCGTTCCGGTTATTCCGGTTCTGCATTGTTGATGCTGGACCGTGCCGGTCGCATTCGTCAGGCCGGAGTCGGTACCTCGTCACTCGGCCCGTCGACTTCGGTCGTGGTAAAGCTATCTGGACTTGCGCCGAGAAGGACGGCTTTCAGAAATTACCGGCCAAGAAGGTTGCGTTCGACCGTTTTGAGGTGGGCAAGCATCGCTTGGTTGGCGCTTTCGGGATCACGATGCAGCAATGCGTCCAATATGGTCTGATGCTCGCTGCAATAGGTTTGCCGGCGTTCCTCCGAAAACGAACGTTTCTTCATTTCGAACCAGGGCGACTGGTTGCGGATCGTGCGCATGAGATTGTGAATCTCTTTCAGGAAATCATTGCGGCAGCATGCGAAAACGCGGTGATGGAATTCGGCGTCCCAATGCTCGAAGTTAGGCATGTCCTCGGCCTCGCATGCGGTCTGATGGGCTTCACGCACCGCGTTCAGTTCCGCCATGCTGGCGTTGGTCGCGGCGAAGGCCGCCGCGGCCGGTTCCAGCAACTGCCTGATCTCCATCATGTCGGCAGGACTGGTGCCCTCCATCCGCGCGACTGTCGCGGCGATGGAGTCCGGATTGGTTGCGGTCAGGAAGGTGCCGCGTCCGACATGCCGCACAACCGTGCCGTCGTCCTCCAGGAAGCCGACGGCACGACGCACTGTGTTGCGCGCCACGCCGAATTCGACCGCCAGGTCGCGCTCGGGCGGCATCCGGCCGTCCTCAAGCCATTCCCCGGAGGAAATCCGCTTCTTGAGCATGACGGCGATGTCGTTGGCGACGAGCTTGGGCATTCGGTAACGCTCTTTATCTGATCCAATGTTGGACCAATAATATCAGTCTCTGTACAGTTGGTCTAGCGTCTGAACAGATCCGGGCGGTAAAAACTGTCGACTTTCGCTGGGTTATCTAACAGAATGCTCTTGCAGCCTAAACCAATCGGCAGTAGCGTGTAACGAAAGAGCGATTATTGGCTCACAAAAGGTTCAGGGAGAGACGGGATGAGGGTCGCGACATTTTCGATCGCAGGCGAACGTCGCGTGGGAATTGTCGACCTCGACAGCCACTCGGTTGCTCCTTTCGATATTCCCGTCGAGCAGGCATTGTCGGGAGTGTTGGCGCTGTTGCGGCGGAACGGGGTCGGGATGCCGCGGACGCTTTCGCCGCTGCCGTTGGCGCAGGTCGAGATCGAGGCGCCAATCCCGCTGCCTGCCCGCAACATTTTCTGCGTCGGCAAGAACTATTACGAGCATGCGCATGAATTTGCGCGCAGCGGCTTCGATTCAAGCGCCGGTTCCGGCGCCATTCCACAGCACCCGATCATTTTCTCGAAAGTTCCGGAATCGGTCGTTGCAACGCATGCAAGCGTCCTGATCGACCCATCCGTGTCGACGGCGATCGATTATGAGGCCGAACTGGCCGTCATCATCGGCAAAGGTGGACGCGGCATTTCGAAAGCGGACGCTTACGATCACGTCTGGGGCTATACCATCGTCAACGATGTCACCGCGCGCGACCTGCAGGGAAAATACAGCCAGTGGCTGATCGGCAAGTCGCAGGATACGTTTTGCCCGATGGGGCCGTGGGCGATTACCAAGGACGAGTTCGATCTGGAAAACGCTTCGGTGCGCTGTTTCGTCAATGACGACCTTCGCCAGAACTCCAAAATATCGCTGCTCATCTTCGATATTCCAACGATCATCTCGACGCTGTCGCAAGGCATCACCTTGAAGCCGGGCGACATCATCGCGACCGGTACGCCGGTTGGCGTCGGCATCGGCTTCGATCCGCCGAAATATCTCAAGGCCGGCGACCTTGTCCGGGTCGAGATCGACGGCATCGGCACGCTGGAAAACCGGATCTTGGAGCGGGTCCAATGACGACTGTCACCGTCGGCCAGATTGTTGCCGAAGTCACCGGCGAAGGCCATCCGGTCGTCATGATCCACGGCCTCGGCGGAACGTCGAACATGTTTCAGCCGCAAATGGAGGCGCTCTCGGCCTACCGGGTCATCCGGCTCGACCTGCCGGGTTCCGGGCGCTCGGCTAGGCCGCTCGAACCGCTCACCATCGAGGCGATGAGCAACGCCGTCGTACGGGCGATGGAGGGCGTCGGTGTGACGCGGGCCCATTTCGTCGGCCATTCCATGGGTACCATCGTTTGTCAGCAGATTGCGGCAACGCAGCCGTCGCTGGTGAGTTCGCTGGCGCTGTTCGGCGCACTGGCCGAGCCGGCGGAGGCGACGCGGCAAGGCCTTGCCAGCCGGGCGCGGCTTGCGCGCTCCGGCGGTATCGCCGACATCGCCGACCAGATTGTCGCCAATGCGCTGTCGGCGCATACCAGGCAAACGTCGCCCGCAGCCGTCGCCTTCGTGCGCGAATCCATCACCAGGCAGGATCCGGAATCCTACGCCCGCACCTGCGAAGCCCTGGCCAAGGCGACTGCCGTCGACAGCAGACGGATTTCGGCGCCGACCTTGCTGGTCACCGGCGAGGCCGACACGGTCAACCCGATGAGTGTCGGCCAGGCGCTTGCCGACAGGATCAAGGGGGCCATATTCTCGTCTCTCGATCGGTGCGGACACTGGGCGACAGTGGAGTGCCCCCGCGAAAGCAGCCAGAAGCTCGCCGATTTTTTGAGACGCGTTGATAGGTGAGGATCGGAATTCGGGCGTAAAAACAGTACGCTCTTCAGTTTGGGAGGTTTTCTGATGGCAGACGACGGCTGGAACGGAAACGGTTCGGGCAACACGCTCTTCACCAATGTGCGTGTGCTCGATGCGACCGGGGAATATCCTTACACCGGCGAGGTGCTGGTTCAGGGCAACCGCATCAAGCAGATCACCAAGGGCTCGTCGCGCTTTGGCTCCTCGTCCGCGTCGTTGTCCTACGCTGGCGCGCCCGGGGGTGTCACGACGATCGACGGCATGGGCGCGACGCTGATGCCGGGCATGATCGACGCGCATCTGCATTTGTCCTGGAACAACGCGCCCGGCATCGACCCGATCCAGATGATGGAGCTCGAAGAGCACATGCTGGTCACCATGGAGATGGCCAAGCTGGTGCTCGATGCCGGCTTCACGGCGGGCAGGGGAGCGGCGGCCGCAAAGCCGCGCCTCGACGTGGTCGCCAAGAAATTCATCAATCAAGGCCGTTTCCCGGGGCCGCGTTACCTCGCCGCCGGTCCGGAGATCACCACGGTCGGTGGGCTGGGCGACTCCGCGCCCTCGCACATTCCGCATGAGGGTCTCAACCTTGGCATCGTCGTCTCGGGGCCTGAAGAAATTCGCCGCACGGTGCGCCAACTGATCAAATACGGCGTCGATTCGATCAAGCTCAACCTGTCCGGCGAAAGCATCACCGGCATGGGCGCCGAAGAGACGCCGATGTCGGAGGAAGAGGTCGCCATGGCCGCCTCCGAGGCGCGCTGCCGCAACAAGGTGCTGTCGGCCCATGCCCGCTCTTCCGGCTCGGTCAAGCAGTGCATCCGCCATGGCATCCAGAA
The DNA here is from genome assembly GCF_007830515.1 of Mesorhizobium tianshanense. Classification (GTDB taxonomy): domain Bacteria; phylum Pseudomonadota; class Alphaproteobacteria; order Rhizobiales; family Rhizobiaceae; genus Mesorhizobium; species Mesorhizobium tianshanense. Next base: position 87,778 of record NZ_VLKT01000003.1, read on the forward strand.
CATCTACCACGCCTCGTTTGCCGACGAAGAATCGCTCGACATGCTCGAGGCGGCCAAGGACAAGCATTTCGTGGCGCCGGGCATCGCCTGGCTGATCAACACCGCGCGCCATGCCGAGCAATGGGGCATCAAGCCTGGATCGCCGCTGTCGCTCGAATATGAGCGCGAGCTCGAAATGTGCATCGACACGATGAAGAAGATGCACCGGCGCGGCATCCGCGTCTGCATCGGCGGCGACTACGGATTTGCCTGGACGCCGCAAGGCACCAACGCCAAGGACATCCAGACTTTCGTCGAGATGCTCGGCTTCTCGCCGATGGAGGCGATCCAGGCCGCAACCAAATATGGCGGCCAGATCATGGGCATGGGCGACGAGCTCGGGCTGATCAAGGAAGGTTATCTCGCCGACATCCTTTTGATCGACGGCGACCCGATTTCGGACGTGCGCATCCTGCAGGACAAGAACCGCATTCTCGCCATCATGAAGGATGGCAAGTTCCACAAGGCGCCACGCATGAATGAGCAGCGCCGCCGGCTGACCGCATGAGCATCCTCGACCAGCCACCGTCGTCGTCCCAGCTATCCTCCTCGTCAATGGCGGGCGGCGGCATGACGCGCCGGCAGGCATGGGGCCTTTTCTGGCTGCTTGCCGCGGCGCTGGTCGCATGGCTGGTCTTCGCCGTCTGGCCGGATTGGCTGAACGCCATCCTGATCTCGAAGAAGGCGTTCGTCAGCGCGATCCTCAACGGGATCACGCTCGCCGGCCTCTATTTCCTGGTCGCCAGCGGCTTTACGCTGATCTTCGGGCTGATGCGCAACGTCAATCTTGCGCATGGCTCGCTCTATTTGCTCGGCGCCTATATCGGCTACGAAGTGGCGAACCGCACCGGCTATTGGTTGCTGGGTGTCGCCTCCGGCTTCATCGTTCTGGCGGCGGTCGGCGTCGTCATGCAGATCTTCGTCTTCCGTCGCCTGGAAGGCGACGATTTGCGCCAAACCCTGGTCAGCATCGGCATCTCGATCGTCGCGGCCGACCTGATGCTGGCGGTCTGGGCAGGCGGCACCTATCAGATCGCGGTGCCGGAATGGCTGGATGGCGCGCTGACGCTGCCGGTGATCACGGCGGTGCGGTCGAACGGCGCGTCGGTATTCCTCACCTATCCACTCTACCGCCTTGTCGTGCTGGCGGCGGCGATCGTCATCGGCGTCGGTCTCTGGCTGATGCTGAACAAGACGCGCGTCGGCATGATGATCCGCGCCGGCGTCGACGACCGCGCCATGCTCTCGGCCTCCGGCGTCAATGTGCATGCGGTCTTTGCCATCGTCTTTGCCGTCGGCGCCGGGCTTGCCGGCTTTGCCGGCGTCGTCGGTGGTTCGGCGCTCTCGGTCGCGCCGGGCGAAGACGTCCGCTATTTGCTTGCCTCGCTCGTCGTCGTCATCGTCGGTGGCATGGGTTCGATATCAGGCGCCGCCATTGGCGCGCTGCTGATTGGCCTCGCCGAGCAGATCGGCCTCGTCTATTTCCCGACCTACGGCATCGTGCTCACCTTCGTCATCATGGTGGTGGCGCTGGCGGTCCGGCCGCGAGGCATCATGGGGAAAGCGCGATGAGCCTGACCCTCGCCGCTCAAGATGCTGCGCCTCAACAGACATGGCTGGAAAAGCTTGGCCCAGGCCACATCATCCTCGCCGTGGCCCTGGTCCTCTATCCGCTGGTGGCATCGGATTTCTTCCTGACGCAGATCGGCGGCTATTCGTTGATCTTCGGCATGCTCGCTTTGTCGCTGATGATGCTGGCAGGCTATGGCGGCATGGTCAGCCTGGCGCAGATCACCGTCGCCGGCATCGCCGCCTATGCCATCGCCATCCTCGGCAACAACAATTCGAACGTGCTCGGCTTCGGTTGGCCATGGTGGCTCGCGGCACCCTTCGCCGTGCTGGCGGCCGCGGTGGCATCGGCGCTGATCGGCTGGATCTCGGTGCGCACCGAAGGCATCTACACTATCATGATCACGCTGGCGATCGCCACCGCCACCTACTATTTCGCCCAGCAGAACTACGCGATCTTCAATGGCCATTCCGGCTACGCCGGCATCCATGCCCCTTCGTTCTGGGGCGTCAACTGGCGCGATCCGAAAGCCTTCTATTACCTCTGTCTCGGTTTTGCCGTCCTGTCCTATGCGGCCATACTCTACGGCGCCCGCTCCACCTTCGGCTTGACCTTGCAGGCGATTCGCGACAACCCGCGGCGGATGCGCGCGCTTGGCTATGACGTCACCGCGCACAAGGTCTTTGCCTGGTTTCTCGCCGGCATCATCGCCGGCTTGGCTGGCGTGCTCCTGGTCTGGTTCAACGGTCGTGTTTCGCCCGGCACCATCGGCGTGGACGTGGCGATCGACGTGTTGATCATCGCCGTGATCGGCGGTTTGCAGCATCCGATCGGGCCTTTCCTCGGCGCGCTCGTCGTTGTCCTGATGCAGACCTTTGCCATCGATATCGTCGGGGCCGAGCGTTTCAACACGCTGATCGGCCTGGTGTTTCTGGTGATCGTCTTCGTCTCGCCGGATGGAATTCTTGGGTTGTGGGGGAGGATCAAACCGTATCTTGCCCAGGAGTCCTTGCGTTCCGGCCCCTAGCGGCTGGAATGGAATTAACCATTGCAAAAAACGTCAATCAAAGGGAGGAAAACATGAGGATACATCGACGCACACTGCTTGCGCTGGCACTTGCGACCGGGCTGACCGCACCGTCGCTGGCGCTCGCTGCCGACGACGGGATCAAGATCGGCCTGCTTGCCACCTTCGAAGGACCGTTCACGGTGCTCGGCGAGGACGGCGAGCGCGGCGCGATGACCGCGGTCGAGGAAGTCGGTGGCAAGGTCGCCGGCAAGACAATCGAGATCGTCAAGGGTTCGTCCGACGCGTCGCCCGACAGCGCGGTGCGCGCGGCACGCAAGCTGGTCGAGCAGGATGGCGTCAAGGTGCTGGTCGGCCCACTTTCCGGTGACGAGGGTCTGGCCGTCAAGGACTATGCCAAGACCCAGCCGACCGTGACCTTCATCAACGGAACGTCGGCTGCGCAGGATACGACGCTGCGCAATCCGGCGGAAAACTTCTTCCGCTTCTCGACCGACGGCGCGCAGTGGATGGCCGGCCTCGGCACCTATGCGTTCAACGACAAGGGCTACAAGAAGGTCGCCACAGTCGCCGAGGACTATTCCTTTCCTTACACGCAGGTCTTCGGCTTCATGGCCGAATTCTGCAAGGCCGGTGGCAAGGTGCCGTCGAAATCCTGGGTGCCGATCGGCAACAAGGACTATTCCTCCGTCATCGCCGCCATTCCCGACGACGTCGACGCCATTTATGTAGCGCTCGGCGGCGCCGATGCCGTGAATTTCCTGACGCAATACCAGCAGTCCGGCGGCACGGCACCCTTGATTGGCGGCTCCATCACCGTCGACCAGACCGTGCTGACCTCGAAGGGCAAATTGCGCGACGTTCTGATCGGCACGCCGGCCGCCGGCCCGACAGCCGATACCAACGACTCGCCGTCCTGGATGAAGTTCCTTGAGCAATACAAGAAACAGCCTGGCGCCTTCCCATCGCCCTCGCTCTTCGCCCATGGCTACTATGTCAACATGAAGGCGGCCTTGCTTGCCCTCGAACAGGCCGGCGGCGATGTCTCCGACGGCGGCGCGAAGCTGCGCGACGCACTCTCGAAACTGTCCTTCGACACGCCGACCGGCAAGGTGTCGCTCGACAAGAACCGCAATGCGATCGCCGACATCTTCCTGACCGAAGTCACCGAGGGGGCAGACGGCAATCTCCTGAACAAGCTGGTTAAGGTCGTGTCACAGGTCAACCAGACGCTCGGCATTCCGGAAGACGAGTTCATGAAGCTTGGCGCCGTCAATCGCGACAACCCGAGCTGCCCGTAACGCCTGACTTGCGAGTGTATCCCGCAGTGACTGAAAGCTTCGCAGCAGACCGTCTCCAGAGCTCCGGCGCCTATGCGCTGGAGCTCGATGGCGTTGCGCGTCATTTCGGTGCGCTTGTGGCGCTGTCGGGTATCAATATGAGGATCGCGGCCGGCGAACGGCGCGCGGTCCTCGGCTCCAACGGAGCCGGCAAGACCACGCTATTTAATGCCGTGACCGGCGACTTTCTGCCGACCGCCGGCCGCATCCGCTTTTTCGGCGAGGACATCACCGACCTGCCGCCGCATGAACGCATCCGGCGCGGCCTGAGGCGGACCTACCAGATTTCGCAACTGTTCAAGGGCCTGTCGGTCCTCGATTCCATCTTCCTGGCATGCCGGGGTGTGTCGCGCCGGCGGTTCTCGTTGCTTCGGCCAAAAGCCACCGACGTCAACAGGGTGCAGGCGGAATCGATCCTGAACGCCGTGCATCTGGAAACCTGGCGCGACGCTCTGGTGGCGACGCTCAGCCATGGCCAGCAGCGGCAGTTGGAGATTGCACTGGCGCTGGCCGGCGCGCCGCGCTTCATCCTGTTCGACGAACCGGCGGCGGGGCTGTCGCCGACCGAGCGGCGCGATCTGGTGGCGATCCTCAACGGGCTGCCGAAGCACATCGGCTATGTTATCATCGAGCACGACCTAGACGTTGCGCTGCGTGTCTCGGAGTATGTTTCGATGATGCACAATGGCCGCCTGTTCAAGGAAGGCACGCCGCAAGAGATCGAGGCCGACCCGGAGGTCCAGGAAATCTATCTCGGAGGCAAGCATGGCTGAGCGCCCAGCTCCTTCCGGCTCAACATCTCCGTCCGGCAAGGCGGTCCTCAGAATAGAGGATCTGCAGGTCTATTACGGCGAAAGCCATGCGCTGCAGGGCGTATCGCTGACGCTGGACAGCGGCGTCCTGTCGGTCGTCGGCCGCAACGGCATGGGCAAGACGACGCTCTGCAACACCATCGCCGGGCTGAAGCGCGCGCGCTCCGGGTCGATCCGGGTCGGCGGCCGCGAGGTTTCCGCACTCGAACCGCACGAGATCCATCGCCTCGGCGTCGGCTATGTGCCGCAGGGCCGCCGCGTCTGGCCAAGCCTGACGGTCGACGAGCATCTTCGCCTCACCGCCGGCAACCGGCGTGATGCGAATTGGACGGTCGAGCGCGTCTACCAGATTTTTCCGCGTCTCGCCGAGCGCCGGGCCAATGGCGGTTCGCAGCTGTCGGGCGGCGAACAGCAGATGCTGGCGATCTCGCGCGCGCTGTTGAGCGATCCGAAGCTGCTGGTCATGGACGAGCCGACGGAGGGGCTTGCTCCGGTCGTCGTCGAGCAGGTCGAGCGCATGCTGGTAACGCTGGCCGAGGAAGGCGAGATGGCGATCCTCGTCATCGAACAGAATATCGGCGTCGCCACCGCTGTGTCCGATCGCGTCGCCATCATGGTCAACGGGCGCATCAACCGGGTCATGGACGCCACGGCACTTGCCGCCGACCGCGAACTGCAGCAGCGGCTGCTCGGCGTCGGCCGCCATTCCGACGAATCCACAGTCACTCCCGCTGCAGCGGCACAGGCGCAAGAACAACTGGCCGAGGTCTATCGCATCGACCGGAGTGCTTCGCGGGACACTGCTCCGCAGGACGGCGTCTACCGTCCGGTGACCGAATTGCCGAACCGCTGGAATGTGCCGGTGACAGCCATGCGGCAGGCGGCGATCGAGAAGGCCGCGCCGCAGGACGACCTGAAGAATGTCTTCGCCATTCCCTTCGCCGAACGCATCGGAAGGACCGTTCTGGTCGCCGGAACTTTCGATACCAAGGCAAAGGAATTGCGCTTCGTCGCCGACCGCCTGAAGTCCCTGGGCGTGCAGGTGCGTACCGTCGACCTGTCGACGTCCGGAAAGCCGTCGAGCGCCGACGTTCCCCCCATGCAGGTCGCCGGCATGCATGCGCGGGGGTCGTCGGCCGTCTTTACCAACGATCGCGGCGGCTCGGTGAGCGCCATGGCGGAAGCCTTTGCGCGCTGGATCGAGCGCGAGCCGCGCATCGGCGGCGTCATTTCGGCAGGCGGTTCCGGTGGTACAACGCTGGCGACGGCTGGCATGCGCGTACTGCCCGTAGGCATCCCCAAACTGATGGTCTCGACGGTTGCCGCCGGCGACGTTGCCAAATATGTCGGCGGCGCCGACATCATGATGTTCCATTCGGTGGCAGACGTTCAGGGGTTGAACTCGATCACCGAACAGGTGCTGTCGAACGCCGCGCATGCGATGGCGGGCATGGTCGCACAGCTTCCCAATGCCGAGGCGTGGGAAGCCAAACGCAAGCTGGCGCGTCCGGCCGTCGGCATCACCATGTTCGGCGTCACCACGCCGGCCGTGCAGGCGGTGAGCAAGCGTCTTGAAGCGGACTATGACTGTCTCGTTTTCCACGCCACCGGCATCGGCGGGCGCGCCATGGAAAATCTCGGCGATTCCCGACAGCTTTCGGCCTTCCTCGACCTGACCACGACGGAAGTGGCCGACATGATTGTCGGCGGCGTGTTCCCGGCGACCGAAGACCGCTTTGGCGCGGCGATCCGCACCGGCTTGCCCTATGTCGGCTCGACCGGTGCGCTCGACATGGTCAATTTCGGCCCACGCGACAGCGTGCCGGAGAAATTCAAGAGCCGCAGATTCGTCATCCACAATCCCAACGTCACGCTGATGCGGACCACGCGCGACGAAAACCGCGCCTTCGGCGAATGGATCGGCGCGCGGCTCAACGCCATGAACGGTCCGGTGCGGTTCCTGCTGCCGGAAGGCGGTGTGTCGATGCTGGACGCACCGGGCCAGCCGTTTCATGATCCGGAGGCCGACAATGCGCTGTTCGAGGCGATCGAGAAGACCGTTCGCCGGACCGCGCTGCGCCATATCGAGCGCGTTCGATCGAACATCAACGACACGCCTTTCATCGACGCCGCGGTCAATGCGTTCCACGCGATCACGCCGAAACTGCAGAGACGGGCGTGATGGCTTGGAGTGGGCGGGTTTATGGAATTGATGCCGGTCGCCTTTGGCTGACCGCATCCTGTTTGGGAGGGTAGAAAGAATGGCCGCGCAGACCTTTGGCGCTTTCCTTTTGTGGCTGATCATTGCCGCGATCGTCGTGGTGATCGCCGTCTATGTTCTCAGATGGCTTTATCGCCGGTCGACCAAGGAGACGGCCTTCGTGCGCACCGGCTTCATGGGCGAGAAGGTGGTGGTGAATGGCGGCGCCTTCGTCATTCCGGTCCTGCACGAGATCACGCCGGTCAACATGAATGTCTTGCGCATCGAGGTGCGCCGCGAAGACGGTTTTGCGCTGATCACCAAGAACCGGATGCGCGTCGATCTGATCGCCGAGTTCTTCGTCCGTGTCGGGGCGAGCCGCGAGCTCGTCGCGGCCGCCGCCCAGACGCTCGGCCGCCGCACGCTGCAGCCCGACAGCCTCCGCGAACTCTTGGAAGGCAAGTTCGCCGGCGCCATGCGCACGGTCGCGGCGCAGATGACGCTCGAGGAGATGCACGAACTGCGTGGCGACTACGCCGCCAAGGTCCGTCAGCTCGCCTCGGAATCACTCGCTGCCAACGGGCTCGAGCTGGAGAGTGTCGCCATCGTCGACCTCGACCAGACCAGCCTCGAATATTTCGACCCGTCCAACGCCTTCGATGCCGAGGGCCTGACCCAGCTCACCGAGTCGATCGAGACGCGGCGCAGGATGCGCAACGAGATCGAGCAGCGCACGCTGGTCGATATCCGCAACCAGAACCTTGACACCCAGCGCAAGGTGCTGGAGATCGACCGCGATACCGAATATGCCCGCCTCGAACAGGAGCGCGAAGTTGAGATACGCCGCGCCTCGCAACGCTCGGAACTCGCCATCGAGCGCGCCCTGCGCGACCAGGAGTCGGAGCAAGCTCAGCTTTCTTCGCGCGAAGCGGTCGAGAAGTCGCGCCTCAACCAGGAGCGCAACATCACCGAGGAGCGGATCAAGAGCGAGGAGGACACGCAACGCCGCGAGATTGCCCGGCGCCGCGCGCTCGACGAGACGGAAATGAAAATGCGCGAACTGACCGAGCGCGAGCAGATCGCGCTCGAGCTTGCCTTGGAGAAGGCCCGCATAGAGCGCGAAGGCACACAGAGCCAATTGGAAATCGAGCGCAAGAAGGCCCTCGAAATTGCCGAGCTCGAGCGCCAGATCGCCTTGGCGGAAAAAGCGCTCGAGGTCACCAGGGCCGAGGCGGAAAGGCGCCGCGCCGAAATTGTCGAGAACCAGACGACCGAGACGGCCCGTATCGGGCAGGAGCGTGCCATCGACGAAGTGAGGATTGCACGGGAGCGTCACCTCGAAGCGCTGCAGATCGCCAAGCGCCAGGCTTTCGAGGAGGCTGAGCTGTCGGCCAGCGAAGAGGTCGAGCGCGCCCGCATCACCACCGAGCGCGGCATCGAGGAGGCCCGGCTGATCAAGGACCGCGACCTGCGTCAGCTTGGTGTCGACCGCGACCAGAAGATCGAGATCGCCGAAATCCAGAAGGCCATCGACATCGCCAAGAAGACGCAGGAGCGCTCCTCGGCGATCGCGGCGTCGGAAGCGGTCCGCGCCAAGGCCATCCAGGCCGAGGAACAGGCCTTCACCGCCCGCGAGCGCGAGATCGCCGAGCGCCGCAAGCTGACCGACCTGATCGGAGCGGCGCGTGAGGCCGAGCGCGAAGCCTTGCGCATTACAGCGGCGGCCGATGCCGAGATGAAGGCGGCGAAGAGCCTTGCCGAAGCCCAGAAGATCGCCGCCGTTGCCTCGGCCGAGTCCGAAAAGATCCATGCCCTTGCCGCGGCCCAGCGCTACGAGGTCGACGCCGCCGGCCATCGCCAGCTCAACGAGGCGGATAACCTCCTCTCCAACGAGGCCCGCTCCGGGCGCCTGCGCGGCAAATTGCTGGACCATATGGAGGGCATCATCCGCGAAAGCGTCAAGCCGATGGAGAAGATCGAGGGTATCAAGATCCTGCATGTCGACGGCATCAATGGTGGTCCCGGCGGCAACCGCAACGTCACCGACGAAGTGATCGATTCGGCGCTGCGCTACCGGGTACAGGCGCCGATGATCGACAACCTCATGAAGGAGATCGGCATCGAGGGCGGTTCGCTCGGACGGATGACCGATGTGCTGCGCGACGCCAAGGACATTTCGAGCCTGACCCGCGACAAGAAAGGCAAGGGCAAGGTCGCCAAGGATGACGATGACGATCGCGACCGCTGACGTGATCGTGCAGTCCATGCAGCGCGTAGCTGAATCGAGACACCTTGCCCGCTTGTGTCATCCAGGCGGCTGCCTGAAATGACCAAGGTCTATGTTTCCTCGGTCATCCCCGCGCCGGCGGCGGAGGTCTGGAAAGTGGTCCGCGATTTCAACGCGCTGCCGGGCTGGACGCCGTTCGTCACTGAGAGCCGCATCGAGCAAAATGCACAATCCGACCAGATCGGCTGCATCCGCAATTTCGTGCTCAGGGATGGCGGCCGCATTCGCGAACGACTGCTGGCGCTGTCCGATTACGACCTGTCCTGCAGCTACACGATTCTGGAAAGCCCGATGGCGGTGGAGAATTATATCGCCACACTGTCGCTGACGCCGATCACCGACGGCAATCTGACCTTGGCCGAGTGGCAGGCGGAGTTCGACTGCGCCCCCGAACGCGAGGCGGCGCTGACACATCAGATCGGCACCGGCGTGTTCCAGGCGGCGCTCAGCGCGCTCAAGCAGCGCTTTGGGCGCTGACGCCTGCGGATGGTCCAGGTCCGCCAAAGTACCGTCATCGACGCGCCGATCGAGCAGGTTTGGTCGATCCTGCGCGATTTCAACAGCCACGACCGCTGGCACCCGGCCATCGCGTTCAGCGAAATCGATGGCGGCGAACCGGTAGATGCGGTCGGGTCGGTGCGTCATTTTAGGCTGGCTGATGGCGGCGAGCTGCGCGAACAGCTTCTGGCGCTGTCCGACAGGGACTTTCGGCTGGTCTATTGCCTGCTCGAAGCACCGCTGCCGCTGATGAACTATGTCGCATCGATCCGGTTGAAGCCGGTGACCGACGGCAACGCCACCTTCTGGGAATGGCGTTCAGAATTCCATCCACCCGCGCATCGCCGCGAAGAATTGGTCAAGCTTGTCACCGAGGGCATTTATCAGGCTGGCTTTGAAGCCATCCGCAACCTTCTGCGTGAAAGGCCTGTAGCTTCGCCTCTCCAGGCCAGACCGCCGGTCGTCGCTCCGACACCGTCGGCAGCCCTGCCGCGGGTCGTTTCGACCATGTCTTCGGGCCAGACAGCGAAAACCCGGGCGATTCTGGTCGAGCGCTATGGCGGGCCGGAGGTGCTGCAGCTGAAGGACATTGCTTTGCCACCGCCCGCGCCCAACGAGGTGCAGATCCGTCATACGGTGATCGGCATCAATTTCATCGACGTCTACTGCCGCACCGGCTATTTCGACCTTCTGCGGCCGCCGGGCGTGCCTGGCATGGAGGCCGCCGGTGTCATCGAAGCGATTGGTTCGGAGGTTTCGGGCTTTTCAGCCGGCGACCGCGTCGCCTATGCCTGTCCGCCGGTCGGCGCCTATTGCGAGCGGCGCAACATGGCGCCCGACCTGCTGGTTCGCCTCTCTGACGATATTCCCGACGAGACCGCCGCCGCCAGTCTGCTCAAAGGCATCAGCGCAAGTTTTTTGCTGCACGACGTCCATGCGGTGCAGCCGGGCTCCGTCGTCCTCATCCACGCCGCCGCCGGCGGCGTCGGGCAGCTTCTGGTGCAATGGGCCCGCCATTTGGGGGCGATGGTCATCGCAACGGTGTCGAGCGACGACAAGGCGCGTATCGTCGACCGCCTCGGCGCACACCATGTCATCGTCTATTCGCGTGAGAATTTCGCCGAGGCCGTCATGCGCCTGACCGGTGGCGCCGGGGCCGACGTCGCCTATGACGCGGTCGGCAACGACACGTTCGGCGGTTCACTGGCTGCACTCGGCATTCGCGGTCATCTCGTGAGTTTCGGCCAGGCCTCCGGTCCGGTAGGAAATTGGGATATCGGTCGCTTCGCGTCAAAGTCGATCACCATATCGCGTCCCAACTACGCACATTACACCGACACGCCGGCAAAGCTTTCGCCGCATGTAGAGCGTTTCTTTGCAGCGCTACGGCAAGGCGTCGTCAAGATCGAACCGCCCAGGCGCTACAGCCTATCCAATGCCGGCGATGCTCACCGTGACCTCGAATCCAGGCGGACAACGGGTGCATTGGTGCTGGTGCCGTAACCCGTCAGAAGCGGTGGATGCGCAACCCCAGAACCTTCTCCGAGACGATCACCACCACCAGCGTCAGCACGATCGATACGGTCGAGACGGCTGCCGCTTCGGGCGTGAAATTGGTGCGCAGATAGTCGAAGAGTTGGATCGGCAGCGTCGACGTCCCGATCCCCTTCAGCATGAACGAGATGGTAAAGGTGTCGAAGGATATGATGAAGGCAAACAGCGCGCCGCCGATGACGCCGGGCTTGATCAGCGGCAGCATGATGCGCCTGAACCTTGTCAGGCGGTCGGCGCCCAGCGAGCGTGCCGCCATGTCCCAGGACGGGTCGAAGCTTTCCAGCGAGGCCGAAACGTTGATGAAGACGAAGGGCAGCGTGATCAGCACATGGCCGGCGACCATGCCGATCATGGTCGTGGTGCCGATGCCGATCGCATAGACGAAGAACAGCAGCGCGATCGCCGTCAACACCTCGGGCAGCAACAACGGCGCCAGCATGGCGACGCGCACCGTCTCCTTCCAGCGGCCGGCATGCTGGACGTAGTAGAGCGCGGCCATGGTGCCGATCACTCCCGAAATCACCGTCGCCACCGCTGCCACCCACAGTGAGGTGCGGATCGCGCGCATGAACACGTCGTTGTGGAAGAAGGTCACATACCAGCGCAGCGACAGGCCCTGTGGCGGGAACGTCAGGAAATTGCCGGCGTTGAACGAGGCGCCGACGACCACCAGGATCGGCGCCAGCAGAAAAGCATAGACCAGCAGGCAGTAGAGCGTGAGCACAGGCCGCTTCATGGTCGCGCCACTTTCCATTTCATGCGCGTCAGCCGCGCGAAGATGACGACGCAGAGCGCTCCGGTGACGGACAGCATCAGCGCCAGCGCCGAGCCCCACGGCCACTGGAAGGTGTCGATCAGCGCGTCGACGACGGTGACGGCCATGGTCTTGACCCTGAGCCCGCCGATCAGCGACGGCGTCACATAGGCGCTGAGCGACAAGACGAAGACGAGGATGCAGCCGGCCTGGATGCCAGGCGTGCACAGCGGCAGGACGATGCGGCGAAAGGCGGTGAAGCGCGACGCGCCGAGTGAGCGCGCCGCCGATTCCAGCGACGGATCGACTCCCTGGATTCCCGCCATGATCGGCAGGATCATGAAGGGCAGGAAGACATGGACCAGCGCGATGACGATGCCGAGCGCATTGTACATCAGCGGCAGCGGGTGATCGATCAGGCCCATGCCGGTCAGCGTGCGGTTGACGAGGCCGTTATTGCCGAGCAGGATCGTCCAGCCATAGGAACGGATGACGATGCCGACCAGCAGCGGCGACAGCACCAGCCCGTAGGCCAGGGCGCGAAAGCGCATGGCGCCGCGCGCCAATTGCCAGGCGACTGGAAAACCGACGACGAGGCAGATCGCGGTGGTGAGCAAGCCGATCCACAGCGTGTTGGCGACCTGGAAAAGATAGAAACCGTCGGCGAAGAACTTGGTGTAATTGCCGATCGTATAGCCGGGGCCGTAAGGCGTGCCTTGCCCCGGCATGCGAAAGCTCATCACCACGATGTTGAGATAGGGCAGCACCAGGAATACGCCGAGCAGCACCGCCGCCGGCGCGATCAGGATCAGCGGTCCAACGCCCTTGCGGCGCGGTGGCGTCATTTTGCGGCCCCGAGCAGCCAGAACCCATCCGCCGGCGCATGCACGCTGACACGGTCGCCTTCGGCAATCCTGATGTTTGGAAAGGTCTGAACGTGCAGCGTCTCGCCCGAATCCAGCGCAATGCGGTAGTCGATGATGCTGCCGGAATAGTAGCGCGCCGTGACCTTGCCCTGCGCTCCGCCCTGGCCCGCGGGTTTGAGTTCGATCGCCTCCGGGCGCAGCGACAGCGTAACAGAGTTGCCCGGCGCGTGGTTCGCGCGGCTGTCGACGGCGATTTCACCAAAGACGGACGCGACGCGGCACCTCCCGGCTTCCGCCACCCCAGTGACCGTGCCCTTGACCAAATTCACCTGGCCGACGAATTGCGCCACTTCGAGGTTTTCGGGGCGCTCATAGATGTCTGACGGCGCCCCGATCTGGGCGATGCGGCCGCCGAACATGACCACGACCCGGTCGGACATGGTCATCGCCTCGGCCTGGTCATGCGTGACATAGACGGTGGTGATGCCGACGCGCCGCTGCAGGTCGCGAATGAAGACGCGCATTTCCTCGCGCAGCTTGGCATCGAGATTGGCGAGCGGCTCGTCGAGCAGCAGGATCTTCGGTTCGATGACCAGCGCACGCGCCAGCGCCACGCGCTGCTGCTGGCCGCCCGAAAGCTGGTTCGGATAGCGGTCGGAATAGCCGCCGAGCTGCACCATGTCGAGCACCTTGGCGATGCGGCTCAGCATTTCGGGCTTGGCGATCTTGCGCATCTCCAGCCCGAAGGCGAGGTTCTGGTCCACCGTCATATGCGGAAACAGGGCGTAGTTCTGGAACACCATGCCGATGTCGCGTTTTTCGGCCGGCACGTTGACGACGTCCTTGCCGTCGAAGCGGATCGCGCCTTCGCTGGCCTCCTCGAAGCCGGCGATCATCTTCAGCGTCGTCGTCTTGCCGCAGCCCGACGGACCGAGCAGCGAAATGAACTCGCCATCGGCGATGCGGATCGAGATGCCGTCGACCGCGCGTGCGCTGCCGAAGGTCTTGGTCAGCCGCTCGATGCTAACCTCGGTCATGAATGCTCCACTTCACAGGCGATCGACCGCCACCACAGGCGCGGCGCGGCTGGCGGGAGGCGCTTGTCGAAAGCAAGACGCGCCATCCCGGTTCAATGTCAGCCTTAAAGGATCGTCTTGGCCCAGCGCTCGGCGAGCTCACCCTGCTTCTCGTTGACGAAGTCCCAGTCCCAGGTGAGGATCTTGGCCATTGCCTCGCCCGACACCGGCACGTCGGCCTTGAGGTCGTCGGGAATGATCACCTTCGAGTTCGTCGGCGACACGAAGAATTCCCGCGCCATTAGCATCTGGGTTTCCGGCGAGAGCAGGAAGTTCGCATATTGATAGGCGAGCTCCTTTTCCGGTCCATTGGCCAGGATCGACACCGTCTGGTCGAACATGAACATGCCTTCCTCGGGAACGACGCAATCGACCGGCAGGCCCTGCTTGCGCAGCCGCGCGATCTCGCCGAAATCGAACGGCGCGACGACGATTTCGCCCGAGGACAGGGCCGTGGAAAGGTTGAAGTCGACCTGGATCACCTGGCCCAGCTTGGCGAGGGCGTCAAAGCCGGCATCGACATCGTACTGGTCCTTGCCGAAGATCTTCGAGGCCAGCAGCAGCTCCATCTTGCCGGCGCTGTTGGCGAAATTGTAGAGGCCGATCCTGCCCTTGAATTCCTCGTTGTTCCAAAGGTCCTTCCAGGCCTTCGGCGGCGTCTGCACCAGATCGGTGCGGTAGCCGATGCCGATCGGCGAGATGGCGCCAGTCGCGCCGAAACCGTCGGCGATCTTAGCCAGCGGATAAAGGTCGTTGTAGTTCGGCAGCTTTGCCAGGTCGAGCTTTTCGAAGAAGCCTTCCTTGCGCAGACCGGACGCGAAAACTTCGTTCGTCATGATGATGGAGTAGGGCGGTTTGTCGACGCCGGCGGCGCGCAAATTGGCGCCGAAGACGCGGCCATTGCCGACATCGAGCGTCACCTTGGCACCCGAGGCCTTTTCGAAGGCCGGTGCGATGGTCGAACGCCAGAACTGCTCCCAGACCCCGCCGAGCGTCGGCACGATCAGCGTCTTCTCCTGCGCGATGGCGGGCATTCCGATGAGCCCGGCGGCGCCGAGCGCGCCCATTCCGGCAAGCGTCTGTCGTCTGGTCAGTTTCGTCATCACAATTCCCCTTGTTGATTTCTTGAATCACTTCGTTCTTTGGGACGGCCGAAGCCCTCCATCGTTCAGCGGCCGAATGCCTGTCGGGTCTTCAGCTCGATATAGTCTCCATAGGTGATCGGCTCGTATTTGGCCCGCTTGCCGTTGGCGCAGAACGGCTCCAGGCAGGAGATCAGCGTCTCCTTGCTGGGGTTGACGAAGAACGGGATCGACTGGCGGCGCGAGCTGCCTTTCTTATTGCGCGGCGGATTGGCGACGCGATGCGGCGTCGACACCCATTCGTCATTGCTCCAGCGCATGAAGGCGTCAGCGATGTTGACGACATAGGCGCCGTCGATCGACGGCGCATCGAGCCAGCGGCCGTCGCGGGTCTGCACCTGCAAGCCACCGGACGATGCCTCCGAACGCAGGATGGTCATGAAGCCGTAGTCGGTGTGAACGCCGGCGCGAAGCTGCCCTGGCAGGGGATCCACGTCCTGCTCGGGATAGTTGATGACCCGCAGCGCCGACAGATGGTTCTCGAAGGCCGGTTCGAAATAGTCGGGCTCCAAGCCGATCGCCTGGCAAAAGATGCGGCGCAGGTGCCTCGCCAGCGTCTCCATCTCGGAAAAATAATCGCGAAAGGCGCTCTCGATGTTCTCGGGCTGGTCAGGCCATGTGTCGCCGTTGAGGCGCAGGCCGAAATTCAGGCTTTCCTTGTAGTCGCCGGGCGTCTTGATGCCCTTGGTGGCGGCCAGCGCCTCGTCGGCGATCGGCGAGAAGGCCATCCCGCCATTCAGAATGGTTCCGCGCCCATGGCTGCGCTTGTAGTCCTCGGGCAGATCGAAGAAGGCGCGCGCCAGATTGTAGAGCCGCATCGTCCTTTCCGGCGATACGCCATGCCCAGTGACAAGGAAGAAACCGGTATCCCGGCAGGCGGTCTCGATAGCTTTGACGACAGCGCTGGCGCCGGCCTCTCCGCGGATGAAAGGCCCGACATCGATGACGGGAATTCCCTGGTCCGTTGCTTCGGCCTGAGGTGCGGTCTGCATGATCGCGATCACCTTTCTGTTGCCTTGTTCCGCCTAGGGACAGACGGTGGAAACGCCGGTTGAACGAAACGTTATAGCTACAAACGAATGTTGACAAGATCATCTGTTGTTGTCCATATCGAAAATGTTCAGCCACGAATTGGACGGGCCGGGTGAGAAGATGGACGACCTTGGAGCACAGGAACAAGCGGTTCTGGATCTCATTGCGGCGAACCCCTTCGCCGGCCAGCAGGACATAGCGACGGCGCTCGGCATTGCCCGTTCGACCGTCGCGGCCCACATCGTGCAGCTCGTCAACAAGGGCTACATTCTCGGCCGCGGCTACGTCCTGCCGGCCTCCAAGCGCATGATCTGCATCGGCGGCGCGGTCCTCGACCGCAAATACCACGCCAAGAAGGATCTGATCTTCGGGACGTCGAACCCGGTCGACGGCTATCGCAGCTTCGGCGGCGTCGCCCGCAACGTCGCCGAGAACCTTGTCCGCCTCGGCGTCGACGTCAGCTTCGTCTCGATTGTCGGCGATGATGAAACCGGCCGCTCGCTGGTGCGGCATCTGCGCGACCTCGGCGCCGATGTCAGTCAGGTCATCACCACCACGGAGCGGCCGACGGCCGAATATGCGGCCATCCTCGATCTCAACAACGATCTCGTGCTCGGCATTGCAGATATGGAGATCTTCGATCTGTTCTCGCCGTCCTATCTCGACCGCTTCTGGCCGCATCTGGCTTCGGCGACGTGGGTGTTCATCGACTGCAACCTGCCGGCCGCAACGATCGCAGCGCTGATGTCACGCAAGCAGGGCGCGCGCTTCAAGCTCGCCGTCGACACGGTATCGTCGCCGAAATCGGCTCGCCTGCCGAAGGACCTCTCGGGCATCGACCTTTTGTTCACCAATCACGACGAGGCCAATACGATGCTTGGCATCACCGATGCCGACAAGCGGCTGAGGCCGAAGGAGGCTGCAGCGGCGCTGCGCGCTGCCGGCGCCAGCGAGGTGATCGTGACCATGGGCGCGCATGGATTTGCGGTCGCGACCGAGAGCGGCGTGGCGACGATGCGGTCCGTCCCGGCCCGCGCCGTCGACATTACCGGTGCCGGTGACGCGATGATCGCCGGCACCATGTATAAGGTGCTTTCGGGAGATCCCGTGCCCCACGCGGCGCGCACCGGCGCGCTGCTCGCCACGCTGACCACCGAGAGCGAATCCAGCGTTCATCCCGATCTGTCGCCGCGTTTTCTCACCGCCGGCATGTACCGCATTCCCGCTTGAAAGCGAGACGATCCTGAAAGCGAGACGACGATGAAACCTTCCCTTCTCCACCTGAACGACGAAGTCGCGGCAGCACTTCGAGAGGGCCGCGCGGTGGTGGCGCTGGAATCGACGATTATCACCCATGGCATGCCCTATCGGGCCAATCTGGAGACAGCCCGCGGCGTCGAAACCGTGGTGCGCGAGAACGGCGCGGTCCCTGCGACGATCGCGGTGGTCGCGGGCAAGATCAAGGTCGGGCTCGACGACCGCGAACTGGAACAACTCGCAGCGGCAAAGGACGTGGTCAAGGCCTCCGGGCGCGACCTCGCCGCCATCATGGTGCGCGGCGGCTCGGCCGGTACCACGGTCTCGGCGACGATGCGGATCGCCGCACTTGCCGGCATCCGTATTTTCGCGACCGGCGGCGTCGGCGGCGTGCATCGTGGTGCCGAAGCCACTTTCGATATCTCGGCCGACCTGACGGAACTCGGCCAGACCGGCACCACCGTCGTCTGCGCCGGCGTGAAATCGATCCTCGATATGGCAAAGACGCTGGAATATCTGGAGACCCAGCGCGTGCCGGTGATCGCCTATCAGAGCGACGACTTTCCGGCCTTCTATACCCGCTCCAGCGGACTGAAAGCCGATCACCGCCTCGACACGCCGGAGGACATCGCGCAGGCCATGCTGCTGCATGAGCAGATCGGCTCGGGCACCGGCATTCTCGTCGCCAATCCAATTCCGGAAGTAGACGCGCTCGATCCCGCCTTCATCGACGGCACGATCGCGGCCGCGGTGGCGGAAGCGGACAAACGCGGCATCGGGCGCAAGGAACTGACGCCGTTCCTGCTCGCCCGCATCAATGAGCTTTCGCAGGGCCGCAGCCTGAAGGCCAATATCGCGCTGGTCCGCAACAACGCCGCGCTCGCCGCCCGCATCGCCGTGGCGCATGCGCGGCTGAAGCGCGGGGAAGCGTAGATTTTCGAACAGGAGAAACGCATGAGCGAGCAGGCCATCTACGAGACGATCCTTTACGAGAAGGATGCGACCGACAAGTTCGCCACGATCACCATCAATCGTCCCGACAAGCTCAATGCGATGAACAAGACGGTGATCCGCGAGATCGACGCCGCATTGGCTGCGGCCATCGCCGATCCGGACGTCAACGCACTGGTGATCACCGGCGCGGGCCGCGCCTTCTCCTCCGGCTACGACCTGCAGGGCAGCGATTTCGATGTCGACATCGATTTCTGGCGCGAGGACATGGGCGAGAACGCCGAAGCGCTGCTCAACATCTGGAAGGCGCCGATCCCGATCATCGCTTCCGTCAACGGCTACGCGCTGGCCGGCGCGCTCGAAATGATGATGTGCTGCGACCTGGCGATTGCCGCCGACAATGCAAAATTCGGCGAGCCTGAGGTGCGCCACAATTCCGGCCCGCCGGCGCTGATGATGCCCTGGCTGCTCGCCACCCGCGACGTGCGCTGGCTGATGTATACGGGCGACCTTGTCGACGCCGAGGAAGCGCTGCGCATGCATCTGATCAACAGGATCGTGCCGGCCGATCAGTTGAAGGAAAAGACGGAAAACCTCGCCCGCAAGCTGGCCCGCATGCCGGTCCCGGCGCTGAAATTCACCAAGGCGTCGATCAACAACCAGCAGATGGTGGCCGGACTGCTGCCGTCTTTCCAATACAATATCGAGGCGATCGCAGCACTTCACGTCACCAAGCAAGGCCGT
The DNA here is from genome assembly GCF_007830515.1 of Mesorhizobium tianshanense. Taxonomy (GTDB): domain Bacteria; phylum Pseudomonadota; class Alphaproteobacteria; order Rhizobiales; family Rhizobiaceae; genus Mesorhizobium; species Mesorhizobium tianshanense. Next base: position 106,927 of record NZ_VLKT01000003.1, read on the forward strand.
GAATGGATGGCCAACCTCGCCAAGATGAGCCTCAAGGAATATCTCGCTTTCCGCGATGGTCCCTTCAAGGGCCTCGACTGAGCCGTGACCGGCTCTGCCGCTTCGCGTGAGGCGATGCGGGCGCTGATGGCGCCGCGTTCGGTCGCCGTCATCGGTGCGACGGAACGCGCCGACGCGTCGTCGAGCTACGTCATGCGCAATTTGATGGCGTTCGGATTCTCCGGCGCCATCATACCGGTGCATCCGAAGGCCGAAACGGTGTTCGGCATTCCGACCATTCCATCGCTCGACCGGCTCGATGCGCCGGCCGACGTGGCGGTGATAGGCATCGGCGCGGCTCACGTGCTGGGCGCGCTCGAAGACGCCGGCAGGGCCGGCGTCAAGGCGGCCGTCGTGCTGGCCAGCGGCTTTGCCGAAACCGACGAAGAGGGCAAGGCGCGGCAGCAGGCGCTGGTCGAGATCGCGCGAAAATACGGCATGGCGATCTGCGGGCCGAACTGCCTGGGTCTGTTCAATCTGCAAAACGGCGCGGCGCTCTATTCTTCGACGCTGTCACCCAACCTTAGGAAGGGCGCGCTGGCCATTCTGTCGCATTCTGGCGCCAGCGCCATCGCGCTAGCCAACACGGGGCGCTTCGGTCTCAGCCACATCGTCTCCTGCGGCAACAGCGCGGCGACCGATCTTCCCGACTATCTCTCTTATCTCGCCGACGACGAGGCGACGCGCGTCATTGGACTTGTCGTGGAAGCGATCCGCGATCCCGCCGCCTTCACCTCCGCTATGCAGGCGGCGCATGCCGCCGAAAAGCAGGTGATTGCCTTGCGCGCCGGCAAGTCCAGCAAAGGCGCGGAAGCCGCCGCCGCGCACACCGGTTCGCTCGCCGCCGCCAACGAGGCCTATGAAGCCTTTTTCCGGCGGACCGGCGTGATCGAGGCCGCCGACATGGACGGGTTCGTCGAGACCGCAGCGCTTTGCCTGTCATTGAAGGCCAGGCCAACGCGCAGGGGCGTCGCGATCGTTGGGGTCAGCGGCGGCGGGGTCGCCCATGTGTCCGACATCGCCGAGCAGGTCGGCATCGATCTGCCGGAATTTTCCAAACAAACCATCGCGCGGCTGCAGGCCTTGCTGCCTTCTTTCGCGACGCCGCAGAATCCGGTCGACACCACGGGCGTGGTTTTCGCCGATGGCGCTATCTATCGCAGCGTGCTCGACATCCTGGCGCAGGATCCCGCCGTCGGCCTGATCGTCGCCGCGCAGGATGCGCCTGTCGGCCTCGATACCGCGGGTGCTGCCGAATATACCGGCATTGCCGAGGCCGTTGCCGCCTACGCAAAGGACGCGACCGTTCCGGTCGCCTTCATCAGCAACCTGTCCTCCGGACACCATCCAGCAGTCAGGGAGCGGCTTGCCGGCGTCCCGGTGCTCAACGGCACGCGCGCTGCGCTCAATGCCGTGCGGCGGGTGCTCGACGCGACCGGAGCCACGATAACGAACGCCTCGGCGATCGAACCAGCTGGGGAGAACGATCCTTGGGCAGAGCGGCTTGCCACCGCCAAGAAGCTGACCGAGCGGGAGGGCAAGCAATGGCTCGCCGAGAACGGTCTGAGAGTGACGCGCGAGCGTCTGGCCGTCACGGCGCAAGAGTCAATCGCGGCGGCCGGCGCGATCGGTTTTCCGGTCGTGCTGAAAATCGAATCGCCTGACATTCTCCACAAGACCGAAGTCGGCGGCGTACGGCTCGGCATAGCCAGCGCCGCCGAAGCGGCCGAAGCCTTCACGGCGATCATGCGAAGCGCCCATGACCATGCGCCGGATGCGAACCTGCATGGCGTGGTGGTGCAGGAGATGACCGGGCGCGGCGTCGAGGCGCTGGTCGGTCTCGTCCGGCACGAGCCGTTTGGCCTGGGCATCGTCGTCGGCGTCGGCGGCGTTCTGGTCGAGCTGGTCAAGGATGCCGCTTTCGATCTGCTGCCGGTCGACCGCGACGCAGCCGAAGCACTGATCGACCGGACGCGATTGGCCGCTCTGCTGAAGGGTTATCGCGGCGCGCCGCCAGCCGACCGGGAAGCGCTCATCGAGACAATCGTAGCGCTGTCGAATTTTGCCGGTCGATACGGCGATCTGATCGAGGCCGTCGACCTCAATCCAGTTGTCGTGTTCGAGAAAGGCGCCTGCGTTCTCGATGCGCTGGTGATCTCCAAAGGCGCTTAGGCCTTTTGATATTCAAGTGGTTCCAGCCTGCATGTAGTTCCCTGCGCCTGCGACCCGCCAATTGTTGATCTCAGCGCCGCCCCTCATCGCCCTGCCGGGCACTTCTCCCCGTATAGTGACGGGGAGAAGGGGCTGGCCGCAGCCTCGGCACGATTCCTGGAACGTTGGAGATTGGCGAAATCATCGATGAGAGCGCCCCTCTCCCCGTGACTATACGGGGAGAGGATGCCGGCAGGCAGGTGAGGGGCAGCGCTAACGCTCGAAAAGGTCTGAGTAAGGTCTGAATATCAACACACCCTAAGCCGCTGTTTCCAGGGGGCTTTCCCTGTCCAGTCTTTCCAGCAGCGCCACCTTCTTCTTTTCGAAGCGTTCGACCGCCGCCAGCTTGACATGGCCGAAGCCGCGCACCTCTTGCGGCAGCCGGGCAAGCTCGGTCGCCACGGCATGATTGCCTTTCGTCAGCCGCGCCGAAAGATCCGATATCAGGCGTTCATACTCCTCGATCAGGCGCCGTTCGATTCGCCGTTCTTGCGTACGCCCAAATGGATCGAAGCGCGTTCCGCGCAGGCCCTTCAATCGCGCCAGCATAGCGAAGACCGGGTTGATCCAGGCGCCGAAGGCGATCTTGCCGGGATGGCCGGTGCGCGGGTCGATGCGCGAGATCATCGGCGGCGCAAGATGATGCCTGATCCTGAAATCGCCCTCGAACTGTTCGGCCAGTTTCTTCCTGAATGATTGGTCGCGATGCAGCCGCGCCACTTCATATTCATCCTTGTAGGCCATCAGCTTGAAGGCGCCGATCGCAACGGCCTTGGTAAAACCTTCAGCACCGGGCGAGACACTGGCTTCGGCCGCGCGTGCGGTGTCGACCAGCTTGCGGTAGCGGTTCGCATAGGCGGCATCCTGGTAGCCGGTCAGGAATGCCATCCGGCGTGCAACCATGGCATCGAGCGTCTCCGGTTGTGGCGCCTCGGTGCTGCCCATCTGTGCCGCATTCAGAACAGCTGCAAGGTCGATCGCCGCACGCCGGCCCCAGCCGAAAGCGGTGCGATTCATCGCGACGCCGGCGCCGTTCATCTCGATCGCCCTGTCGATTGATTCCAGGCTGATCGGCACCAGTCCGCGCTGCCAGGCATTGCCGAGCAGGAACATGTTGGCGGCGATGGCGTCGCCCATCAGCGCGAGGCCAAGCCTGGTTGCCGGGATCAGCGTGATCGCCTCCTTGCCGGCCGCACGCCGCAACTGCTTCAGCGTCGCTTCCTGGCGGAAGTCGATCGCAGTGTTCTGCACGAAGGAGGCAGTTGGCGCGAAATGATCGTCGAGTACGGCTCGTGTGCGGCCATGCGCGAAGGTTGCAAGCGAAGCTGCCGCAGCCGACACGACGATGTCGAAGCCAAGCACAAGATCGGCCTCGCCGGGGCCGATCCTGACCGCATTGAGCAGGTCGAGGTCGCGCGCCAGCCTGATATGCGAGACCACCGCGCCGTTCTTTTGCGCCAGTCCGGTCTGGTCCAGCGTCAGCAGGCCAAGCCCGTCGAGATGCGCTGCCTGGGACAGGATGGCGCTGACCGTGATGACGCCGGTGCCGCCAATGCCGGCCAGCAGCATGTTGTAGGGGCGATCAAGCGCCGCCAGCGCCGGCATCGGCAGGTCGTCGGAACCAGTCGCCACCGCACGCGCCTTCGGCTTGCGGATGGCGCCGCCTTCAACCGTCACGAAGCTCGGACAAAAACCCTTGATGCAGGACAGGTCGGTGTTGCAGCTCGACTGGTTGATCCTGCGCTTGCGGCCGAACTCGGTTTCCTCGGGCTCGATCGAAATGCAGTTGGAAACGGCCGAGCAATCGCCGCAGCCTTCGCAGACCAGTTCGTTGATGAAGGCCCGTCTTGGCGAGACCGGATAGGCGCCGCGCTTGCGGCGGCGGCGTTTTTCGGCGGCGCAGACCTGGTCGAAGACCAGCACCGTCACGCCCTCGATCTCCCTGAGCTCGCGCTGCACGGCGTCGAGCTCGTCGCGATGGTGGATGGTCACGGACCGCGGTAGGACACCAGCCCAGGCCTCGGGTTTTTCGGACACGACGACGACGCGTTTCGCGCCCTCCGCCAGCGTCTGTTCGACGATTGACGGCACGGAAACCTCGCCGTCATGGCGCTGGCCGCCGGTCATGGCGACCGCGTCATTGTAGAGGATCTTGTAGGTGGCGCTGACCCTGGCGGCGATGGCCGCGCGAATGGCCAGATGTCCGGAATGGAAATAGGTGCCGTCGCCCATATTGACGAAAATGTGCCTCTCGTCGGTGAACGGTGACAGGCCGATCCACGAGCCGCCTTCGCCGCCCATCTGGGTGAAGGTGGAGGTCTCGCGCTCCATGCCGATGACCATCATGTGGCAACCGATGCCGGTCGAAGCACGGCTGCCATCGGGCACCACGGTGGAGATCGAATGCGGGCAGCCGGAGCAGAAATAGGGATCGCGCTTCAGTGCGATCACCTCGCCGGGTGCTGAGGCCGCGACGGCCTCGATTGTCTTAATGTGCAGGCCAAGCTCTGTGTCCGGCGCGCCGAGCCGCGAGACGATGGCGCGGGCGACCGAAACGGCGCTGATCTCGCCGATGGAAGGCAGCAGCGGCGCGCCGCGCTCGTCCGTCTTGCCGAAGACGCGCGGGCGACCGGGTGCGTTGAACAGCAATGCCTTGATCTGGTCCTCGATCACCGGCCGCTTTTCCTCGACGACAAGGATTTCCTCCAGCCCTTCGGCGAAAGCCCTGAGCCCTTGCGGCTCGAGCGGCCACACCATGCCTACCTTGTACAGCCGGATGCCGAGTTCGGCCGCGCGGCGCTCGTCGATGCCGAGCGCTGACAGCGCGCCGAGCAGGTCGAGCCATGATTTGCCGGTCGAAACGATGCCGAGCCGCGCCTTGCCGCCGCCATGCACGATGCGGTCGATGCCGTTGGCGCGGGCAAAGGCACGCACCGCCGCCATCTTGTGTTCGATGCGGCGCTCCATCGCATGCGGGCCATCCGGCCAGCGCAGCGACAGGCCGTCGGCGGGCAGCGCCAGCTCCGGCATGACGATGCCGAGTCGTGCCGGGTCGACATCGACGGTCGCCGTGCATTCGACGACCTCGGTCTGGCACTTGAAGCCGATCCAGGCACCGGAATAGCGGCTCATCGCCCAGCCAAGCAGGCCATAGTCGATATATTCGCCGACGCCGCCCGGCGACAGCAGCGGCACCATGGCCGAGATCAGGTTGTGCTCGCTCTGGTGCGGCAGCGTCGAGGAGACGGCGCCGTGGTCGTCGCCGGCCAGAAGCAGCACGCCGCCATGGCGATTGGTGCCGACGGCATTGGCGTGGCGGATGACGTCCATGGTGCGGTCGACGCCGGGGCCTTTGCCGTACCACATGGAAAAGACGTCATCGTAGCGCGAGCCCGCGAACATGCCGGTCTGCTGCGTGCCCCAGACCGCGGTCGCGGCCATGTCCTCGTTCAGGCCGGGATGGAAGACGACATGGTTCGCCCTGAGATATTTGCCGGCACGCTGCATCTCGCGGTCGAAGCCGGCCAGCGGCGAGCCGCGATAGCCCGAGACATAGCCGGCGGTGTTGAGGCCGGCGGTAAGATCGCGCTGGCGCTGGACGAGCGGCAGCCGCACCAGCGCCTGTGTGCCTGAGACCAGGATGCGGCCGCGTTCCAGAGCATAGCGGTCGTCGAGGCTGGCCGAAACCGCATTCGCCTGTCCGGCTTTCGGGAGAGCGGCAGCCATCATCATCAGGGCACTCCTTAACGTGCAACATCCGCCAAGAGGTCGAAGACGCGACCGGCATTGAGGATATTGTTCGGGTCGAAAGCTGCTTTCAAGCGCCGCATGGCGGCGATCTCGGCATCGCTACGCGCCAGGTGCAACCACTGCTTCTTGTCGAGACCGATGCCGTGCTCGGCCGAGACGCCACCACCGGCGGCGGCGACGCCGCGATAGACGATGTCATACGCCGCCGCCGGATCCACGGTGCGGACTTGATAGTGCAGATTGCCATCGCCGAGATGGCCGAAGGCATAGATGTCGGCGCTGCGGTCAACGGCCCGGATAGCGGCTTCCGCTTCGCGCAGGAAAGTCCCCATCTTCGCGAGCGGGATGCTAATGTCGACGCCGATCAGGCCCTTTATCGAAAACAGGAAGCGATTGGCGTCCTCCCGCACCGCCCACAGCGCGCGGAATTCGCGCGGCGACTGCGAGACGACCACGTCGTCGACCACGCCGTCTTCAACCGCCTGCATCAGCACCGCGGCAAAACGGTCGCCGTCGCGGTCGGGCTCGCTGCCCTGGATCTCGGCCAGCACATAGACGGGCGAGCCGACCGGCAGCGGCGCCGGCGCGTCCATGCCGGCAACCATGGCGCCGTAGAGCGGCGCGAGGTTCACTTCATAGGCCGAGAGCAGAGGCCCGAGCTTCTGCCTGAGTAGCCCGAGCAGCGCGATCGCCGCGTCGAGCGACGCAAGTGCGCAGAAGGCGTTGACCTCGGTGGCCGGTTTCGGGTGCAGCCGCAGGCAGGCGCGCGTGACGACGCCGAGCGTTCCTTCGCTGCCGATGAAGAGCTGGTTGAGGTCATAGCCGGAATTGTCCTTGGGCAAGCCCTTGAGCGAGGTCAGGATGCTGCCGTCCGTGAGCACCGCCTCCAGCCCGAGCACCTGCGCGCGATACATGCCGTAGCGCAGCACGCGAATGCCGCCGGCATTGGTGGCGATATTGCCGCCGACGGTGGATGTGCCGCGCGCGCCGATATCGACGCCGAACAGCAGGCCGGCAGCGTCTGCCGCGTCCTGCACCATCTGCAGCGGCGCGCCGGCCTCGGCGATGATCGTCGCCGCCTCGCGGTCGAGAGCCTCGATCGCCGTCATGCGCTCCAGCGACAGCACCGCTTCGCCGGGCTGGATGCGCGCCGCGCCCGCAAGCCCGGTACGGCCACCCTGGACGACGAGCCTCTGCCCGGCCTCGTTGCACACGCGCAATATATCCGACACTTCGCCGGCCGTGCGTGGACGCAGGACGATTGCCGGCGGCGCGCCGTCCTTGCCGTCGGGGTCTTCTTGATAGCGTGGTCCGGCCTCATCGGCCGAGACAATCGCGGATCTGTCCAGCCGTTTTTCCAGCCGCGACAGGAGTTCGGCAAATCTCTGGGACATGTGGCTCAAGGACGTGAATGGGCCGGGCGCGTCGATGCGGCCGGAAGAGCGATGGGCGAGGGCTGCGGTCGGAGCCGATTTTCGCTGCCAAGCAAGCGTACCGAAAACCCGCCGAAAATGCAGCCGGTTGTCTTCGCCATGTGCAGCTCCTGTAACAGGCCGACCATAGGGACGGGCTGCTATTTGTCAAACCTATATGGGAGTTGGCATTGAATGACTCGGCGCCTCGGCGTCGGCGCGAATCAGCTTGATGTCGGCTCCCGCCGCCCAGGCGCCGATATCTTCCCGGCGCAATGCCGCCGCCATCATGTCCGGAAACAGATCCGGCGTGCAGGCGAAGACCGGAATGCCAAGCGCGGCGACCGAACCTGCCATCGCCGGATCATAGCCGGGCCGGCCTTGATCGGTCAGCGCCAGAAGCACGACGACATTGACGCCGGATCGAACCAGCGCCGCCAGCCGCCGCAGCAGTTCCTGGCCATTGCCGCCTTCGTAGAGGTCGGTGATCAGCACCAGATGCGACTTGGTTGGCCGCTCGATACGGTCGGCGCAATAGGCGACGGCCTGGTTGATGTCGGTGCCGCCGCCAAGCTGCACGCCGAACAGCACTTCGACTGGATCGCTGAGTTCCTCGGTAAGGTCGACGATGGCCGTATCGAAACAGACGAGCTTGGTGCGCACAACCGGCAGCGAGGCCATGACCGCTGCGAAGATCGAGGCGTAGATGACCGAGCTTGCCATCGAGCCGGACTGGTCGACGCAGAGAACGACTTCGTCAAGATCGACCAGCCGGCGCTGCTTGCGCATGAAACCAACCAGCTTCTCCGGCACGATGGTCTTGTGCTCGGGCTGGTAGTGGCGAAGGTTCGCCGAGATGGTGCGCTGCCAGTCGATATCGCGTGAACGCGGGCGGTTGGTGCGCCTCGACCGGTCGAGCGCGCCGCGTATCGCCTCGGCGGTCTTCTGCTCCAGCCTTTGCATCAGCTTGGCTACGATATCGGCGATGATCGTGCGGGCGATGTCCATGGTCTTGGCCGGCATGACCGAGCGCAGCGAAATCAGGTCGGCAACGAGGTTGACGTCCGCCTCGATCGCCCTCAGGAATTCCGGCTCCATCAGCATCTGCTTCAGGTCCAGCCGTTCGAAAGCGTCCTTCTGGACGATCTGGACGACCTGCGCGGGAAAGAAGGAGCGAATGTCGCCCATCCATTGTGCAACGCGCGGCGCCGATCGGCCGAGTCCGCCGCGCCGCTTGCGCGGATCGGCAGCGGCGGCGTTGGTGCCGTCGCCGTAAAGAGCGTCGAGTGCCGCCGAAAGCCGTTTGTCGTCGCTGGAAAGTTCTGCAGAGGTCTCGTCATCGGCGCCGATCGCCAACCGCCAGCGCCGCTCCCTTCCGCCATCGGCAGTGAGCGGGCCGGGCTCGTTCATTTCGCCCTCGTCATCCATTGCCGTCTCCTCCGGTGAGCAACGGTCCAAGCAGCTCAAGGTGTCGGCGCCATGCCTCGCCGCCATCCGGCGTCGGCGTCAGGCCAGCCGGCAAGCGCGCGGCACGTCCGAGGACTGCTTCGATCAACCGGCGGCGCTCCATGCTGTCCAGATTGGAAAAGACGCGGCGCAGCAGCGGCAGATGCGCGATGAAAGCATCTTCGTCGAGAGATTTGAGCCACGCATCGACTGCACCACGTAGACCCTCGTCATAGATCAGCCGTTGACCGGCTGTGCTGAAGAAGCCCTCGAAGAACCCTGCCGCCTCGGCGACCGGCGTGCCTGGCGACAGGCGTCGCCCGAGCAACCCGGCTGCGGCTTCGGCGGGCAGGCGGCCGGCCTCGTAGAGCAGGTGCGCGGCGCATCCGGCCAGCAGTGCCGTCGACCGCGACCCTTCCAGCACGGCAGTCAACCCGTTGTGCCATCCGTTCAGCACGTCTTCCCCGGGCTCGACCAACCTGATCGCCTCGTCGGCCTTGCGCATCGCGCCAACCAGCGTCGCGGCGGCCTGCTCATCCAGATCGCGTGCAGCATAGGGAAGCGCGATCGCACCTTCGACGATCAGCCTCTCCATGAGGCTGGACAGCCGGTTCGTCTCCGTTTTGCGGGCCTCGCCGTAGCGGATGATGCCGGCGAGCGGCGGCACCGAGGCCAGGATCTCCAGGCATTCGCTGCTGCGCGCCGCCCGCGCCTCCAATGCCGCGAGCCCGGCCGTCGACGCTTCCGGCAGGCCTGCCGTGATGGCGCCCTGGACCAGTGCAGCAAGCGCGTCGAGGGTCGCCGCCGCTTCGATCATCTGGATCAGGCGGCCGTTGGCAGCTTTTTCGATGGTCGGCCCATAAATCAGGTTCTCGACCAGGCGAACGGCGTATTCTGGCTCCCAGGCCAGGGTCCACCGCTCACGAAAGGTGCCTCGGCTGCGACCGGCGTCCGTCAACTTGCCCCAATACACACCGAGCACGTTCAGCCGATGCAGCAGTGTCGAGCGAAACAGCCCGCTGTCGCTTCGCAAATCGACGGATAGCTCTCGCTCCAGCGCCTCAGGCTTCAGCCGCGCTGCCTTCTGGTAGCGCTGCAGATCTTCGATAAGGGGCGCCAGCGGCGTGTCGGGTGGGATTTCGCCGACGTCCGCACCCAGAAGGAGCTCTGCCTCGACCAGAGCCCACAGCAACGCTTCGCCATTGAACAGGGCCGCAATCGCAGCGTCGCGCAATTCCTCAAAACCAGGTTTCGGCCGCTCGCGAATTGCGGCGAGCGTGCGGGCGAGCCGCTCCGCTTCGATCAGCGAAGCGGTCGAGACCAGGTGGCCCTTCACCCGCAGCACCGCCGCGATCATCGCAAGCCACAGGGTTGCTGCATCGCGCCGGCCGCGCGTGCGCCAGAGATGCTTGCACCATCCGGGTGCGACGACGCCCGCGCCATAGCCATAGCCCAGCGCCAGGCGCGGCCCCGTCCACGGTGCCCATGTCATCGTGCTCTTGCGCCGGGCAATTCGCTTGATCAGGGCCTGATCGTTTTTCTGCGTGTGGGCGGCCTGCAAGGCCGGCACATGCCATGCCCCGCAGACGACGGCGATCGGGCCGTCGAACTCCTTGCGTGCCGCAGCGATTTCGAGCCGCATATGCGCCTCGCGTTTAGCTTCGAACTCAGCGATCGGGTCCTCGCCGTCTCGCAGTGTCGTCATGGCATCGGCGACGGCGGCGAATATAGGGCCTGGTTCCGGGTTCTGCTCGATGATGTCCGACCACCAGCTTTCGCCGTCCTCATAGCCAGCGGCCTGCGCCAGCTTGCCGATCGGATCGCGCCGATACGAATCCGCCTCGCCGTCCGCGCCGGCTTTTTCCGCAGGCTCGGCCTTGTCGGCATCGCCCGTCTTGTCCGCGCCGTCGACCGCCGCCGTGAACCGCGCCGCTGACGGCAGGTCGATGAACCGCAAGGCCGCCTTGTGGTCCACCGCCCACAGCGCCGCCTGGTATTCGGGCGAGAACTCGGCGAAGGGCCAGAAGCTTGTCGAAGCCGGGTCGTCGTCGGGATAGCAAAGCAGCGCCACCGGCGGCTGCATCTCGGGGCGCGCCAGCAACGGCAGCAGCGCGGACGCGTCGCTCGGCCCCTCGATCAGCACGGCGACCGGCTGCAAGTCCTGCAGCGCCTGCACCAGGCTGTCGGCGGAACCCGGCCCGTGATGGCGTATGCCGAAATAGGCGACGTCGCTGTGCCCCATGGCGCGTCAGATCGCTGCGTTCAGCGCCGCATAGTAGCCGGCATAATCAGGCCGCTTCTTGAGCACTGTTTCCAGATATTCCTCCAGCACTGCCTTGTCCTGGACCGGGTCTTTCACGATCGCACCGACAAGACTGGCGGCGAGACCTTCTGCGCCGAGCTTGCCGCTGTCGAACCATGCCGCCTGGCTCAGGCCGCCAACCATCGTGGCGATCGCCTCTGCTGTCGACAGCGAGCCCGAAGGTGTCTTCAGCGTCACCTTGCCGTCGGCGGTCGCACCGGACCGCAGTTCGCGGAAGATGGTCAGCACGCGAGCGATCTCCTCGCCGACATTTTTCGGCACCGGCAGGTCGAGCCCGCCGGCCATCTCATCGACCCGTTTGGAGACGATCGCCACCTCTTCCGCCATGTCTTCCGGCAATGGCAGCACCACGACATTGAAGCGACGCTTGAGCGCCGAGGAAAGCTCATTCACGCCCTTGTCCCGGTTGTTTGCCGTGGCGATTATGTTGAAGCCGCGCTGGGCATAGATCGATGTGTTCAACTCCGGGATCGGCATCATCTTTTCGGAAAGCACGGTGATCAGCGTGTCCTGCACGTCCGAGCCCATACGCGTCAGTTCCTCGAGCCGGCAGAGCTTGCCGGTCTGCATGGCGCGGTAGAGTGGCGTCGGCACCAATGCTTCCTGGCTCGGGCCCTTTGCCAGAAGTTGCGCATAGTTCCAGCCATAGCGGATCTGGTTCTCATCGGTGCCGGCCGTGCACTGCACGATCAGCGTCGAGTCGCCCATGATGGCGGCGGCGAGATGTTCAGACACCCAGGACTTGGCCGTTCCGGGAACGCCCAGCAGCAACAGCGCGCGGTCGGTGGCGAGCGTCGCCACCGCGCTTTCCACCAACCGGCGGCGACCGACATATTTCGGCGTTATCAGGGTGCCGTCACTGGCCTTCCCGCCCAGCAGATAGGTCAGCACAGCCTGCGGCGAGAGGCTCCAGCCGGCAGGCTTTTGCCTGTCGTCACCGCGCGCCAGCGCCTGCAATTCAGAGGCATAGGCCTGCTCGACCGGGAGGCGAATGGCTGCGTTCATTTTGCTGTTCTCCGGATTGGTCATGTGTTGGTTCCAGGCCCCGCCAGTGATGCGTTGAGACGTAGAAACCCGAGCGAAGGAGCCGCCGGGGGCATACCGGCCGCAATAATATCCTCGATCAATTTTTCCGCCGTCGCCGCGGTGGCGAGAAAGCCCATCGTTTCCAGCATTTCGTCGACGCCGCGCTTCGCGGCGTCGTCGTTTCCCGCAACAGCGGAACGCAACGCCAGCAGGGTCTGGCCGTTCGTTAGGTCGCCCCATTCCAACCAACTTGCCTCAATGCCTTCGGCAAGGTTGAGAGCACCAAGATATTTGGAGTCTTTCAGGATCAGCCTGATGAGGACACGCTTTCTGCGGCTGTCCAGACGCGGCATGAGGTGCAACACGAGCAGCGCTGGTTTGCCGCCGTCGGCGACAAGTGCGTCTGCCATATTCGTCACCGCAGCGTCGCTCCCCGAAGCGGCGACCATTCGTGCGATCAGGATGTCCGCATCGTTGTCGGCACCGAATTGCCAAGCCCCTATGAATTGAGGTTCGCTAGCACCGAACCGTGCGGCAAGATCGACCAGATTGCAGGTCTCGAACAGCTCGGCGCGACGTTTTTCCTGCGCCGGCGATTTCAATTTCGCCGGCGTGTAGATGCTGCGGCGGCGGATGAAGCCGGATTTGCCTTCGCTGATGAAGGCGGCGAGTTCGACTGCGGGATCGTCCGCCCCGCCTTCGCTTGAGTGGCCGTGCTCGCCCAGCCTTGCCAGCAGCCGGTCGGCCAAGTCCTGCACCTTGCCGGAACGGTCGGTGGCCAGGCTTTTCAGGAACGGCGCGTCCTCGGTACTGAGGCCGAAGCGCATGAGTTCGATGAGCGCAAGCCTGACCTCGGCGGGCTCGCCCGATGCCTTGGCCTCGATCAGCATTCGAGCCGAAGCCGGTTCAGTACGGCGCATGTCCGCCAGCGCGATGCGTCGCGCGGCGGGATAGAACTCGTCCCAATTTTCCGCAGTCAGTTTCTCTTGCGGGGCATGCCTCTCCCCGTCCACGCTTGCTTGCCAGTCGATCCAGGGAGCGTAGACGTCCGGACTGCTCTGATCCGACGCGGCGGGCATCCAGTCCATGGGATGAAGCACAAAGCCGCGGCTGGCGACAAGCGTCGCCACGCGCGTCTTGCGCCTCGCATCGACGGCGTGTTTCAGAGCGGTTCTCAACAACGGCCGCAATCGCTCCGGCAGCATCGGGAGCGCAAGCCTGGGCAGCGGCGGCCGGCGTTTGAGTGTCTTCGGCGCCGCAGGCCGCAGGGCGACGTCGAGGGCTTGTGCGGCGATTGCCAGCAGCCGGCGCTCCTGCTCGTCGGGACTTGCACCGCCGGCGATTGCCTTCCAGGCGGTCGGAGCCAGATCGAAAGTGGCTCCGCCAGTGATCCAGCAATCGCGCATTGTCGCCAGGCCTGTTTGCTCGCCCTCGTTCACGACAGGTCAAGCCTCCCGAATTCGCTTTGAGCAGCCAGAAGGTCAAGCCGGGCGCCGTCCCAGAGCGCTGCCGTGGCGGCAAGGTCGAGGCCGAGCAATGTCTGATTGACAGCGCCGGCGATCGGCAAGGCGATCCCTTGCGGATCGTCCCTGGCCTGCCACCAGCCTGTACCCCGGTCGTCGACCAGGATCGCACCGGGCGGCAACATGAGAGGACAATCGGTCGTCCAGGGCGCGGCGTCCTCGTGGGAAGCATGCGTGGCGAGTGGGTCCTTTGCCGCGCCGAAGGTAAAATCAGGCCACGCGCCGGGCATCACTTCGCCCATGCGTTCCGCCACCAGTGCGCGTAGCGGCTTGCGTGATGGATAGAAGACCAGCCGGGCATCGAAACGATCGCCCGGAGCAAAAGCGTTGGACCGGCGTCCGGCCGAAGCCGGAAAGTAATCGAGCAGCACGGCAAATTGCGGGGTAGCGCACTTCAGGTCGAGCAGCCAGGTCGAATGACTGACGAGACCGTCGCGGCGGCTCTCGATCTTCTCGCCCAGGACTTCCCAGAAGCTTTCGACCTGTCTTGCATCGGGATTGGCCAGAACCTGTTCGCGGGTCTCGGACGTCGATACCAGGCGCTTCAACTCGGGGTCGTCGGGCGCCGACCGCCAGGCCTTGGCCAGCAGCACAAGCTTGCCGAGTTCGCGGATTGCCGCATCCGGTCTTTCCTCGCTGCGCAGCGCCATCAGCCGCGACGGGATTTCGTCGATGCGACCGGCAAGCGCGGTTGCCTTCATGTCGACCAGCCGCGCCGCAATCCGGCGGCAACGGTCGCTGCTGGCATCGACAAACCCGGCAAGACCAAGCCGCAACTGATCGGCGATCCATTGATCGAGTTCGTCGAGCGCCGCCGACACCGCTTGTCGTGTGTCTTCTGCCCGCTTGCGCTGCGCTGCCTCGCGACGCTCCATCGTCGCAACGTCCTCGATGGCGGCGCTTTCGTCCGGCCGTGCGGCATCATCAATGCTCTTGGCTGCCGCGCCGGGTGTGGACTGCGCTGGTGGTGGCGTTGCCTTCCTGCGCCGGCCAAGCCAGTCATTCACCCATTCCGGCGTCGATTCGGCCGAGGTAAAACTGGCTGGCGCGGTGGCGGCAATCCACATCAGGGCCAGCGTGTGCTTGCACGGGAATTTTCGCGAGGGGCAGGTGCATTTGTAGCCGTGATCGCCAGTGTCGACCACCACCCGATAGGGATTGGAGCCGGAGCCTTGGCATTCACCCCAGATGAGCGCCTGCTGCTCATTCTTTTCGAGCCGCGGCCAGTTCGATAGCTTGGTCAGCTTGGAGGCAGCGCTCAGCGACGCTTGATCGGGGGCAAGCGCCTCGATGGTCTTCAAATCGAATTCCAAGCCGCGCCTCTCGTGACCCGAACCAAACGCCTGTCGCCAGGATAGACAACCGTTTGTGAAGAATTATTGTAGTTCTCGAGAAGGGAAGACCGAAACTTCTCGAACTCCTGTCCTTATGTGCCCGAATCCGCCTGATCCGCAAGCGATGTTACCATTCGGCAGGCAGAGCATTTCCAGCAAAACGCGGCGTTGGCGTCGGCAGACCAGTTATGCGCTCCGTGGACGGGAGCAGGCCTTGGCGGCCCAGAGGGGCGTCAGTCTCTGCCCTTCAGGAACTCGATCACCATCGCCGCAGTCCAGGTGAAACGGTCGCCGCCGAGCGGTTCGCCGGTTAGCGGGTCGTAATATTCGGCAAAACCGCTCTCGGCGATCAGGTCAAGGCTGGATTGCGTGATCCGTTGGGCGACTTGCCCATGGCCGGCGGCGGCAAGGCCATCGGCGATCATGTAGTTGACCACCAGCCAGACCGGCCCGCGCCAATAACGCTTGGCGTCGAAGCGGGGATCGTCGAGATCGTGCGAGGGGACGATGTAGCGTGACTTGCCGGCGATGCGCTCGATGGTGGCGGCGATTGCGGCAGAGCGGGGTTTCGGGATGGCCGAGAAGACCGGCAGGATGCCGCCCACCGAAGCGCTGTCGGCGAGCTTTCCGATGACGCGGTCGAGGCAGAGATATTGGCCGTGCGCATCGCTCCACAGCCGCTCCATCGCCGAAAGCCCCGTTTTGGCGCGGCTGCGATTGGCTTCTGCGATTTCCTTCTCGCCAAGCGTCTCGGCAAGATCGGCAAGGTCGGCCGCTGAGCGGATCAGGATGGCGTTGAAGCCGGGGTCGACGATCTGGAAGGGCGAGGCATCATGCAGCTTTGCATTGTCCCAGCCCAGTGCGCGAAAATGCTGCACCAGCCAGAGGTAGCGGTCATATTGCGCCTTGGTCGGCCGGTGCGCCGGGTCGGCATGCAGGGTGTCGCGGCGCGTGTAGGGCTCGACGCCTTCGGTCGGCACGCGCTCGAAGGCGTCGTCCCAGTCGATCGAGTTGTCGCGGCCGGACTCCCATGGATGAATGATCGCGACCAATCCTTCGCCCTTCGGGTCACGGTTTTCATAGAACCAGCGGTGCCAGGCGTCGATCTTCGGTAGCAGCGCGCGGGCACGCTCGGCCGCCAGTTTCTTGTCCTTGGCCCGGTCGAACAGGCGGCGCACGGCAAAGCCGGCCACCGCCGGCTGGGTGATACCGGAGGTGGCAGTCGGGCGGTTGGTCAGCCAGACCTCCGGCCCGGGGAAATAGCTGTCGTTCAGGACATGGAAGACGATATGCGGCACCATGCCGTCCGGCCACTGATGGGCGAACAGTGTCTCGATCTCGGTCCAGGCGCGCGCCTCGTCGTAATGGGCAAGACCGAGCGCGGTCAGGCAGGAATCCCAGTTCCACTGGAACGGATAGAGGCCCTTGGTCGGGATGGTGTAGTCGCCGTGGTCGTTTTCCCTGAGCACCTCGACGGCACGGGCGATGGTTTCGTTGACGGCAAGAGAGATCATTGAAGCGTTCGTACTTTCGGGACTGAAGAGCGTTGTCGGATCAAAGGGCGTTAGTGGTTTCAGGATCGAACCAGCGGATGCGATCGGCTTTGGGCGCAAGTCGCAGGTGGTCGCCGACGGCGATCGCGGCGTTCGATTCGAGGATGGCGCGGAACAGCCCGCCCTCGACATCGCAGGTGACCAGCGTGTGCGGCCCGAGCGGCTCGATGACGCGCACGGTGGCATGCAGCCCCTCGTCACCTGCGTCGACATCTTCGGGGCGAATGGCGAATTCAATTTTGCGCTTGTCCGATTTAGGGCCGGGCAGTGCCAGGCCAGCGACGGTCCAGCTTCCGTTCGCAGTCTTCGTCGCGGGGATGAAATTCATCGGCGGATTGCCGATGAAGGAGCCGACGAAGCGTGCGGCCGGGTTGCGATAGACCTCGACAGGCGTGGCAGCCTGGACAATGCGGCCCTGATGCATGACGGCGATACGGTCGGCGAGGCTCATCGCCTCGACCTGGTCATGGGTGACGTAGATGGTGGTGGTCTTGGATGCGGCGAGCACACCCTTCAGCTCGGCACGCATTTCGAGCCTGAGCAGCGCGTCGAGGTTGGACAGCGGCTCGTCCATCAGGATGACGTCTGGCTCCATGGCGAGCGCGCGGGCGACGGCGACGCGCTGGCGTTGGCCGCCGGAAAGCTGGCCCGAATAGCGCTTCAGCAGCTGTTCGATATGCATGAGCTCGGCGGTGCGGGTGACGCGGCGTTCGACCTCCGGCTGCGGCAGTTTCTTCATCCGCAAGCCGAAGGCGATGTTTTCGAACACGGTCAGATGCGGGAAGACGGCGTAGTTCTGGAACACCATGGCGATGCCGCGGTCGCGCGGCGGCAGATGGTCGACACGACGGCCGCCGATCCAGACCTCACCCTGGCTCGGTGTTTCCAATCCGGCGACGATCCTCAGCAATGTCGTCTTGCCGCAGCCCGAGGCGCCAAGCAGCACCATGAATTCCTGGTCCGCGATGGTGAGGTCGACCTGGTGCAGCGCGGTGAAGCCGCCGAAGCGCTTGGCCACTTGTTTTATGGCGATCTCAGCCATCGGCTTTCTCCCTATCGCACGTCATCGATTGGCGATCCCCCACATGGCGAACAGGTATTTGCGCACGGCGAAGATGAAGATCAGCGCCGGGATGACCAGTGCCGCCCCACCGGCGAATTTGAGATAGAGCGGCGACTCGCCGAGGCTCTGCAGCAGGAAGGCGGTTAGCGTCCGGTTCTCGATGGTGAGCACGGCGGCGGCAAACACCTCGTTCCAGGAAATGGTGAAGGCAAAGACCGCCGAGGCCGCCATGCCGGGCAGCGCCAGCGGCAGGATGACCTTGCGAAAAGCCTGCAGGCGGGTGCAGCCAAGCGTCCACGCCGCTTCCTCCAGTTCCACCGGGATGCCTGAG
Organism: Mesorhizobium tianshanense; assembly: GCF_007830515.1. Lineage (GTDB taxonomy): Bacteria > Pseudomonadota > Alphaproteobacteria > Rhizobiales > Rhizobiaceae > Mesorhizobium > Mesorhizobium tianshanense. The sequence goes on from NZ_VLKT01000003.1 coordinate 124,938, forward strand.
AACAGCGAGAAGGTGATCAGCACCGCGAACGGCAGCGCCAGCGTAGTGTGGACCAGCGCCAGCCCGATGGCGGTGTCGTCGAGGCCGGTGCGGATGAACATCACCGCCAGCGGCAGCGCCAGCAGCGGCAGCGGAAAGGCGCGGGTCATCAGCACCAGGAAGCGGAACGTGCCCTTGCCCGGAAAATCGAAGCGCGACAGCGCGTAGCCGGCGGGCGCGCCAAAGCCGATCGAGAGGATCATCGTAAGGGTGGCGACGAGCACCGAGTTCCACAGCGCCCTGCCGACGCCGGCGAAATTGATGAAGAAAGACAGGCTGCCGATATCGAAGGAAGGGAAAAAGCGCTTGGGAAAGGCAGTGACCTCTTCCGGCGACGACAACGCGTTGACGGTCAGGAGATAGATCGGCAGCAGCACCCAGACCGAAAGCAGGATGACGGTGGCGACCAGCAGCCAGTTGCCGGCTTTGCGGACCGCGGGCACGGCGATCGGTATCTCTGCGACGGCGATCATATGCGCGCTTCCTTCGGCACGCGCAGCACCCGCAGGAAGAACAGCGTGAGGCCGACCGAGATGGCGAGGATGAGCAGGGCGAAAGCGGCGGCAACGTTGCGATCCTGCAACGAGAACTGCCAATTATAGGTCTCGCCCATCAGCACCGGCAAATTGGTGCCGCCGAGCGCCGCCACCACGGCGAAAACCTCGAAGGCGAGAATGACGCGCAGGATGATCGCCGTCTGCAGGCTGGGGCGCAGCAAGGGCAGCGTGATCTTGACGAAGCGCTTCCACGGACTCGCGCCAAAGACCTCGGCCGCCTCGTGATATTCCCGCGGGATGAGCCCCATGCCGGCGACCAGGATGACCATCATGATCGCGGTCGCGCGCCAAATCTCGGCCAGCACCACGGCGACGAAGATGGTCAATTTGCTCTGGTAGCCGAGAAACATGACAGGCCTGTCGACGAGGCCGAGGTTAGAAAGCAGCGTGTTGAGGAAGCCGGACTGGTCGAAAATGGCAAGCCAGATCAACCCGGCGGCGAGATCGGAGATGCCGAGCGGGATGGCAAAGATGTAGAGCGCCGCACCCCGCCCGGTTTCGAGCCTGGACACGACTGTCGCCATCAACAGGGCCATGACCAGCTGGATCGGCACGACGATGGCGGCAAGCAGGATGGTGTTCCAGAAGGCGACCGGGAACTTCCAGTTGCCGGCCATGGTGCGGAAATTATCCAGCGTGAAGCCGCCGTCGCGGGTGAAAGCCTCGAAGGCGACCAGCGCGAACGGGTAGAGGAAGAAGACGCAGAGGAACAGCGTTGCCGGCATCAGCAGCAGATAGGGCAGGGCCTTGCCGTGCATGAGTTATCCTTTGGCATGATGCAGCGGGCGCCCGGAGCGCAACAAACCCCGGACGCCCCCTCGGGAGGATATCTTAATCGACCGGACAGGCGCCTGCGGATGGCTTGTCGGGCGCCCAGCACGGTGCCTTGGACTGGTCGATGAGCGCCTTGAGCGCCGTCGCCTGTTCCTCAAGCACGCCATGCACATCCTGGCCGCCGAGCACGATGCGCTCGAAACTGTCGACATAGACCTGGTTGAACTTGCCGCCGAGATCGCCAAGCCCCATCGGCAGCAGCGCCGGCAGCGCATCCGGCGCACCGGTCATGGTGGCTATCGCCGGGCTGAAGGCTTTCACCGAGGCCGGCATGTCGTCGGCCAGCTTGACGTCGATGACGGGGAAGAAGTTGGTGGCCTTGAGTGTCGCGATCTGCGTTTCCGGCTTGAGCATGTAGGCGACCAGCGCCTTGGCCTTGTCCATGTCCGGCGATGTCTTCGGAATGGCGATGCCGGCGATCACCGGCATGTAGCCGCGACCCGCCGGGCCGGCTGGCGCCGGGAAGGCGACGAATTCGTCGGGCTTCTGGTTGAACGCATCGGCAAGCCGCGCCACGTGGTCGAACGCCACCCACACTTCGCCGGTCAGCAGTGGCTCCTGCATGAAGGCATAGTTGGTCGAATTCGGGTTGGTGTACTGCCACAATTCCTTGAACTTGTTCCACGCGGTCTCGGCCTCCGTCGAGCGGAACTTGGTCACCATCGACCCGGTGTAGGATGGGTAGAGAAAACCTTCGAAGAAACGGTGCTTCAGCCCCTTCGGCCCGGCCGGAAAGCCGAATTTCGGCGAACCGGTGTTTTCGGCGATGTTCTTCGACCATTCGATGAGCTGGTCATAGGTGATGGTGTTGAGGTCGACGTCTGCCGGCAGATATTGCAGCGCCTGCTTGTTGGCCGCCATCAGGAAGGTCGCCTGCATCCACGGCAGGTATTTCTGCACGCCGGTACCGAGCATGCCGAGTTTCTGGTAGGCTTCGTTGAGCTTGGCGCCGCCGACGTCGACGCCGGACAGATCGACAAGGTCCGCACCCACCGTGGAGAAGTCTCCGTGCAGGCCCCCGAGCACGCCGATGGTGCCGGAGCCGGCCTGCAGTTCGGCTTGGAGGCGGGTGAGCCAGGGCCCGTCCTCGGCGACTTGGTAGTCGACCTGGCCGTCAAACGCCTTCAGCACTTCGCTGCGCATTTTTTGCGTCTCCTCCACAGGCCGCGCCTGCGTCGACCAGAACAGCACCTGGGCTTGCGCACCGCCCATCGCGATCGACAGTGCGAGTGCGGCGCCTGCCAATGTCTTCAACGCATTCATCGTGGTCTTCCTCCCTGGTTGTGCGCCGCCCCGGCGTCAGTTTTTTCCTGTGAGCGCTGGGCCATGGCTTGCCCGCGAAACCAACGTTGGCCGGATCAGCCGCGTCAGCGGAGCGGCGGGCCTGCCGCCGATGATGGTCAACAGCATCTCGCCGATCTCGCGCGCGCACTGGCGGATCGAGGCATCGAATGTGGTGAGGCCCGGCGGCGCATAGGCCGAGGCGACGATGTTGTCGAAGCCGATGACGGAAAGGTCGCGAGGGATGGTCAGGCCGGCGCGGGCGGCCTCTTCCATGACGCTGAGCGCGAGCTCGTCGAACAGCGCGACGATGGCCGTCGGCCGCTCGACAGCATGCAGCAGCCGGTTGATGGCCTGGATGCGGGCGCCGCGATCGAAGCGCGGCGCGGTCGCCACATCGAGCCTGACCGACGGATCGCCTCGGCGGGCGATCGCTGCGGCGAGCCCGTCTTGCCGCAGATGCCGAAACGTCATCGGCTCGGCGATCGTCACCAGGCCGAAATGGCGGTGCCCGAGATCGTAAAGCATGTCGAAGGCTTCGCCGAAGGCGTGCGCGCCATCGGTGTCGAGCCAGTTGTAGGCGAAGTCGGTGTCGAGCAGCCGGCCATGGGCGACGAACGGGAAATTGCGTTGACGCAGGTAGGCGAGCCGTTCGTCGACCTCGGCGATGCGGGTGACGACGACGCCATCGGCGCGTCCGGATTCGACAACATGGCGAAGCACGGAAAGCTCCGACTGGCCTTGCGCCGCGGCGGCGAGGATCAGGTCGGTGCCATGCGAAACCAGCCCTTCGCCAAGCCCGGTGACGAATTCGCCGAGGAAAGAATCGACCAGATTTGGGCCGCGGATCGGCAGCACCATGCCGACAAAGCCGCTGCGGCCGGAGACCAGCGTACGGGCCGCCGTGTTGGGCACGTAGCCGGCCTGGCGCGCGGCTTCAGTGACCCGTTCGCGCGTCTTCAAGGCGATCTGCTGATGGCCGGCAAGCGCCCGCGACACTGTAGTGATCGACAGGTCGAGCTGCGCTGCAAGTTCCTTGAGCGTGGTGACGCGGGCTGGCACCGTTCCTCCGAACAAAGCGTTTGAAACGTTTGTAATGGCCTCAGCATAAATTGCAAACGTTTTAAATCGACCCTCGACCGGCGCTCAGATGCAGGGTCCAGCCACAGAAGGTCGGCAGGCTGATCGCTGCTCCGGCAGGTCGATAGGTCGGCACTTCGAATAGGCACCAACAGCGGGCCAAAGCCTCTTTGTCCGCTTTGGCGTGATTTGAATGATGCGGCGCTTGACTCCTGCGGCGCCTTGTGAAAAATTTTGCAACAGCTGATAAAAATATCAAAGGGCGGAAATGGTTGGCTTCGGAAACGGCCTCCTGCGCGATGATGAAACCAGCATGGCCACACGTGCCGCCTGGCTTCATTATGCCGGCGGGCTGACCCAGTCGGAGGTCGCCAAGCGGCTGGGGCTGACCAGCCTCAAGGCGCATCGCCTCATCACCAAGGCCAATCAGGAAGGGCTGGTCAAAGTCTATATCGACGGCGAAGTGTCGGAATGCGTCGTGCTCGAAGACGAGTTGTCCAGCCGCTACGGCCTCGATTACTGCGAGGTCGTTCCCGACTTTGACGGGGAAGACCTGCCGCTCAAGGCGCTCGGCATCGCCGGCGCGCAGTTTCTCAAGCGTGAGATCGAACGCGGTGAGGACACGCTGATCGGCGTCGGTCATGGCCGCACGCTGGCCGCCTGCGTGGAATATCTGCCGCGCATATCGGCCGAAAAGACCCGCTTCGTCTCTCTGCTCGGTGGTCTGACGCGCAAGTTCTCGGCCAATCCGCACGACGTCATTCATCGCCTGGCCGAACGGACAGGCGCGGAAGCCTATGTGATGCCGGTGCCGATGTTCGCCAACACGGTCGAGGATCGAACCGTGCTGCTTGGGCAGAAGGGCATCAGCGAGGTCTTCGATCTCGGCAAGGCCGCCAACCTGCTCATTGCCGGTATCGGCACTGCCGAGCGCGAGGCGTCGCTGGTCGCCACCGGCATGATCGAGAAGGGCGAGATGGAGGAGATCCGCCGCAAGGGCGGCGTCGGCGAACTGCTCGGCCATTTCTTCGACGATGCTGGAAAGGCGGTCGAGACGACCCTTTCCAACCGGGCGCTGGCGCTGGCGCGCGAAGACATCAGCAATCGCAGGATTGTCGCCGTTGCCGGCGGCAAGGTGAAGGTTCGTGCCATCAAATCGGTGTTGGAGGGCCGCTATCTCAAGGGCTTGGTCACCGATGAGCGGACGGCGCGATCACTCGTGGAGCAGACGCCGGTCGGGTAGCCGGCAACCATTCGATTGAAACTACCCTGTGGAGGAGAAGACAGATGCATGAGAAAGAGAAAGACCTGATCGATGCGTTCCTGCGCGGACAAGTCGATCGTCGGGGGCTGATCAAGGGCCTTGGCGCGATGGGCCTTGCCGCTGGCACGGCCGGCACGCTGCTCAATCTGGGGCAGACCCGCGCGCTCGCGGCCGATTTCGACTGGCAGGCGCACAAGGGCAAGACCATCAAGCTCTTGCTCAACAAGCATCCTTACGCGGATGCGATGATCGCCAACCTCGATAACTTCAAGAAGTTGACCGGTATGGAAGTCGTCTATGACGTGTTTCCGGAAGACGTCTATTTCGACAAGGTCACCGCCGCGCTGTCGGCCAGCTCGCCCGAATATGATGCCTTCATGACCGGCGCCTACATGACCTGGACCTATGGCCCGGCGGGCTGGATCACCGACCTCAACGAGTGGATCCAGGATCCGGCCAAGACCAACCCGAACTATGCCTGGGACGACTTCCTGCCCGGTGTCAGGAAATCCTGCGCCTGGAACGGCCAGCCTGGCGGAGTGCTTGGCTCCGACGACGCCAAGCAGTGGTGCATTCCGTGGGGTTTCGAACAGAACAACATCACCTACAACAAGGGCATGTTCGACACGGCCGGTGTCACCGTTCCCGGCAACATGGACGAGATGGTCGCCGCGGCTGCCAAGCTCACCAAGGATGTCGGTGGCGGCGTCTACGGCATCGGCGTGCGCGGCTCTCGCTCCTGGGCGACGATCCATCCCGGCTTCCTGTCGGCTTACGCCAACTTCGACCAGAAGGACCTCAACGTCTCGGCCGACGGCAAATTGTCGGCCGCGATGAACACCGCCGAATCCAAGGCCTTCCACAAGCAGTGGGTGCAGATGATCCAGGAGAGCGGCCCCAAGGACTGGTCGACCTACACCTGGTATCAGGTCGGCACCGATCTTGGCGCCGGCGCCTCGGCGATGATCTTCGACGCCGACATCCTCGGCTACTTCATGAATGGCGGCGACAACAAGATGGCAGGCAAGCTCGCCTTCTCCGCCTTCAAGGCCAATCCGGCGGCCAAGGCGCCGACGCCCAACATCTGGATCTGGTCGCTGTCGATGTCCAACTTCTCGAAGGACAAGGACGCCACCTGGTACTTCATGCAGTGGGCATCCGGGCCTGAGCATGCGCTGTTCGGCGCGACCAAGATGGACTTCGTCAATCCGGTCCGCCAGTCGGTCTGGAAGGACGAGGTGTTCCGCGAGAAACTCAACAAGAGCTATCCGGGCTATGTCGAGATGTTCGACGTCTCGGCGCCGGGCGCCAGCATCAAATTCACCCCGCAGCCGCTGTTCTTCGATCTCACCACCGAATGGGCGGCGACGCTGCAGAAGATGGTGGCCAAGGAAGTGCCGGTCGATGAAGGCCTCGACATGCTGGCCACCAGCATTGACGGCCAGCTCAAGGAAGCCGGGCTCGGCTGAGTCCTGGCGGCCGGCTGGCCCGCTTCTGCGGGCCAGCCGGCCATTCCACTGCGAAGCGGCGCCTGGAGCATCGGACCCAAAAGTGGAAACCGGTTTTGGGTCCGATGCTCAACACTGGCGGTGCCGCCACTCGCCCGACCGGCCGTCCTGCTCCCTGGGCGGCCGGCAGGGCGAAGCAACAGAGATGACGGGTGAGCCACGATGACTGCGGCGACAATGCAAAGAAACAGGCCTTCCGGCTTCAGGATCAGCAAGCGGGTGCTGCCTTATGTACTCAGCCTGCCGGCCTTGCTCGTTTGTATCGGCATCCTGATCCCGTTCTTCACATCGGTCGTCTATTCGTTCCAGCGCTACCGGCTGAGCCAGCCCTGGGCGCGGCAGTTCAACTGGGGCGACAACTACATTTCTTTTTTCACTGACCCGAGATTCTGGAACACGCTTGAAATATCGCTGCTCTATGCCGGCATCACCGTTCTGCTCGAACTGCTTCTCGGCCTCGGCATCGCCATGCTGCTGCAGAAGCGCTCGACGCTGAACAACTTCATCTCGATCATGCTGTTGATGCCGCTGATGACGGCGCCGGCGCTGGCCGCGCTGATGTGGAAGCTGATGACCAATCCCGGCTTCGGCGTGCTGAGCTATCTCGCCAGCCTGATCGGGCTTCAGGATTTCCGCTGGGCTTCGTCTCCGTCGACGGCACTTTTCACGGTGGTCCTTGTCGACATCTGGGTCTACACGCCCTTCATCATGATCCTGCTGCTTGCCGGCCTGCGCAGCCTGCCGACGCAGCCCTTCGAGGCGGCAGCACTTGACGGCGTGCCACGGAGTTTCGTGTTCTTCCGCATCACCTTGCCGATGCTGACGCCCTATATACTGACCGCGACGCTGTTCCGCCTGCTCGATTCCATCCAGCAGTTCGACATCATCTATGCCATGACCCAGGGCGGTCCGGGCGACACGCTGACCGTCTTCCAGGTCGAGGCCTATCTCAACTTTTTCCAGTCGACCAATGTCGGCCGTTCAGCAGCGCTGATGATCATCCTGTGGGCGATCACCTACTTCCTCTCGAACATTTTCATCAAGAACTGGCTGCGCCTGCGCGAACGCGCCCGCGGCCAGGCATAGGAGGCTGGGATGGAACACACCTCCCCTCTCGAACGCATCCTGCGCGGTACAGCACTGACGCTGGTCGTGATCTTCTTCATGTTCCCCATCGTCTGGATCTTGATGATGTCGTTCCAGACCAATGAGACCATCCTGCGGATCCCGCCGCAGCTTGTCTTCAAGCCGACGCTGGCCAACTACACCGCGCTCATCACCGGCAAGCTGACCACGGCAGCCGGTACGCTCGACATCGCCTTCATGCGCAACCTGTGGAATTCGGTCTTCCTGTCTGTCACCTCAGTCGCTGTCGCGCTGCTGCTCGGTGTTCCGGCGGCTTACGCCTTTGCACGGCACAAGTTCCGCGGCTCGGAGGACATCGCCTTCACGCTGCTGTCGTTCAGGTTTGCGCCGGCGCTGCTGGTGCTCCTGCCGCTCACCCTCTATTTCCAGAAGCTTGGATTGGCCAACACCTATATCGGGCTGATCTGGGTCTATCAGCTGATTTGCCTGCCGCTGATCTTGTGGATCGTGCGCGGCTATTTCGAGGACATCCCGGCCGACATCGAATACGCCTATCGCATCGCCGGCCATTCGTGGTTTGCCACCTTCCGCAAGATCGCGCTGCCGCTCGCCGGCCCCGGCATTGCGGCTGCCGGCCTGCTCGCCTTCATCTTCGCCTGGAACAATTTCGTCTTCGCGCTCGTGCTGGCCTCGGCCGACAAGCAGCCGGTGACGGTCGGCGCGCTGGCCTTCATCACCTCCTCCGGCATCCAGTACGGCCAGATCTCGGCGGCGATCGTGCTCTCGATCACACCGACGCTGGCGCTCGCCCTCTATGCGCAGCGCTATCTCGTCGAAGGCCTGTCGCTCGGCGCGGTAAAGGGATAGTTCTCATGGCCAGCCTCGAACTCAAGAATGTCGTCAAGCGCTACAAGAGCCAGACCGTCCTCGACAATCTGTCGCTGACCGTCGCCGATGGCGAAACCCTCGTCCTGTTCGGACCGTCCGGCGCCGGCAAGACGGTGCTGCTGCGGCTCGTCGCTGGCGTCATCGACCCCGATGAGGGAAAGATACTCATCGGCGGCGAGGACATGACCGACGTCGACGCCGAGTTCCGCGGCGTCGGCATGGCGTTCCAGAATTTCGCGCTGTTTCCGCATATGACCGCCTTCGACAACATTGCGACACCGCTGGAAGCCAGCCGCTCGTCGCAAAGTGCGATCAAGGCCGGCGTCGAGAGCGTCGCCAAGCTGCTCAAGATCGGCCATGTGCTCAGCCACAAGCCACGGGCGCTGTCCAATGGCCAGAAACAGCGCACCGCGCTCGCACGCGCTTTGGTCGGCTCGCCGCCGGTGCTCCTGCTCGACGATCCCCTGCGTAACGTCGATGCCAAACTGCGCTTCGAAATGCGGCTCGAACTGCCGAGGCTTCTGGCCGATCGCGGCGCGACCGTCGTCTACGTCACCCAGGACTACAAGGAGGCCATGGCGCTTGGCGACCGCATCGCGGTGATGTCGCAAGGCGTCATCAAGCAGCTCGGCACGCCCGAGCAGATCTACCGCGAGCCGGCGAACATCGAGATCGCGCGGCTGTTCGGCGACCCGACAATCAACCTGCTCGACGTCAAGCCGTCGCGCGATGCCAAGGGCATCTATATCGGCCTGTCGAACGTCCAGGTCCATCTGGCGGGCAGCTACGAGACGGCGGTCGGCCGCGACTGCGTGATCGGCCTGCGGCCCGAAGCGCTGGCCTTCGTCGACGAAGCCACGCCGGCCGCCATTCCGGTGACCGTCGAGGCCGAGACGCCGCTTAACGAAAAGATCGTCACGCTGGTGCGCACCGTGCGCGGCCGCGAAATCCTGGTCTCCCGGCCGGCCGGGACACCGGGTCAAACCGAGGGCAGGGCCCATATTGCCGTCGACGGCAAAAGCGCCCTGCTGTTCGATCGGGCAAGCGGCGACCGTATCGGCTCGAAGAACGTCGTCAATTTGCGCAGCGGAGAAGCGGCATGAGCCAGAGCGCACTCACCATTTCCGGCGTCGACAAGTTCTACGGCCCGATCGACAGGGGCGTGCACGCTGTCCAGAATCTGACGATGGAAATCGGCAGGGGCGAGATCGTCGCACTGCTCGGCTCGTCCGGTTGCGGCAAGACTTCGACGCTGCGCATGATCGCCGGCTTCGAGGAGGTCTCGCGCGGCACCATCTCGGTTGCCGGCCGCAAGGTGCACACGCTGCCGCCGGTCAAGCGCAATGTGGCGATGGCGTTCGAGGGCTATTCGCTTTATCCGCCACTGACCGTGCGCGAGAACATGGCGTTCGCGCTGAAGGCAGCCAAGCTGCCGAGGAGCGAGGTCGACGCGAAGGTGGCGAGCATCGCCAAGCTGCTTGAGATCGAGGACATACTGGAGCGCTATCCGAGCTCCATCTCCGGCGGCCAGCAGCAGCGCGCCAGCCTCGGCCGTGCGCTAATCCGCAAGGCCGATCTGCATCTGCTGGACGAGCCAATGGGCCAGCTCGAACCGCAGCTTCGCGCGGTGCTGCGAGGCCGCATCAAGCACTTCATCAAGGAGCAAGGCCTGACCGCGATCCTCGTCACCCACGACCAGACCGAGGCCAACGCGCTTGCCGACCGGATCGCGGTCATGGAGGGCGGCGTCCTGCAGCAGTTCGACACGCCCGACATGATCAAGCAGCGACCGGCCAACCTGTTCACCGGTACCTTCGTCGGCGAGCCGCCGATGAACGTCTTCGAGGCCTATGTCGGCACGGTTGCCGACAAGATCAATCTGCGGCTGCCCGACGGACTTTCACTCGATTATGACAAGGACGCGTTCAGCGGCTCGGTTCGCGACGAATTGGTCAAGCGGGAGCGGGTCGTCATCGGCATAAGGCCCTATGCGGTTCGCCGCTCGAAGGACGGCGTGCCGGCCACGGTTTCGGCCAACCAATGGCTCGGCGACCAGACGCATATCGCGGCGGATTTCGCCGGCGGCTCGCTGGTCCTCGTCGAGCACGACCGGACCCGGCTGGAGCTTGGCGCGCCGATCAATATCAGCATCGATCCGAAAAACCTGCACGTCTTCGATCAGTCCAGCGGAATGGCCATTTCGCACGGCATGGAGCTTGCCTGATGCGGGATGTGCTGATCGGCATCGACGCCGGCACGTCTGTCATCAAGTCCGTCGCCTTCGACACGGCGGGCCGACAGCTCGCGGCCACCGCAGTGCCGAACCGGTATGAGACCTTGCCTGGCGGCGGTGCCGAGCAGGACCTGGCGCGCACCTGGGTCGACACGGCGACGACCCTGCGCCAACTTGCCGACAAGGTGCCGGACCTCGCCAGCCGGACCATTGCGATCGCCGTGACCGGACAGGGCGATGGCACCTGGCTGATTGACAAGGACGGCGAGCCGGTCGCCAAAGGCTGGCTGTGGCTTGACGCGCGCGCTGCCGCGATCGTTGAGGAGATCCGCGCACGGCCCGATGACCGGCTTCGCTTCGAAAAGACCGGCAGTGGGCTGGCCGCCTGCCAGCAGGGCTCGCAGCTTGCATTCATGAAACGCAGCGCGCCTGACATGCTCGGCCGTGCCGCGACTGCATTCCACTGCAAGGACTGGCTCTATTTCAGGCTGACCGGCGAACGCGCCACCGATCCGTCCGAAGGGACCTTCACCTTCGGCGACTTCCGCACCCGTGGCTATTGCGACGATGTGCTCGACGTGCTCGGCGTCACCGACCTCAGGCATCTGCTGCCGCCGATCGTCGACGGCACCAGGCATAGCGCCGGCCTGTCGGCGGCGGCCGCCGAAGCGACCGGGCTGCTTCCCGGTACGCCGGTCGTGCTGGCCTATGTCGACGTGGTCTGCACCGCGCTCGGCGCCGGCCTGTTCGATCGCGAGCGCAAGCCCGGCTGCTCCATCATCGGTTCCACCGGCATGCATATGCGGCTCGCGCAGACGCCGGACGAAGTGCTGCTCAATGAGGCCGCGACCGGCTATACGATGACGATGCCGGCGCCCGGCGTCTTTGCGCAAATGCAGTCTAACATGGCGGCGACGCTCAACATCGATTGGGTCCTTGGCCTGGCCTCCGGCATTCTCGCTTCGCAAGGCATCACGCGCACCAATGGCGAGATGATCGCGCTGGTCGATCAGTGGATATCCGTATCCGAGCCGGCCTCGCTGCTCTATCAGCCCTATGTGTCGGAGGCCGGCGAGCGGGGGCCATTCGTCGATGCCAACGCCAGGGCCGGCTTCGTCGGCATCTCGTCGCGGCATGGCTATGCCGACATGGTCCGCGCCGTTTTCGAGGGGCTGGCCTTCGCCGCGCGTGACTGTTACGCGGCGATGGGTCCGCTGCCCCGGGAAATCCGACTGACCGGCGGTGCGGCCAGAAGCCCGGCGCTGCGCAAGATCCTGGGTGCCGTCGTCGGCGCCGACATTCGCACCAGTGAACGCGAGGAGGCCGGTGCGGCAGGCGCCGCGATGATCGCTGCGGTCTGCGTCGGCCAATACAAGTCGATGGACGAATGCGTCGGCGAATGGGTCACGCCACTGCTTGGCGCGACCGAACCGAGCGACCGAAAACTTGCCGCGATCTATGAGCGGACGGTTGCGTCGTACACGTTGGCACATGAGGCGCTGCGGCCGGTCTGGCGTGCGATGGCCGTATCCAAGGCAAACTGAGAAGTCGAGCATGCGTAAGAAGATTGCAATCATTGGCGACCGCTTCATGCTTCCGGAGGTGTTTCGCGAGAAAATCGAGATGGCCTGCGGCGACAATCTCGACATCCGTACACTTGAGACCGCATGGCCCGATGAGCCGATGGAATTCGGCAATGCGGCGCTCGGCCTCGACAAGGTCAAGGAGTATTTTGGCGACCCGGGCGAGGTCGTCGATTTCATCGGCGACGCCGAGATCTTCGTCACCCAGCTTGCGCCGCTCTCCGAGACCATGATGCAGCGCCTGCCGGCGCTCAAGCTGGTTGCGGTGTCACGTGGCGGCCCGATCAACATCGACATGGCCGCCGCCAGAACCCAAGGCATCACCGTGGTCAACGTGCCTGGCCGCAATGCGAGCGCCGTGGCCGAATTCGCCATCGGCGCCATCCTTGCCGAGACGCGGCTGATCCGGGTCGGGCACGAGGCCCTGCGCAAGGGGGAATGGCGCGGCGATCTCTACCGGGCCGACCGCACCGGCCGCGAGCTCAATGAAATGACCGTCGGCGTCATCGGCTATGGCAACATCGGCACCAAGGTTGTCCGTCTGTTGCGCGCCTTCGGGTGCCGCATCCTGGTCACCGATCCCTACGTGCAACTGAGCGCCGACGATCGCAATGGCGGCGTCGAACTGGTCGCGCTGGACGAGCTTCTGTCCCGCTCCGACGTGATCACCCTTCATCCCCGGGTGACCGAGGAAACCCGCGGCATGATCGGCAAGGACACCATCGGGCGGATGAAGCCGGGGGTGACCCTCGTCAACACCGCGCGCGGGCCGCTGGTTGACTACGACGCGCTTTACGATGCGCTCGTCTCTGGCCATATCGGCAGCGCGATGCTGGAGACGTTCGCGGTCGAGCCGGTGCCTGCCGACTGGCCGCTGCTGCAGCTTCCGAACGTCACGCTGACGCCCCATATCGCTGGCGCGTCGGTGCGCACGGTGACCTATGCGGCCGAGCAGGCGGCCGATGAGGTGCGCCGCTTCATCGCCGGGCTCCCGCCGGTCAACCCATGCTGAAGGCCGCGGCAGCCATGAAACACAATCCAGGCACTGAGGACCCGGCGAGATGAGTGGCGCCGCCGAAATCGTCGACCTCTTTGTCATCGGCGGTGGCGTCAACGGCGCCGGCATCGCTCGCGACGCAGCCGGTCGCGGGCTTTCCGTCATCCTTTGCGAGAAGGACGATCTTGCCGAAGGCACCAGTTCGCGATCGGGAAAGCTCGTCCATGGCGGCCTGCGTTATCTCGAGTATTACGAATTCCGGCTGGTGCGCGAGGCGTTGATCGAGCGCGAAGTGTTGCTCGAATCGGCGCCGCACATCATTTGGCCGATGCGCTTCGTGCTGCCGCACAGCCCTGACGATCGGCCGGCCTGGCTGGTCCGGCTCGGCCTGTTCCTCTACGATCATCTCGGCGGCCGCAAGCGGCTGCCAGCCACCCGCACGCTCGACCTGGGCACCGCGCCCGAAGGCGCGCCGATCAAGGACGCCTTCAAGCGCGGTTTCGAATATTCCGACTGCTGGGTCGACGATGCTCGCCTGGTCATCCTCAACGCGCTCGACGCTGCGGAGCGCGGTGCCAAGGTCTTCAGCCGGACGGTCTGCACTGCCGCCCGCCGCGAAAACGACCTGTGGTCGGTGGAGATGCGCGACGCCCGAACCGGAGTCAGGACCACGGTTCGGGCACGGGCGCTGATCAACGCCGCCGGTCCCTGGGTCAACGACATCATCAACCGGGTGGCAGGCCAGAATTCCAAACGGAACGTTCGCCTGGTCAAGGGCAGCCACATCGTCGTGCCGAAATTCTGGGAAGGGCGGCAGGCCTATCTCATTCAGAACAGCGACAAGCGGGTGATCTTCATCAACCCCTACCAGAACGATCTGGCCCTCATCGGCACCACCGACATCCCCTATGACGGGCGGCCCGAAGACGTAGCGGCTGATACCAGCGAGATCGACTACCTGATCAAGGTCGTCAACCGCTACTTCAAGCGAGAACTTGCCCACAGCGATGTCGTCTACTCGTTTTCCGGCGTCAGGCCGCTCTACGACGACAACGCCGACAATCCGAGCGCTGTGACCCGCGACTACATTTTCGAACTCGACGCATCGGCCGGGCAGGCGCCGCTGCTCTCCGTCTTCGGCGGCAAGATCACCACCTTTCGCAAGCTTGCCGAGCATGCGCTGGACCAGATCGCCCCCTTCTTTCCGAAAATGGGCAAGCCATGGACATCGAAAGAGCATCTGCCGGGTGGCGATATCGCCAACGCCGACTTCGAACAGTTTCTCGGCGACCTCGGCCGCGAATATCCCTGGATGCCGGGGCCTCTGCTCAAGCATTATGGGCGGCTGTACGGCACGAGGACGCGCGTTCTTGTCGGCGCGGCCAGGTCGCTCACTGACCTGGGGCGGTGCTTCGGCAAGGATTTCTTCGAACGCGAAGCCAATTACCTGTTCGAGCACGAATGGGCGCTGACATCAGCCGATATCCTCGAACGGCGCACCAAGCATGGGCTGCATCTGACCGCCGCGGAAAGAGCCACTTTCGAGGACTGGTGCTCGGCCCGACTGGCAAAGGCAGGTTGATGACTTTTACGCTTTCCCTCAACACCAATCCGCTGGTCAACCGTTTTGCCGACCCGGACGATCTGATCGACACCATCGCTTACGACATCGGCATCAGGGACGTGCAGCTGACCCATGAATTCGTCAATCCCGGCTGGCCGGCGGCGACGATCGCGAAATTCATCCGACTGTTCCGCGGCGCGCTCGACCGCACCGGCGTGCGCGTGACGTCCGGGATGACAGGCCCCTACGGGCGGCTCAATCATTTCGGCCATCCCGACGCCGATGTGCGCCGCTACTACGTCGACTGGTTCAAGACCTTTGCCGACATTTCGGCCGAGCTCGGCGCGAGCGGCATGGGCACACAGTTTGCGATCTTCACCCACAGGGATTTCGACGAACCGGAACGTCGCGCGCGGCTTTTCGACATCGCGCTGGAATGCTGGCGCGAGGTCGCCGAGCACACCAAAGCGGCCGGTTTGAACTACCTGTTCTGGGAACCGATGTCGGTCGGGCGCGAATTCGGCCACACGATCGAGAGCTGTCGGGCCCTGCAGAACGAGATCGACGCGGCCGGCATGGCCATTCCGATGAGGATGATGGTCGACATCGACCACGGCGACGTGACCTCGAGCAACCCGGCCGACATCGACCCCTATGCCTGGGCCGAAGCGTTTCCTACGGTGTCGCCGATCATCCACATCAAGCAATCGTCGATGAACAAGGGCGGCCATTGGCCATTCATTGCCGCCTACAACAAGGACGGCCGCATCACGCCGGAAAAATTTCTGAAGGCGGTTCGCCGTGGCGGCGGCATCGACAACGAGATCTGCCTCGAACTGTCGTTTCGCGAGCGCGAGCCGGTCGACCATCAGGTCGTCGCCATGATCCGCGAGTCGGTCGACTATTGGGCGCCTTTCATCGAGACCGGCAGGGCCAATCTCTTGCCGAGGGTAGGGTAAATTGGGCAGGAGCCGACATAGCTCCTGCCCTGAAACTCAGCCGAATTTCGGGTCGAGACTGCCCGTTTTGTAGCGCTTGGCCATTTCGGAGACGGGCAGCGGCTTGATCTTGGGAGCGTTGCCGGCAGTGCCGAACTGCTCGAAGCGCTCCTTGCACAGCTTCCTCATAGCGGCCATTGCCGGCGTCAGATACTTGCGCGGGTCGAATTCGCTCGGGTTTTCGGTTAGCACCTTGCGGATCGCGCCGGTCAACGCCATGCGGTTGTCGGTATCGATGTTGATCTTGCGCACGCCGTGCTTGATGCCGCGCTGGATCTCCTCGACCGGCACGCCCCATGTCGGCTTCATCTGGCCGCCATATTTGTTGATGATCTCCTGCAGCTCTTCCGGCACAGAGGACGAGCCGTGCATGACCAGGTGCATGTTCGGCAGGCGGCGGTGGATCTCCTCGATCACGTTCATGGCTAGAACCGCGCCGTCCGGCTTGCGCGAGAATTTATAGGCGCCGTGGCTGGTGCCCATGGCGACGGCCAGCGCATCGACATGCGTGTCCTTGACGAACTGCACCGCCTGTTCCGGATCGGTCAGCAACTGGTCGTGGCTGACGGTGCCCTCGACGCCGTGGCCGTCTTCCTGTTCGCCGCCGCCCATCTCCAGCGATCCGAGAACGCCGATCTCGCCTTCCACCGACACGCCGCCCCAATGCGCCATATCGACGACGCGGCGCGTGATGCCGGAATTATAATCGTAGTCGGCCGGCGTCTTGCCGTCCTCCTTCAGCGACCCGTCCATCATCACCGAGGTGAAGCCGTACTGGATCGCGGTCACGCAGGTGGCTTCGTTGTTGCCGTGGTCGAGATGCATGCAGACCGGGATATCGGGATGGATTTCGACCAGCGCGTCGATCAGCTTGGCCAGCACGACGTCGTTGGCATAGGCGCGGGCGCCGCGGCTCGCCTGCAGAATAACCGGCGATTTGGTCTCCTCGGCAGCCTCCATGATGGCGAGGCCCTGTTCCATATTGTTCATGTTGAAGGCAGGCACGCCATAGCCGTGTTCGGCGGCATGGTCGAGCAATTGTCTCAATGTGATGCGAGCCACCCAATAGTCTCCCGTATCTGGTTTCAGGCCTGTGGTTGCGGGCCGTCCGCTCATCGTTCAGCCCGCTGACGCTTCTGGCCGGATTTCCAGCGAACCGCAACCTTTAGCCATGGCGCCGGGAGCAATTCTTGTTACAGGACAGCAATCAGAAGCGAAAAATATCCCAGAGAAATGCAACATTATCACAAGAAATTTGATTTATATGCGATTTTCTCTGTTATAATGGCTCACCCGCTTCCGCCCACGACGAATTCGGAGGCGGGCCAGAGTTCGCGGAATTGGCTAGGCATGAAAAGCGACGGCCGACGGCAAGGCATCATGGATTTTCTGATGGACGCCGGCACCGCCAGTGTCGATGACCTTGCCTCGCGCTTTGGCGTGTCGAAGATGACCGTCCATCGCGACCTCGACGAACTCGAGCAAAGCGGCTTCCTGCGCAAGGTGCGCGGCGGCGCCTCGATCCAGCCGAGCGGCCTTTTCGAGAGCGATTTCCGCTACCGTCAGAAACAGGCCGGAGAGGAGAAGCAGCGCCTGGCGGCTGCCGCCGTGGCGATGATCGAACCGGGCCAGACGGTGATCATCGACGACGGCTCGACGGCAGGCGGCATTGCGCGGCACCTTGCGGATCTCCGCCCTTTGACGGTGATCTCGAACAATCTGGCCGTCATACAGGATCTGGCAGGCGTTGGCGGGATCACTCTAATCGCGCTCGGTGGTCAGTACAGCAAGAAATTCCACGGCTTCTTCGGCCTGCTTGCCGAGGACACGCTGAGATCGTTGCGCGCCGATGCCGCCTTCCTGTCGTCGTCTGCCATCCACGGCGTTTCCGCCTTCCACCAGGACCAGGAAGTGGTCCATACCAAGCGGTTGATGATGGCCGCGGCCGCCCGCAAATATCTGCTGGTCGATCACGGCAAGTTCGGTCGCACTGCATTGCATTTCCTGACCGATCTCGAGGCGTTCGATGCCGTCTTCACCGGTCGCGAACTGGAACCGCAGATGCGCGAGGCGCTGGATGGCGCCGGTGTTTCGCTAACAATAGTCGAGAAGGATTGAGGAGGAAGCGTGGTTTACTGGGTCGGCACAAGCTGGAAAATGAACAAGACGCTTGCCGAGGCGATCGACTTCGCCAAGGCGCTGGCAGCGTTCGTCCCCGGTTTCGACGATCGCATCCAGCCCTTCGTCATCCCGCCCTTCACGGCGGTTCGCGAGGTCAAGAAAGCGTTGGCGGCGACACGGGTCAAAGTCGGTGCCCAGAACATGCATTGGGCCGACGCCGGAGCCTGGACCGGGGAGATTTCGCCCGTGATGCTGACGGATTGCGGCCTCGACCTCGTCGAGCTCGGCCACAGCGAACGGCGCGAGCATTTCGGCGAGACCGACCAAGCGGTCGGCCTCAAGACCGCAGCGGCGGTGAAGCACGGGCTGGTGCCGCTCATCTGCATCGGCGAGACATTGGCGCAACGCAACAGCGGCCAGGCCGATGCGGTGCTGGCCTTGCAGGTGCACGGCGCGCTGCAATACCTCCAAGGTGAAGCAAAGTCGGCGACGATCCTGTTTGCTTACGAACCGGTCTGGGCGATCGGCGACAAGGGCATTCCGGCAAGCTCGGACTACGCCGACCGGCAGCAGGCGCTGATCAAGAAAATCGCCGGCGACCTCCTGCCGGTCCTGCCGCCGGTGCTTTATGGTGGCAGCGTCAATCCGCAGAACGCCGCCGAACTGATCGGCCAGCCCCATGTCGACGGCCTGTTCATCGGTCGTTCGGCCTGGCATTCGGAAGGCTATATCGACATCCTCCAACGCGCCTCGGCGGCGATCTAGAGCATGATCCCGAAAAGTGGAATCCGGTTTTCGGAAAAGATCATGCTCAACAAAAAGATAGAGCCCCATCCCCTGTTCAATCGGGATGGGAACAGGGGATGAATCAATCGAACAAGGAAAGGATACGACCATGAAAATAGCCATTGGGGCCGACAGCGCCGGCAAGCCGCTGCTTGACGTCATCGCCGCTCACCTGGCCACCAAACCCGGCCTCACCGTCAGCGACCTTAGCCAGGCGGGCTACTACGCCGATCTGTCGCAGAAGCTCGCCCAGACCATCGTCGACGGCGAGAACGATCGCGGCATCCTGTTTTGCGGCACCGGCATCGGCGTTTCCATCTCGGCCAACAAGGTGCCCGGCATTCGCGCGGCACTCACCCACGACACCTATTCGGCGGAGCGCGCGGCCAAATCCAACAATGCCCAGATCATCACCATGGGCGCCCGCGTCATCGGTCCTGAATTGGCCAAGTCGATCGTCGACGCCTGGCTTGCATCGGAGTTCGATGAGAAGGGACCGTCGGCCGGCAATGTCCAGGCGATCGACAGGCTCGATGCGGCGAAGGCGGGCTAATTTAAGACAAGCTCTTCCGCATCGCGCTAATGACGGTGACCGCCGACGCGGCGCCAGGATCCATGTGCCCGAGCGACCGCTCGCCAAGCCGTGACGAGCGGCCCTTGGCGGCGACCATGTCCTTGGTCGCCTCGGCGCCCCGTTCGGCCGCTTCAAGGGCGGCCGCGAGGCTTTCGGACAGGTTTTTGCCTGAGGCATGCGCAGCGGCGGCGGCTTGCGCCGCCGGCAGCCAGACGTCGACCATCGTCTTTTCGCCGATCTCGGCCTTGCCGCGATCCTGAATGCCTTGCGCCATCGCCTGGAACAGGGCGATGACATCGGCACCCGCCAAGGTCGCCTTGCCCTTGACGGCGACCGCACCGCGCATGAAGGCCGTCGCGTAAAGCGGGCCGGACGACGCGCCAACGGCGTTGAGAAACGATTTCGCCGCGGTGTTGAGGAGAGCCGTCGGCTCGATCGCTGCGAGGTCCAGCGGGGCCAGCGCATCGCGCACCGCACCGAAGCCGAGCGCCATGGCGATGCCATGATCGGCGTCGCCGATGACACCGTCGAGCTGGCAGAGCCTGTCCTTGTCGGCTTCGATCGCCACCGCGATGGCATCGAACATTCTCTTCAGGTCGGCTGTGCCGATGGAGGTCATGGATGCTGCTTTCAGCCGGCGCGGAACATGGCGCAGTCGCAAGGGTGGTCGAGCATCATCTGCAATTCGGCGTCGAGATGCATCAGCGTCACGGAGGCGCCAGCCATTTCGAGCGAGGTGCAGTAGTTGCCGACCCATGTCGCGTGGACGGCAACGCCGATGTCGTCGAGCCTTTGCTTGACCCGCCGGTTCATGATGTAGAGCTCCATCAGCGGCGTCGAGCCGAGCGAATTGACGAGCACCGCGACCTTGTCGCCGCGCGCCAGCGCCATCTCGTCGAGGATCTTGTCCAGCATCTCGTCGGTGATCTCGTCGGCGCTCTTCAGCTTGCCGCGCGCAATGCCCGGCTCGCCATGGATCCCCATGCCGATCTCCATCTCGTCCGGCCCAATCTCGAAATTCGGCCGGCGGGTCTGCGGCAGAGAGCAGGGCGACAGCGCCACGCCCATGGTGAAGGTATGATCGTTGGCCTTCCTGGCGATGCGCTCGCATTCGTCGAATGAGAGCATCCGGTCACAGGCGGCGCCGGCGGCCTTGAAGATGAAGAAATTGCCGGCAACGCCGCGCCGCTTTTGCCTCTGGTCGCGTGGCGCGGAGGCGACATCGTCCGTGCTCAGCACGGTGCGCACCTCGATATCCTCCATCGCCGCCATCTCTGCGGCCATATCGAAATTCATCACGTCGCCGGCATAGTTGCCATACATGAACAGCACGCCGGCGCCGCCGCTGACCGCCTTGGCGCATTCGAGGATCGGGTCCGGCGGCGGCGAGGCGAAGACGTTGCCGATGGCCGCCGCGTCGGCCAGCCCCTTGCCGACAAAGCCGAGGAAGGTTGGCTCGTGGCCCGAGCCGCCGCCGATGACGAGGCCGACCTTGCCTTGGCGCGGTCCATCGCGGGCGATGATCGAGCGCGGGCTGCCGGCAGCGCTTTTGAGATGGCGCGGATGCGCGGCAAGGATACCTTCCAGCATCTCGTCGACGGAGCGATTGCCGTCGTTGATGATCTTCTTGGTCTGCACCGGCATCCTCCCGATTTCACTATTTCCGCAGATAGTACAGCGTGTTACCGGGATTTCCACCTGGGGACGGACATTTCACGATGCGATACGTTCCCGGGCGGCCAGGATCTGCACGCAGGCATTGGCCGCCTCTTTGCCCTTGACCTTGAAGTGCTCGAAGAAGAAGCGGTGTTGGTCCGCGCTGTCATGGTAGTTGTGCGGAGTGAGCACCGCCGAAAGCACCGGCACGCCAGTGGACAGTTGTACGTTCATCATGCCGTCGATGACCGCGCCCGCCACGAATTCATGCCGGTAGATGCCGCCATTGACGACGAACGCCGCCCCGAGGATCGCTGCATAGCGACCGGTCTCGGCAAGCGTCTTTGCATGCAGGGGGATCTCATAGGCGCCCGGCACGTCGAAGACATCGACGGCAAAGCGTTTCTCCCCGAGAACCGCCAGTTCCGCCTCGAACGTTTCAACGCACTGGTCGACGATGCCGGCGTGCCAGCGCGCGCGAATGACGGCAACGCGGATCGTTTCATAATCTTTTTGGGAATGCTGATTCATGGGTCCATCCTTCCGTTTCGAACCAGAATCAGGACGCACGATACGGAATCCGAACCGCGAAAGCGGACCGTCTTACGTTCGTTCTCTTCCATCCGGACTGTGACCGTCGGCTCCGGAATCACACCGGATCTGCTGACCTTTTCGACAATCGAAAAGCGCTCGCGGGCTTGGGCCGAGACCCTTACCGCCGGTGGGGACTTTCACCCCGCCCTGAGAACATTGACGGCGCTTGTATGGAGGGGGAGGTTGCGCCTTGTCAACCCGCCGGCTTCGTCGCGGATGGCGCAGAAATAGCGATCCGTTCCGACCTGCCTCCCTGAGGGCAAGGGAGGGCGGGCAATTTGCAGCGTCAGATGGCGATTACGGGCAAGGCAGGCAGCACCTTGTCCAAGGTGATGGGGAATTCACGCACTCGCACGCCTGTCGCGTTGTAAATAGCGTTGGCGACAGCAGCCCCCGCACCGCAGACGCCGAGCTCGCCGAGACCCTTCGCGCCAAATGGATTGGCCTTGTCGTCATGTTCCTCGAGGAAGACGACCTCCATTTCGGGGACGTCGCCGTTGATCGGGACATGGTACTCGGCAAGGTCGTGATTGACGAAGTGGCCGTGGCGCGGGTCGAGCACCGTCTGCTCCATCAGCGCAGCGCCGATCCCCCAGGTCATGCCGCCGATGATTTGCGAGCGCGCGGTCTTGACGTTGAGGATACGGCCCGCGCCCATCACAGCCAGCATCCGGCGCATGCGGATCTCACCGGTATCGCAATCGACGGCGACCTCGGCGAAATGCGCTCCATAGGAATGCTGCGAGTAAGCCTTGTATGACTCTGTGGCAGCGCCCGCGGCTACGGAGCCTTCGGCCTCGAATCCGTCGGGAGCGATCCTCCGGATGAGATCGGCCAGGCTTGCCGACCGCTGGCCGACCCTGACCTCGCTGTCGGCAAAGCTTGCCTCGGTGGCGTTCGCGCCGCGCAACGGTGAGGCTTCGCTCGACCGCGCCGCCTCCAGGATCCGCTCCTTGAGGGCGTTGCACGCGTTATGCAGCGCCGAACCTGCGCTCGCCGCGCCCCAGGACCCGCCGGAGCCGGCGGTACGAGGGAAGCGGCTGTCGCCGAGCTCCACTTTGACGGACGAGATCGGCACGCCGAGGCCCTCCGCGGCGATCTGGGTCAGGATCGTATAAGAGCCGGTCCCAATATCGGTCATGTCGAGCCGCGCCGTCACCCGACCGTCCCGGTCGATCGCGACCCGCGCCGTCGCCGCGCCGATGTAGTTCGGACGGATCGCCGCCGCCATGCCGTGGCCGATGAGCTTCCGGCCCTCCCGGGTTCGGCCCGGTGTCGGGTTTCTCCGCTCCCAGCCGAAACGACGGGCGCCGTCCTCCATACAGGCGACGAGATTGCGGGTGGAAAATGGCACGCCGCGCTCGGGATCCCGTGTCGGTTCGTTGCGGATCCTGAGTTCGATCGGGTCCAGGCCGAGCCGCTCGGCAAGCTCATCCATGGCGCATTCGAAAGCCAGCATGCCCGGAGCTTCACCGGGCGAGCGCATCCATTCGCCGCGGTTGATATCCAGCGGAACCAGGCGATGGCGGGTGAGACGGTTCGGCGCCGCGTAGAGCGAGCGGGCAAAAACTGCCGTTTGCTCGCAGTACTCCTCGAAGCTGGACGTTGCCGACCAGACATCGTGTGCGATCCCGTTGAGCCGGCCGTCGGTATCCGCGCCGAGCCGCACCTGTTGGATCATCTCCGCGCGGTGACCGGCATTGGCGAACATCTGTTGTCGCGTCAGCGCGATCTTCACGGGACGCTGCAGGACCTGCGCCGCAAGCGCGGCCAGGATCGTATCGGCATGGGCAATCAGCTTGGAGCCGAAGCCTCCGCCGATGAAGGGGCTCACGATGCGCACACGCTCGGGCGGGATGCGAAGCGTGCTGGCAACCCCCGCCCGAAAGTTCGCGAGGGTCTGCGCCGATGTATGGATCGTCAGCTCGTTACCTGACCAGGCGGCGAGCGTCGCATGGGGCTCCATCGGATTGTGATGTTCGAAGGGTGTCCGGTACGTGGCATCGATCTTGACCGGAGCCGCCGCAAAGGCGCTCTCGAAGTCGCCGACCACGCTGTCGGTCTCAAAGCCCGCATTGGTCCGCTTTGGTGCGTAGGCGTCGGCGACACGCGCCGGCAAATCGTAGAGGCCCGGCTCCTCGTCGTAGCGCACTCTGATGAGGCCCGCGGCGGCGCGTGCCGCCTCGAACGTCTCCGCAACGACGAGCGCGACGGGCTCGTCGTAATACCGCACCCGCTCGCTGTTGAGCACGGGGCGTGCGCGCGTGAAGACCTCGCGCACTGTCGGCGTGACCGCCGGGCCGAAATCCGGCTGGGCCGGTGCATTCCGATGCGTCATGACGAGCAGCACTGCCGGCGCCCCTTCGGCTTCGTCCGTGTCGATCTCGGCGATGCGCCCCTTGGCGACGGCTGCGCCGAGAATATAGCCATAGGCTGTGCCATCCAGCGCATTCTCGTAGGCGTAGGTGGCATCGCCTCTCACCTTGAGCGGAGCATCGATGCGGTCGATTGGGCGCCCGATGACGCCATTGCGTGTTTCGGTAGGACGGTTCTCGCTGGTCTTCGTCTCTGTCATAGTGTCACCTCACGCACTCTCGACGGCAGCAGCGAGCGTGTGCCGCATCGTCCGTTTCGCCAGCGGGATCTTGAAATCATTGCCGCCATGCCCGATTGCGCCGTCGAGCGCGGCTTCGGCCGCGTCGGTAAAGGCGCCGTTGGACGCCGCCGCTCCTGCGAGCATGCGCTCCGCCTCCGTCGCGCGCCAGGGCTTGGCGGCCACGCCGCCCATGGCGATCCGAGCGCTTTGGACACGGTCGCCGCTTTTCTCGACGATTGCTGCCACCGACACCAGCGCGAAGGCGTAGGAGGCACGGTCGCGCACCTTGCGGTAAACCTGCCGGCCGGGTGGCGGAAGCGGCAGGGTAACCGCGGCGATCATCTCGCCGTGGCCGAGCACGGTCTCCACATGGGGCATCGCCCCGGGCAATCGATGGAAATCGCCGATCGGGATCGTGCGGGTCTCGCCGCCGGGCGATATGGTCTCGATCCTGGCGTCGAGCCCGGACATGGCGACCGCCATGTCGGAGGGATGCACCGCGATGCAGGCTTCGCTCGCGCCAAGTACGGCGTGCATGCGATTGAAGCCCTGAAACGCCGCGCAGCCCGCCCCAGGTTCGCGCTTGTTGCATGGCATGTTGCGGTCGTAGAAGTAGGGGCATCGCGTGCGCTGCAGGAGATTGCCGCTGGTCGAGGCCTTGTTGCGTATCTGGCCGGACGCTCCTGCCAGCAGCGCTTGCGAGAGCATCGGATAGCGTGACCTCACCCGCTGATCGGCGGCGAGGTCGCTGTTGCGGACCTGGGCGCCGATCCGAAGCCCCCCTTCCGCCGTCTCCTCGATCCGATTGAGCGGCAGCCGGCTGACGTCGACGAGATGCGCCGGGCGCTCGATCTCGAGCTTCATCAGATCGAGTAGGTTGGTGCCGCCGCTGATGAATTTCGCGTCCGGCCGGTCCGCAACCGCGGCGGCTGCCTGCTCGGCACTTGCCGCACGTTCATAAGTGAAGGATTGCATTGCTCACGCCTCCTCTGCCGCGTCGCGGATTGCAGCGACAATGTTCGGATAAGCGGCACAACGGCAGATGTTGCCGCTCATCCGCTCGCGGATCTCGGCATCGGTGAGAGCGACGGAAGCCGCCGCCACGTCGGCACTCGCATGGCTCGGCCAGCCGGCCCTGGCCTCGCCCAGCATACCGACCGCGGAGCAGATCTGGCCCGGCGTGCAATAGCCGCATTGGAAACCATCGCGGGCAACGAAGGCGGCCTGGACCGGATGCAGCTGGTCACCCTCCGCAAGGCCCTCGACCGTGGTGATCTCGTCGCCTTCATGCATTGCGGCAAGCGTCAGGCAGGAATTGATCCGGCGCCCGTCGACGAGCACCGTGCAGGCGCCGCACTGGCCGTGGTCGCAGCCTTTCTTCGAGCCGGTGAGGCCGAGATGGTTACGCAGGGCGTCGAGCAGCGTCGTCCGCGGATCGAGCTCGACGGCAAGATCCTTGGCGTTGATCCGCAGGGACATCGGCATCGTCGGTACTGGCGTGGGCGATGCGGCCGCCGCGACGGTGTCGGCCGGCTCGGCGCCAACCGGTATACCGGTAGCCAGGAGCACGCCGGTCGCTACCCCGCCCTCCAGGACCGTTCGACGCGTCGGCCCGTTCCTGTTGTCTGTTTTGGCCATGCTTGATCTCCCAGTCGCAATGACAAGAACGCAGACGGCAACTTGACCCGGTAGCGAGCCCTCGGGTGCTGTCACTCGTCGACACGGCAGGTGGGGATGCGCGCGCAGGCTTTCTTTCAAGAAACCGGCAGCAATGTCAGGATTCCGGAGAAAAATGCACCCGATAGGCCCGAGGCGTCACGCTCCTGAGACGCCGGAATGTCGTGGTGAAATGGCTTTGACTTGAAAAGCCGAGCCGAAAGGCAATGGTACCGATCGACAAACCGGTTTCGCGCAGCAGCACCTCCGCTCGCCGCACGCGCTCCTCGATCACATAGGCATAGGGTGCAAGGCCGGTCGTCGCTTTGAAGCGACGCGCAAAACTGTCGACGGCCATGTCCGCAACGCCAGCCAACTCGCTTAGCGAAATGTCGGAACTCATATGCGCATCGATGTAAGCCCGAACCCGACCAAGCGCCCGACGGCTGAGACAACCGTGACGTACAGACGGATGTTGCTTCCGGTTCAGGGTCGCCACGCGGAGGCTGACGAGGGCGACCAGATGTTCGACATAGGCAGTGTCCGGCTTGTGACCAAGTGCCATCTCGTCGCGAAGCGAACTCAGGAGTGTGGCGATGACCGCGTCTTTCCTGTTCACCAGGATCGGCAAGTCTTTCAGGCGTTCGCATCCAGGAAGCTTGATATCGGGATCGATCCACAAGGCCGAATAGGAGAGGTTTACATCGCGATAGAAGCCGAGCCGCTCCGCGCCTGCGGGGACGAAGGTGAGGGCTCCGGGTCGGTCCATTCCGTCGTAGAGGGATCTTGCCTCGTGCCGGATGGATGTATGAGAGGTTCCGCCTTCTTCGGTCAGCACGACCAGATGGTGAGGGGCTGTCCAGCGGAGCTCCGCTTCCCGGCACGCCCACCGCCGATTGTCGAAAACGATCGAGGAACTGGCCCACGACGCGGTTTGCAGGGGCTCCGACTTCTCCCCCTGGCTCCGAATCCGTCCGCCACCAAGCAACGGTCTGAATGACATCGCGGCATCCCGCTGGTTCGCTCGCAGAGCCGCGGCCGGCCCCGCCCGAGCGTTGTGCGCTGCCCCTGCCGCCACGCATATGGCGGTTTATGTGGGACAAGTACCGCGCATTGGTAACCGCGCCGTGTTCAAGAAGTCGTGAGATCAGGCAAATCCAGCGCGCCTCTTGGTCAAATACTGAGCCCATCGCGGATGGCGCAGAAATAGCGGTCGGTTCCGACCTGCCCGCCCTTGAGGGCAACCTCCAGCCCGTCGATCGCCTTGACGCGCGAGTGGGCGACGCAGAGCGGAGAGCCCGGCGAGGCGGGCAGCGGCATCCGCACCGTCAGCGCATCGACCCCCATCTGGCCGAGCGCGTGGCTGGATGTATCGCCGCCGGCGATGATCACGCGCTGTAATTTCTGCTCGATCGTCAGCGCGCGAAGAAGTTCGCCGAGGCCGCGGCCAAGCATGTGGCGGGCGCCTTCCTGCCGGTCGATTTCGGCGCCCCGGTCTGATGCGGGACCGAGGGCAGTGTAGAGGACGACACTGCGACCGGCTTCCAGATTGGCGCGACCGGCCGCAACCGCGCGTGCGATCGCCTTGTCGGACTCCCCCGAGACCAGCTCGATCGGATCGACCTCGACCCCGTCAAAACCGTCCGTCAAAGCATGCCTGATCTGTCGTTCCGTTGTCGGCGAGCAGCTGCCCGAGACCACCGCGATCCGGTCGGCCGCGCCCGGCGGCGAAAAGCTGGGCTCGGCACTGACGGTATGGTTCGCGGCCCATTCGGCCAGCAACGCATATTCGATGCCGGAAGAGCCGACAACGAACGTGCCGCCCGGCTTGCGAACGCGCCATATCTCCTCGCCGGCAAGCGCCTGGGTTTCCAGGCTGTCGACATCGACAAGCACGATGTCGCTGCCGTTTTCGATCAAGCGATCGAACGCTGCCGACCGCGCTGCCGACTGCAGCGTCGCCAGGTCGACCAGCCCTAAGGTGAGATCAGTCTGGCGCGACAGATGGATCAGCAGGTCAGATTCATCCATCGGCGTGGTCGGGTGGCGGCTCATCACGGGATGGCGATCGATACGGTAATATTTTTCGCGGTAGGCCGCGAACAGATGGCCGAAGGCGGTGTAGCGCTTGAGCTGCGGCGCGCCGACCACCAGCGGCACGCTGTCTTGGCTGAAAACCGAGCGGCCGATCTCGATGGCCCGGCCGATGCTGCCGATCGTCGGGCTGGAATCGAAAGTCGAGCAGACCTTGTAGTGGCAGATCGCGGCGTTCAGGGTCTTTAGCCAGCCGAAGGCGCCCCGCAGATGCGTGTCCATCCATTGCGGCGTTTCACTTCGGCTGGTGCCGGCCAGGCCGATGGCCCGGCAATTCCTGAATTGCGACAGCAGGGCCTCGTCCGGCTGACGCATGAACAGCACGGTCGGCACGCCGCCGAGCTCGAGCGCCTCCATGACGTCGGTCGAGCCGGTGAGATCATCGCCATAATAGCTCAGAAGCAGGCTTTGCATGGCGTCAGGCCGCTTTGCCGTCGCCGAACTTCTCGATCGACCGTGCCAATTCGGCATGGCTCAAGGCGAACTCCGCCAGCGGTACGCCATCGACCGCCGCCTGCCAGGCTTGCTGCACGGCGCGCACGCCGGCACCCGGCCCATCCGGATGGCTGACGATGCCGCCACCGCAGAGATAGAGAAGATCGACCGTTCGACCGGTTCGCGCAAAGGTTTCGGGCGCTTGTCCGCCCCACTGGCCGGAGCCGGCGACCGGCAATGCGCAATCGTCAGGCAAAAAGATCGGCGTGGTCACCGCCTTGAAAGAACTGACGAAGGACCAGTCCGGCTCCCAGTATTTCGAGGCGATGCCGTTGATCTGGAACTGATCGACGCCGAGCAGCCGCCAGAATTGCTGCCAGACCTTGAAGTCCATGCCGAGGCCGGGGTGACGGGTGAGGATGTCCCAGCCATTGCGGTGCGCATGGATCACCAGGCTGGAGCGCTTTCTGAGGAAAGCCATGCCGCCGAAGCCGACGGAGTTGATGTTGACCACCGCGCAATTGCCGCCGGCCTTCGCCACCAGATCGTGGTTGCGCATCATCTCGTCAGGGTCGGCATGCGAGATGCCGAAGGCATACATCACCTTTTTGCCGGTCTTCTGTTCATGCTCGAGCACGAGCGGCATGATCGCTTTCACCCGCTCCGACAGCGGCGAATAGGCCGGGCTCATCAGCTTCTCGTCGTCCTTGATGAAGTCGACGCCGGCGGCGATCAGCTCACCCACCATTGCGGCCGTCTCATGCGGGCGCAGCCCAAGTGCCGGCTTGACGATCGTTCCGATGATCGGGCGGTCCTCGACACCGGTCAGCCGGCGGCTGCCTGCGACGCCGAATTGCGGACCCGGATGCGCGCCCCTGTATTCCTCCGGCAGCTTCATATCGACGATACGAATGCCGGTCAGGCCCTTGATCGAAAAGGCACCGCCGATGGCGATGGTCATCAGCGCCGACAGGTCGGTGCCGATCGCATCCAACGGAAATGCGATGTCGACATCCGCGCGCTTGAAGGGCCCGTCGCCGGCTTCGGGAAGGGACGGGCGATCGGCGTCCGGCAGATGCCGAATCGCCAGGACGCGTGCTGCGACCCGCGCCTTGAGCTCTTCGGTCTCGCCGGCCAGCGCGACGAAGGTTCCGGTCGACTGGTCGCTTGCGATCTTGGCCGCCAGCGCCTCGATGCTCGCCGAGGTCTCGATGCGATAGGTGAGGGTGATCATAGCTCGAAAAAGATTCCCTGATCTCCAGAATCTGGTATAATGAGTACATAAGTATTGCAAGCGATATCCTGCTCGGGCAGGCATTCTGGGAATCATGGCGACAATGCTAAATAGACATCGGTCCAGGGAGTGATTCGCGACGATGAACCGTTCGGAGCCGATCGTCCGGCGCAAGCTTTCCGACGAAGTGTTTTTGAGGTTGAAGCGCTTGATCACCAGCGGTGAATTGGTGCCGGGCGACGACATGCCGTCGGAGCGCGAACTGATGGAGCGCTTCGAGGTCGGCAGGCCGGCGATACGCGAGGCGATGCAGGCATTGAGCAATATGGGCCTCGTCGCGATCTCGCATGGCGAGCGGGCCAAGGTGCTGCAACTGACCGCAAAGTCAATCATCAAGCAGGTCGACGGCGCGGCCAAGATCATCCTGTCGTCGTCGAAGGACACGTTGGAGCATCTCAAGAACGCGCGCATCTTCTTCGAGCGCGGCATGGTCAGGGAAGCTGCCGAAAAGGCCACCGCCGAAGACGTGCAGCGGCTGCGGGCGACCGTTGCCGAACAGCGGAGCTTTCGCGGCGATTCCGAAGCCTTCATATCCGCCGACATGAAGTTTCATACCCAGATCGCGGCGATATCCGGCAACCCGATCTATGTTGCGGTCAGCGAGGCGATGCTTGGCTGGCTGAAGGAATACCACACCGAAATGCTGATCTGGACCGGCAAGGAAAAGTTCACGCTCACCGAGCACGAAGAGATCATCGGGCGCATCGAGCAGAAGGATGCGGAGGGTGCCGAAAAGGCGATGATCAAGCACCTCGAACGCTCGCGCGCGCTCTATGTGATGAATTCCGGCGACTGATTACCAGATCCGGGTGATCGCATAAGGCGTCATCACGAGCTGTCGTCGGTCGAACCCGGAAATATCAACCGGCACGTCGCTCGCTGTCAGGTTCGCCAGCCACACGACAGTCTTGCCCGAGG
The DNA here is from genome assembly GCF_007830515.1 of Mesorhizobium tianshanense. GTDB lineage: Bacteria > Pseudomonadota > Alphaproteobacteria > Rhizobiales > Rhizobiaceae > Mesorhizobium > Mesorhizobium tianshanense. The sequence continues at coordinate 155,574 of NZ_VLKT01000003.1, forward strand.
GAGAACGGGCGGCCACTGCGGCCAACCGCGCTTCGTCGGTTGTGCTCGCCGCCACATGCCGGTGGCCGGCCAGTTCGCAAAGCCCCTTCACGGCATGGAAAATCGGCCGGGGTGTACCTTCTTCGGCCGGTTCGCCCGACGACGCCAGCACGCCGAACGGTCCGGTAAAGCTGGAAAGCGTGAGCATCTCCAGCCCGGCCGGCGCGACGCGCGCGGCATAGCCGATCGTCCATGCTGCCGCCAACTGGCCGGCATGGCGCGGATCCCGATCGGCCATGGCGATGCGCTGATTGTGCGGATTGGCCTTGGTCGCGCCGCCATAGGGGTTCTGCCGCATGGCGATGGTCGATGGGCCGATCCGGTAGGGTTTTGCCCCGAAGATCGCCCGTATCGATGCAGTGATGGAGGGCAGCGCTTCCAGCGATTGCATGACGCTGAGATCGTCGGCGGCATGCACGATCGGGCAGGTGCAGTGGGTGACGAAATCCAGCAGGCCGGCGGGAACGCGCTTGCGGTTGAGTTCGGTGAAATAGCTGAACATGCCGCCGCCGAGGCGGATGTCGGGAAAGGCGCGCCGCGCCGCGCCATAGACGTCTTCGAGCGGCGGGCATTGCGGCCATGCGCTGCCCGGCGGCGTCGACTGCCGGTCGACCGAGGGCGAAACGGCGATGGCCGAGAGCTTCAGCCCGGCCTGACGCACCATGCTGGCGACACCGGAAAGCTCGGCATCGAGATCGCCCGTGCCGGAAACGACGCATTCGAGGGTCGTCTCGGCCGGGTAGGCGGCGGCGAGCCGGGCATAGGACTGCAAGGCGTCGAGGCCGTGGTCGCGTATCGGATCGTAGTGGAACATCAGCTGCTGCGGGCCGAGCGTGGACAGCATCGGCAGGTTTGCAAGCGCGGCATCGACCTCATCCGGGTAGATGATCACGCCGATATCCGGCAGCATCGATCCGGCTTCGCCGAGCTCGACGCGGATAGGGTCTGCGGCTGCCGCGGCAGCCGGCGCCTTCACCTCACCCGCGATGCGCAAGCTGATCGTCTGGCGTAGCGTCTCGTCGGCAGGCAGCACATAGGGCCATGGCAGCGCGAGCGGCCGAACATAGGTCTTGTAGGAAGCATCCGACCAGTTGCGCTGGTCTTCCATTTCGAACGCGTCGCCTTCCATTCGGCATTCGGCGGTGACGCCAGGCCGAACCTCATGGGTGATCGCCCGCAAATCCTTGAAAGGCTGCCAAGGGTCGATCAGATGCGGAAGCTCTGTTTCCACCACGCTGCCGTCGGTGTGCTCGACCGCAACCGGGCTGCCGGCCAGGCCAGCGATCGGATGCAGAATGCAGAAACCGCAGCGATTGGTCTCGAAATCGCTTTCGGGCAGGGCGATCACGTCGAAGACCAACTGGCCGTCGGCGGAACCCGCGATCGTCGCGCGAAAGCCGAGCCGGCTTCCCCCTGGTCCAGCACAACTTGCCGAATAGCTGACGGAGAAAGTCCCGGCACCTTGGTCGACAGTCAGGTCCGTGAGCGCCGGCTCATAGGTGCCCCAGTCGCGATCCCTGACGAGATAGGCGATGGCGCGCAGTACTTCGACGCCGCCATGGCAGATGGTGCGCAGATTGCCGTTGACGAAGTCCGCGGTGAGCGCGCCGGCGCGCAGCCTGACCGGCTCGGGCTCGACCGCGGGCGTGCCATAGAGGAGGAAGGCGTCGGCTGTCATCTCAGCAAAGCGTCGAGCTGCACCGGCTCCCGGCTCGCAGCACCCGAATAGGCGGCTTCGACCAGCGCCAAGGTCTTGAGATTGTCCGCACCCGAGGTTGCAGGCTCGGTCCCGTTCACCAGGCAGTCGACCCAATGCTTTTGAATGGCGACGACGCTTTCCTGGATGTTGTGCCATGGCCGCGACGCCCAGGACAGCAGCGGTGGCGAGACGTCGCTGATCCTCGTGCCGCTCTTGCTGGTGACGGTAAGGCGATATCCCTGCTCGAGCCGGATCGTGCCGTCGCTGCCGTCGATCTCGACCAGCGTTTCCGGAAATGGCTCGGTGGCAAGCTTGGTCGCATAGCTGCAATCGACCACAGAAATTGTGCCGTTCTTGTGGTCTATCAGCATGGTTGCGACGTCCTCGCCGACGATGTCAGGGTTGATGCGAGCGGTTCGTGTAGTAATAGCCGAAACGTCGCCCAGCAGAAAGCGGGCAATGTCGAGACTATGGATGCCGAGGTCCTCGATAATGAAGCGCTTTCCCGTCGCCAGATAGGGCTGGCCGGAAAACACGTCATAGGCCGAGCGGAACGAGATACGTCCGAAGAAGGGTCTGCCGATGTCGCCGCTGTCGAGCACGGCACGCACCGCCTGGATCGGCGACTGCCAGCGAAAATTTTCATGCACCATCAACGGCACGCCGGCGTCAGTGCAGGCCTTCACCATGGCCTTGGCGTCGGCAAGCGTCGGCGCGAACGGCTTCTGGCAGATTGCCGGAACACGATGCCGCGCCGCCATCTCGACAAGCGAGCGATGGCTCGGCGCGGTGGTGGCGATATCGACGAAATCCAGCTTCTCGCCGGCAAACAGCGCGGCCGCATCGGCATAGCGCCGCGCGATGCCGAACTGGTCGCCGACGATCTTGAGCCGTTCTGGGTCGCGGTCGCAAATGGCGACGATCGCAGCACCTGCGATGTCGCGCCAGGCGTGCATCTGGTTGACGGCAAAGAAGCCGCAGCCGATCAGCGCTCCACGCAGTTCCGCCGCCATCAGCCTGCCTTTGCCATCTGCATCAGCGTCACGCGGCTCTGCAGCCGGCGCTGCGCCTGGTCGACGACGACGGCGACGATGATGACGAGGCCCTTGATCACCATCTGCCAGAACGAGCTTACGCCCATCATGACCAGCCCGTCGGAGAGAATGCCGATGACGAAGGCGCCGACGATGGTGCCGCCGATCGTGCCGCGGCCACCCGACATCGAGGTGCCGCCGAGCACCGCCGCCGCGATGGCGTTGAGCTCGAAGCTTTCGCCGGTCGCCGGATGCGAGGCCATCAGTTCGGACGAGATGATCAGGCCGACGATCGCCGCGCAGAAGCCGGAGAACATGTAGACGAACATCTTCACCATGTTGACCCTGACGCCTGAAATCCGCGCCGCCCGTTCGTTGCCGCCGACGGCGAAGATGTGGCGGCCGAGCGGGGTGTATTTGGCCAGATAGGCCGCCCCAAGTGCTACGACGACCAGAATCCATATCGAGACCGGCAGGCCGAGCAGCCGGCCTGCGCCGAGGAAGCCGAACCCTGTCGTGCCCAGTTCGGGCTTCCCGACGAGGTTCGGGAAGGTGCGGCCGTCGGACGACAGGAGCGCCAGGCCGCGCGCGACATAGAGCACGCCCAGCGTGGCGATGAACGGCGCGACATTCAGCCTGGTGATCAGCAATCCGTTGACTGCGCCGATCACTATGCCGACCGCCAGCGTGATCAGTGCGATCTCGAGGACGTTGAAATAGATCGTGTAGCCGATCTGCAGGTCGATGCCGTTGAGCACGAGATAACCGGCCACCATGCCGCACAGGCCGACGATCGAGCCGACCGAAAGGTCGATGCCGCCGGTGATGATGACGAAGGTCATGCCCATCGCCAGGAATGCATTCAGCGCCACGTGCTTCGACATCAGGATCAGATTGGCGGCCGACAGGAAGTTGGGTGCCGCGATCGAGAAGAAGACCAGGACGGCGATCAGCGCGATGAACGTCCTCGCCTTCATCAGCGTCAGCAGGACGGAGCCGTTCGAGGCGGAGGCAACAGCCGCCTTGGCCGGGATGTCAGTCATGGGCGTGGCTCTCCGTGTGCGGGGACCGGGCCGTGGCCAAGCGCCGATGCGGCGACAAGTGCCGCCTCCGTCGCCTCGGCGCGATCGAACATGCCGGTTAGTTTTCCATTGCTCATCACCGCGATCCGATCGGACAGCGCCATCACTTCGTCGAGATCGGAGGTGGCGAAAAGAATGCCCAGTCCGTCGCGGGACAGTCTGCGCATGGTGCGGAAGACGTCGGCCTTGGCGCCGACGTCGATGCCGCGGCTCGGCTCGTCCATCAAAAGCACCTTGGGTCCGGTGAGCAGCGCCTTGCCGATGACCACCTTCTGCTGGTTGCCGCCCGACAGCGACGAGACCTCCTGTGCCGGGTCGGCGACCTTGATCGCCAGTTCCCGCACCATCTGCGTCACTGCCTGGTTTTCCTTGGCGCCGCGAATGTGGAACAGGCGGACAAACCGCGACAGGCTGGCCAGCGTCAGATTGCTGGCGACGGACAGTATCGACACCAGCCCCTCGCGTTGGCGGTCCTCGGGGATCAGCGCCAGCCCACGCCGTATGCGTCGCGTCGTGTCGCGTTCCTTCACCTTCTTGCCGGCTATGAAGATCGTTCCGGTCGCCTGGCCGTGACGACCCATGATGCAGTCGAACAGTTCGCTGCGCCCGGCGCCCATCAGGCCGTATATGCCGAGGATCTCGCCGGCGCGCAGCGACAGCGAGACGTGATCGACCGCAAGCCCGCCGGTCACGCGCGGCAGGCAGATGTCCTCGGCACGGAATATCTCTTCGCCCGGAACATGGCCGTCGGCCTTGGCGAAGTCCTTGGCGTCCGAGCCGATCATCTGCCGCACGATCCACTGCGTGTCGACGTTTTTCATCTCTTCCTGGCCGGTGATCCGCCCGTCACGCAGCACGGTGATGTAGTCGCCGATGCGGATCAACTCCTCGAGCCGGTGCGAGATGTAGACGATTGCCACGCCGCGCGCCTTGAGGTCGGCGATCACCTTGAACAGGATCTCGACTTCCGCCGCACTCAGCGCCGAGGTCGGTTCGTCCATGATCAGGATGCGCGCATCGAGCGAAACCGCCTTGGCGATCTCGACAAGCTGCTGCTGGCCGATGCGCAGGTCCTCGACCAGCATGTCGGGCCGGATGCCGGCTTCCAGCCGCTCAAGGAATTCCGCCGCGCGGCGCTCCTGTTCTTGGCTGTCGATCTTGCGGAACCGGTTGGTGATCTCGCGCGTGGCGAAGATGTTCTCGGCGACGGTCAGATTGCCGAACAGGTTCAACTCCTGGAACACCATGCCGATGCCACGGTTCACTGCGTCGCCTGATGACGAGAAGGAAACCTCCTCGCCTTCCAGGAGAATGCGGCCGAGCGTCGGCTGCTCGACGCCGGCGATGATCTTCATCAGCGTCGATTTGCCGGCGCCGTTTTCGCCGACCAGCACGTTGACCGCGCCCTTGCGCACCTCGAAATTCGCGCGCTTGACCGCGACGGTGCCGGAATAGACCTTCGAGACATCTTCCAGCTTCAGGATGACGTCGTGATCGATGGCGGCAGTCATGGCTTCGGCTCGATCTCTGCCTCCGCCGGCGTCACCAGCGGCAAGTCCTGGCCGCTTCCCACAGCATAGGCGCCGACAACCCTTACGCTCCGGCCTTCCAGCCCTTCGCGCGGCAGCTTGGAAAGCATCGTCTTGTCGGCATAGGTGTTGAACGCCTTGCCGAACTGGGCGAAGTCGATCTGATTGGTGAAATCGTTGAATTGGATGAAATCGAGGCTGTCGCGTAGCGCGGTGCCACGCATCGCGGGTCCGATCTGCACCCGCGCATCCGCCTTGCCGTCACCGTCGGCATCGACATCCATCGTCGCCGCGCGCGATTGCGTGTTTGCGGCGACCACTTTGCCTTCGAGGCGAACCGCGAAGGTCCAGGGCGAATTCGCCTGCTTCTTTGGATTGCCGTATTTGGCGCCGGCGGCGGCGGGATCGGCTTTCGCCAGGGCGTGAACCTCGGGAAACGGCCCTGCCTTCTGCCGGAGATAGGGCACGACCTTCGCAGCCCAGATATCCCCAACCATCTTGTCCGCGTTGAAGGCCGGCGCATTGCCGCCATTTTCCCCGGACGGTGTCGGCAGGATCTTGCAGGCGGTCAGGCCGATGCCGACCATCGCGGCAAGGATCGGCACGGCAGGGATCGGCCACGTCAACTTGTTCAGCATGTCGGCTTGTTCGGCATGGCGGTCAGCAGTCACTCAAAGAAAATGGAAGCAAGGGACGAGCCGGAAGCTCGTCCTTTGCGATTGATGTCACGCCGGCTCAGTTGGTCAGCGCGAAGGTTTCCAGCTTGGCGGCATTCTCGCCATTGATCAGGACGCAGTCCATCAGCTGCTTTTCCTCGGCCGGAGACTTCTTGTTCTTGATGAAGTCGTTGGCCTGCTCGACCGCCATCTGCGCCTGCGCAAAGGCCGGCTGCAGGACTGTGGCCTTGATGCCGCCCGAAGCGATCGAGTCGCGCACGTCGTTCGATCCGTCGAAGCCGACGACGATCACGTCCTTGCGGCCGGCGGCGACGAGTGCTGCATGGGCGCCCATCGCCATCGTGTCGTTGCCGGAGATCACGCCCTTGATGTCGGGATTGGCCTGAAGGATCGATTCCATCTTGGCATAGGCCTCGGTCTGGCTCCAGTTGGCCGACTGCTGCGCCACCATCTTCAGGTCCGGATAGTCGTCGATGACGTCGTGATAGCCCTTCGATCGAATACCGGCATTGGTATCGGATTCCTTGCCGACCAGCTCGACGAAATTGCCCTTCTCGCCCATCAGTTTGACGAACTCCTGCGCGCCGAGCTGGGCGCCCTGGTAGTTGTTGGAGACGATCTGCGCGACGGCGACGCCGGTGGCGTTGATCTCGCGATCGATCAGGAAGGACGGAACGCCCGCGTCCTTGGCCTTCTGCACGGCGGCGACGGTGGCATCGGCGCCGGCATTGTCGAGGATGATCGCCTTGGCGCCGCGGCCGATCGCCGTGTCGATCAGCTCGGACTGCTTGTTGGCGTCGTCGTCATGGACCAGCACCAGCGTTTCATAGCCCAGTTCCTTGGCCTTGGCTTCCGCGCCGACGGCTTCCGCCTTGAAGAACGGATTGTCGTGCGAAGGCGTGATGATGGCGATGAGATCCGCCGCATAGGCGGGTAGGGCGGTGCCAAGCGCCAGCATGCCGGCAAAAGCCGCAAGTGTCATTCTGCGAGTGAGTTTCATGAAGTCCTCCCTTTTGAAAAAAGTCCGTGCCTCCGCGGCCCAGGCTGAAATGCATCCCAGTTCGTCAGGCGGATCGCGTCCGGTGTCGCGAAATCGGTCATTTGCCGGCTCACCTGGGCAGATCATCCTGTTCGATCCATCCTCAGGCTCCACCTGCCACCTACCCAATTTTCAGCCCGGCCTCGGCCGGCCAAAGCCATTCCAACAGCTAAGCCAACTGGTATAATGAGTCAACCACAAATTCAGATGATATGTATCTGATGAACAGTAGTCTCGGCGTCGCCGGATACCTGCCCTTACCGTCACGTGGCTGATCATGATGTTGACGCGCCGGTGGTGGGGAATGTGGTAGGATTTCCCAGCACGACGATGACGCCGAGACCGGGAGGGCTCGGTTATCATTTCAAGGCCAGGCGACCATCAGAGAGTCACCCGCCAAGACCGATACTTGGTTCGTAATTCCGTCCGGCGATGATCCTTTCACATCTGCTTGCATCCATCTGAGGAGCACGAAAACTGCCTCTTCGCTGGCAGATGCGATGTGGGGTCGCCTATATGCCCGTCCAGTGAGCAGGCAGCTGGCCAAACCGCATAACCACCACCGTAAGGGGTATAATACGCGGGTGAGAGGGTAATAAGTAAGTAAAGAGGAGATACTCCTAAGCTTTATTCGGTGCTCAGCGCTACGCACAGGCTTTGCTAGTATTCCGCTTTGGTTGTGGCTTTTTTCCGCGGCCCGGCGTGCGCACGGGTTTCTTATGAATCCGTCCGCGGCAAGGATCGCGTTGCCTGTGAGGTTCAGCTATGAATCATGTGCAAAGTTCTAAGCCGATATCCTGCAGCCCCGCGCTAACCTTTGCTGACCGACGGCATTTGGCTTCATTTCGTGGCATGTACGGTGGGAAATGCAGCGCCATGCTATGCCTCATTTCGTTCTGCCTCATCCTGCTGCTGGAATCTCCGGCAACCGGTCGCTCGAAGACTGTCGAAAAACTTGCCCCGCGAGACACGATCGAACTGCGCGTTTGGCGGTGGACCGCCCTGCGCGACGGCGTTTTGGAGGCGTTGCAGCTCAACAATACTTTCACCATCGACTCAAGCGGCACGCTTGACCTTCCAATGATCGGCAACATTGTCGCCGCAGGTCTGCGTGAGAAGGAGCTGGCAGAGCTGATTTCCGATCGCTTGCAAGCCAGGAGCGGCCGTCAAGAACGGGCGGATACAACCGTCAAACGCATTCAAGATCCGTCCTCGGACATAACCAGTTCGGTGGAACACCCGGGCAAACAAAAAGCGTCCGAAGCGCTGGCGGACGCGGCCGACGAGAGCCCCTCGGCCGGGGCTTCGGAACGCACCAGTGTCGAGAAGGGCCAGGTCGAGGCGCAACCGAGCGTGCGCGGTTCCGACATGACTTCGGAGCCTGCAGCGGAGCAACAGCAAGCTCTGGAAGGGGAACGGTTGAAGATGAATGCATTGCTGAACGAGCTGTCGGCCGCTCGTTTGGAGATTGCGGCAGCTCGCCGGGAAGCCCTTGCGGCTCGCCAGACTGCTCGCAACGGTACCGTCCGATACAATCAGAACCTTTCGACGGAGCGTCAACGGGCTGCCGCCTTGATACAGGAACTCGATGCGGTGCGGGCCGACCGTGGCGCACTGGAGCAGAAGCTCTTTGCGGTGCGGACCGACCGCGGCTTGCTGGAACAGAAGCTCTTTGCAGCGCTCAGGGAAGTCGACGCGCTCAAGAAGAGCGTGCAGCCGGCTGGCGGCGACCATGAGGCGGTTTTGGGCCGCGAATTGGCGGCGGCGCGAGCGGAACTGGGCGCGATGCAGCGCGGCGCACGCGACGCCAGCGCGCAGGCACGTGCGGTAGCCGACATGATGGCTGGACAAGGACAAGCCCTAAAAGAGCAGCGGCGAAGAGTCGAAGGTCTCGCGCTCGATCTGGAAGTCGCGCACCGCGAAACCAAAGGCTTAAAGGCCAAAGCCATTCTCGCGGATCACGAGAAGGCCGCCATGCTTGAAGCGCGTCGTTCCATGGAGGCCTCTCTGGCTGAGGCGCGGCGAGCACTTGATGAGGAGCGGCACAAGGCTGAGCGCTTCGAACGCGAACTCAGCGCGGCGCGCCAGACTATCGACGCTCTTAAGACAAGCGCAAATCTGGCTGCGGTCGCGCGGACCAACGCCATCAAGGACCGACAGGTGGCCGAGGCGGCTCTAAAGCGAGCTGGCGACGCACTCGAACTAGAACGCGAACGGGCAGATTCAGCCGCACGTGATCTCGACAGTGCTCGCCAAGAACGCGACGCGGCAAAGCGGCAAGCTGGCCGCGTCTCGATGGAACTGAGCGCGGCGTTGGAGCAAGAGCGCAACAATGCCATGGGTCTGGCCCGCGACCTCAGCGCCGCGCGTAAGGCAATAGACATCGTCAAGGCCCAGGGTGAGCGTCGCACTGAGCGCATGAAGCGCGCTCCGCAAGCACCTGCCACTGCAACTTCTCGTGCAGATGTGTCTGCACGCTCGGCGGCACGACCAGCCCGTCAACCCTTGCGGGAAAACCACAAAGTGAAGGTCAAAAGGCCATCGCGATCTGTTCTAGTGGCGACCATCACGCTTCCCGACGCATTGCTCCCGACGCGACCGCCGAAGCTCGACTCTCGCTAGTGAAGGCTGATCGCGGACGGAATTTCCGTGAGCCGAAATACATGCCGCAGGAGGAGTGGTAATGAATAAATACGTCGCAGCCGCATTGACAATTGCGATGGCAATTGGCCCTGCCTCGGCTCTTGATGCGGGGCTTGGCGGTAAAGTTGGTGGTGTCGGTGTCAGTGCTGGTGCGAGCGTCGGCTCTAGCGGCGCCTCTGTGACGGGTGGTGCGAGCGTCGACGGAGTAGGGGGAGCAAGCCTTGGCGGATCGGTCAGCGCGGGCGGCGGATCACTCGGCGCCGGACTTGGCGTTAGCGGCAGCCTCGGCGACGCCAGCGGGGGCCTATCTGCAGGTGTCGGTGTGGGCGACCATTCGTCCGGATTGGGCACCGCTCCAGGAAGTACGCCAGGCGACCCGTCCGTAGGTTCTGCCGGCATCACGCCGGCCATTGCCAAGGCCAAGGCCGCGAGACAATTCGTCGTCCTGCCACGCGCCCTCAGGCCTTCCGAAACTGGTCGCGACGTGTTGGCGCCGATTACCAAAGGCTATCCGTTGGGATTTCTGGCGCCAATGAAAGCGAAACCCGGTATCCCACCCGCTGTGGTGCTCGCCTGCCGCACGGCGATCGCGTCGGCTGCGACGCCCCTTGGTGCCGTACGTGTTCACGCGGTAAGCGCAGGTCCGCTGCGCCAGCAACGTCGGGGCGCACTCACGGCGCGGATCGAGGTGCGCATACACTACGCAAGACAGGGCGGCATCGAGGTTCGGCAGGCGCGAGTAGGCTGTCGCCTCGATGCGGCGGGCAGGGTCACCGCGGTGACATAGGACGCGCCGGTCACGCAAAGGCCAGCACGAGAAATACAGTCAGGATTGGCCATCGTTGCATGAGATTGCCCCTCCTCGATGCCGGGCCACCGCATTGTTGAGGATGCAAACCAATCAAATGAAAAGCCGCCCGGGGCGGGCGGCTCAAAATACTTCCATGATTTTCAGTTGCTTCCGCCTCAGGTGATACGCTGGATGCTCGCCGCGATCTCTTCCGGCTCGAAGACCCGCTTCCAGTCGTCGCGCATCAGCACCGGCTTGCCGAACTCGATGGCCTTGTTGCAGGCATCGGAGAACACGCCCTTGGTCTCGCCGAAGATGACGGCGCCCAGCACGTTCATGTGGCCAAGCAGGAAATCGAGCGCCGCCTGCTGATCGACCCCGCGCGCGACGACCTCGTCGACCGCCTCCTTCATGACGACGAGCAGCGATGCGCAGACAGTCTCCGAAAGGCCCGGTTCGAGCAACGCCATCTGCTCGACCGTGACGCGATGCGACCGCATGACCGGAGCCCAGATGATCTTGGCGATCGCTTCGCCCTTGGTGAAATCTTCCTCCGGCCCTTGCATCAGCGCGCTGACCATATGCTGCTTGGCCTTGACGCCGCCGAAATAGTCCTTCTTCGCCGCCATGTCGGTCTCGTCGTTGAAGATCGGCGGATGGCAGGGATGCGTGACGAAATAGGTCAGGTCCGGCCGCTTCGGCAAATGGCCGGCGAAAGGCGCCGCGGCGTCGAGAACGACCACCATGGTACCGGAAGCAAGCTTGCCCTCGATGCTGGCCGCCACCTTGCCGATATGCGTGTCGGGAACCGCCAGGATCACCACTTCAGCGCCATTCAGGGCTTCATCGGCGCTGACCGCGTCGATGCCCAGCCCCGTCTTCAGCCGCTCGCGGCCGGCGTCGCTGACCTCGACATGGCGTATCGTGTAGGGGGAGCCGCGAAAATTGGTCGACAGCCGGTAACCCATTTTTCCGCCGGCACCAAACAGCGCAATCGTTGTCATCTAGGTGTCACTCCTGATCTCGAACGGCGGCCTTGCCGATCGTCACCTTAGCAACTGGTATAATCACACTACCATGGCTTGGCAATCCGAATTGGGATGGGACCAGTTCAAGAGGCGAATTCCATTGGCGCGGTCGCGAGGCTGGCTGCGCTTTGCTGGTAGCGTCCTTGTCGGATCATGAGGGTGGATCGACGTCGGAATGCCGAGTCTGGTAGACGCAACTCTTCCGCATTGCCCGCGAGGGCGGGTCTTTCCGGGAACCGGTCCGTTGCCACCGTTTCAGCAGTATCCGTGGAAGCCGGATCAGCCGCGTCCGGGAAACATCGCCTTCAGTCCGTCGCGCGACGCCTTGGCGACGCCGCGTTCCGTGATCAATCCGGTGACCAGCCGCGCCGGCGTCACGTCGAAGGCGGGATTTGCCGCGGGCGTCGTCTCCGGCGAGATGCGGACCTGCGCAATCTCGCCATTCGCGGTCTTGCCCCAGACCAGCGAGACCTCGTCGCTGGAGCGCTGTTCGATCGGGATTTCGGCCAGACCGTCACCCACCGTCCAGTCGATGGTCGGCGAGGGCAGCGCGACATAGAACGGCACGTCGTTGTCGGCAGCGGCCAGCGCCTTCAGATAGGTGCCGATCTTGTTGCAGACGTCGCCGTCGGCGGTGGTGCGGTCGGTGCCGACGATGACCATGTCGATCTGGCCGCGCTGCATCAGATGGCCGCCGGCATTGTCGACGATCAGCGTATGCGGCACGCCGTGGCCGGCCATCTCCCATGCGGTCAACTGGGCGCCCTGGTTGCGCGGGCGGGTTTCGTCGACATAGACGTGAACGGGAATGCCGGCTTCAGCGGCCAGGTAGATCGGCGCGGTGGCGGTGCCGTAGTCTACGGTGGCCAGCCAGCCGGCGTTGCAGTGGGTCAGGATGTTGACCGGCTCCCCGGGCTGCTTGCGCGCCGCGATCCCCCTGATGATTTCAAGCCCGTTGACGCCGATGGCGCGGTTGAGGCCGACATCCTCATCGGCGATTTCGCCGGCGCGCCGGTAGGCGGCGTCGGTGCGTTGCCCGGGCGGAAGCGGCCGCAGGACGTTTCGCATCTCGTCGAGCGCCCAGCGCAGGTTGATCGCGGTCGGGCGCGTTTCGTGCAAGATCTCCCAGACGCCGTCGAGCGCTGCATCCGAAGGGTCGTCGGCCATTTGCATGGCGACGCCATAAGCGGCGGTGACGCCGATCAGCGGCGCGCCGCGCACCCACATGTCGCGGATCGCCGTTGCGATGCCGGCAACGGTATCAACCTTTTCCACGCGGAAATCATGCGGCAGCCAGCGCTGGTCGATGATCTCCACGGAACGCCCGTCGTCGTTCAGCCATATGGTGCGATAGTGGCGGTCGCCGACGTTCAAATGCTGCTCTCCCGTTCGATCAGCGTGGCCAGCGTGTTGACCTCGTCGATGCTGTGAATCTGGCGCCGGTTGACGGCGATGTGGCGGCCGAATTTCAACGCCTTTGCCTCACATGTGGCGCGCAGATCCTCGTCGGCAATGGTCTCGAAATCGGCATTGTGCGCGAGGCCAAGGATGCGCCGGTGCGCCTCGACGCCGGCAAAGCCCAGCATGTCGGTCCAGATCGAATGCAGCATGTGGTCGAGCGCCTGTTCGGCGCCAAGCCTGTCGCCCTGATCCTCGAACAGGCTCTTCTGGTAGAGCATGCCGGTGCGCTCGATTCGCCACAGATGCGAGAACTCGGTGCGGAACACCGACCATGTCTCAATCGTCACGTCGAGCAGATAGGCGCGCATGGCGCTACGGTCGCCGCCTTGCTCGTGGCCGCGCTGCGAGAAGAACGCCATCCAGAAATTGGCGAGCAGCATGCCGACGTCGAAGGCGATCGGGCCGTAGAAGGCGAATTCGGGATCGATCATCCGCGTTTCTGAGTCGGTGACCATGATCGAGCCGGAATGCAGGTCGCCATGCAGCAGCGTCTCGGCATTGGCCGCGAAGATGTGCTTCAGACGCTGCGCCTCGACCTTGAGGTCACGGTCGGCGCGCAACTCTGCGACGATGCGATCGAGCTGCGGGCTCGTATGCCGGTTCATCTTGGCGTCGAAATACGGATCGGAGAAAACCAGGTTCTCGGTGATGTCGCAAAGCTCGACATTGTCGGCGAACAGCGCCAGATCGGCCTTGCGGTCCTTGGTCGCCATATGCAGATCGGAGCCGCGGAACAAGGTGCGAGCCATGAACAGGCCGATGTCTCTGGCTATGTTCGGTAGCTGGCGGCCTTCGATCAGCGCGCGCCGCAGGATGATATGCGGCGATAGGTACTCCATGATGATCAGCGCCTGGCCTTCGTCGAAGTGATAGATCGCCGGCACCGAACCGGGAGCCCGTGCCTCCTGCCGTGTCAGCGCGTGATACTCGAAGAAGGAGCGCTTCAGCGGCAGCGGCCAGCTGTCGCCGACCAGGCGGACATAGGGCAGGGCCTGCTTGACGATGGCAGTACCCGTTGCGCCCTCGACGATGAAGACCAGGTTCAGATTGCCGTCGCCGACCTCGCGGACCTTCCAGCGGCTTGTGTCCTTGCCGATACGCGAACACAGCGCCTCGTTGGCGCCGAGGCGTGCCGCCAGGGTCTCGACCGACAGTGCTTCGAACGGCAATTTTCCAGTCATCCTCACCCTCCCGTCTTATACGCTGCCGATCATAGTGGAGCCGTGGCGGTTGGGCCAAGCTAGGAAGCCCTCTGGCAATTGTCAATCGTATTGACAATTGCTGACGTAGCTCATAGCGTCACGGTCAGGGAGGAACGAATGGGCAATGATGCCGTGTTCCGCGTGGACGGCCTGAGGAAATCCTTCGGCCATATCGAGGTGCTGGGCGGCGTCTCGCTCGATTTGCATGCCGGCGAAGTGACCGTGCTGATGGGCGCCAACGGCGCCGGCAAATCCACCCTCGTCAAGATCATCAGCGGCGTCTACGAGCGCGGCGGCGGCACGATGCAGCTTGTCGGCCAAGACTTCGCGCCCCAGGAGTTCTTACCAAACACGCCGGCGGAGGCGATCCGCGCCGGCGTCGTCACCGTCCATCAGAACATCAATGACGGTGTCGTCGCCGATCTCGACGTCGCCACCAATCTGACGCTGGACAGGCTGAGCGGCAGCGGCGCGCCGACGCTGTTCAATCCAGGCCGGGTGCGCCGCGAGGCGAAGGCGGTTGCCGACCGCATGGGGCTGGCCATCGACCTGAAGGCCCGGATCAGCGATCTCTCGTTGGCCGACCGCCAGATGGTGGCGATAGCCCGTGCCATGGCGCACCAGCCGAAAGTGCTGATCCTCGACGAGCCGACCTCCTCTTTGTCCAGCGCCGAGGCCGACCGGCTTTTCGCGCTGCTCGACAGGCTTCGCGAGCATGGCGTCGCAATCCTCTACATCTCGCATCGCATGTCCGACATCAGGCGGCTTGCCGACCGGGTCGTCTCGATGCGCGACGGCGTCATCTCAGGTGTTTTCGACCGCAAGCCGCTCGACTATGAGGGCGCGGTCAACGCCATGCTCGGCCGCAAGATCCACCTCGACCGGATCGTCGCCAGGAATTCGGCCAAGCCTGTCCTGACGGTCGACGGGCTGCGGATTGCAGAAGGCGCCAAGCCGATCTTTTTGACGCTCGGCGACGGCGAGGTCGTCGCCATCACCGGCCTCGTCGGCGTCGGCAAGACCGCGCTCGCCGAGACGCTGTTTGGCGTGCGCAAGCCGCTGTCCGGGACCATGGTGCTGAACGGGAAACCCTATGCACCGGAATCGACGGGCGAGGCGATCGCCGCCGGCGTGTTTCTCGTCGCCAAGGACCGGGCCGATAGCGGGATCGTCGGCGACTTCAACATCCAGGAAAACATCAGCCTGCCGTTCCATAAGCGGATGTCGCGTCTCGGCGTTCTCAAGCGCCGCATCGAGCGCGCCGCCGCCCGCCGGCAGATCCAGGAGCTGGGCATCGTCTGCCGCTCGGAGAAGGACGAAATGTCGGCCCTTTCCGGCGGCAATCAGCAGAAGGTGATGGTGGCCCGCTGGATGTCGCAGGCGGCGAGACTTTTCATTCTGGACGAGCCTTTTCAGGGCGTCGACATTTCCGCCAGGCGCGACATCGCGGCCAAGCTGCGGGCGAGCGCGAACGGGCGTGCGACGCTGCTGTTCGTCACTGAACTGGACGAAGCGCTGGAGACCGCCGACCGCATCCTGGTGATGTCGGAGCAGACGATCGTCGGTGAACATCGCAACGCCGACATCGATCTCGAGCGCTTGCTGGCCGAAGTGGCGGGCGGCCCGCTGCACAGCGCGGCGTGAAGGCGGGGCAGATAATGGGACGTGGAATGGAGAGGGCATGAGTTCGGGTTGGGTAAGGATGGCAGCCGCGCGCGACCATGCCATCCGCTATGGCTTCATCGTCCTGCTGTTCGGGTTGATCGGCTATTTCGCCATCGCCGCCGACGGTTTCGTCTCGCCGCAGAGTGCGGTTTTCATCTTCCAGTCGGTTGCCATCACCGGCGTGCTGGCGCTCGGCGTCACCGCCACCCTGGTCGTCGGCGGCTTCGACCTGTCGATCGGCTCCGTCGCCACCAGCGCCATGATGGCGGCTGCCTATGTCATGGTGGTGCTGGAGCAGAACGCCGTCGTCGCGGTCGTCGCCTGTCTCCTGATCGGCGCCGCTGTCGGCCTCATCAATGGTTGGCTGATCGTCTATATGCGCGTGCCGGACCTCCTGGCGACGCTCGGCATGATGTTCCTGCTCGTCGGCTTGCAGCGCATTCCGACCGAAGGCCGCTCGATCGCCACCGGCATGACGATGCCCGACGGCTCGGTCGCCAACGGCACGTTCGGCGCCGGCTTCCTGGCACTCGGCCGTCACCGCTTCGATTTCTTCATCCCCAATCTCATCCCGGTGTCGGTCGTCGTCCTGCTCGTGCTTGCGGTGCTGATCTGGTTCTTTCTCGAATACACGCGTTTTGGACGCATGATGTATGCGGTCGGCAGCAACGAACGGGCTGCCGAGCTCGCCGGCGCGCCTGTCAAGGCATACAAAATCTGGGCCTACGTTATTTCAGGGGTTTTTGCCTCGATTGGCGGCATTTTGCTCGCTGCCCGGCTTGGACGCGGCGACATCGCCTCGGGTAATAATCTCCTGCTCGACGCAGTGGCCGCGGCGCTCATCGGCTACGCCGTCCTCGGCGCCGCCAAGCCGAACGCCTTCGGCACGGCCGTCGGCGCGGTGTTTGTCGGCGTGCTGCTGCAGGGCCTGACGATGATGAACGCGCCCTACTACACGCAGGATTTCATCAAGGGCGTGGTGCTGGTGGTTGCCCTCGTCTTTACCTTCGCCCTTTCCGGCAGGGGCAAGAGGTAGGATTTCGACAGATAGGATTTCGACCGGCTGAAATTTGAGTTCAACAAGTGGAGGAAACAATATGAAGATCACAAGAAGACTATTGGGGAAGGCGGCGCTCGGGCTTGCTGGCGCCGCGCTGCTGATGCACGTGCCGGCGATGGCGCAGGACAAGCCGGCGCCGTTCGACAAGCCCGGCGCCGTCAAGATCGCGCTGGTCCGCTATCTCTCGACCGGCGATTTCTTCCAGGCCTATCTGTCCGGCGTCGAAGCGCAGGCCAAGGCGCTCGGTGTCGATCTGCGCGTCCTCGACAGCCGTCAGGATGCCGCCCTCCAGGCAGACATGGTCGACCAGGCCATCGCGCTCGGTGTCCAGGGCATCATCATCCAGCACGGCTTGACGGAATCGATGAAGGAGGCCGCCCAGCGCGCGATCGACGCCGGCATCAAGGTCGTCGCCTTCGACGTCAATGTCGAAAACCCCAAGATCCCGCAGATCGAGCAGTCCGACCGCGACCTTGCACGCCTCGCACTCGAACAGGCGATCAAGGACAATGGCGAGAGCTGGAAGGCCGGCTACGTCTATGTCGCCGGCATCGCGCCGCTCGACCGCCGCAACGAGACCTGGGTCGACTTCAAGAAGAAATATGCCGGCATCAACGAGGCTGCGATGTTCGGCACGCTCGACAATCCGATCGCCAATTCCGTCGCCAACCAGGCCCGCTCGGTGCTTTCCGCCAACCCCGACATCAAAGTGATGTTCGCGCCCTATGACGAATTCGCCAAGGGCGTGAAGATCGCCGTCGATGAGGCGGGATTCAACAAGGATATCAAGATCTATTCGGCCGACATCTCGACCTCCGACATCGCAGCGATGCGCGAGCCCGACAGCGCCTGGGCGGCAACCGCCGCCACCAACCCGGCCGTCGTCGGCCAGGTCTCGGTGCGCGCTCTGGCGCAGCTCTTGGCCGGCGAAGACCCCGGCCACAACGTCATCGTGCCGCCGACACTGATCACCCAGAAGGACCTGATCGACAAGGACATCAAGAACATGGAAGACCTCTCGGCCAAGCTGCCGCAGTTCGCCCATGCCGATGTCGCGATGCCGGCCTGGATGCCGAACCCGAACGCCAAATAGCGTTCCATCGCAGGTACAAGAAAAGAGCGGCTTCGGGCCGCTCTTTTTGCGTCTGGACTGTTCTTGAGCCTACCTCAACGCCGCCGCGATGTTGCCGCCATCCACCGTCGTCACATCGGCGGTGGTCCGCTCGGCCAGCGCCTGATGCAGGAAGGCCTGGGCCACGTCCTCTGACGTGACTTCCTGCCCGAGCAGGTTGCCCGACATGTATTCCTTCTCCGATACGCCGCGCGCGCCCGAACGGCTGGCGATCATGGCGTCGGTCAACAGCCCGGAACGGATGCGGTCGGCGTTGACGGCGTTCGAACGGATGCCATGGGCGCCGTAGTCGAGGGCATATTGCCTGGACAGGAACAGCGTCGCCGCTTTCGGGATGCCATAGGCGCCGAACTTCGGCCCCGGATTGATCGCCTGCTTGGAGGTGTTGAACAGAAGCACGCCGCCGGTGCCCTGTTCGAGCATGATGCGCACCGCGTTCTGCGCCGCCGACTGGTGGGCGAAGAAATTGAGCTCGAAGCTCTTGCGCAAGGTGGCGTCGTCGAGCTCGCCGATCCGGCCTTCCCAGGCCGCACCGGCATTCGAGACGAGGATGTCGAGGCCGCCGTAGACAGCGACCGCCTTGTCGAACGCAGCGCGCATCTCACCCGGATCGGTGATGTCGGCACCGATGCCGATCGAACCGTTGCCGGCCTTTTTTGCCGCCTCGGCAGCCCTTGACGCGTCGAGATCGACGACGACGGCATGGGCGCCATTGTCGGCGAACAGCTTTGCCGTGGCGGCACCGATCGCGCCGGCGCCGCCGGTGACCAGCACCACCTGGCCGGTCAGCGGCTTCGGCTTGTTGGAGGCAAGCTTGGCCTGTTCCAGCGACCAGTATTCGAGCGGGAACAGATCGGCTTTCGACAGCGGGCGGAAATCGCCGACCGCTTCGGCGCCGCGCACCGCCTCGATCCACATTTCGCCGACATCGGAGGCGATCCTTGCATCCTTCAGCGTGCGGCCATGGCCGAACATGCCGAGGCCCGGCACCAGCGTCAGCCGCGGCATCTGGTCGAGCATCGTGCGCTTCACATCGTCGAGCCCGTCATTGCTTTCGAAATAGGCGCGATAGTCCTTGGCGAATTGCTCGACGTGGCTGCGGATGACGGACTTGTAGTCGCCGATCTTGTCCGCATCGGGTGCCGGCAGCGCCATCGGTCCGGTCTTGATGCGGATCGACAGGTCGGGCGTCGATACGCCGCGCCCGGCATAGTCGGCAATTTTTGCCGAATTGATGAAATCGACGATCGTGTCCGACGTACGGAAATCGCTGATCATGCGGTCGAAGCGGCCTTCGCCGCGCGCTACCGCCACCGCGCCGCGCAGCATCGGTGCAATCTCCTCAGGCTTCGCCAGCCTTGCCGGCAAGGCCGCTTTTTCGGTGCGCGGCTTGCCGTGGCTGGCGATGAAATCCTCGGCAAGGTTCACATAATGGATCATCCGGTCATAGGCCTGTTTGGCATTGTCGCCGAAAGTGAAGATGCCATGCTTGTCGAGGATCAGGCCTTCGACCGTAGGGTCGGCATCGAAGACATCGGCCGCCGCCTTCGCCAGGTCGAAGCCCGGCATGATGTAGGGCACGAACCCCATCTTGCTGCCGAAGACCTTCTCGCTCAGCGCCTCGCTGTCGTCCTGGTCGACGATGGCCAGAACGGCGGTCGAGTGCGTGTGGTCGACGAATTTATGCGGCAGGAAGGCGTGCAGCAGCGTCTCGACCGAAGGATTGGGTGAAGACGGGTCGATGAGGTTCACCCGCTGCAGGGCGACCATGTCCTCATCGGAGAGTTTCGTAAGCGACCGCGCCTTCAACAGGGCGCCGAGCTTGACCGCCGGTAGGCCTTGCGGCTCGATGACGCCCATGTCCCAGCCACTGCCCTTGACGCAGAGCACGTCCCATTCGTCGCCGACGAGGTCGACAGCTTTCGTCTTGCAGGATGTGTTGCCGCCGCCATGCAGGACAAGCCGCGGTTCGCCACCCAGAAGCCTGGTCGTATAGACGCGCAGCGCCAGGTCGCGGGCCACACCCTTCTTTGCATAGTCGGCAACCAGCTTCTCCGCTTCGCCGTCATTCCACAGGTTCTTCATGTTCGTTTCGTCCGATTTGCTTTTGTTGTGAAGCAGGAAAGCCACGACGCCTTGATGACAAGGCGCAGCGGCAATTGTGTTCTCTAGGCGATCTTTTCCGCTGCCGGTCCGGCATGGTCGAGCAGCCGTCGCGCCATCCGTGCGCCGACCACGAGATGCGTGCACAGCCCACCCGCGATCGCCGCCACCAGCGGTTCGAACTTGCTGTCCTCCTGCACCACGACAAGGCGCTTTTCGATCTTGCGCAGCGATGACAGCTCCGCCGAAATGATCCGCCGGTTGTAGCTGCAGTCGAGCGCCTTGCCTTGCGCGTCGATGATCTGCCCGGCGATGACGCCGGCAGCGCCGGCACGGCGCAGCACATCCATTTCGCTCGTCGTCAGCGCGCCGCATTTGACGACATGGCTGTCGGCATCGACGGTGCCGACCGAATACAGCGCCAGGTCGCATTGACTGATGCCCGACAACTGCTCGCGGATCACCGGCTCGGCGCGCAGGCCGCGCGCCAGTTCTTCCGTCGTCAGCACCAGCGGCGCATAGAAATTGAGCCCCTTGGCGTTGAGCCGGCGCGCGATTTCCATGGTGCATTGATCGGGCCGGTAGGAGTAAGGGGCTCCGAGATTGCCGCAGAGCTGCACCACGGTAACATCCTGCAGATCGGCATAGGACATGATGTCGGCGATCGTGTAGATGGTCCGCCCCCAGGCGACGCCGATACGGTCGCCCTTCTTGATCAGCTCGAGAAAAACGCTGGCCGCCAGCACCGCGATGTCGATCGAGGGATCGGCGACATGGCCGTTTTCCGGCGCGATCCAGACGGTGTCGAGCTTCAACGCGTCTTCGAGCTTGCGCGCCATGACATCGTCGGTGAAAAGCTGCGTCGAGGTCGAGATGTTGACGATGCCGGTCTCGCGCGCCTTGCGCAGATACATGGCGACCGAGGCTCGGGAAATCTTGAGCTGGCTGGCAACCTGGTCCTGGCGCAGGCCGTGGGCATAGTAGAGCCAGGCGGCCTTGTGAATAAGCTGTTCTGCCGGTCGGATCGCCATGCCATCTCCTTGCTGACATTATTCACGGCTCTCGACAAAAGTCAAACCAGCAAAGGCAAGCCATGCCCTTTCGCTCGCTGAATCCAGATCATCACTGTGCCAAATGCGCTCTATCGTGGCATCGTTGGTGGTGACGGGCCGAGAGCCAGAGGGTAGAAGTTGTCGATCAGACATTACAGCGCCGCGCGTCCTTTTGGACGCGCAAAGGATGCTGTAACACTTAGATCTTGCGCATGATCCTTCTGAAAATCGATTCCGATTTTCAGGGTCATGCGCCAGGGGAGGGACGGGATGGGCAATCCCTACGAACATGATCTCGACAGGAACGCGGCCAACCACCAGCCGCTGACGCCGCTCACCTATCTGGAGCGGGCGGCAAAGACCTTTCCCGACCATGTCGCCATCATCCATGGCCGCCAGCGCACGACCTATCGCGATTTCTGGCGGCGGTCGCTGAAGCTCGCCTCGGCGCTGCAAAAACGCGGCATCGGCAAGGGCGACACCGTCACCGTCATGCTGTCCAACACGCCGCCGATGCTGGAAGCGCATTTCGGCGTGCCGATGACCAAGGCGGTGCTGCATTCGCTCAACACTCGCCTTGATGCCACGCTCATCGCCTTCCAGCTCGACCATGCCGAAACCAAGGTGCTTGTCGTCGATCGCGAATTCGCAAATGTCGTCAGCGAGGCGATGGCGCTGGCCAAGGTGAAGCCGCTGGTCATCGACTATGACGATCCCGAATATGCCACCGATGCTCCCTATCCCAAGGGCGAGCGGATCGGCACGCTCGACTACGAGGACTTTGTCGCGGGCGGCGACGAGGATTTCGCCTGGTCGATGCCCGACGACGAATGGGACGCCATCTCGCTCAACTATACGTCCGGCACGACAGGTAACCCCAAGGGCGTCGTCTATCACCATCGCGGTGCGGCGCTGATGGCCTACGCCAACACCATCCATGCCGGCATGGGCAAGCACGCGGTCTATCTTTGGACGCTGCCGATGTTCCACTGCAACGGCTGGTGCTTTCCCTGGACGCTGGCCGTGCAGGCCGGCACCCATGTCTGCCTGCGCTGGGTCCGGCCGAAGCCGATCTACGACGCCATCGCCGATCACGGCGTCACCCATCTGTGCGGCGCGCCGGTGGTGATGTCGGTGCTGATCAATGCCAGGGACGAGGACAAGCGGCAATTTCCACAGACGGTCACCTTCAACACGGCCGCGGCGCCGCCGCCG
This sequence comes from Mesorhizobium tianshanense, assembly GCF_007830515.1. Classification (GTDB taxonomy): domain Bacteria; phylum Pseudomonadota; class Alphaproteobacteria; order Rhizobiales; family Rhizobiaceae; genus Mesorhizobium; species Mesorhizobium tianshanense. The sequence goes on from NZ_VLKT01000003.1 coordinate 178,024, forward strand.
GAAGCCGTGCTGTCGGGCATGGCCGATGCGGGGTTTGCCGTCACCCACCTCTACGGCCTGACAGAGACCTATGGCCCGGCGGTGGTCAACGAATGGCATGGCGACTGGGATGGGCTCGAAAAGGGTTCGAGGGCGGCGAGGAAGGCCAGGCAGGGCGTGCGCTATGCCGCGCTCGAAGACCTGACGGTGATGGACCCCGAGACGATGCAGGAGACACCGGCCGACGGCGAGACGCTCGGCGAGGTCATGTTCCGCGGCAACATCGTCATGAAGGGCTATCTGAAGAACCGCAAGGCGAGCGACGAGGCCTTCGCCGGCGGCTGGTTCCACTCGGGCGACCTCGGCGTCATGCATGCCGACGGCTACATCCAGCTCAAGGACCGCTCCAAGGACATCATCATTTCCGGCGGCGAGAACATCTCCTCGATCGAGGTCGAGGAAGCGCTCTACAAGCATCCGGCCGTCGCCTCCTGCGGCGTCGTCGCCAGGCCCGACGACAAATGGGGCGAAGTACCGGTCGCCTATGTCGAACTGAAGCCGGGCAAGACGGCGACCGAGACCGAGATCATAGACCACTGCCGCGCGCTGCTCGCCCGCTTCAAGGTGCCGAAGGCGGTGATCTTCGCCGAGATCCCGAAGACCTCGACTGGCAAGATCCAGAAGTTCAGGCTGAGGGAGACGGCGAAGGAAGCCTAGCCCAGGCGGAATCCTCGCGCGAGAAGGTGCCGTCCCTTGCGTTTGGACTTGTCGACTGCGGAGCCGTAGCCGGTGTCTGCAATCAGCCGCTCGGGCCAGGGGCCGAATTCGTCGTGCGCCCGTTCGATCTCGCGACTACGGGAAGTTGAACGCTTCACCCCGAGCCGACAGTCCAAGAACATGCCTCGCAGCAGCCGGATCGGCTGAACGGAGCAAAAAAGATCACTCAGTGTCGGATCGAGCGCCTCCCGGTCGTCCTCGATACAGAACCAACTCGACGGAAGAATATCTAGCGGGAGGAGAATTCTAATGGAGAACATGGAGCGCGACGCCGAGGCACACATCCAGGCGCTAATCGAGCGTTGGGCGAACGCCGTGCAGCAGCAAGACCTGGAGAAAATCGTTGCGGATCATGCGACGGACCTTCTGATGTTCGATGTTCCACCTCCGAACGAGCTCACTGGAATTGAGGCCTACCGGGATAGCTGGGGTCCGTTCTTCGAGCACTTCAAGCAGGGCGGCGTTTTCGCGATCGAGCGGCTAGATGTCACGGCGGGCGACCGCGTTGCTTTTGCAACCGCATTGCTGCGGTGCGGCACCAGGGAAGAGCTTGAAAAGGACCCGGCAACCCGACTACGGCTTACGGTCGGACTACGCAAGGAAGGTGACCTTTGGATTATCGCTCACGAGCATCACTCGTACCCGTACAAAGCCGGACTGAGCAGCGCATCGGGGTGATCGAGCGACCGTGACAGCGGCGGCGATTGGCCAGTCGCCAGGGGACAAGGGATAGATCGGCGCAATTTACGACGCGGGTGGTGCAATTGGCGGTTGGAGGAGGAACTCATGCCGGTTCTCAAAACATCAGAGCCTGAAGGTCAAGACGAGACCCTTCCTCGGCCATGGGCGCGAAACGCCGCCGCGGTCAGGAAAGCCGGGCGGATCGTCGCCGTGACCGGGGTCATACTGCCGCTTCTCATGATCGGCGGCATGAAGTTCACCTCTGTTGAGATCGAGGCGTTGAGGCCGCTGATCGGCGGTACGCCTTGGCTCGCCTGGATGTATCCGGTATTTGGTGAAGCCGGTGCCTCTTATGTGCTTGGCGTCTTCGAGATCGCGACCGCGCTTCTCCTGATTGCCGGCCCCTGGTCGGTGCGCGCCGGTGTGGCCGGCGGGGCATTGGCCGCCCTGATTTTCCTGGTCACCTGTTCGACCATGGTTGCCCTGCCGATCTGGGAGCCAACGCTGGGCTTTCCTGCGCTCGGTCCCGCCGGTCAGTTCCTGATCAAGGACATTGCGCTGCTCGGCATCGCGCTTGTCGTACTGGGCGAAAGCCTGAACAGGTTAAACAAATCGGCTGCCTAAGCGAATCCAGTCGAAGGCGAGCGGCAGACCACGTCATCCGCATAGCCGCGCCAAATGGCGGGGCTCCACCTACCGCGACCTTGTGGGACGGGCACAGGTTCGCTGCCTGCGCGGCCACCGGATCTGCAACCTTTGACTAATTTTAGATCGAAAACGCGCCGCTCGCCACCACAATGCCGCGCCCGGAAACGCTCACCGAGCCGGCATCTACATCTACCTCAATGATGCTGGTACGTCCGAGAGCCGTGCCTTGCTCGACCTTGATTACGCCGGGCTGTGCAAGACCATGTGCAACGAGATGCGCGGCGAGCGGACCGGCCGCCGTGCCGGTTGCCGGATCCTCGGAAATGCCGACGGTCGGATTGAAAAAGCGCGCATACGCTATGGTTCCGGGCTGTAGTGGATCGAGCGAGAAGACGTAGCAGCCTTCCCCGCCGACCTCGTTGAGCAGGTCGAAAAGCTGTTTGGCATCAGGCGAAATCCGGTTGACTGCTTCGCGATCGCGGATTGGCACCAGGAGATGGGCAGCACCAGTCGAGACCACCTGGCAAGGCACGACGTCCGCCGCTATTTCTTCGGCATCAAGGCCGAGTGCCTTGGCAAGAGCGCCAAGATTTGAGAGCTGCCGGCCGGCCACTGGGGCCTCTTGCTGCATAATGATCTTTTCCAGTCGCCCTTGGCTTCGCCAGATGGCCAATGGATATACCAGGTCGCCGATCTGTTGGTGAAACCATGTTGGGCCATCGCGCAGATCGAGCCGCCCTGCTGCAGCGAGCCACCACCAAGCCCCTAACGTGTTGTGGCCGCCCGCACCGAAAACCTCTACGCCTTTCGGCGTGAAAGAGCGCAACTTCCAGTCGGCGTCAGCCCGGGTCGCCGGTAGGACAAAGGTGGTCTCGGACTGGTTGAACTCACGTGCAATGTTCTGCATGAGCTCGAGCGCCAACTCGGCACCGCCGTCGACCACCGCAAGTGAATTGCCCGTCAGCGGCTCTACTGCGAAGACATCGATGAAATGAAATGGGATTGTTCTGCTCATGTTTTCTCCGATGACCGCAATTGGGCCCGTTTCAGTCGTTCGGCTGAATGTTGGAAGGTCGCCAATGTCCCGCATCGCAGACAGTTTCTAGCGAAGATGCGAGAGCACGTTGAGCAGCTTGCCGGTCGGGTCGGCGATGAAGAAACGTCTTACGCCCCACGGTTCGTCGGTCAAATCGTAGACCACCCTGCAACCGATCTCGTTTGCGCGAAGATACACCTCATCGACATCGTCGACTTCGATCGAGAGATCGGGCACGGGGGTGCCTGAGCCGCCCTCGCTGGCGATGCTGATCTGCGGGATGGTTGTTTCGCCGGACGCCAGCGTGACGAGCCACCCGTGGTCCATGACGGCATCGAGCCCGAACAGGTCGGAATAGAACCTCCGAACATCCGGGATGCTGTCCGTTGCGATATTCGTGACGATGCGCAGTACGGTCATGCCATGGTCTCCTCTCCCTGGTACTGTCCGCAGCGGAGCGGCTTTGTGCGCCGGTCACGCCAAGTGGTGTCAACAGATGTCACCAGTCGCCCAAAAAGGGCATATCACATGTTGACAGGAGGCTGATTTCGAATTACGAGTGACGAAATTCAAAATTCGTCACTCGTAATGAGTTGCTGAAACGCCATGCATGATACCCTCGATACGGTGGTCGACTCGGCCCGGCAGGAGAACGTAGTGCGCATCCTCGATTGCGCCGAGCGCCTGTTCCGCCACTACGGCTACGGCAAGACCAATGTCGCCGACATAGCGCGCGAACTCGGCATGTCGACGGCCAACATCTACCGCTTTTTTGCGTCGAAGGTCGATATCCACCAAGCCGTTTGCGGCCGCATGCTCGCCACCTGCTACCAACTGACCTACGACGCCTGCCATGGTCCCGGAACCGCCAGCGAAAAGCTTCGCCGCTACGTGCGGACGCATCATCAGTGGACCCGCGACACCATGCTCGACCAGGAGAAGGTGCACGAAATGGTCGTCGTTGCCATCGAACGCGATTGGCACGTCATCGAGAAGCATATCGAAAGAATCCGCAGCCTGGTGGCGGAGGTGATCAGCGAGGGCATCGCAACCGGCGAGTTTACCGACCAGGACCCGGAAGTCGCTTCGCGGTGTTTCGGCGCCGCCATCATTACCCTCTGTCACCCGCAGATGGTCGCCCAATGTCTTGCCAAGGAGAACCGGGCGATGCCGGACGAGCTTATCGAGTTTGCGATCAGGGCCTTGAAGAAATGACCGGCGGCGTCCGCCGGGCCTCGATAATTCATTTCCAGTTCGGGAGTACACAAGTGTCTTTGTCCAAATCCATCATGAACACGGCCGTTGGTCCGGCTCTGGTCGTCGTCGCGGCGCTCGGGCTCGCCGGCTGTTCGCAGGAAAAAGTGGAAGTCAAGGACATCATCCGGCCGGTCAAGGTGGTCGAGATCGCCAAGGCGAATGACACCCGTGAGCTCTCCTACTCCGGATCGGTGCGCGCCCGCACCGAGATGAATCTTGGATTCCGCATCAACGGCAAGATCACCGAGCGGCTGGTCGACATCGGCCAACGCGTGAAGCCGGGCGATGTTCTGGCCCGCATCGATCCCGCCGACTACGACCTTTCGGTCAAGAGCGCCGAGGCGGCACTCGAGGCCGCCGAGCGGCAGGTCGAGACAACAGACCTTGCCCGCCGTCGCGCCGAACAGTTGTTTGCCAAGCACTTCGCGTCGAAATCGCAGCTCGAACAGGCGACGCTCAGTTACGATCAGGCCGTCGCCACCCGGAATTCCGCCCGCTCATCGCTTGACCAGGCGAAAAACCAGGTCCTCTACACCGACGTCAAGGCGGACAGGAACGGCATCGTCACATCAGTCACTGCCGACGTCGGTCAGGTGGTCGGCTCTGGCACGCCGGTCGTGACCGTTGCCGTCGATGGCGAAAAGGAAGTGCTGATCGCGGTTCCGGAAATGGATATCGCCCAGTTCAAGCCGGGCAAGGACGTCAAGGCAGGGTTCTGGTCCGACGATGCGCTGACGCTCGACGGCAAGGTCCGCGAAGTCGCCGGCAGCGCCGATCAGCAGTCGCGCACCTTCGCCGTTCGCGTCAGCCTGCCCAACGATCCGCGCGTGCTTCTCGGCATGACCGCGACCATTGAAGCTTCGGCGGCCAACAACAGTCCGCAAAGCGTATCGATCCCGTTGAGCGCGCTGGCGCAAAAGGATGGCCAGCAGATCGTCTGGACCGTGGACCGCAACGGCGAGACCGTCCATGCGCGTCCGATCAAGGTCGCCGAGTTCACCGCCGACGGCGTGCATGTTGCCGAAGGACTGAAATCCGGCGACGTCGTCGTTGCCGCCGGCACGCAATTCATGACCGAAAACCTGAAGGTCAAGCTGACCGGCGATGCGGTGCAGTCCGCATCGGCGAACGATGATGGCGACGCCGCCAAGCGCATGCGCTGACGGCCAAGCGAATAAAACCGGCTTTTCATCGCATCGGCGCAAGCCGCGAGGTCAAGCAGGTCATGGTTTCCGGGCGGCAGGTGCCCGATTGTCGAGACGCCAGGTCGATGCAACCCCCGCCATCGATCCTAGCGTCCCACCGCGATGAGTGTCTCTCCGCTCGGAAAGCCTCGCCGCCCGGAAGCCAGCATCGGAAGTTCCGTGGGCATGCGACGCGCGTGCGCTGACGATCAGAAAAATGGACTGGCGCTATGACCACCGACACCAATGAAAAGCGGCCCTTCAATCTTTCGCGCTGGGCAATCGGGCACCCGAGCATTGCGCGGTTCCTGTTCGGCCTGATCATCGTGGCCGGTGCGCTCGGCCTGATGCGCATGGGCCAGAAGGAAGACCCGGATTTCACCTTCCGCGTCATGGTCGTCCAGGCGGTCTGGCCGGGTGCCTCGATCCAGGAGATGGAGGACCAGGTCGTCAACAAGATCGAGCGCAAGCTGCAGGAAACGCCGCATCTCGATTTCGTCCGTTCCTACACGCGCGCCGGCAGCGCCATCATCACCTTGCAGGTGAAAGGCGACACCAACTCCGAGCAGGTCGCGGAGGCCTTCTACCAGGTGCGCAAGAAGGTCGGCGATATCTCGAACGAGCTGCCGCAGGGGCTGCTCGGGCCCTATTTCAACGATGAGTTCGGCGACACTTTCATCACCTTGCATTCAATCAGCGGCGACGGCTACAGCTATCCCGAGCTGAAGAAATTCGCCATCCAGGCGCGCGACATGCTGCTGACGACGCCCGGCGTCGAGAAGGCCGTGATCATCGGCGACCAGCCGGAAAAGATCTATATCGACGTTTCGTCCAAAGCGCTTGCCCAGCGCGGCCTGACGCTCACCGATCTGCAGAACGCGATCAGGGGTCAGAACAATGTCGATCCGGCGGGCTCGGTCGATACTGGCCAGCGTTCGGTGCGCATCTCGGTCGATGGCGACGTGACCAAAGCGGCCGACATCCGCGAACTTCGCCTGCGCGCCGGCAACCAGGTGACGCGCCTCGGCGACATCGCCACCGTGATCTCCGGCCTCGAGGATCCCTATCAGCGCAAATACCGTTTCAACGGCCACGACAGCGTCCAGGTCGGTGTCGTCATGGCCAAGGGCTTCAACGTCACCGATGTCGGCAAGGACGTCGAGGCGACCTATCACCGCTTCGAAGAGGCGCTGCCTTACGGTGTTTCGGTCGATCAGATTTCCGACCAGCCGGAAGTCGTCAGGGAAGCGGTGGGCGAGTTCATGACGGCGCTTGGCGAAGCGTTGCTGATCGTGCTTGTCGTGTCGTTCCTGACGATCGGCTGGCGTTCGGGCCTGGTGATCGCGATCACCATTCCGCTCGTTCTGGCCGCCACCTTCGCCATCATGTACGAGATCGGCATCGATCTGCAGCGCATCTCGCTCGGCGCGCTGATCATTGCGCTCGGCCTGCTCGTCGACGACGCGATGATCGTCGTCGAAATGATGGAGCGCAAGCTCGAGGAGGGACTGGTCAAGATCGAGGCGGCGAGCTTCGCTTATACCTCGACGGCCTTCCCGATGCTGACCGGCACGCTGATCACCACCGCCGGCTTCATTCCGGTCGGCTTCGCGGCCTCGACGGCCGGTGAATATGTGCGCACGCTGTTTTATGTCGTTGGCATCGCGCTGGTCGTCTCCTGGTTCGTGGCGGTCTATTTCACCCCATGGCTCGGCCACATGATCCTCAAGCAGCGAAAACATGCCGGCAGCCATCACGATGTCTTCGACACGCGCTTCTACCGCCGGCTTCGCGCCACCGTCGGCTGGTCCGTACGCCACCGCATCATCGTGCTGGTGATGACGCTGGTGACCTTCGCAACCAGCCTGTGGGCGTTCCAGTTCATCCCGCAGAGCTTCTTCCCGCAGTCGTCTCGTCCGGAAATCCTCGTTGACCTCTGGCTGCCGGAAGGCACCAGCATCAAGGAAGTCGAGGCGCAGGCCAAGGCGCTCGAAACCAGGATGATGGACGATCACGACAAGCGCTTCATCGCCACCTATATCGGCGAGGGCGCGCCGCGCTTCTTCCTGCCGCTCGACCAGCAGCTTAGCAATCCGAACTTCGCCCAGCTTCTGGTGATGGCCAATGACGAACCGGCCCGCGAGCGGCTGATTGTCAAGCTGCGCACCATTCTGGCCGAGGATTTCCCGTCGATCCGCGCCAAGGTCGACCGCCTGTTCCTCGGTCCGCCCACGGGCTGGCCGGTGCAGATGCGCGTCATGGGCCCGGATCGTCAGGAGGTGCGCCGCATCGCCGACGAGGTGAAGGCGAAGTTCCAGGCAAATCCGCTGCTCGGCGCCGTCCACGACGACTGGCTGGAGCCGGTGCCGGAGATGAAGCTGGTGATCGACCAGGATCGCGCCCGTGCGCTCGGCGTCACTTCGCAGCGCATCCGCCAGATGCTGCAGGCGACGATGTCGGGAGCGCCGCTCGACGATTTCCGCGACGGCGAGGAGACCGTTTCGATCATCGCCCGCGAACCGGAGGCGAGCCGTCACCTGCTGTCGGCGGTCGACTCCGTCTATATCCCGACGGATTTCGGTGGCTTCGTGCCGCTGTCGCAGGTCGCCAAGGTCGTACCTGTGCTGGAGCAAGGCGTCGAATGGCGGCGCAACCGCCTGCCGACCATCAGCGTGCGCGCCACGCTGCCGGATGGCGTGCAGTCGAACGACGTCGTCATGAAGATGTACAGCGAGATGCAGGGCCTGCGCGACGGTCTGGCACCCGGCTACAACATCGAGATCCAGGGCGGCGCCGAGGATTCGGCCGAAAGCCAGGCTTCTATCGCTGCCAAGGCGCCGATCATGCTGGCCGTCATCGTCGTGCTGCTGATGATCCAGCTGCAGCATTTCGGCAAGGCGATGCTGGTGCTGGCGACCGGTCCGCTCGGCATCATCGGTGCGGCGGCGGCACTTTTGATCAGTGGTGCGCCTTTCGGCTTCGTCGCCATCCTCGGCGTCATCGCGCTGCTCGGCATCATCATGCGTAACTCGATCATCCTGGTCGACCAGATCGACCAGGACATTGCGTCCGGCATGGAGCGTTCCGAGGCGATCATCGGCTCGGCCGTCCGCCGTTTCCGGCCGATCATGCTGACGGCGCTGACGGCGGTCCTGGCGCTGATCCCGATTTCGCGCGGCGTCTTCTGGGGTCCGCTCGCCTATGCCATGATGGGCGGCATCCTGGTCGCCACGGTGCTCACCATCCTTGTCCTTCCGGCAGGCTATGCCCTGTTCTTCGGCAGGGAGCGCAAGAAGGCCGGGGACGCGGAGCAGGCGGCCGAGCCGGAGCTGGCAGAAAACGACGACAGGCCGCGACTGCCGCTGGCCGCCGAATAGAGTTGTTGGCCGAATAGAGTTGTTGGCAGATGTGACGTCCAGGGGTTAAATCCGCCACCGGCAGGAGCGCTGGAGGAGGACGTCATGACCATAGCTCAGGCACCGGTGGCGCCGCGCCAGCCGATCGACGGACGCCATCGCCAGATGTTCGTCGATGGCGCCTGGATCGATGCCCGCTCGGGCCGGACCATGGAGACCCGCAATCCGGCCACCGGCGCGGTCATCGCCACGGTGCCGCGCGGCGATCGCCAGGATATCGAGCTGGCGGTGACTGCTGCGCGCAAGGCCTTCGACGGGCCGTGGAGCCGGTTCAAGCCCTATGAGCGGCAGGTGCTGCTCCTCAAGATCGCCGACCTCTTCGAAAAGCACTGGGAGGAGATCAGCCGCTCGGACACGACCGACATGGGCATGCCGATCGTGCGCACCCTGGCCAACCGCAATCGCGTCATCGGCATGCTGCGCTACTACGCCGGGATAGTGACGTCCCTGCATGGCGAGACGATCGAGAACTCGCTGCCGGGCGAAATCGTCTCCTTCACCCGCAAGGAGCCGGTCGGCGTCGTCGGCGCCATCATCCCCTGGAACGCACCGACGGCCGCTTCTGTCTGGAAGATCGGGCCGGCGCTGGCGACCGGCTGCACCATCGTGCTGAAACCTTCGGAAGAGGCGCCGCTGACGCCGCTGCTGATCGCCGACATCATGAACGAGGCCGGCGTTCCCAAAGGCGTCGTCAACATCGTGACCGGCACAGGCGCCGAGGCAGGTGCGGCACTTGCCGAGCATATGGGCGTCGACAAGATCGTCTTCACCGGCTCGACGGCGACCGGCCAGTCGATCGTCCGCGCCTCGGCCGGCAACCTCAAGCGCGTCTCGCTGGAGCTCGGCGGCAAGTCGCCGGTCATCGTCTGCGCCGACGCCGATCTCGACAAGGCCGTGCCGGTGGCGGCGATGTCGGTGTTCGCCAATTCCGGCCAGATCTGCATCGCCGGCTCGCGCCTGTTCGTCGAACGCTCCATCCATGACGACTTCGTCGCGCGGCTGGCGGCCTATGCCAAGGGTCTCAGGATCGGCGACGGCATCGACCCGGCAACCGAGATCGGCCCGCTCGTCTCCGAAAAGCAGCTGCAACGGGTCGCCTCGTATCTCGAGGCCGGCACGGCGCAGGGCGCGACCCTCGTCACCGGCGGCACACGCCTTATGGAAGGTGCGCTGGCCGCCGGCAATTTCGTCGCGCCGACGGTGTTTGCCGGCGTTTCGGACGACATGAAGATCGCGCGCGAGGAGATCTTCGGGCCGGTTATTTCGGCGCTGCCATTCGAGACGCTCGACGAGGCGGTCGAGCGGGCCAACAACACGCCTTATGGTCTCGCGGCGGGGGTCTTCACCCGCAATGTCGCCACGGCGCACCAGCTTTCCAGGAGAATCCGCGCCGGCTCGGTCTGGGTGAACACCTATCACGCCATCGATCCGGCCGTCCCCTTCGGCGGCTATAAGATGAGCGGTTACGGACGCGAGGGCGGTGCCGAACACCTCGACGAGTATCTCAATACCAAGGGCGTGTTCATCAAGATCGATTGAGTCTCACGCCGGATCTGGCATGAAATAAAAAACCCGCCTCGGCGGCGGGTCGTCGGCGCAAATCAGCACCATGCCAAAACTGATAGCATTACTGCCGGCACAAAGCAAGAACAAAATATGCAGGGGATCAAGCGCGCGTCGCGCGCTCGATCCCTTGAGGCCGATATCAGATGACGAACAGCCAGTTGGCCAGCAGCATCACCACGACGCCGGCGATCAGCGTCAGATAGGGCAGGATTCCCGCCTTGCGGACCGTAAGATCGGTCGACTTCATGCCGAGATCCGCCAGCATATGGTCGGGAAATTTGCCGCCGTCCTGGATGTAATGTCGGAAGCAGAACACCGGGATGATCAGGGCAGCGGTGATCAGCCCGGCCCATAGCGCCATCGGGTTCCAGACCTTGGCGCCGGCGCCCATGAAGATCGCGTTGACATAGGCAAAGATGGCGCCGACGCCGAGCAGCCAGCTCGGCGCATTCCACGGCCGCGCGATATGGCCGTTGTCGATGCGGTGGATCCAGCCGGCATTGAGGTTGAGGAAGTTGAAGATGATGTAGCCGCAGTTCGACACGGCGAGGATGAAGAAGAAGCTCGTCGCGTCGGCCGAGGCGATGGCCAGCACGATCAGGTTGAAGATCAGGTCGGTCCACATGGCCCGCGTCGGCGCGCCGTGCTCGTTGACGTGGCTGAGATAGCGCGGCAGCCAGCCATCGACGGAGCCCTGATAGAGCGTGCGCGAGGAACCCGCCATCGCCGTCATGATGCACAGCACCAGTGCCAGGATCATCAGCATCACCAGCAGGCTGTGGATCAACTGTCCGCCGCCGACCATGCCGGCCAATGCATCGGCGACACCGGAGCCGTCGACGATCGGGGTGGCCAGCATGCCGTTCAAGCCGAGCACGCCCTGGAAGGTGAACGGCACGAGGATAAACAGCAGCATGCACAGCAGGCCGGAATAGAAGATCGCCTTGAACGTGTCGGTACCGGGATTCTTGAACTCGGACGTGTAACAGACGGCGGTCTCGAAGCCGTAGGTCGACCAGGCGGCGATGAACATGCCGCCGAGGACGAGCGTCCAGCCGGCGATGTTCCACGCACCGGGCTCGGGCGCATAGGCGGCCGCCAGCGGCACCAGCGGCGAAAAGTTGGCCCAGTTGATCTGGCCGGTGACGATCGGCACCACGCCGACGATCAGCATCGGGATGATGACGAACAGGCCGATATACTTCTGCACATTGGCCGTGCCCAGGATGCCGCGATGCTGGATGGAGAAGATAATCAGCATCAGCACCGCGCCGATGAAGAAGGTTGCGTTGAAGGTGAAGGAGACCGGACCCAGCGTGTGACCGTAGAGCGTCCAGTTGCGGATCGCCGGCGTGGCGGCCGCCGTCACCGCGGCAATCGCGTCGGCGGCACTGGTTCCGGCATGGGCCGCGATATAGGCGGCGACTTCCGGCGAGGTGTCGCTAAACAGCGGCACCGGCGCCAGTGCGTTGAGGATGTAGGCGGCGGCGATCGAACAGCCGAGCGACAGCACCGGCGACCAGGCGAACCAGTTGCACCAGACCGAGAGCGGCGCGATGAACTTGGAGTAACGCAGCCATGCGGTGGCGCCGTAGACCGAGGCGCCGCCGGATTTATTCGGGAACAGGCCGGCGATCTCCGCATAGGTGAAGGATTGCAGGAAGCCCATGACCATGGACGCGGTCCAGATCGCGAAGGCCAGCGTTCCGGTCGTGCCGGCAATGCCGCCGATCGAAAACAGGACAAGGGCGGGAACGCCGCTTGCCACCCAGAAGGCGCCGCGCCAGTTGATGTTCCGCTGCAACTGCCCTTCGGCAGGCTGCTCCAGGACAGTGGTTATCGTGCTCATATGCGTGCATTCCCCATTTTGATGTTCCCCATCGGCGACAGCCGCGATCTCGCAAGGCGTCGTCGCCGACGCATGCGTTGAACGATCTCGGGTGTTTCCGCTCAGTTGTTTTTTTTTCTTAGCAGTGAAGATTGACTCGGCACGCTTCCACGTCAAGCTCTTTGTGAAGCTGTGCACATCACGTCTGTAACCTACGCGTCAAACAGCCGTCAGCAGTCAGCCGACACCGTCGCCGAGGTCGGTCGATGCCTCTTGAAAGTGGCTATTAGGAGCGCGGTCTGGTCTTTTGCGGGTCGTAGTGGGCGAACGGCACGACGCGCGCCGGCAGCCGCTTGGCATGGCCGTCGAGCTTGCCGATCTCGACCTCGGTGCCGATCGCCGCATGGGTGACGTCGAGCCTGGCAAGCGCGATGTTCTTGTTCAGCAACGGCGAACGCATGGCGGAAGTGACCTCGCCGATCTGGGCGCGGCCGACATGGACGCAGTCGCCGTGCCCGACGGCGACATTGGCGTCGATGTCAAGGCCGACCAGTTTCTTCTGCGGGTTTTCCTTGCGCCGGATCAGCGCCTCGCGGCCGATGAAATCGTCGGTCTTGGTCTTCAGCGGCACGGTGAAGCCAATGCCCGCCTCGAACGGATCGGTCTGGTCGGAAAATTCATAGCCGGCAAAGATCAGCCCGGCCTCGATCCGCACCATGTCGAGCGCCTGCAGCCCCATCGGCTTTAGCCCATGCGGCTGGCCGGCCTCCCAGATGGCGTCGAACACTTGTTCGGCGTCGCGCGGATGGCACCAGATCTCGTAGCCGAGCTCGCCGGTATAGCCGGTGCGCGAGACGACCACCGGAATGCCGTTGCCGCCGCCGATGCGCGCCACCGCAAAGCGGAACCATTCGAGCTCCTCGATCGACGGCTGCAGCGGCGAGGTCCAGATGATCTCCTTGAGGATATCTCGGCTCTTCGGTCCTTGCACGGCGACATTGTGCATCTGGTCGGTCGACGAGCGCACCAGCACGTTGAGGCCGAGTTTTGTCGCCGTTTCGCGCAGCCATTCGCCGGACAGGTCGTCGCCGCCGACCCAGCGGAAATTGTCCTTGCCGAGCCTGAGCAGCGTGCCGTCGTCGATCATGCCGCCATGCTCGTAGCACATGGCGGAATAGACGACCTGGCCGACGCCGAGCTTCTTCACGTCGCGGGTCAGCGTGTATTGGAGCAGCGCTTCCGAATCCGGGCCGGTGACCTCGAACTTGCGCAGCGGCGACAGGTCCATGATCACGGCATCCTGCCGGCACGCCCAGTATTCGTCGATAGGCCCTTCCTTGCGGAAGGCATTGGCCAGCCAATAGCCCCTGTACTCGACGAAGTTGCGGGTGTGCTTGGCAAAGCTCGAATGAAAAGCGGTCTCGCGGGTCATTTTCGGTTCCGAATCGGGCGTCATGCGTCTGGCGATCGCTCGCGAGAATTTGTGCTGGCCGGAATAGGTCCGCACATGGATGTCGGTCAGGTTCCAGCCATTGGCCGGCGTCGTGTCGTCGGGGCAGGCGGACGAGACGCAGACAATGTCGGTGAGCGCCCGCAGCAGCACGTAGTCGCCCGGTCGCGACCATGGCTCGTCGGAAACCATGACGCCATGCGCGTCGATCGCCGTGTTGAAGAAGAAATTGATCGCCATCCAGCCGGCGCGGGGGTTCACTCCCTTGTCCGACAGCGCGCGGTTGAAATTCTCCGAGCAGTTGGGGTGACCGGGATAGCCGATGTCGTCGTAATATTTGGCGGCGCAAGCGAGCGCGAATGCGTCATGCCGCCCGCATGTGTCCTGCACCACCTCGACCAGCGGCTCCATGTCCTGGTCGTAGTATTTCGAATGCAGGCCGGGCATCGGGTAGCTCGAGCCCATCAGCGTGCGGGTTGTCGTCACGTCGAGCGGATGGTCACGCCCCTTGTCCAGCTTGCGCGCCGAAAAACACTGGAAGTCGGTGCACTGGCGCCCGTCGACATCAATGATCTGCAGATAGTCGCCCGCCTTGACGAAATAGGATTCCGCCGTCGCCGAACGGACGCGCAAATCGAGCACCGGATCGGCAAGCGGATCGCCCAATTGCGACTTCGCCGCCGGGCGGATGGTGGCGCGACGGACGATGACGCTGAGCGGCGTCGCCGTGTCGTGGCCGTCGACCAGCATCGGACCGCCCGGGGCGGCCATGATCATCGAGCCGTCGCGGGTGACGGTAAAACTCTGTTCGGTGCCGGCCGGGGTGGAGCCGCCGAACACGCGAACCGCCTTTGGCTGATCAAGCTGCACCTGGCGGCGCTGGAGTCCGCGGCGCAGCGCGGCGAGGCTGTCGTCACCCTCGGCCAACAGCGCCTTGATGCCGGCGGCGTTGCTGTTCGATTTTTCGCCGAAAATGCCAGGATCGGTCGTGCCGCTCTTGTCCCATGCCAAGAGCTCGCAGGATTGGCCGCCTTCGACGTTGCGCACGCTGATCGTGTCGCCGGCCTCGACATCGATGAGCACCGCGCCATTGCCCTGGATCGTATAACGCTCCATGCCGGGCGGCAGCGCGATCTGGCCGGGCCTAAGAATCAGGCTCGGCCGGGGCGGTCCGGCAGCTATGGCGGGGTAGGGCGACTGGCTCATCTCGACCCTGTGTCTGAAGAAACAAGTTTGCCTGTACGTGAAATTATTTTAGCAGCAAGAATAGGCAGCAAGGCCGGATTTGGCAAGGTGAAGCTGCGTGCCGCACCTTGCCGGCGTGGCGGATCTCTACGCGAATTCCTCGGAATGCCCGATGTCGACGCCATATTCCGCCGCCGCGTCGAGCATCGTGTGCCACAAGCTTTCCGCGAAGGTCGCAAACACCAGGAGATTGAACACAGCCTGTCCGTCCGGCCGGTCGTTGCCGCGCCAGAGATTGACGCTGGTGTGGTCCATCGAGGTGGCGGCCGCAGCGCCGATGGGGAACACCGCCGGATGCAAATCGATTGACGACAGCTTGGCCAGCATGGTGCGCGCCTGGGCGCCCGTGACGCTGATCAGGGCGCGTGCATGCGACTGGTCCGACAGCGAGGCGGATTGCGAAAACGCTTGGCTCAACGTCTCCATCGTATGCTTGCCACCCTTCGACAGGGCGAGGAACTGATCCGGTCCCGACCAGATGAGCGTCACGTCCGAAGCGCTGACCGCCTTTGGTGTATCCGGAGCTGACACGCCGAAACGCGCTTTGGCGGCGTTTGCCAAATCAGCCCACCTGCCGCGCCGCGCCATGATCTGGACGAGGTCGAAATTGCGGATCTCGGTGAGCGCAATGCCGGGCTCGACGTCACGCGCGCCATAGGCGCCCGCAACAAGCGCGTGCTCCAGAGGACTGCGGGGAAGCCAGGAAAACTCAGCCACGCTGGCGCCCTCCATCCGGATCGTAGAAGACGGGATTGCACAGCTCGACGTCATAGTCCTCGCCGCGCAGCGGATCATGCGCATGGACGATCTCGCCGATGCGCTCGCGGCCGCGTTCGACAAGCGCCAGCCCGATCCACTGGTCGAGCGTCGGCGAGAAGCAGACCGAGGTGACATAGCCCAGGTCGTTGTCGGGACCCGGTATCTCGCCCTTCGGAATGACATGCGCGCCGGAGCGCAAGCGGCGCGTCTTGTCCGTCGGCTTGATGCCGACCACGACCTGCCGATCCGCTGCCACCAGCGCCTCACGCCCTGCCATGACGCGGCCGACAAAATCCTTCTTGGTCGACATCATCTTGGCCAGGCCGAGATCGGCGGCCGTCGTCGTGCCGTTCAATTCCGGCCCGGCGACGTGGCCCTTTTCGATGCGCATGACGCCGAGCGCCTCGGTGCCGTAGGGTGTGACGCCGAATTGTTTGCCGGCCAGCATCAGGTTGCGCACCAGCGCGTCGCCGTAGCGGGCCGGAACGGAGATTTCGAAGGCCATCTCGCCGGAGAACGAGATGCGGAACAGCCGTGCCTTGATGCCGCCGCGAAGCGCTACTTCCCGCGCCCCCATGAACGGAAATCCCTCGTTCGACAAATCCTCGGCGGGATCGACGATTTCCCTGAGCAGGTCTCGGGTTTTCGGTCCAGCGATCGAGAATTGCGCCCACTGGTCGGAGACCGACGTCAGCTGCGCGTCGAGCTCGGGAAACAGCACCTGCCGGCAGAATTCGAGATGCTGCATCACCGGCCCGGCCTTGGCGGTGGTGGTGGTCAGGAAATAGTGGTCCTCGGCCAGCCGCGACGTGGTGCCGTCGTCATAGACCATGCCGTCCTCGCGCAGCATCAGCCCGTAGCGCGCTTTTCCCACGGCAAGACTGGAGAAGGTGTTGATGTAGACGCGGTCGAGGAAGGCGCCGGCGTCCGGGCCGTGCACGTCGATCTTGCCGAGCGTCGAGACGTCGCAGAAGCCGACGCCGCCGCGCACCGCCTTGACCTCGCGGGTGACCGATTCCAGCCAGTCCTTCTCACCGGAACGCGGATACCATTGCGCGCGCTTCCACAGGCCGGTGTCGACGAACACCGCGCCCTGTTCGGCTGCCCAGTGATGCGACGGCGTCAGCCTTGTCGCATGGAAGTTCTCGTCGCGATGATGCCCGGCGAAGGCGCCGATGGCGACCGGCACATAGGGCGGGCGGTAGATCGTCGTGCCGGTCTCGGGGATGGATTTGGCTGATACCGCCGCCATGATGGCGAGGCCGGCGACGTTCGAGGTTTTGCCCTGGTCGGTGGCCATGCCGAGCGTCGTGTAGCGCTTCAGATGCTCGACCGATTCGAAACCTTCGCGCTGTGCCAGTTCGATGTCCGAAGCGGTGACGTCGTGCTGGTAATCGACAAAGGCCTTTCCTTTGCCGGCTACATGCCAGAGCGGGGTCAGCGAAAACGTCTCGTCGTCGCCGACCGGCGCCGTGCCGGGATTGCCGGCGCGCCCGGCGCTCTGCGCCGCCGCCGCACCGGCGGCAAACCCTTGGCGCAGGCAGGCGCCAAGCCCGTAGGCGCCGTTGGCGGCACCGGCGGCCATCATGCCGGGAGGTGCGCTGTCCGGCACGAAGGCCGAAATGTCGTCCTGCCATTTCGGCCGGCCGCGATGATAGGAGGTCAGCCCGACCGCCGGGTTCCAGCCACCCGAAACGGCAAGCCCGTCGGCTTCGACTTCGGCGCGCGCCCCGCCTATCAGCGACACCGCTATTTTCCGGACGCCGTCCTTGCCGCCTTCGACCCCGACGACGGACCCGTTCAGCACGGGAAAGCCGGCTTTGGTCGCAAGCGCGCGATGCTCGGAGGACACATCCGGACGTGCATCGACGACCGCCGCGATCTGCAATCCGGCGCCGAGTGCTGTCTCGACCGTGCGCCAGCCATCCGCATTGTTGGTGAATAGCGCGACGCGCCGTGCCGGCGCTGCCGCATAGCGCGCGACATAGGTCCGCATCGCCGAAGCCATCATCACGCCGGGCGTGTCGTTGCCGGTAAAGACGATGGGCCGTTCGATGGCGCCGGCGGCAACGATCGAGCGCTTGGCCACGATCCGCCACAGCCGCTGGCGCACCTGGTGTTGCGGCGGCGAGGGCAGGTGGTCGTTGACCTGTTCGATCGCGCCATAGGTGCCGCCATCGTAGACGCCGAACAGCGTCGTGCGGGTCATGATGCGGACATCGGGCAACGCGGCCAGCTCGGCCAGCGTGCGGGAAATCCATTCGGCTGCCGGCATGCTGTCGATCGTGCCGCCATCGGCAAGCAGCCGGCCGCCAAGCACGAAATCCTCCTCGCACAGGATGACGCGGGCGCCAATGCGACCGGCGGCGAGCGCTGCCGCCAGCCCGGCCGGGCCGGAGCCGGCAATTAGCACGTCGCAATGCGCCCATGCCTTGTCGTAATGGTCGGGATCGGCAACGCCTGCCGCGCGTCCAAGGCCGGCGGCGCGGCGGATCGCTGGCTCGTAGATCGCCTCCCAGAATTTCGCCGGCCACATGAAGGTCTTGTAGTAGAAGCCGGCGACGAAGATCGGCGCGAACAACTGGTTCACCGCCATCAGATCGTGGCGCAGCGACGGCCAGCGGTTCTGGCTGGCAGCTTCGAGACCGTCATAAAGTTCTGCCGTCGTCGCCTTGGTGTTCGGTTCGCGCCGCGCGCCGCTGCGCAGTTCGACCAGCGCGTTGGGCTCCTCCGAGCCTGCGGTCAGGATGCCGCGCGGCCGATGGTATTTGAACGAGCGGCCGACCAGCTTGACGCCGTTGGCGATGAGCGCGGAGGCGAGCGTATCGCCCTGGAAGCCGGCAAAGATCTTGCCGTCGAAGCTAAAATTCAGCGGCGCCGAACGATCGATAAGGCCGCCGCTCTCCAGCCGGTGTGTCTGCGCGAGGCTAACCATCAGGCGCCGACCTTGGCGGCGCCAACGCCCGCCGCCGGCTCAACCGAGGAAATCTCATGTGTCAGCGTGTTGCGGGTGATCTTCAGCCAGGCCCGGCAGCCGCCGCCATGATACCAGTGCTCGCTCGTCTCGCCGGCTACATTGTCGCGCAGATAGACGTAGTCGAAGACTTCGTCTGCCGAGGCGCCGGCTGCCGGACGCACCGGCTTGGCGTCACCCAGACAGGTGAACTCGCCAAGTTCGCGTTCGCCGCAGAAGGGACAGACAATACGCATGGTTTCCGGCCGTCCTCAGTGCAGGTTCGGTTGGGCGCCGACGCCCTTTTCATCGATCATCGCGCCACGCCGGAACCGGTCGAGGCGGAATCTTGCTGCCTCCTCGTGCGGTGCGTCGCGCGCCAGAAGATGGGCAAAGACAAGGCCGGAGCCCGGCGTCGCCTTGAAGCCGCCATAGCACCAGCCGGCATTGAGGTAGAGCCCGTCCACCGGCGTCTTGTCGATGATCGGCGAACCGTCCATCGACATGTCCATGATGCCGCCCCACTGGCGCAAAAGCCGCACGCGGCCGATCATCGGCATCAGCGCCATGCCGCCCTCGCAGACGTCCTCCATGACCGGCATGTTGCCGCGCTGGGCGTAGGAATTGTAGCCGTCTATGTCGCCGCCGAAGACCAGCCCGCCCTTGTCCGACTGGCTGACATAGAAATGGCCGGCGCCGAAGGTCATGACACCGGGAATGAGCGGCTTGATCGCCTCGGAGACGAAGGCCTGCAGCACATGGCTTTCGATCGGCAGGCGCAGTCCCGCCATGGCAGCGACGCGCGACGAACTGCCGGCGACGGCCATGCCGACCTTGCCGGCGCCGATTTTGCCGCGCGAAGTCTCGACGCCGGTCACCTTGCCGTTGGCGTCGCGCACAAAGCCTGTCACCTCGCAATTCTGGATGACGTCGACGCCAAGCGCGCTCGCCGCGTGGGCGTAACCCCAGACCACGGCGTCGTGACGTGCCGTGCCGCCGCGCCGCTGCAGCAGCCCGCCCTGCACGGGAAAGCGGGCATTGTCGAAGTTCAGGAACGGCATCATCTTCCTGACCGCGGCGAGGTCGAGCAGCTCGGCGTCGATGCCGTTGATGCGCATCGTGTTGCCGCGCCGCGCATAGGCGTCGCGCTGCGCGTCGGAATGATAGAGGTTGATGACGCCGCGCTGGCTGACCATCGTGTTGTAGTTGAGATCCTGCTCCATCCGCTCCCACAGCTTCATCGACAGCTCGTAGAAGCCGGAATTGCCGGGCAGCCCGTAATTGGAGCGGATGATGGTGGTGTTGCGGCCGGCATTGCCGGAGCCGATCCAGCCTTTCTCCAGCACGGCGACATTCCTGATGCCGTACTCACTGGCCAGGAACCATGCGGTGGCCAGGCCGTGACCGCCGCCGCCGATGATCACCACGTCATAGCGATCCCTCGGGCTGGCGTCGCGCCATGTGCGCTGCCAGGTCTTGTGGCCGGAAAATGCGGCGCGGGCGAGCGAGAAGATCGAGTATTTCATCAGCTCATTCCAAGGTCGCTTCGCGCCACGCAGGACCTTTCTTGACGCATCGGATCCGTCCGAAAACCGCTTCACGCTCTTCGGTCCGATGCTCTAGATATCCAGCGTGTGGTCGCGCTCCCACTGGGTGAAGTGGGAAGCATAGGAATTCCATTCCTGGTGCTTCAGCTTTAGGTAGGCCGACGAAAATTCCTCACCCAGCGCCGCCTTGAGCGATTTGTCGTTGTCGAACTCGCGCAAGGCATCGAGCAGGTTGAGCGGCAGCTTCGGCGCGCCCTCGACCGTATGACCGAACTGGTACATGTCGATGTCGTAGCGCTTGCCGGGATCGGCCTGCGAGCGGATGCCGTCGAGGCCGGCGGCGATGATGACGGCCTGCAGCAGATAGGGGTTTGCCGCGCCGTCGGGCAGGCGCAGCTCGAAACGGCCGGGGCCGGGCACGCGCACCATATGGGTGCGGTTGTTGCCGGTCCAGGTCACCGAGTTCGGCGCCCAGGTCGCGCCCGAAATGGTGCGCGGCGCATTGATGCGCTTGTAGGAATTGACCGTCGGGTTGGTGATCGCCGCAAGTGCCGAGGCATGCTTCATGATGCCGCCGAGAAAATTCCTGCCCTTCGCCGACAGGCCGAGCTCCATGGCGTTGTCGGCAAAGACATTGGTCTTGCCGTCTCTGTCCCACACCGAGATGTGGGCGTGGCAGCCATTGCCGGTCAGGCCGGGGAATGGCTTGGGCATGAAGGTCGCGCGCAGGCCGTGCTTTTCGGCAACGGACCTCACCATGAACTTGAAGAAGGAATGCTTGTCGGCGGTCGCCAGCGCATCGTCGAAAGCCCAGTTCATCTCGAACTGGCCGTTGGCGTCCTCATGGTCGTTCTGATAGGGACCCCAGCCGAGCGCCAGCATATGGTCGCAGATCTCGGCGATGACGTCGTAGCGGCGCATCACCGCCTGCTGGTCGTAGCAGGGCTTTGACGCCGTGTCGTATTCGTCGGAAATCGCCTTGCCGTCCGGCGAGATCAGGAAGAACTCGGCCTCGACGCCGGTCTTGATATACATGCCGTCGCCGGCCGCCTCGGTGATCAGCCGCTTCAGCGTGTTGCGCGGCGCCTGGGCGACCGATTTGTCGTCCATGATGCAGTTGGCGGCGACCCAGGCGACATCAGGCTTCCACGGCAACTGGATGACCGAATCCGGATCCGGCACCGCCAGCATGTCGGGATGCGCCGGCGTCAGGTCGAGCCATGTGGCAAAGCCGGCAAAGCCC
This sequence comes from Mesorhizobium tianshanense, assembly GCF_007830515.1. Lineage (GTDB taxonomy): Bacteria > Pseudomonadota > Alphaproteobacteria > Rhizobiales > Rhizobiaceae > Mesorhizobium > Mesorhizobium tianshanense. Next base: position 199,593 of record NZ_VLKT01000003.1, read on the forward strand.
GCACCGTCCTTCTGCATGTCGGCGATGGCCTGCGCCGGCACCAGCTTGGCGCGCTGCCCACCGAACAGGTCGGTGTAGGAAATCATGAAATATTTGACGCCGTTCTCTTTGGCGAAGGCGGCGAGATCGTTCCCCATTATAGTTCCTCGCTTATGGTATTTGGCAGTTTGGTATCAGAAGCCGTTCTTCCCCGGTATCCAGTTGGTGCCGGCCAGCGGCACGCCAGCCATGGCGGCGGCTTCGATCGTGAGCGCAACGAGATCCTCGGGTTCGAGATTGTGCAAGCTGTTCTTGCCGCAGGCGCGGGCGATCGTCTGCGCCTCCAGCGTCATCACCTTCAGGTAATTCGCGAGCCGCCGCCCGGCGGCGATCGGGTCGAGCCGCTTCATCAGCTCGGGATCCTGCGTGGTGATGCCGGCCGGGTCGCGCCCCTCATGCCAGTCGTCATAGGCGCCGGCGGTGGTACCGAGCGCGTTGTAGTCCGCCTCCCAGCGCGGGTCGTTGTCGCCGAGCGCGACAAGCGCGGCCGTGCCGATCGACACCGCATCGACGCCGAGCGCCAGCGCCTTGGCGACATCAGCACCGTTGCGGATGCCGCCGGAGATGATCAGCTGCACCTTGCGGTGCATGCCGAGATCCTGCAGTGCCTGCACCGCCGGCCTGATGCAGGCAAGCGTCGGCTGGCCGACATTCTCGATGAACACTTCCTGGGTTGCGGCGGTGCCGCCCTGCATACCGTCGATCACGACGACATCGGCGCCTGACTTCACGGCAAGGGCTGTGTCGTAATAGGGCCGCGCGCCGCCGACCTTGACGTAGATCGGCTTTTCCCAGTCGGTGATTTCGCGCAGCTCCAGGATCTTGATCTCGAGATCGTCAGGCCCGGTCCAGTCGGGATGGCGCGAGGCCGAGCGCTGGTCGATACCCTTCGGTAGCGTGCGCATTTCGGCGACCCGGTCGGAGATCTTCTGGCCGAGCAGCATGCCGCCGCCACCGGGCTTGGCGCCCTGGCCGATGACGATCTCGATCGCATCCGCCCGCCGCAAATCGCGCGGGTTCATGCCGTAGCGCGACGGCAAATACTGGTAGACCAGCGTCTTGGAATGACCGCGCTCTTCCTCGGTCATGCCGCCGTCGCCGGTGGTCGTCGAGGTGCCGGACAGCGTCGCGCCGCGGCCGAGCGCTTCCTTGGCCGGACCGGACAGCGACCCAAAACTCATGCCGGCGATGGTGATCGGGATTTTCAGCTCGATCGGCTTCTTGGCATGGCGCGAACCGAGCACGACGCCGGTGTCGCAGCGCTCGCGGTAGCCTTCGAGCGGATAGCGCGAGATCGAGGCGCCGAGGACCAGCAGGTCATCGAAATGCGGCAGCTTGCGCTTGGCGCCGCCGCCTCGGATGTCATAGATGCCGGTCGCCGCGGCGCGGCGGATCTCGGAAAGCGTATAGTCGTCAAAGGTCGCGGATTTGCGCGGCGTCGTCGGCGGGTTGCGATATGTCATTGAGCCTCAATACGCGTCGGCGTTGTCGATGTTGAAGTTATAGAGCGTGCGCGCCGAGCCGTAACGCTTGAACTCCGCCGCTTTGACGCCGGTCACCCCGGCGCGGTCGAGCAGACCCTGCAGCAATTCCAGATGCTCGGGCCGCATCTCCTTGGCGATGCAGTCGGCGCCGAGGCTGCCGACCTTGCCGCGCACGAAGAGCCGCGCCTCGTAGATGGAATCGCCGAGCGCGTCACCGGCATCGCCCAGCACCACCAGATTGCCGGACTGCGCCATGAAGGCCGACATGTGGCCAATATTGCCATGAACGACAATGTCGATGCCCTTCATCGAAATGCCGCAGCGCGACGACGCATTACCCTCGATGACCAGCAGCCCGCCCCTGCCGGTGGCGCCGGCATATTGGCTGGCATCGCCTTTGACCGTTATCGAGCCCGACATCATGTTCTCGCCGACGCCGGGGCCCGCCGAGCCGTGCACGGTGATGGCGCTGCCGTCGTTCATGCCGCCGCAATAGTAGCCGACGCTGCCGCGGACATCGATGGTGATCGGCTGGTCGACGCCCACGGCGACCGAATGGCTGCCTTTCGGGTTGAGCACTTCCCAGGCGGTCTCGTTCGAACCGGGAGGCAGACTGTGAAGCGCCTGGTTGAGCTCGCGCAGCGGCACCTCAGCCAGGTCGAAGGCCCGTGACGCTTGACTTTGGATATGGCCCTGGTCGAGGGCCTTGGAAACGTTGATTGCCGGCATCAGCTCAATGCTCCCAGAAATAGACGGTTGCGGGCTCGGGTTCCCAGACCTTCGCACTGTCTATGCCGGGCAGTTTGGTGAGCGCGCGATATTCCGAGCCGAAGGCGACATACTGGTCGGTTTCGGCCATGACGGCGGGCTTGCAGGCGATCGGATCGCGCACCACGCCGAAACCGTTCTTGGTGCCGACGACGAAGGTGAAGAAGCCGTCGAGGTCGCTCAGCGTGCCTTCCAGCGCTTCGCCGAGATTCTTGCCATGCGCCATCTGCGAGGAGAGATAGGCGGCCGCGACCTCGGTGTCGTTCTCGGTCTCGAATGTCATGCCTTCGCGGATCAGCTCGCGGCGGACATTGTTGTGATTGGACAGCGAGCCATTGTGCACCAGGCACTGGTCGGCGCCGGTCGAGAACGGATGCGCGCCCATCGTCGTCACCGCCGATTCCGTCGCCATGCGGGTATGGCCGATGCCGTGCGTGCCGGTCATGCTGCGCACGTCGAAACGATCGACGACCGCTTCGGGCAAGCCGACTTCCTTGTAGATTTCGACGACGTCGCCGGCGCCCATGATGCGGACGTCGGGGTGCAGCGCCTGGATGGTCTCGCGCGCTTCATCGATCTTGTCGGGCGTGGTCCTGACGACCGCATGGGTCGACTTCACGTTGACCGTCACCGGCGCTCCGATCGCCTTGGCGAGTTCGGCGTCGAGGTTGCGGAAATCCTGCTCCGGCCTTGCCGACTGGATGGTGATCTTGGCCTCGTTGCCGGTTGGTGCGCCGTAGATGGCGATGCCGGCGCTGTCGGGGCCGCGATCGCTGAGCGAGATCAGCATCTGCGACAGCATCGAGCCGAGCTGGGGCTCAAGCGACTTGTCCTTCAAAAACAGTCCGACGATTCCGCACATGTCAGGCTCCCGAGGTGAGGTATGATTTGGGTGCTACCAGCTTCATGGGTCAAATTCAACTCACATGAAAGTTTTTTTCATATTAAACAAGTCGCCTGGCGTAATCGAGGCGCCAGGCGACGTGTTCCGGTCTAATGGCGGTCGATCGCCGCTCTCGTTTCCTCTCCGCTGCGGTCCGCGGCCATATCGGCCTCGATTTCAGCATTCTCGTGGCGCGTCTGGAGGATGTGCCAGCCGATCCAGAAGACGAGGCCGATGATGACCATCAAGCCCTCGGAGCCCTGAAACGGGTAGATCGCGCCGACATCCTTGAGGTCGACGGCCCAGCTTTCCATTCCATTGGTCGACATTGCGGTTCTCCTTGTCCGTTGATTATTTGACCATCGCCTTTTCGGCGGTTCCCACTTCGCGGACCGACGCCTCGAAAGCATGATTGAGGGCAAAGTCGAAGCCCTCGAGTTCCACCTTCGCCGGTACGCGCAGGAGGTTCATGCCGTTGAGGATCTTGCAAACGACGAAGGTGGGGACGAAACCGAGCAGGACCATCAGCACCGCACCGGCGAAATTGCCGAGCGGGTTGATGTGCGCGAAGCCCTCATAGGGCGAGGACGGCTGTCCCCACAGCATGAAGCCCGCCACCACGACCCCGAGGAAACCGCCATAGCCGTGCACGGCAACGGCGCCCACCGCATCGTCGATCTTGAAGCGGCGTTCGACGAAATAATGCAGCTTGTAGCAGATGGTCGGCACGATCGCGCCGATCAGCAATGCCTGGACAGGATGATAGAGATCGTTGCCGGCCGAGGCCGAGATGACGCCGCAAAGCCCCATCGAGAATGTCCAGAATGGGTCGCCTTTCGAGACGATGTATCCGGCCAGCATGCCGCCCGACAGCGACATCAGGAAGTTGAAGGTGATCGCCGAGAGCGTCGTCGGCGCGAGATAGATGTTGGTCGCCGTCCAGGTCTCGCCGGTGATCTGGCCGGCAATCGTGGCCGGGCTGATCAGCGGAATGTTGCACGCGGCATAGAAGCCCCAGAAGCCGGTGAAGATCAGGAACAGGCCGATCGTGACCAGCCACACATTGTGAGGCGGGATGTCGCGCGGTGTGCCGTCCGGCTTGAATTTGCCGATGCGCGGACCGAGCACGATGAGGAAGGCGAGCGCCGCTCCGCCGGCGATTGCGTGCACGACACCCGATGCATAGGCGTCATGATAGCCCCAGAGCTTCACCATCCAGCCTTGCGGATGCCAGCCCCAGGACGCGTCGAGGATCCACAGGACCGAGCCGACCAGTACCGCGACGATCCAGAACGCGCCCGAGCGCGCGCGTTCTATGATCGAACCCGAGATGATCGACGCCGTCGTGATGGAAAACAGCAGGAAGGCGCCCCAGAACACGCCGTTGAGGCGATGCCACAGCGCGGCGTCGGTAGGCGTGACCCCCGTCTCGCCCGGATTGACGCCGGACAGATGAGTGCCCATCAGCGGATTCCACGGTTCGGCGAAAGGTGCCGCGACAAGCCCGCCCGCGATGCCCGGCCCGTTGGGGAACCCGAAATAGATCCACCAGCCGAAAAGATAGAAGGTAACCGTGACGAGCGGGATCGCCATCGCGTTCTTCATAAGCGTTTTCAGATGATTGCGCCGGCGCGACACGCCGACCTCGTACATGCAGAAGCCGACGTGGATGAGGAACATCATGACGATGGTCACCCAGTAATAGAATTCCGTGAAGATGGTCGTTAGAGCGTTGAGATTCCCTTCCATTTCATGTCCCCTCCGTTCAGTTGCGTTCCTTGCCTCTCAGTAAAACTTTTTGCATCTTAGTATTGCGCGCTTTTGGAGTTTTGAGTCAATATGGCGTGGACCGCCGCGTGGCTCTGACGCCCTGAAGCGGTGAAAACGTCGGCAATCGTGTTGAGGAGAAGCAAGTCCATGACGGCATCCTGGAGATTTTCGACCTTGGCGGATCGCCATCGTGCGCTCGGTTCGAAGCTCGAAGACTGGAGCGGGATGGGCACCGCCTGGACCTACGACAAGGACGCCGACGAGGAATACATCGCCATCCGCACCAAGGCCGGGCTGATGGACGTGTCGGGCCTGAAGAAGGTCCACATCACCGGGCCGCATGCCTCGCACCTGATTGACCTCGCAACGACGCGCGACGTCGAGAAAATATATCCCGGCAAGTCGGCCTATGCCTGCATGCTCAACGAGGCCGGCAAGTTCACAGACGACTGCATCCTCTACCGCACCGGCCCGAATGCCTGGATGGTCGTGCACGGTTCGGGCACCGGTCATGAGGAGTTGCAGCGCGCCGCCATGGGCCGCGACGTCTCGCTGCGCTTCGACGACAATCTGCACGACCTTTCGCTGCAGGGGCCGATAGCCGTCGATTATCTGACAAAGCATGTGCCTGGCATTCGCGACCTCAACTATTTCCACCACATGCAGACGCGGCTGTTCGGTTTTCCCGTGATGATCTCGCGCACCGGCTACACCGGCGAACGCGGCTACGAGATATTCTGCCGCGGCCAGGATGCCGGCACGATCTGGGACACCATCCTCGACGAGGGCAAGAGCGCCGGCATCATCCCGTGCCGGTTCACCACGCTCGACATGCTGCGCGTCGAGAGCTACCTCTTGTTCTACCCCTACGACAATTCGCAGAAATATCCGTTCGACAACGAAGGCCCCGGCGATACGCTGTGGGAACTCGGCCTCGACTTCACCGTCAGCCCCGGCAAGACAGGCTTTCGCGGCGCCGAGGAGCACTATCGCCTCAAGGGCAAGGAGCGCTTCAAGATCTTCGGCGTGCTGCTCCAAGGCAAGGAACCGGCCGACGAGGGCGCGCCGGTCTACCGCGACGGCAAGAAGGTCGGCGTGGTGACCTGCGCCATGTATTCGCCGCTGGTCAAGAAATCGATGGGCATCGCCCGGCTAGACGTCGACTGTGCCGTCCAAGGCACCAGGCTCGAAATCCGCAACAAGAGCGGCGCCATCAGCGCGACCGCCGAGCCGCTTCCGTTCGACGATCCAAAGAAGACCAAGCGCACGGCGAAAGGCTGAGGCATACTGAGAGAATGGCAGCGAAGAGCATCATCAGCCGGCCGGTTTACGGAACCCTGTCTCCGCAGCCCGGCAAGCACCATCTTTTCGTGGCGGATGCGGAAGGAGCGCTGGCGATATCAGACCTGGCCGCCAAGGCGCCTACCGGCTTTTTCGGCGATGCCCACATCATCTTCATCCCCGGTGCTGACGGCAAGCATGTCGCCGCGCTCGAAGCGCTGAACCCGGCGCAGTTCTACCAGGGTCCTTCCTTCGCCAGCGCCTTGCCGCGGCTGAAGCAGACGCTGGCCAACGCGCATATGGGCCTGCGGCTCTATCTCGCCGGCACCGAGGGGCTGATCGGCCAGGCCATGCAGGCGGCGCTCGAAGCTGGCATCGATCACACATCAATCCAGACCGAACATCGCGGCTCGCTGGCGCGTCGCGTCCAATGCGTTCACTGCAAGGGCATCACCGAAAACGTGACGACGCAGCCGGCGACCTGTTCGCATTGTGGCCTGCTTCTTCTGGTACGCGATCATTACTCCAGGCGCCTCGCGGCATTCCAGGGCGTGTGCATCAATGCCGAGGACCGCAGCGAAATTCCTCCCACGGAGGAGATCTATCGATGAGCACCGGCACCACCAAGCTCGACGTCGTGGTGAGCGACGTCGTCCCGGTCAACGAATTGGTCACGCGCTTCCATTTCCGCCGGCGTGACGGCGAACTTCTGCCGACGTTTTCCGGCGGCGCCCATGTCGTCGTCGAAATGCGCGACGGTGGGCGGACCAGGCTCAATCCCTATTCGCTGATGGGCTCGCCGCTCGATACGCGCGAGTACACGATCTCGGTGCGCCGCGACGATGCCGGCCGCGGCGGCTCGCTGTTCATGCACCGGAGCGTCAAGCCGGGGCTGGAAATGGTGATCAGCTACCCGGTCAACCTGTTCTCGCTCGATTTGCGCGCCAAAAAACACCTGATGCTGGCCGGCGGCATCGGCATCACCCCGTTCATGGCGCAGACCGCGCAACTGGCGGCGGAAGGCGGCAATTTCGAACTGCACTACACCTGCCGCACCGCCACGCTAGGCACCTACGCCGATGTGCTCCGAGAGCGCTATGACCGTCGGGTCAGGCTCTATCACGACGACCGCGACGAGCGCATCGAACTCGACCGGCTGCTGTCATCGCAGCCGCTCGGCACGCATCTCTATGTCTGCGGCCCGTCGGGCATGATCGACTGGGTGCGCGATCACGCAGCAAGCCTGGGCTGGCCGGCGGAAACCGTCCATTTCGAGCATTTCGCCGCCCCCCAGCCCGGCGCCCCGTTCGACGTGACGCTGGCCCTCAGCGGCAAGACGATCCGCGTCGGCGAGCAGCAGAGCCTGCTCGAGGCGATCGAGGCGGCCGGCGTCGATCCGCCCTATCTCTGCCGCGGCGGCGTCTGCGGCCAATGCGAAACCAACGTGATTTCGCATGACGGCAAATTCATCCACAACGATCACTGGCTGAGCGAGGAAGAGCATCGATCCTGCGGGAAGATCATGCCCTGCGTGTCGCGCTTCGAGGGCAGGTCGCTGGTGCTGGAAAGATAGGAGGCGAGCTTGGGCATCACCTTTCGCAAGGAAACGTTCCGTAACGACTTCACCTTCAAGAACAGCCCGGAGCACATCAGGCGGTTCCCGTTCCCGTTCCACGAAGACAGCTACATGTATGCGGTCAATATCGAGCCGCATGTCGTCGGTCCGAAGGGCAGCGTGCTCGAAAACCTGATCGACGTCGACGAGCACTATGTCGCCGAGATGCAGGACCGCGCGCTGGTGCTTGCCGAAGACCCGCTGCGCTGCCAGTCGCTGCCGCATATGACGCTGGCCGGTTGGGACCTGCTGGAACTTCTGATGGAGCAGCAGGCGCTGGGCTATCCCGAGCATTTCACGCTGACGCGCGATGGCGACCGCTGGCGCTGGATCAACCGGCCGCTCGGCATCGACGACACCTTCACCTTCGGCGATGTCTCGACGCTGCCTTACGGGCCGATGGAGTACATCACGCGTCAGAGCCAGGGAGATTTCTGCATTCTCGACCAGCGTGACGGCAATCTGTGGATGGATGCCGGCATGGTCACCACCCAGGCCGACTGGTCGCTCGATTTCGACATCGGCATGAACTTCTTCGAGTGGCACGCGCCGGTGCCGCTGGCGCATGAGAAGGGGATTTTCACCCGGGCGCTGAAGTTCCTCACCAACATCCAGCAAGGCAAGCCGGCGCGGCGCCTGAACTGGACGATGACCATCAATCCGCGCCTCGACACCAGCCCGGAAAACTATCACAAATGGGGTCCGGACCGCACCACGGTGACGCCCGAAAATGTCGGCGAAAAGGTCCATCTGCGCGTCGAGCTGCAAAGCTTCTGGCGGCTGCCGCGCTCGAACGGCATCGTCTTCCCGATCCGCTGCTATCTGATCAAGATGGACGAACTGGTGACGCAGCCCAAATGGGCAAGGCGCCTGCACCGCGTGATCCGCGACCTCCCCGAGGAACTCGCCAATTACAAGGGCCTGACACGCTACCGCCCGACGCTGGTCGAATGGCTGTCGAAGCTCGACGACGGCAGCCCGACGTCGCCGGGCTTCGGGCCGGATTGAGCGAGTCCCCCTCATCCGGCCCTTCGGGCCACCTTCTCCCCGCCGGGGAGAAGAGGCTGGCATCAACGCTGGCGACCTCCTCTCCCCTCGGGGAGAGGTCGGATTGCCCCGAATTGTCCTTCGCAATCCGGGTGAGGGGGTCTGCTTGCGTCCCGCTCAACCCGCGCTGCTCTGCGGATAGCAGATGATCGAGAGGTAGCGCATCGGCAGGACCGTCAGCACTTCCGGCCCGTGCGGCGCATCGGCGTCGAAGAACAGGCTGTCGCCGGGCTTCATCGGGTAGAGGTTGCTGCCGTGCCGGTAGGTAACCTCGCCTTCGAGCATGTAGAGGAACTCCATGCCTTCGTGCTGGAAGGTCGGAAATACATCGGAATCCTCGGTCAGCGTGATCAGATAGGGTTCCACGACGACGCCGCTGGTGTTCGAGCCGATATGGCCGAGCAGATTGTACTGGTGGCCGGCGCGCGTGCCGCGGCGCTCGACATCGAGCCCTTCGCCGGCCTTGACGAAGACGGCGCTGCGCTCCTCCTCGAAACGGCGAAAGAAGGCGGTGACCGGAACACCAAGCGCCCGCGACAAGGCCTGCAGCGTCGTCAGCGACGGCGAGGTGATGCCGTTCTCGATCTTCGACAGCATGCCCAGCGAAATATCGGTGGCCACGGCCAGGTCTGCCACGGTGATGCCGAGCTTCTTGCGAAACGCCCGCACCTCGCGGCCGATGGCGACCTCCAGCACTTTTTCACGGGTGTCGCGGATGGCGTGCGGGTTCTGCGTCAGCGGTGTTCGGATCGTTCGTCCGTCGGTCGCCTTCGGCGACGGTTTGGTCTTGGCCAGAGCGGCGCCGGCACCATTCTTGAGGTCGGAAGCTGTTTTCGCCATGTCGCTACTCCGGACTCTGTGGATTTATTTCACTCACGGTGAACATATTCGGTGCCGATACAGAAGCGCAACCGCCACAGCAAGCCATCCACGATTGATTTCTCGTATGCTCCGCGGGCTGCTAGCGTGGATCCCGCTGGAAAATCGACCTTGATGAAACGAGGTTTCGCGACAAGGCTGTTGACAGCATTGAACGGCGAATTACTGTCCTGTCAGTGAAATTTGTTTCGTTAGAGAAATGAGATCGGGAGGCCCGGAATGAAAAGTCGTGTTGCCGTCATCGGAGCCGGACCGTCCGGCCTGGCCCAGCTTCGAGCCTTCAAGTCGGCTGCCGACAAGGGCGCGGATATTCCGGAAGTCGTCTGCTTCGAAAAGCAGTCCGACTGGGGTGGCCTGTGGAACTACACCTGGCGCACCGGCCTCGACGAGCATGGCGATCCGGTGCATGGCTCGATGTACCGTTACCTCTGGTCGAACGGACCGAAGGAGTGCCTCGAATTCGCCGACTACACATTCGAGGAGCATTTCGGGCGGCCGATCGGCTCCTATCCGCCACGCGCCGTGCTGTGGGACTACATCAAGGGCCGCGTCGAAAAATCCGGCGTGCGCAAATGGGTGCGCTTCAACAGCCCGGTGCGTATGGTGACCTTCTCCGACGAGACGAAAAAGTTCACCGTCACCGCGCATGACCGCACCAACGACGTCACCTATTCGGAAGAGTTCGACAACGTCGTCGTTGCCTCGGGGCATTTTTCCGTGCCCAACGTCCCCTATTTCGAAGGTTTTTCGACTTTCAACGGCCGCATCCTGCACAGCCACGATTTCCGTGACGCCATGGAATTCAAGGACAAGGACATCCTGATCATCGGCCGCTCCTATTCGGCCGAGGACATCGGCTCGCAATGCTACAAATACGGCGCCAAATCGATCACCTCCAGCTACCGCTCGAAGCCGATGGGCTTCAAATGGCCCGACAACTGGAAGGAAGTGCCGCTGCTGCAGAAGGTCGTCGGCAAGACCGCGCATTTCAAGGATGGCTCCACCAAGGATGTCGACGCCATCATCCTGTGCACCGGCTATCTGCACTCGTTCCCGTTCCTCACCGACGATCTGAAGCTCAAGACCGCCAACCGCATGTGGCCGGACGGGCTCTATGAGGGCGTCGTCTGGGAGAAGAACCCGCAACTGTCCTATATCGGCATGCAGGACCAGTTCTACACCTTCAACATGTTCGACGCGCAGGCCTGGTTCGCGCGCGACGTCATCATGGGCCGCATAAAGCTGCCTTCGGCCGAGGCGATGGCGGAACACGGCGCGAAATGGCGGGCGCGCGAGGAAACGCTGGAAGACGCCGAGCAGATGATCTGGTTCCAGGGCGACTACACCAAGGAGCTGATGGAGCAGACCGACTATCCGGGCTTCGATGTCGAGGCGGTCAACCAGACCTTCATGGAGTGGGAGCACCACAAGGTGGAAGACATCATGGGCTTCCGCGACCACGCCTACCGCTCGCTGATGACCGGCACGATGGCGCCGCTGCACCATACGCTGTGGCTGCAGGCGATGGACGATTCGATGGAGAGCTATCTCGAGGTGAAGGGGGTGGCGGCGGAGTAGCGGCGTCCTCGCCGCACCACGAGTTCCAGCCAGGCCGGCGCACGACCCACCCATGGTGGCTTTCGCCATGCACGGCCTGCGGGAACAGTGGGTCCGCGAAACAACCCACAGCGACCGCAATGGCCGTGGGTTCGTGACGGATACCAAAAGACCGTCGAGCCGCACGTTTAACCCATGGCGGCGTAAGCGGCTACGCTCCCGCCTTTGGACGAAATGGATAATGGCGCAGCTTTCACCGCGCCATCATTCTCACGCGTTCAGGCTCAGGGAACCGGCTGATAGAAGCATGGCTTGGCGCGCGCCTGGAACTGCGAACCGCCGAGCGGCGTGATCGACTTGTTCTTGGCGCCGGCCCACTGGGCCCACTTGTTGCCGTACTTCGAGGCAACCAACTGGACCCACATGGCCTGGGCGACGGGCAACGAGGGGCCGTTGACGGCTTCGTAGGCCCGCTTGCAGTCGCCCGGCTGCGGTCCGACTGCCTTCATCTGGGCAGCGGTGGCGGCACCTGCGACGAGCGCGGACATGACGATCGCCGCGCCTATGCTGTGGAAAGTAATGGTCCTCTGTTTCATTTCATTCTCCTCTGGTTGGTTCGCGGACGTCGCCTGGATCAGGTCTTGCATCCGCCATGAGCTTCGATGTACGCGGTTCATTCCGCTCGCATCGCCGTCGTTTGACGATGGAAACAGGATGCACCCGCGATGCATCGCGCGGATTGCGCCGCGCAGGCGGACTCATTTCAAATGTTTCCGGAATGGTTTCAGCGGCCGCGCGGGCCAAAATCCGCGACGAGTCTTGCGACGTCCGCCGGCGTGAACGGTTTTTCGAGGAATGGACGGCCGGACTCGGCGAGAAAACGCCCGGCCGCGGGGCCGAGCGCATCTCCGGTCACGAACAACGTGCGTTCGACGAGTGCGGCATGGTACGCTTTGATCCATTGGAACAGGGCCGGTCCGTCCATGTCCGGCATGCGCAGGTCGCAGATCACCGCGTCGTAGCCGCCGGCAGCGTCCGCAATCAGCGCCTGCGCCTCCGCGCCGCTGCTGGCGATGTCCGAACGGTAGCCCTTGCGGGAGAGAGCCTCGGCGATCAGCTTCGCGATCTGTGGTTCGTCGTCGATGACGATCGCCCGCAGCGCGACGGTGCCTCGATCCGAAACCGTATCCGTCGCCTTGCCGACACCCTCGACCTTCATCTCCGAACCGGTCGCCAGGGGTAGCGTCAGCTCGAACGCCGCACCGCCGAGCGACGAGGCGGTGAGCGCCAGTTGGCCGTCCTGCGACTCGGCCAGGCCGCGCGAGATCGAAAGCCCGATGCCCGTGCCGATCCCTAGAGGTTTCGTCGTGAAGAATGGTTCGAAGATCTGCATCTGAATAGCCGCGGGAATTCCCGGTCCGCTATCGTCCACGACGATCCTTGCCTTGCCCTCGAGCCCTACGAATGTGCGAATTTCGATGGCGCGGCTGCCCGCGGCTTCCTGCAGCGCCTGGTTCGCATTGACGATCAGGTTGACGACGATCTGCTGCAACTGATTCGGGTCGATGAAGACCTCGGGCATCGCCTCGTCATAGTCACGGTACACCGCGACGCCGTTGCTCCTCAGCCCGTAGGCCAAGAGCTCGATCGCGCTGTCTAGCAGCGGCGCCACCGCCACCGCGCGCTTCTCTGCCTTTTGCTGGCGGGCGATCGCCATGAAGGAGCGTATCACGCGTGCGCAGCGCTCCGCCGCTACCTGGATTTGCTTGACCCGTTCGCCCGCCGATTCCGCAAAGCCGTTCCCCTCAAGCTCCTCCTGCAGCACCGTCGCCTGCCCGAGCACCACCGACAGCGGGTTGTTCAACTCATGTGCGACGCCGGCGAGCAGCGAACCGATCGCGGCGAGCTTCTCGCTCTGGTGAAGCGCCTCGCGCTGTCGCTGGATTTCCGCGGCCGCCGCCTTCGCCGCGGAGAGATCGCGCAGATTGGCGGTGAAATAGCGCCCGTCCGGTAGGTTCACTTCCGTGATCGCCAGCTCGACCGCGATGATCGTGCCGTCCTTGCGCCGCGCATCCATCTCCACGCGGCGGCCGAGCACATGCGGTACGCCGGTGGCGCGGTAGCGGGCCATACCGGCCTCGTGCGCCTCCTTGTGGTGGTCGGGCACGATCAGCGAGCTGATCGAGAGGCCGATCGCTTCGCTCTTCGAATAGCCGAACGTCGTCTCGGCGGACGCGTTCATCGTCACGACGCGCCCCTCCTCATCGACGACGATCACCGCATCAAGAGCGGAATCGACCACCGCCGCATAGATGACGGCGTCGCGCTGGAGATCGTTGAGGCGGGAGCCGCCTCGCTTGCGGGCAGGCTTTGTCCTCGCGCCGTTCAAGCTGGCGGAACGTAGACGTAGCCGACGCTGCGCACGGTCCTGATGACCTGCGGCCTGGTCGGGTTGACCTCGATCCTTTTCCGGATGCGCGTCACCCTTATGTCGATCGCCCGGTCGCAGCAGCCTGAGCCGTGCTCCGACGAGTCACCGAGCAGGCGGTCCCGCGTCAGCACCTTGTTGGGGTGCTGCGCGAAGGTCGACAACATCTCGAATTCGGTCGCGGTGATCGGCAGGTCGGCGCCGTTCCGGTCGATCAGGCGGCGCGCGTCGAAGTCGAGGAAGGCTTCGCCGAAGCAGGCGACGTTCAGTTGCCGCCGCTCCCGTGCTGACTGGGGCCGCTGCGGCACTGCCGGGCAGCCTCCGGCCGCCTGTGCGCGGCGCAGCACGGCGTGCACGCGCGCGGCGAGCTCGCGCAGGTCGAACGGCTTGGTCACATAGTCGTCGGCGCCGACTTCGAGCCCCACAACCCTGTCGATCGTGTCGGCCAGCGCGGTCAGCATGACGATCGGGACCTGCTTCGTCGCCCGCAGCCTGCGCGCGATCGAGATGCCATCCTCGCCGGGCAGGTTGACGTCGAGCACTACGAGGTCCGGCGCCACCATGTCGATCGCCCGGTCGAGTTCGGCCCCGTTCGCGCAGCGGCTCACATGACAGCCCCCGCGCCCGAGATAGTCCGACACCATCGAAAGGACGTCAGGCTCGTCGTCCACGACCACGATCCTTGTGGAAGCATTCTGAAGCACTCGGGCAATCCTCCTTGCTCGCTTCATGAGTGCGTGAAAACCGCGATCGGTTCACGCCTGCTTTCCAACTTTGCTGCTGGCCCAAGAGAAAGTGAGTTGCCCCGGCAGATTTAGCGGACTATCTATTTCACGGAATTATATTTTTGTCAAATTGGAGGCCGAATGCCTCGCGAATACAAGATGCGCAAGCGCGCCGACGACTGGCACAATACGCGTGAGCGCATCCTCCGGGCCACAATGCAACTGCACGACGAGAAGGGTGTGGCGCCGACGACCTTCTCGGACATCGCGAAACGCGCGGGGCTCGGCCAGGCGACGCTCTACAGGCATTTTCCGACGCTTGGCGACCTCGTGCAGGCCTGCGGCGGTCACGTGTGGCAGCAAATGCGCCCGCCGACCCCCGAAAGCGCCGCAGGCGCCTTCGACGGGTTGACGAGCACCAACGAGCGCCTAGCGAGGCTCGTCGAGGAGATCGACGCCTTCTACCAGCGCGGTGCGCTGCGACTCGGCCTCGCAGGCCGCGACCGCGATCTCATTCCGGCGCTCGACTATTTCCTGAAGGCCGTCGAGGCCGGCGTCGAAGCCTATGTCAGGGAGGCGCTGGCCCCTTCCAAGGCGTCGAAGCGTACCGTGGAGGTCGTCGCCGCGCTGATGAGCTTTCCGGTATGGTCGCGCTTCCGCCAACTCGATCTTTCCGGCCGCAAATCCAGGGAACTAACCGCAAGGCTCATCCACTGCGCGATGCGGGCGGCGAAGGATTTTTAGATTGACCGCTTGAATGGCGTCCGACGGATTCAACTCCATATTGGCTATCAATCGGCCATTTCACGACCTTCACAACGTCTCCTCTGCCAGCACGAAGCTCAACTTTGGGAGCGCGGCCGACCACTCGCCGGCGCCTTTGTTCGCATTGCAAACGATTTCACGCCACATGGGAAGTTGGCATACAAGCGCTTGCCGCTTGTCACTCCCGCCGTATTCGGCGGACAGTCGGCGATCCGTGGAGGTCGTGGCCCATGCCGTCGTTAAGGCGACCGGGCTGTCTTGTCCCGTCGACTGAGATTGGAGACGAGGTCGCTGAACCGGTCGCCTTGAACCGCGATATGGTCGCGTAGACGCTGACGCGCTGCAGCCTCGTCGCCGTCGAGGATCGCCTGGATGATGCCCGCATGTTCGCCGATCGACACCTTGACGCGGTTGCGAACGCGCAACTGCAGGCGCCGGTAGGGGCGCAGCCGCCGATGCAGCGCGGCGCACTGTTCGGCGAGGAAGGTGCTGTGGCTGGCCGCATAGATGGCGTGGTGGAAGACTTCGTTGTCGTAGTAGTAGGAATCGGTGTCCTCGCTCGCCGCCGAGAGTTCGCACCGTTCATGGCTCGCCAGCAGCGCCGCGCGATCCTGCTCGGTGTGGCGCCGGGCAGCCATCGCTCCCGCCATGCCTTCGAGTTCCGCCATCACCTCGAACATCTCATAGATACGGTTCGGCCCAGGGTCGACGACGACGGCGCCGCGCCGTGGCCTGGCCTCGACCAGGCCGATGGCGCTCAACTGCATCAGCGCTTCCCGGATCGGTGTCCGCGAGACACCAAAACGCGTGGCGAGTTGCACCTCGTCGAGGCGCTCACCAGGCGAGAACTCGCCGGTGATGATTCCATTTTCGATCTCGTCGCGTAGTTTGTGGAACGTATTGCTGGTCATGCGGATGATTGGGCCCAGTTCGCAGATTATGTATACAAGACTGTTGACATTGCACGCAAGAGCGACAAACAATCATAGCATTCGGGCGGGAGGTCCGGAATCCAAGGGAGGTTGCAGTGCAGAAAATCAAGAAGGTGCTGAAAATTTCGGGCCTCGTCGCGGCCGCCTGCCTCATGGGCGGCGTTGCCGCCGCCCAGACGGTCCTCAAGGCTTCGCATCAGTTTCCCGGCGGCAAGGGCGATATCCGCGACGAGATGGTGCAGATCATTGCCCGCGAGGTGGCGGCCGCCAATGTCGGGCTCGAGGTCCAGGTGTATCCGGGCGCCTCGCTCTACAAGCCCAATGACCAGTGGAACGCCGTCACGCGCGGCCTGCTGGAAATGACATCATTCCCGCTCGACTACGCGTCCGGCCGCCATCCGGAGTTCTCGGCGACGCTGATGCCGGGCCTTGTCGGTAATTTCGACCGCGCCGCGCGGCTCAACGATTCCGAGTTCATGACCGACATCAAGAAGATCATCGAGGACGCCGGGGCGCTGGTGATTTCCGATGCCTGGCTGTCCGGCGCGTTCGCGTCCAAGAAGGGCTGCATCACAACGCCGGACACGGTCAAGGGTCAGGTCATCCGCGCCGCCGGTCCGGCCTTCGAGCAGATGCTCGTCGCCGCCGGCGCGTCGATCTCGTCCATGCCCTCATCCGAAATCTACACCGGCATGCAGACTGGCGTGCTTGACGCCGCCAACACCTCTTCGGCCAGCTTTGTATCCTATCGGCTCTATGAGCACGCGAAATGCCTTACGGCGCCAGGTGAGAACGCGCTGTGGTTCATGTACGAACCGGTGCTGATCTCGAAGAAGATATTCGACGGTCTCAACGCCGATCAGCAGAAAGCGATCCTCGCGGCGGGCGAGAAGGCGGAAGCCTTCTTCAACGAGGAAGTTCGCAAGGGCGATCAGGTCATGGTCGACACCTACAAGAAGGCGGGCGTCGAAGTCGTCGAAATGTCGAAGGCCGACTACGACGCCTGGCTCGAACTGGCCAAGCAGTCTTCATACAAGAACTTCGCCGAGAAAGTCCCCGGCGGAGACAAGCTGATCGAGAAGGCCCTTGCCGTCCAGTAACAGCGCGATCCACGCCGGCCACCGCCTCTCCGGCGGATGGCCGGCCCCGTGCATTGCTGGGAGGATTGGCATGGTACGTGTCTACATCAGGTCGGTCGGTGGTCTGTCACAGGCGTTCGCGGTTGTCGCGACGCTGCTACTGATCGCCGCCATGCTCGTCGTCTGCCAGATGATCTTCATCCGTTATGTGTTCCGCGCCGCGACGATCTGGCAGACGGACTTCGTGGTGTTTGCCGCGACCGGCGCGATGTTCCTCGGCGCACCTTACGTGTTGCTCAAGGGCGGACATGTCGGGGTCGATGTGGTCGAGATGGTGGTCACTGAGCGCACCCGCCGCGCGATGCGCATCGTAGCCAGCCTGCTCGGGCTGCTGTTTTGCGCCATCATGGCGTATGCGAGTTGGCTCCAGTTCCACGAGACCTGGGCCGGCGGCTGGCGTCATTCCAGCGTCTGGGCGCCGCCGCTTTGGATACCGGTATCGGCTCTTCCGCTGGGCTTCGGCATGCTGTGCCTGCAATATGTGGCGCAGATCCTCGTCCTGCTGTCGGGCGGTGTTGCGCCCGCGCCAACGCATGTGCCCGCGGAGGCGCTCGAAGCCGCGGCCGCCGTTTCGCCATCTACGGAGACGCCGCGATGAGCCCGACTTTCGCCGGCCTGACGATCATCGTCGCTCTGTTCGTGCTGCTGGGGACGGGCATGCCGATCGCCTTCGCCCTTGGCCTGGCCGCCGTTTGCGCCCTGTTCCTGCAGAGCGGCCCGGGTGTCATCTATGTCCTGTCCGAGACGATGTTCTCGGGCATCGCCAATCTCGCCTATGTCTCGATCCCGATGTTCGTGCTGATGGGGGCGGCGGTCGCGTCATCGCCGGCCGGCGCGGATCTCTATACCTCGCTCGATCGCTGGCTGAACCGCATCCCCGGCGGGTTGGTCCTGTCCAACATCGGCGCCTGCGCCATCTTCTCCGGCATGACGGGTTCGTCGCCGGCGACCTGCGCCGCCATCGGCAAGATGGGCATTCCCGAGATGCTCCGCCGCGGCTATCCGACGTCCGTCGCCAGCGGCTCGATCGCCGCCGGCGGCACGCTCGGCATCCTCATTCCGCCATCCGTGACCCTGATCGTCTACGGCATCGCCACCGAGACCTCGATCGGACGATTGTTCATGGCCGGCGTCATTCCCGGACTGATGCTCACGATCATGTTCATGATCTGGGCGGTGATCGACTGCAAGCGCCAGGGCTATGACTTCGGCGCGCGCGCGGTACGGTTCACGCTGCGCGAGAAACTGGCGGGGATGCCGCGCGTATTGCCGTTCCTGCTCATCATCGCGGGAACGCTCTACGTGCTCTACGGCGGCCTCGCGACGCCGTCGGAAGCGGCCGGCGCCGGCGCGCTGCTCACCTTGGCCGTGGTGATCGTCGCCTATCGGCTGTTCCGCTTCCGCCCGGTCGCCGGCATCTTCGGCTCGGCGATGCGCGAGAGCGTGATGATCATGATGATCATGGCGGCGGCCGAACTGTTCGCCTTCGCGCTTTCGTCGCTGTTCATCACCCAGTCGATCGCCGCCGCGATCGCCGATCTGGAGGTCAATCGTTGGGTGCTGATGGGCGTGATCAATATTTTCCTGCTGGTCGCCGGGATGTTCCTGCCGCCTGTGGCGGTGATCGTCATGACGGCGCCGATGCTGTTCCCGATCGTCACACAGGCCGGTTTCGATCCGTACTGGTTCGCGATCGTCCTCACCATCAACATGGAGGTCGGCCTGATCACGCCGCCGATCGGCCTCAATCTCTTCGTCATCAACGCCATCGCGCCTGACATTCCGACGCGCCAGATCCTGTGGGGCGCATTGCCCTATGTGCTCGTGATGTTTCTGGCGATCCTGATCTTGTGCATCTTCCCCGGCCTCGCCACATGGCTTCCGAACCAGATGATGGGGGTAGCGATATGAACAGCGTTTCATTTCTCGGTGACATGCTGCAGACCATCGCCGAACGCGGCCGCCGTTTCCTGTCGCCAAGCGGCAAGGAAGAGGCGGGCGCCGGCGGCGTCGAGGCGATTTGCGAGACGCTGCTTTCGAGCCACGGCGAGGCGTCGGGCATGGCCCTGGCGAAGACCATCCTCGACCGCTGGTCGCGGTTCGACGAGGAGCAGCGCCGGGACTTCATGGTGATGCTGTTGGAGAGGTTCGGGCCCGACGCCGCGCGGCTCGATAAGGCCATAGACGACTACCGCGGCCTGAGGACGCCGCAGGCGCTGCTGGAACTGCATTCCGCCGCCGAGCCCAGGCGGCAGGAATTGATCCGCCGGCTCAATCTTGCTCCCAACGGCATAGCGACGCTGGTGCGCATGCGCGAAAATCTCCTGGCGATGAAGTCTGCCCAGCCGGATCTCGACGCCGTCGATGCCGATTTCGCGCATCTGTTCGGGTCATGGTTCAACCGCGGCTTTTTGGTGCTGCGTCCGATCAGCTGGTCGACGCCAGCCGATATCCTGGAGAAGATCATCCGCTACGAAGCGGTGCATCAGATCGACGGCTGGGACGAGTTGCGCAGGCGTCTGGCTCCCGACGATCGCCGCTGCTTCGCCTTCTTTCATCCGCAACTGGTCGATGAGCCGCTGATCTTCGTCGAAGTGGCGCTCACCCGTTCCGTTCCAGCCGCGATCGCCGACGTTCTGCGCGAGGACCGGGCGGCGATCGCCGCGGCCGATGCCACCACGGCCGTGTTTTATTCCATTTCCAACTGCCAGCAGGGGCTGCGCGGCATTTCCTTCGGCAACTTCCTGATCAAGCAGGTGGTTGAGGATCTGCGCCGGGAACTGCCGAAGCTCGACACTTTCGTCACGTTGTCGCCGGCGCCCGCCTTTGCGCAATGGCTGGCGCGCGAGCGGCGGGCGGAGACCTCGGATGCGATCGATGACACTGATCGGGCGGTGCTCGCGGCGCTGGACGATCCAAACTGGCTTTCGGTTCCCGCCGCGACCACGGCAGTGCAGCCCGTTCTTACCACCGCCGCCGCCTGGTACCTCCTGCGTGCCCGCAACGCCCAGGGCAAGCCGGTCGACCCGGTGGCGCGCTTCCATCTCGGCAATGGCGCACGCCTCGAGCGCATCAACTTTCTCGCCGACAAATCGGCTTCCGGCATGCGCCAGGCACACGGGCTGATGGTGAACTATCTTTACAAGCTCGATGATATCGAAACCAATCACGAGGCTT
The DNA here is from genome assembly GCF_007830515.1 of Mesorhizobium tianshanense. GTDB lineage: Bacteria > Pseudomonadota > Alphaproteobacteria > Rhizobiales > Rhizobiaceae > Mesorhizobium > Mesorhizobium tianshanense. The sequence continues at coordinate 220,082 of NZ_VLKT01000003.1, forward strand.
TCGCGGGCAGAGGCGAAGTCGTGGCGGCCCAGGGTATCCGCCGCCTGCTGCGCGCGGACAGGCCGCAACGGGCGCTTGCGGTGCTGCGCGCGCCCCCGCGGGAGCGGCCGGTCGGGGCGAAGACCGCGGACGGCAAGGGGACCAGGGAACTGACGTGATGAACAACCACATGTTCGACGCCGTGCGTAGCGCGGCCGCCGCGCGCGATGCGGCCTTTATCATCACGGCGGGTGGAAGCGTGTGGACCTATGGCGACATGCTAGACTTTTCGGGCCGCCTTGCCGGCCGACTCCTGGCGCTGGACGTAAAACCCGGCGACCGGGTCGCCGTGCAGGTCGAGAAAAGTCCCGAAGCGTTGATGCTCTACCTCGCCTGCCTGCGCGCCGGCGCGGTCTACCTGCCACTCAATACCGCCTACACGCTCGCCGAACTCGATTATTTCATCGGCGACGCCGAACCGACTCTGGTCGTGGTGCCACCGACCTCGGCCGCCGGCGTGGGGCCGGTGGCGGCAGCCCACGGGGCGAAGCTCGAAACGCTCGATAGTCGCGGCGGCGGCTCGCTGCTCGACGGCATCGGTGGCTTCTCGGCCGGCTTCGCCGACGTGGCGCGCGGTCCCGACGACCTCGCCGCTATCCTCTACACGTCGGGCACGACCGGCCGCTCGAAGGGCGCCATGCTGACGCACGACAATCTGCTGTCGAACGCGATGACGCTGCGGGACCATTGGCGCTTCACGGCGCGGGACCGGCTGATCCACGCACTGCCGATCTTCCATACCCACGGGCTGTTCGTCGCCTCGAATGTTGTCCTGCTCGCCGGCGCATCGATGTTTTTTCTGCCGAAGTTTGACGCCGACGAAGTGTTGCGCCTGATGGCGGCCGCGACGGCGATGATGGGCGTGCCGACCTTCTATGTGCGGCTGGTCCAGCATCCCGGCCTGACGCGGGAGGCGACCGCCGGAATGCGGCTCTTCGTATCCGGCTCGGCGCCGTTGCTCGCGGAGACGCACCGGCTTTTCAGCGAGAAGACCGGTCACGCTATCCTCGAACGCTACGGCATGACCGAGACGAACATGAATACGTCGAACACATATGATGGCGAGCGCGTGGCCGGCACGGTCGGTTTCCCGCTTCCGGGCGTCGACCTGAGGATTGTCGACCCCGACACCGGCACGATCGTGGCCCAAGGCAAGACGGGGATGATCGAGGTTCGTGGCCCCAACGTGTTCAAGGGCTACTGGCGCATGCCGGAAAAGACCGCCGCTGAATTCCGCTCCGACGGTTTTTTCATCACCGGCGATCTCGGTATGGTCGACGATCGCGGCTATGTCCACATCGTCGGCCGGGGCAAGGACCTCGTGATCTCCGGCGGCTACAATATCTATCCCAAGGAGGTCGAGTCCGAGATCGACCAGTTGTCCGGCGTGGTCGAAAGCGCCGTGATCGGCGTGCCGCATCCTGATTTCGGCGAGGGCGTCACCGCCGTGATCGTCAAGCAGCCTGACGCCGCGATCGATGAAGCGGTGGTGCTGGATGGGCTGAAGTCGCGGCTGGCGCGCTACAAGCAGCCGAAGAAAGTGCTGTTCGTCGAAGACCTGCCGCGCAACACGATGGGCAAGGTGCAGAAGAACGTGCTGCGCGAGCGCTACAAGAATCTCTACGGCGGCTGAGCCCCTTTTTCCGACAGCTCGGCCGGCTGGGCAAGCCCATCCATGCGGCTGCGGCGAGCCGGGACGCGCGCGGTGAAGCTACCTGTCACTGACGGAAGCGCAGGTTCCGCCGCTTGAGCTCGCTGACCGAGGTGCAGCCCATCAGCTTCATGCCGCGCTCGATCTCGATGTGCATCAATTCCAGCGAGCGTTCGACGCCTGCCTGGCCGGCGGCCGCCAATGGAAAGAGGTAGTAGCGACCCAATCCGACGGCCTTTGCGCCCAGCGACAGCGCCTTGAGAACGTGGGTGCCGCGCTGCACGCCGCCATCCATCATCACATCGATTCTGTCTCCCACCGCATCGACGATCTCAGCAAGCTGGTCGAAAGCGGTACGCGAGCCGTCGAGTTGGCGACCGCCGTGATTGGAGAGGACAATTCCGGTGCAGCCAATCTCGACCGCACGCCTGGCATCCTCGACCGACATGATGCCTTTCAGGCAGAATTGTCCGCTCCAGTGCTGCACCATCTCGGCAACGTCGTCCCACGACATCGAGGGGTCCAACATCTCCGTGAAGTAGCGACTGATCGACATCACGCCGCCGCCCATGTCGACATGGCTGTCGAGCTGCGGCAGCCGGAACTGCTCATGCGTATAGTAGTTGATCGCCCAGGATGGCTTGATCGCGAACTGGGCGATGCCGGCGAGATTGAGCTTGAAGGGAATGGCGAAGCCTGTCCGCTTGTCACGCTCGCGGTTGCCACCGGTGATGCTGTCCACTGTCAGCATCATCACTTCCACGCCCGCCTGCTTGGCCCGGGCCATCATCTCACGATTCAATCCACGATCCTTGTGGAAATAGAACTGGTAGACCTGCGGCCCATTGCTGATCTGGCGCGTCTCTTCGAGGCTGACGGTGCCGAGCGAGGAGACGCCGAACATCGTGCCATGTTTCGCCGCCGCTGCCGCCACCGCACGCTCGCCCTGATGGTGGAACAGGCGCTGCAGCGCCGTTGGCGAGCAGTAGACGGGCATCGCCAGCTTCTGGCCCATGACGGTCACCGACATGTCCACGTTGCTCACGCCGCGCAGGACGTTCGGCACCAGGTCGCAGTCATCGAAGGCAGCCCTGTTGCGCCGATAGGTGACTTCGTCTTCGGCCGCACCGTCAATGTAGTTGAAGATCGGTCGGGGAAGACGCTGTTTGGCCATGCTGCGAAAGTCATGGAAGTTGTGGCAGTTCCTCAGACGCATGTCATCACTCTGTTGGCCCGGGCTCCACTCTGTTGGCCCCGGGCTCAATTCCCGTTGGCCCGGGCTCACCTGCCCGATAGTACGCTGCAGCGCAATGCTTCTCGCCGACAGACGCTGGTTAAAGATAGACACCGCAACGGTCGACCCGGTCGTAGGGCGAAGGTCGGCCAGCTCTGGAGAAGTGGTGGCAAGGTCGGCAATTGACGATACCATATGACCTTGAAGATGTGAGGAAAGGCGTCGGTCGAGCGGACCGTTTCCCGGTCGTCGTCACCATTGCTGATGCCGGGCGTTTGGTGAATTGTGGAAGCATGAAGATACAATTGCATACGCTGCAGGCAGCGGGTCGCCCTTTCGCCAATTACGACCCGCACTTTGTTGGCCCGCACTTTGTTGGAGAGCTGAATGCAGGACTTCATTCTCTTTGCGGTCGTGGGGTTTGTGGCCCAAGCCGTGGACGGGGCTCTCGGCATGGCCTACGGCGTGATTTGCTCGACAACGCTGCTGGGGTTTGGCGTGTCTCCCGCACACGCTTCAGCTTCAGTTCACGCGGCTGAACTGTTTACCACTGCCGCCTCCGGTTCGGCTCACATCTATCACCGCAATATCGACTGGAAACTTTTCTGGCGGCTGATGCCGTTTGGCGTGCTCGGCGGCGTTCTCGGCGCTTTTGTGCTGACGTCGTTTGAAGGAGACATCGTGAAGCCATACGTGACCACCTACCTTGCGCTTGTCGGAGCCTGGCTCCTGTTCCGTTCATTCCGGCGGATACCAAGCAAGCCGGTCCCAGCAGGCGCGGTAGCTCCGCTTGGACTTGGTGGTGGATTTCTCGATGCCGCAGGGGGTGGCGGGTGGGGACCTATGGTGACGACGGGCCTTCTCGGTTTTGGCGGCACGCCGCGCTACGTTCTCGGCACGGTAAATGCCAGCGAGTTCCTCATCACGTTCTCAGTATCCCTAACCTTCCTGTTTGCGTTGCTGACGGGCCATTGGAAGGAGGCAGGAAAGCTGGCAGAAGATCTCGTACCCGTTGCCGGCTTGATCCTTGGCGGCGTGATCGCAGCGCCGATTGCCGGATTGGTAGTGAAGTCAATCGCGGAAAAGACGCTTCTCAGGCTGGTTGGTGCTCTCATTATACTGCTGGCAGGCTGGCAAACCGCGGAACTCTTCGAATTGGTGTAAACCAACGTCGTGAAACCCCAGCTCGCATGCCCGGCAATCCGTGGTGTGCGTCCGCGGACGACACATGATGTCATCCCTTGACAGGATTCGCGGCCTTCCAAGCCCAGGGCGGCTGCGCGCCGTGGCGATTGAGGGTATGACCGTCGTGCCTGCGCTGGAAGCTGTCGGCGAGGTAGGCGTAGGTTTTCGACGCTGGTGAGTTTGACGGTGTTGCTCACCGAGCAGGGGGGGCAATCCTTTGGCGCAAGCGCCCGCTTATTCTGGCGCGTGGCAGACCGCCTCGACATTGAAGCCATCCGGATCGATCACGAACGCCGCGTAATAGGTTGGATGATAATGTGCTCTGATGCCCGGCGGGCCGTTGTCACGTCCGCCATGCGCCATCGCGGCGGCGTAATAGGCGTCAACAGCGGCCCGGTTTTCGGCCGCAAAAGCGATGTGGATGCCCGTCCCGCGCGCGCCGTCCGTCGCGACATGATGGACGTCGTTGGACAGCCAGAAGAAAGGCTTGCCATCCTTCCCATAGCCTATGCCGTGATAGCCGCCGCTTTCTTCGGGGTGCACTTCCATCATCGTCGCGACGCCGAGCGGTGTGAGCGCGGCATCATAAAACCGGCGAGAGGATTCGAAGTCGCGTGCACTGATGCCCATGTGATCGATCATGACCCTGTCCTTCTTCGGCATATCCCGCGCAGCTTTGTAGTCGATTCAGCTGAAGAACGGATTGAGCGGGATCAATATTCTCGAAATGTCTCAAATCCACCGGGGACCTCCATGCAACGAAGAATCCGACATGTTGCGATTCTGCACTGCAGAAAGAACGTGCACAGACCGGACGCTTACAATCCGTGGAATGGGGCCGGAGATAAACTCAATTCCCAAATGGAACGAAGAGACCGCTTTGTTGTTTGGCTTCCGTGGACAACCGGAGGCCAGGTCGATGAAAAAATTGCTCGCAACAACAGGATTGGCGCTGGCGGTCGCGATGCCTGCAGCGGCTCAGGACACCGCGACCGCGAAAGCCGAATTCGTCAACATGACCGGCGAGAAGAACGGAACGGCCACGCTGACCGAGACGGCGCAGGGTGTGCTGATAGCGCTGGAGGTGACAGGACTGCCGGCGGGCGAATGGGTCGCGTTCCATGTTCATGAAACTGGAAAGTGCGATCACCAGACCGGCCATGACTCGGCAGGGGGGCATTTCAATCCGACAAATGCCGAACATGGATATCTCGCCGCAAAGGGCCCGCACGCGGGCGATATGCCAAATCAGCGGGTCGGCGCCGACGGCGTTTTGCGTGCCCAGGCTTTCAACGGCATGGTCAAGCTGGATGGCGGAGAAACGGCGATACGAGGCAAGGCATTGATGATCCACGGCGGACAGGACGACTACAAAAGTCAGCCCGCCGGCGATGCCGGAAAACGTCGACCGTGAACAATCCGGGCCCTAAGCGGCGACCGACTTCGGCCGAAGTTGAAGCAGGGCGATCAAGAGCGACAAAAAATCCTTCAGCCACC
>NZ_VLKT01000004.1 GCF_007830515.1 Mesorhizobium tianshanense
GAGATCACGGCCGAACTGCCCGGCATCGACGAAAAGAATGTCGAGATCAAACTCGCCAACCGGACGCTGACGATCAAGGGCGAGAAGACGGAAGAGAAGGAAGAGAAGGACAAGGACTATTATCTGTCCGAACGCCGTTACGGCTCCTTCCAGCGTTCGTTCCAGCTGCCCGAAGGGGTCGACGCCGACAAGATCGACGCGAGTTTCGCCAAGGGTGTGCTGACGGTGAAACTGCCGAAGACCGCCGAAGCCCAGAAGGCCGAGAAAAAGATCACGGTCAAGGCCGCGTGAAAGCAGCTCGATCGTTGTCCTCAGCGCGCCGATTGGCGCGCTGAGGGGGCAAATTCAGGAGCAATATGGTCATGACGAAGTCGATTTCAACGCGGTGTTCAAGCGCCTCGGTCGCCATATATCTATATCACATGGCGAGATCGTGCAGGTACGAAACTCAATGAAGAAGTCGCTTCGTCAATTCTGGCCGGCGGCCTGATCGATGTTCCGAGACAGGCAGGAAGCTGGAGAGAAGCTCGGCACCGAACTGGGCAAGCTCCAACTGCGCCAGCCCGTGGTGCTGGCACTGCCGCGAGGCGGCGTTCCTGTCGCCGTGGAAGTGGCCAAAGCCCTCGGAGCGCCTCTCGACCTGCTCATCGTCCGCAAGGTCGGTGCACCGGGCAATCCGGAACTGGCTGTCGCCGCGATCGTGGACGGCGATCCACCCGACATAGTGCTCAACCGGGAGATTGTCGAGGCTTACTCGCTGGACAATGCGGATCTTGCCTTGTTGATCAATGAAGAGCGTCCAGAAGTTGAACGCAGGCGCGCGGCCTATCTGGGCAAATGCAGACGCTTGTCGGTCGCCGGGAAGACCGCGATCATCGTGGATGACGGGGCCGCGACCGGCACGACGATGAAGGTCGCGATCCGCGCGCTCAAGCGCCGGTCACCACGGGAAATCATCGTAGCGGTTCCTGTTTCGCCGCAGGATACGCTGGCCGATTTGGCTCGGGAAGCCGACCGCGTTGTTTGCCTTAGTCAGCCTGGACAGTTCCGCGCACTTGGCTACCATTATCTATGTTTCCCTCAGCTTTCCGACGACGAGGTCATCGCTGCGATGGACGAGGCGGTCCAGTCGCGAAAAGCCAGCCAGCACCGAAATCAGAAGCGCGCCTCAGGCACTGCCAGAGAAACAACGACGGCCAGAGAAACAACAAAACTGGGCAGTCGCGAAGAATAGGAGTTCGCCCCGATGCTGATCCGCACACTTTCTACCTTGGAATGTACGAAATTGCTGGCCGCCAATCGTGTCGGCCACTTGGCATGCTCGAAGGACGGGCAGCCCTACGTCGTGCCGCTGTACTACGCCCATTCAGACAATCATCTCTATGCGTTTTCCTTGCCGGGCAAGAAGATCGACTGGATGCGGGCCAATCCGCTGGTGTCGTTCCAGGTCGACGAACGCGGCCAAGGGCGCGGCTGGAGGAGCGTGGTTCTCGATGGCCGCTACGAAGAACTGCCGGATCGGATCGGGCATAAGGTTCAGCGCGATCATGCATGGTCGGTGCTGAGCAAGCACGCGGACTGGTGGGAGCCTGGCGCTCTCAAGCCGGCCACACCTCCGGTTTCAGACAGCACGCCGCACGTTTTCTACCGGATCCTCATCGAACAGGTGTCTGGCCGGGAAGCAAGCGAGTAGCTGTTTTCCGGTTCGATGCCTCGCGCGGAACAGCACGTGACGAATTCTCCAAAAGCAAGGCCGGCAGCAGATCGCTCCGGCCCAGCCGTTTTCAGTCTTTGGATAGCTACCGCGCCATAAGGATCGGCATCGACGGATCTTCAAGCATCGACTTGGTGACGCCGCCGAGGATGCGCTCGCGCAACCGGGAATGACCATAGGCGCCCATCACCACCAGGTCGGCGGCGATGTCGACGGCGTGTCGACGAAGCACGTCGGCGACTGAATGGTTCGAGCTCGGCAGCCGGTCGACAATGACTTTCACGCCATGCCGCGCGAGATAGGCAGCGGCATCGGCTCCGGGTTCCGCCCCGTGATGGTATTCGTCCTCCACCGGATCGACCATGACGAGGTGCACCTCATCGGCGCCTATCAGCATGTCGAGAGATTCGCGGACGGCACGCGATGATTCCAGACGGGTGTCCCAGGCGACCAGCACGCGTTTCGGCTTCAGCGTCGGGCGCGCGCCCTCGGGGACGAGAAGCAAGGGCTTTCCCGAAGAAAACAACGCGCCTTCGATCACTTTGCTTTTCAGCGTTTCGCCGGCAAGCAACTCCGGCCCAATCAGCGTGACGTCGGCGTAGCGGGCACGGCGGCCGATTGTTTCGTCTGCCCAGCCGGCTTCCGGATATGCGCTGGAGACATCGGCCGAAAGCGCTCTGCCGGCGAGAAAAGCTGACACAGCAGCCGTTCGCTTCTTCAACAGATTCTCGTCGGCCTGACGCTCCTCGAGCCAGGCTTGTGAAACGACCGCGGCATACTCTCCGACTGGTGGCGGCGCAGCAATGACAACGACGAGAACGGCAAGGTGGGCGCCGATTTCGTTGCACAGATCAGCGGCGAGTTTGAGATCACCGTCACCCTGGCTCGGTCCGGTAACCGCAAGTATCGTTTTCTTGAAAGCCATGGTGGCTGCTCCTGATTTTGCGTCAAATTCAAATCGTCGTTGCAACAATAGCGAGACGGCTCGACGTATTCCTTGCGCTGAGTCAAAGACCGTCGCCGCGCATCATTTGATCCGTATCAACGTGCCTATGTGCCGACGCTATAGGCTTCAGCCCATCAATCGGTGGATACACAGATGAAACTCCTGATCGCGGCAGCTCTCGCAACCATGACCTGCCAGGCGTCTACGGCGCAGGAATTGAGCTATGGCGAGGCGGAGTATCTGAACTCCTGCGCGGTCTGCCACGGTCCCGAGGGCAAAGGCGACGGCCCCTTGGGAGATGAATTGCTGAAACGTCCAGCCGACCTGACACAGATCTCCAGACAAAATGGCGGCGAATTCCCCTATTGGCGCGTTTTTGCGGTGATTGATGGCCGTTACGTCCTACCGGAGCATGGCGAGCGCGACATGCCGGTCTGGGGCCGCCAATTTCTCCCCGGGGACGCCAAGAAATATGGGCCAAACGCCGGAGAAATCGTCACCACGGAACGGATTCACGAACTGGCCGGTTATGTCCAGAGGCTGCAGCGATAGACACAGGTGGCGGAACTTCTTCTGATATCGCCCTTGGCCCGCGGCCGCACGCCAACAGGAGACAGACAATGATCGTTGACGACCAAGAGGCCACGATCGCATTTCTGCTCGATCCCGCCGTTTATGGCGAGACCGGGCCTGTCGAGACGATCGAGACCCATATTTCGCGTATCTTCCTGGTTGGCCGGCGCGCCTACAAGATCAAGCGAGCCGTCGAGCTTCCCTATGTCGACTTCTCGACCCCGGCCCTGCGGCTCGCCGCTTGCGAAAAGGAGGTGGAGCTCAACTCCAAGACCGCGCACGGCCTCTATCTGGGTGTGCGGCGCATCACGCGAGAGGCCGGCGGCAAGCTCGCCTTCGACGGAAGCGGCGAAGTGGTCGATGCGGCGATCGAAATGGTTCGTTTCGATCAGTCGAAGCTCCTCGACCGAATGGCAGCCGGCGGCGAACTGACGCCTGCGCTGATGACGGCGGTCGCGAGAATGATCGTGCGCTATCATCGCGGCGCGCCGGTGATCCACAACGGCAGCGGATCCTCGAACCTGGCAGGTGTGCTCGACATCAACGAAGCTGGCTTTGCCACCAGCCATGTTTTCGATAAGGCCGAGATCAAGGCATTCACCGGAGCCTTCCGAACCGCCCTCGCCCGTCATTCCGAACTGCTCGACCGGCGGGAGGCAGCCGGCAAGATCCGGCGATGTCACGGCGATCTGCATCTGCGCAACATCTGTCTCTTCGACGGAGAGCCCCGCCTCTTCGACTGCATCGAATTCAATGACCAGATCGCCAGCATCGACGTGCTTTACGATCTGGCCTTCCTGCTGATGGACCTTTGGCATCGCGGCTTTCCGGAACTCGCCAATCTGGTGATGAACCGCTACCTCGACGAAGCAGACGACGAGGACGGCTTCATCCTGCTGCCCCTTTTCATGGCAGTGCGGGCCGCGGTGCGCGCGCACGTCATCGCAACCCAGATCGAGGAAGGCAGTGCCGATTCCGGCGGGCTGACTGCCGAGGCCAGATCCTATTTCGAGCTCACCCGAACGCTTCTCCAGGCAAGGCTGCCCCGGCTGATCGCAATCGGAGGCCTGAGCGGCTCCGGCAAGACGAGCGTCGCCGAGGCACTCGCCGCACATGTCGGCGCGCCGCCGGGTGCGCGCATTGTCGAAAGCGACCGCATCCGCAAAGCCATGCACGGGGTGCCGGCCGAAACGAGATTGCCGGACAGGGCCTACCGACCGGAGGTGTCCGATCGCGTCTACGGCGAAATGACATGGCGCGCCGGCCTGATCCTTTCCGAGGGCGGTTCGGTGGTCGCCGACGCCGTATTCGACAGGCCGGCCGATCGCAACCGAATCGAAAAGGCGGCAAGCGATAGAGCCGTCGCTTTCGCCGGATTCTGGCTGGAGGCGGATCCGCTCGTTCTTTGGCGACGGGTCAGCGAGCGCAGCGGCGGTCCCTCCGACGCAACGGTCGACATCCTGTCGCGGCAATTGCAGCGAAACGCCGCCCCGTCCGCCTGGCGCAAGGTCGACGCCGATCGAAAGCTCGCCGACATCGCGGCAGAGTTGGCGGACTTTTCGGACGCGGCCGCTTCTGCTTCCGCACAGGGCGATCCGCTCAAGACAGCATCCTGACGGCGATAATACGTGTCGCCCCAAAGCCTGCCCTAGGGCCTGACCCCGAGGGTGCGCAACGGTTCGCTGCGCGCTTCAGGCTTCAACCGATGTCCAGCGTCGCCAGCGACAGGCCTGACTGGCTGGGATGGTGCGCAATCGAAAACCCGAATTCGCGGCACATGGCCAGCATTCTGGTGTTTTCGCTGAGCACCATGCCTTCGATCCGACCGATCCCGTCCGCCTTTGCATAGTCGACGATCTGGCTGAGCAGTTCCCAGCCCAGACCATGGCCCTGCAGGTCCGTGCGCACGAGCAGGGCGTATTCGGCGACAGTGCGGTCCGGATTGCAGGAGAGGCGGCTGACACCTGCTAGCGCGCCGCTGCTCGCTTCCAGCGCGACGAACGCCATGTCGCGGTCATAGTCGAGCTGGGTAAGCCGTTTCAGCATCTGATCCGGGAAGTGCTTGCGTGGCGACAGGAAACGCAGGCGCAGATCGTCCGGCGAAATGCTGGCGAGGAACTGCGGATAGAGCGCAATATCGGCCGGCTTGATCGGGCGGATGTGATAGTGACCACCGTCTGCCGAAAACTCCCTTTCCCAACCTGACGGGTAGGGCCTGATCGCGAGCGCGGGGTTGGGTCCCTGCTCCTCCACGCGCTCCGGCTCGATCTCGATGCGGGCATCGAGCGCGATGACGCCGTCGGCGTCGGCCAGCAATGGATTGATGTCCAACGAGACGACGCACGGAAAGTCGACGATCATCTGCGACACCCCATTGAGCGCCGTGACGATTGCCCCACGATCCGCCGGCTTGCGATCGCGGAACCCGGCAAGCAGGCGGCCGATACGCGTCTGCTCGATCAGGTCGCCCGCAAGCACATCGTCGAGCGGCGGCAACGCCATCGCCGTATCGTCCATCACCTCGACCGCGACGCCACCCGCACCGAACAGGATGGCCGGACCGAAGATCGGATCGTGACCCACGCCAAGGATGAGCTCCTGCGCCTGTTTTCGCGCGATCATGGGTTGGACGGCATAGCCTTCGATAGTGGCTTGCGGAGCTTGCTTGCGCACGCGCGCCTCGATTGATCGGGCGGCCTCGCCGACCGCGGCGGCAGTCGCCAGGTTGAGCACCACGCCGCCGATGTCGGACTTGTGCGAGATCGCCTTCGACAGCAGCTTTACGACGACCTGTTGCGCCCCCTTCAACAGCCGGCCTGCAGCCTTTTCCGCTTCGTCAGCGGTTTTGACGACAACGGTCTCGGGCACCGGAATGCCATAGGCGGAGATCACCGCCTTGGCCTCGGGCTCGGTCAGCATTCGTCGGCCCTCCGCGGCGACCTGCCTGAATATGGCAAGCACGGCTTCACGATCGCTGATCGTGTCCTCGCTGCGGCTCGACGGCGTGCGCATCAGCGACCGCTGGGCTCGTGACCAATCGCTCAGATAGGAGATCGCGGTTGACGCGTCGGCAGGCGTCTCGAAACTGGCCACGCCGGCATCCTGCAGGATCCGCCGCCCGTCGCGCGCAGTGTGCTCCCCAAGCCAGCAGGTCAGCACCGGTTTCTGGCGGATTTTGCCTTCTCTGGTGAGTTCGGCGACCGCTCTCGCCGCAGCCAGCGGTGAGCCAAGCCCGGTTGGGCAGTTCATCACGAGAACGACGTCGGTTCCCGGATCGGCCGCGACGGCTTCAACCGCGGCCTTGTAGCGCTCGGGCGGGGCATCGCCAATGATGTCGGCCGGATTGGCATGCGACCAGGTCGGCGGCAGCACGGCGTCCAGACGTGCCACGGTTCCCGGTGAAAACGCGGCCAGTTCGCCCTTGCAGTCGATGAGCTGATCGACGGCGAGCACGCCGGCACCGCCGCCGTTGGTCACAATGCCGACACGGGCTCGTTCGAGCGGAGCAAAACGGGCGGTCGTTTCAGCGGCATCGAACAACTCGGCCAGTCCCTTGACGCGCAGGATGCCGGCGCGCAGCAGTGCTGCCTCGATGACCCTGTCGGCGCCCGACAGTGCGCCTGTGTGGGTCGCCGCGGCTTTCGCCGACTGCTCGTGCCGGCCCGACTTGATCGCGATGACCGGCTTGATGCGCGCCGCCGCCCGTGCCGCCGACATGAATTTGCGTGGATTGGTTATGGTTTCGAGATACATCACGATGGCCCGCGTCCGCCCATCGCCCGCCAGCATATCGAGGCAGTCTCCCACATCGACATCGGCCATGTCGCCCAGCGAGACGATCTGGGAGAAGCCGACATTGTTGTCCGCCGCCCAATCGATCAGCGATGTGGCGATGGCGCCGGATTGCGACAGCAGCGCGATGTTGCCGGGCCTGGCTGCCATATGCGCGAATCCGGCGTTGAGCTTTACAGGCGGGATCATCAGTCCAAGCGTATTGGGACCGATGATGCGCAAAAGAGTGGGCTTGGCAGCATCGAGCATCGCCTGGCGCAATCCGTTCTCGCGTGTCAGGCCGGCGGTGATGACGACCGCCGCCCGTGTGCCCTTTTCACCGAGTTCGCGCACAATGCCGGGAACCGTCTCCGGCGGCGTCACGATGACGCCGAGGTCGGGAATGCCCGGCAGGTCGGCGGCCTTCGCATAGCAGGGCCGACCAGCCACTTGCGAATATTTCGGGTTGACCGGCCAGATCTCGCCTTCGAAGCCGCCATTCACGATGTTGTCGAAAACGACTCGGCCGACGGAACCGTCACGCACGGACGCGCCAAAGACGGCAACCGACTTCGGGCCGACCGCATATTCGAGATTTCGGATGGTCACCCTCTGGTCTCCCGTTCGTGGTAATAATCGCCAAGCGATCTTGCCCGTTCATTGCGTTGGATCAAAGCCTCTTCCGGCGATCCCGACTAGCGGTTGCGCAAGCTCGAAGCCACGTCAGCGCTCACGAAATTCGGATTTCAGGCAGGCACCGATCAGAATCGAAAGGTATCGCATGAACGAGTCGGCCCTGCGACGCGCATTGCTGGCCATCGCCGTGCTGGGTCTGGCCGTTGGAGCCGGCGTCTGGCGAACCGGCTATGACTCCATTCAGGCCGGCTCAATCTGGACGGCGGCGACCTTGCCCGTGATGGTGGCGCTCGCCATTTCCATATTGCGCGATTTCTGGATCGGCCGCTTCGGCGTCGATGCGATTGCGCTGGTATCAATGTCCGCGGCACTGTTGCTCGACCAGCCGCTGGCTGCGGTGGTGGTGGCGATCATGTATGCCGGTGGCACGGTGCTCGAGGATTTTGCCCGTGGCCGGGCGGAGCGGAATCTCAAGGCATTGACCGACCGGTCGCCGCGTGTCGCGCACCGCAAATCGACACAGGGAACAGAAACGATTTCCGTGGACCAGGTTGCCGTCGGCGACGAACTTCTGGTGCGCGCCGGCGAACTGCTGCCTGTCGATGGGATACTGCTCGATGCTTTGGCCTCTCTCGACGAGTCAGCGGTAACTGGCGAGCCGTTGACGGAACGGCGGCGCGCGGGTGATATGCTACGCAGCGGCACCCTCAATGCCGGAGAATCCTTCAGCATGCGCGCTTCGGCCTTGGCCGAACAAAGCACCTATGCTGCGATCTTGCGTATGGTCGCTGCGGCGCAGACCGCGAAAGCACCGTTCATCCGCATGGCCGACCGCTTTGCCTTGTTCCTGCTGCCAGCCACTTTGTTGGTTGCCGGCACCGCCTGGTACGCCTCCGGCGATCCGATCCGAGCGCTGGCCGTGCTGGTGGTCGCAACACCTTGCCCTCTCATCCTCGCGGCTCCCGTTGCCTTCATCGGCGGGGTGTCGCGCGCCGCGCGGGCCGGCATTCTGATGAAAGGCAGTGCGGCTCTGGAGGCCCTCGCTCAAGTTCGGACCGCGATTTTCGACAAGACGGGCACCCTGACCGTTGGCGGTGCCGAGCTTATCGAAATCGATGCTGCACCGGGCGGTGACGCCAACACCCTATTGCAGCTTTTGGCATCGCTGGAACAGGCCTCGCACCATGTGCTCGCCGACTCGATCATTCGGGCTGCCCGTGGCCGAAATCTGGTGTTGTCGCATCCATGCAATGTTCACGAATATCGCGGTGCCGGCCTGAAAGGCCGGGTCGACAAGGTATCGATCGCGGCGGGATCGCGAGCACTCGTGCTGGCCGACAAGCCGCTGCCTCGTTGGACGGAAAGCGGTGAAAAGCGATACCGCGACGAGCCAGTGCTCAGGGTTTTTGTGGCGCTCGATGGGCGACTTGCCGGTATATTCACATTCGGGGACGCTCTACGCTTGGATGCCCATGATACACTCCGCAACCTGCGCTCGGCCGGCATCACACGTATGGTCATGCTTACAGGCGACGATGGCGTGGCGGCGAAGCGTGTTTCCGCCCTGCTCGCCCTCGATACCATCGTCGCAGATGCGATGCCTGCCGAGAAAGTGGCGGCGGTCGAGGCCGAGAAAGCGTTGGCACCAACGATGATGGTCGGCGACGGCATAAACGATGCCCCCGCGCTAGCGGCCGCAACGGTCGGTGTCGCCATGGGGGCGCGCGGTGCCAGTGCATCCTCGGAGGCCGCGGACGTCATCGTACTGACCGATAGGCTGCAGCCGGTCGCCGATGCGGTTCGGATTGCGCGGCGCACCCGCATGATCGCCCTGCAAAGCATCATCGCCGGGCTGGCACTCTCAGCCGCGGCAATGGCTGCGGCGGCCATGGGGCAGATCACGCCTGTGGCGGGAGCATTGCTTCAGGAGGGCATCGACATAGCGGTTATCCTCAACGCGTTGCGCGCTCTTGGCGATGGGCGTCCCGAACGCGCATAATTGATGATACGAATGGGTGAATGGCCATGGTGCAGGAAAATCTGGTGGTTTGCGGTAAATGCGGTGGGGTCAATCGCCTGCCACCAGCACGCAATGCCGGGGACGCGAAATGCGGAAAGTGCGGCATCAAGCTGTTCTCGGGTCATCCCGAAGACGTCGACGCACAGACCTTCGATCGCCAGGTCAAGCGAAGCAGCCTCCCCGTTGTCGTCGACGTCTGGGCACCTTGGTGCGGCCCCTGCAAGATGATGGCGCCAGCATATGAGGCGGCAGCAATCGAACTGGAGCCGCATGTCCGCCTGATCAAGCTCAATTCCGACAACGAGCAAGCTATAGCATCCAGGCTCGGCATTCGCGGCATCCCGACCATGATCCTCTTCCATGGCGGACGCGAGCTTGCGCGCACATCCGGCGCAATGACGGCGGGCCAGATCGTCAGGTGGGTTCGCGACCACCTGCCGATGGCCGCAAGCTGAAAGCAGCCACACCATGGATCCGCTCATCGCTCGGCTCGGACTGGCCCTGGCAATAGGCCTCCTCGTCGGACTGGAGCGTGGCTGGCAGGAGCGGGACGCGCCCGCTCACAGCCGGACGGCCGGAATTCGAACGTTCGGCATATCCGGCCTGCTCGGCGGCATTCTCGCAGCGCTGGCCGATGTGCTCGACGCAGTTTCCGTGCTGGTCGGCGGCTTCATCGCCTTTGCGGCAATCTTCGCCTGGTACAAGGCGCGCGAGGCTGCCCATGATGAGGATTTCAGCGTTACAGCAGTGATAGCGGGCCTTGGCGTGTTCACGCTCGGTGCGCTTTCCGTCGCCGGCGATTATCGGGCCGCGGCTGCCGGAGGGGCAGCACTCGCAGCGGTCCTTGCCAGTCGAGAGGTCCTGCACGGCCTCTTGAAGCGACTGACCTGGGTCGAACTGCGTTCGGCGCTGATCCTAGCGGTGATGACCGCGATCGTTTTGCCCTTGCTGCCAAATCGGACGATGGATCCGTGGGGCGGTTTCAATCCGTGGGAGGTCTGGTTCCTCACGGTGCTGATGGCGTCGATATCGTTCGCGGGCTACGTCGCCGTTCGCGTCCTGGGAACCACGCGCGGTCTGCTCGTCAGCTCGCTTGCAGGTGCCATCGTCTCGTCCACCGCCGTGACCATGGCGCTTGCCCGCAACGCCGCATCGGCGAGCAATCCACGGCCGCTTGCGGGCGCTGCTTCGCTGGCTGCCACGGTGTCGGTGCTGCGCGTTTGCGCTGTCGTACTGATCGTCGAGCCAAGCGTGTTCGCTGCGGTCGGCATTCCAGCGATTGCCGCGTCGCTTGTCTTCGCAGCCTGCGGAGCATTCCTGTTAGCCCGTGCCGGCGGTGATGCCAAAGGTGGCGCACTGGCACGCAATCCGTTCGAATTAGGCCCGTTGCTGCTGTTTGCCCTGCTCTTTGCGGTTGTCGCCACCGCGAGCGCTGCATTGGCTGCTCAATTCGGCGGGCGCGGCTTGCTGGCAAGCTCGACGCTTGCAGGCACATTCGATGTCGACGTCTCGGTGCTCAGCGCGTTACGCTTGGTCAAGCAATCGATCCCGATCGAGACCGTGGGCCAGGCGGTGCTCGCGGCGCTGGCGGCAAACGCGGTCGGCCGCCTGTCGCTGGCGGTATTTGCCGGCCCGGTCAGGTTCTGGTTGCCGCTGGCCGGCGCAACCCTGATCGCCGCAGGCGCCGGCTATATCGCGATGTTGCTGCCGCTGAACTTCTGACAGCGCCGAGACATCCCAACCCCTTTGATGCGGATCAAGGCCAAGTATGGTCGCCGCGC
This sequence comes from Mesorhizobium tianshanense, assembly GCF_007830515.1. Lineage (GTDB taxonomy): Bacteria > Pseudomonadota > Alphaproteobacteria > Rhizobiales > Rhizobiaceae > Mesorhizobium > Mesorhizobium tianshanense. Next base: position 11,442 of record NZ_VLKT01000004.1, read on the forward strand.
TATGAAACTCCGTCAAAAGGAGTTCGCCATGACCAATCTGAATGATCTTACCCCTAAATTCCGGCATGTCCGGCTGTTGCTTGCCCGCGAGAAGGACCGCCCGGGCGGGGATCGCGAGGAGGGCTACGACGTGCTCGCTCCGTTGACGAGCGATGGCCGGATCGATGCGGACGAGTGGAAATCGCACAGGGCTTCCTGCCGCGTTCGTCGGTTTCGCACCGGGGAAGAAGACCTGATCGGCCGGCTGAGGCGCAAGCCCGGCGGACAGTGGTATTTCGACTATGCAGAAGGCGACCGCGACGACGAGATCGGTTTCCATCTCGGCGACGAACGCTTCGTGACCGGTGAATACGTGTCGATCGAACGCAACGGCGCCATGCACACCTATCAGGTGGCACGGGTCGAACGGCCTTAGTACTCGAGACAAGACGCCTCGGAGCAGCTTCGCGACGCATCCTGGTTGTGGTCGGGTATCACGACCCTTCTCCGGACCGGCTCTGCCGCGGCCTTGCGAAGGCCTGTGCCGAGGGCGCGGAACAGGCGGGGCATGCCGCTCTCCGGTTCACGATTCAGGTCGGGCTGCGAAGTCTCTTTGTGCTGCTCATAAAGCACAATCGCTACGCAACAAAATCGGTTTGACCCGCATCAAAGTTGCCCGCCGCTTTTTCCTGTTCATTGCCTTCCATCGAGATCTTCAAACTCAGGAGAGCATCCATGACGACGGCCGGAATAAATGTCCCTATCGGGAAAGTAACGGCCGCAGCAGCGACGAAGCTTCGAGTAGGTTCCCTCACCGCATTGGTGATCGGCTCGATGGTCGGCTCCGGCGTGTTCAGCCTGCCGCAGAATATGGCGGCCGGTGCCGGTCCTCTTGCCATCCTGATTGGCTGGGCCATCACTGCCGTTGGCATGCTGGCGCTCGTCTTCGTCTACCAATCGCTTGCAACCCGCAAGCCGGCACTCGACGCGGGTCCCTACGCCTACGCCAAGGCCGGGTTCGGTCCCTTCATCGGCTTCAACAGCGCCTGGGGCTACTGGATCAGCGCATGGGTCGGCAACGTCTCCTACGCGGTGATCGTGTTCAGCGCCCTGTCCTATTTCTTTCCGGCCTTCGGCGACGGAAACACCTGGCAGGCCGTGCTCGGCGCATCGATCCTGCTGTGGCTGGTCCACGCCCTGGTCCTCGCAGGCATCCGGCAGGCAGCAATCGTCAACGTCATTGTCACGGTGGCCAAGATCGCTCCGATCGTCCTGTTCGTCGGGGTCGTCGCAGTCGCCTTCAAGCTGGATGTCTGGTCTCTCGACTTCAGCGGGCTTGGCAACGCCGACCTTGGCTCGATTACCGCACAGGTGAAGAGCACGATGATGGTGACGTTGTGGGTGTTCATCGGCATCGAGAGCGCCAGCGTATTCTCCGGCCGTGCCGAGCACCGCAAGGACATCGCCATGGCAACGGTACTTGGCTTCTTCACCTGCCTCGCGCTCTACGGGCTGGTCTCGCTGCTGTCGCTCGGCATCCTGAGCCAGCCTGAGCTCGCCGCGCTGAAGAACCCCTCCATGGCCGGTGTCCTGGAGGCGGTTGTCGGGCCCTGGGGCGCCATCCTCATCAATATCGCGCTTGTCGTGTCGGTGGTCGGCGCCTTTCTGAGCTGGACGCTGCTTGCCGCCGAAATTCCGCATGTCGCCGCCAAGGACGGGACGATGCCGAAATTCTTCGGCCAGGAGAGCGAACGCGGCGTGCCGTCGACCTCGCTCCTGATCACCAACCTGCTCGTCCAGGCATTCCTGGTGATCACGCTCTTCGCGCAAAGCACCTACCAGGCGTTGTTCTACATCGCATCGGCGGCGATCCTGGTGCCCTACATCTTTTCCGGAGCCTATGCGGCCAAGCTCGCGCTGACTGGAGAGAGTTATAAGGGCGGCGAGCAGCGCGGCGGCCCTCTTTTCGCCGGGCTGCTGGCGACGGTCTACGGGCTGTGGCTCGTCTATGCGGCGGGACCCGCCTACCTGTTCATGTGCGCGATCCTGTATGCGCCGGGCATCGTCTTCTACGTCTGGGCACGTCGCGAAACCAACCAGCGCGTGTTCCACCCCGCAGAAGCGGCGGTCGCCGCAGCACTTGTCGCCGCCGGTGTCGCCGCCGCCTATCTCATCTGGAACGGGAGCATCAGCCCGCTATGAACGCCCCTATCACCACGACCCGGCTCGGCACCTTTTCTGAAGTCGGACGACTCCGCGAGGTGCTGGTGCACCGACCCGATCTCAGCCTGCAAAGGCTGACACCGGACAATTGCAAGGCGTTGCTGTTCGATGACGTGCTCTGGGTGAAGAAGGCACGTCAAGAGCATGATGTCTTCGTCGACGCGCTGCGCGAACGCGGGGTGCTGGTACATTCGTTCGGGGAACTGCTGGCCGAGACCATGGGCCTCATCAAGGCCCGCGACTGGCTTCTCGACCGCAGAATTCATTCCGGCGTCGTCGGGCTCGACATGGTCGACGAGATGCGGGGATGGCTCGACGAGATGTCTTCGCAGCAGCTGGCCGCCTATCTTATCGGCGGCATTGCCCGCGCGGAGCTGCCTTTCGAACCTCGGGGACTCACCGGAAGGACGCGTGCGCCCCAGGATTTCGTGCTTCCGCCGCTGCCGAACCAGCTTTTCACCCGCGACAGTTCCTGCTGGATCTACGGCTCGGTCTCGGTCAACGCCATGTACTGGCCCGCCAGGCGCCCGGAAGCCGCCAATGTCGAAGCCGTGTACCGCTTCCATCCCCGCTTTCGCGACAGCGGCACCCCCTTCGTTTCGCCGGATCCGGGAACGGGCATCAGCCTGGAAGGCGGAGACGTCATGCCGATCGGCGGCGGGACGGTTCTTGTCGGCATGGGAGAACGCACCACGCCGCAAGCCGTGGGCGGCCTAGCCCGCAGCCTGTTCGCGGCCGGTGAGGCGACCCGCGTGATCGCGGCGCTTATGCCTAGAGACCGCAGTTTCATGCATCTCGACACCGTCTTCACCTTCTGCGACCGCGACCTGGTCACCCTGTACCCGCCGGTGGTCGACCGGCTGCGCAGCTTCTCACTGCGACCGGGTGATGGAGCGGCATCCGTCGAGATCACGGAAGAAACCCAGCCGTTCACGGCAGTGGTTGCCGAAGCGCTCGGGTTGAAATCGCTGCGGATCATCGCCACTGGCGGCGACCGTTACGAGGCGGAGCGCGAGCAATGGGATGACGGCAACAACGTCGTTGCGGTCGAGCCCGGCGTGGTCATCGGCTACGACCGCAATGTCTACACCAATACGCTTCTACGCCGTGCCGGTGTTGAAGTGATCACGGTCGAGGGCGCCGAACTCAGCCGCGGCCGCGGCGGCGGGCACTGCATGACCTGCCCGATTGTCCGTGACCCGATTTGACCTGAAAGGAAATCCCATGTCGATCAATCTTCACGGTCGCTCCGTCCTCACCCTGGACGATCTCACGGCCAACGAAATCCGATTTCTTCTGAAGCTGGCCGCCGACCTCAAGGCCGCCAAGCTCGCCGGGCACGAGATACCGCGTCTTGCCCGGAAAAATATCGCGCTGATCTTCGAGAAGGATTCGACACGCACAAGGACAGGGTTCGAGGTAGCAGCCTATGACCAAGGCGCCCATGTCACCTATTTCGGCCCCAGCGGCAGCCATATCGGCCACAAGGAATCCATGAAGGACACCGCCCGCGTGCTCGGCCGGATGTACGACGCGATCGAGTATCGCGGCTTTGCCCAGCATCAGGCCGAACTGCTTGCCGCGCATGCCGGCGTGCCTGTTTACAACGGCCTCACCGACGAGGCGCATCCGACGCAGATCCTCGCCGATTTCATGACCATGCGCGAGTATACGCACAAGCATCTTTCGGACATGACCGTCACCTTCGTCGGCGAGGGGCGCGACAATGTCGCGCTGTCGCTGGCGCTCGGGGCGGCCAAGGTCGGCATCGACATGCGCATCGCCTCACCCAAGGAACTTTGGCCGGATGAGGAATTTTGCGCCCATATCAGGGAACTGGCGCAACATAGCGGCGGCCGCTTCAGGCTGGACGAAGATTTGAAGGGCTGCGTCCAAGACGCCGACTTCGTCTACACCGACGTCTGGATGTCGATGGGCGAGGACAAGTCCGGCTGGGCCGAGCGCATTCGCCTGTTGACGCCCTACCGGGTCACCAGCGAAGTGATGGCTGCCGCCGGCAACCCTCACGTCAAATTCATGCATTGCCTGCCGGCGTTCCACGACACCGATACAGAGATCGGTGCCTTCATCGCCCGGGAATACGGCATCGACTGCATGGAGGTTACCGACGAGGTATTCGAATCGGATGCCTCGATCGTCTTCGACCAGGCCGAAAACCGCATGCATACGATCAAGGCCCTGCTCGTCGCCACGATCGGCAATTGAGATGCTCATCATCGTTGCGCTCGGCGGGAACGCGCTGCTGCGCCGTGCAGAACCGATGACGGCCGAAAACCAGCGCGCCAACATCGTGCGTGCCGCGGCTGTATTGGCGGATCTGGTTGGCGAAGGGCACTCGATCGTGATCACGCACGGCAACGGCCCGCAGGTTGGCCTGCTCGCCCTGCAGGCGGCCTCGGACGGTGGCGCGTTTCCACTCGACGTGCTCGGCGCCGAAAGCGCCGGCATGATCGGTTATGTGATCGAGCAGGAGCTCAACAATCTCCTCAAGCAGAAGCTGTTCGCCACTTTGTTGACGCAAGTGAAGGTAGACCCGCACGATCCGGCTTTCGCCCATCCGACGAAGCCGATCGGCCCGGTCTACGACGAGGCAACCGCCCGCCGGCTTGCTTCGGAACGCGGCTGGCAGATCGCGCCGGATGGCGACAGATGGCGCCGCGTCGTGCCGTCACCCAGGCCGCTGGAAATCATGGAAGCATCTGTCATCTCGTTCCTTGTCGAACGTGGCGTCATCGTCATTTGCACGGGCGGCGGCGGGGTCCCAGCGATCGCGCGCGATGACGGCAGTCTTTGCGGTGTGGAGGCCGTCATCGACAAGGACCTGGCGAGTTCGCTTCTGGCGCGCCAATTGAAGGCCGACATGCTGCTCATGCTGACCGACGTCGACGCAGTCTATGTCGATTACGGAACCGCCGCCGCCCGCCCACTGCGGCGGGTTACCTCGACGGAGATATCGGGACGGGATTTTCCGGCTGGCTCCATGGGGCCAAAGGTCGGCGCCGCAATCGAGTTCGCTAACGCGACAGGCAAGCCTGCCGCGATCGGCAAGCTTGATGACGCCGTCGAGATTGTCAGAGGCGAACGCGGCACGTGGTTTGAAGCTGGCGCTGCGGTCCCATTCATCGAATTCTGGCGCGGCTAAGCAGTTGTTGCCGGCCAAACCCGTTCAATCGCTACCGGACGGCATCTGATTGCGCCGAACTGATTGAGTCTCGAGCCCAACCGCCACGATCACGTCCTCAGAACCCGATAGATCGCCGGGATGACCAGCACCGTCAGCAAGGTCGAGGACGCGAGGCCGAACAGCAGCGAAATCGCCAGCCCCTGGAAGATCGGATCGGTGAGGATCACCGCCGCGCCGATCATGGCGGCCAGCGCGGTGAGCAGGATCGGCTTGAATCTTATGGCGCCAGCTTTGATCAACACTTCTTGCAAGGGCCTGTCCGGCGAGGCGGCATGCCGGATGAAGTCGACCAGCAGGATCGAATTGCGCACGATGATGCCCGCCAGCGCGATAAACCCTATCATCGACGTGGCCGAGAACGGCGCGCCGAACAGCCAGTGCCCACCGAGGATGCCGATGAAGGTCAGCGGGATCGGCGTCAGGATCACCAGCGGCACCTTGAACGAACCGAACTGGGCGACGACCAGGATGTAGATGCCGAGCAGCGCGACGCCGAATGCCGCGCCCATGTCGCGGAAAGTCACCCAGGTGACTTCCCATTCGCCATCCCACAGCAGCGTCGGCTTGCTTTCGTCCTCCGGCTGGCCATGCAGCAAGATCGAAGGCTTCTGCAATCCTGTCCAGTCCTGCGCGTCGATTGCCTGGCTGACAGCAAGCATCCCATAGAGCGGCGCCTCGAAGCTGCCGGCAAGTTCGGCCGTCACCATTTCGGCGGCGCGGCCATTGTGGCGGAACACCAGAAAGGAGGCGCGTTCCTCGGCGACCCGCACGACATCCCCCAGTTCGACCACGCCGCGGTCGCCGGGGAGCACATTTGCCGGAATGGGCGTGGTCAGGAACCGCTCGTCCAGCGTCCTCTCGCCTTTCGGCCGCTCGATGCGGATCGGTATCGGCTGGCGACCGCCGCCGCGATGCGAATAGCCGACGGTCTCGCCACCATTAAGGATGGCGATCGTGTTGAACACGTCGCTTTCCTCGACATGGAAGAACTCGGCATCGTCGGTGGAAATCGTGGTGCGCAGCCGGCGTGCCGGCTGTCCATAGGAATTGTCGACATCGACGATGAACGGAACCGAACGGAACGCCGCTTCGACCTTTGCGGCAACCTGGCGTCGCGTCTCGCCATCAGGCCCGTAGATCTCGGCCAGCAGTGTGGCCATCACGGGCGGCCCCGGTGGCGGCTCGACGACCTTCAGGCTGGTGCCGGCGGGAACGGCGATCGATGCGATGCGTTGGCGAATGTCCAGCGCGATATCGTGGCTCGAACGGGTGCGTTCCGATTTCGGCGAAAGATTGAGCGCAACATCGCCCTGCTGCGGCTCGCTGCGCAGGAAGGAGTGTCGCACAAGCCCGTTGAAATTGAAGGGCGCCGCGGTTCCGGCATGCGTCTGGACCGATCGCACCTCGCTCAGCTCGAGAACCTTGCTGGCGACCGCCTGCGCCACCGCGTCGGTCGCCTCGACGGAAGATCCTTCCGGCAGGTCGATGGTCACCGAGAGTTCGGACTTGTTGTCGAAGGGCAGCAGTTTGACCGTGACATCCTGGGTGTAGAACAGGGCCAGCGAGCCAAGCGTGAGCACGCCGATCGCAAGCAGGAATGCCCAACTCGCCGTCTTCGACGACAGTATGGGCCGGGCGACGGCGGTGTAGACGCGGCCCAGCATGCCACCGCCGGCTTGATCCGCATGGGCATGCGCCTGCGCCCGTCCGGCGAACTTCAGCATCAGCCACGGCGTCACCATCACCGCGACGAAGAAGGAAAAGATCATCGCCGCCGACGCATTGGCCGGGATCGGGCTCATATAGGGACCCATCATTCCCGAGACGAACAGCATCGGCAGCAGCGCGGCGACCACGGTCAAAGTGGCGACGATCGTCGGGTTGCCGACTTCCGCCACCGCCTCGATCGCCGCTTGCCGTCGATCGCGTCCGTCACCCATTGCCCAGTGCCTGGAGATGTTCTCGATCACCACGATCGCATCGTCGACGAGGATGCCGATGGAAAAGATCAGCGCGAACAGCGAGACGCGGTTCAGCGTATAGCCCATGACGCGAGAGGCAAACAGCGTGAGCAGGATGGTGACGGGAATGACGATGGCGACCACCATGGCCTCGCGCCGGCCTATGGCGACCCAGACCAGAACAATGATCGAGATCGTCGCCAGCCCGAGATGATAGAGCAGCTCGTTGGCCTTCTCGTTCGCCGTCTCGCCGTAGTCCCGCGTGACCTCGACCGACAGGTCGCCGGGGATCAGGCTGCCTTTCAGCATCTCGACCCGGTGCAGGATCGCCTCGGCGACCGACACCGCGTTGGAACCGGCGCGTTTGGCGACGGCGACGGTCACCGACGGCACGCGCGTCACCCCCGTCGCGGACCTTGTAAGCGTCGAGACAAGCACGTCGCTGGTATCGGTCGCAAAGGCGACATCGGCCACGTCGCGGACGTAGACAGGGCGGCTGTCGCGCGAGGTCAGCAGCAGGTTGCCGATCTGGTCCGGCGAGCCCAATGTCTCGCCCGCCACGATGTCGATCTGCTCGCCCGTATTGCGCACGCGCCCCACCGGAAAGGCCTTGTTCGCACCGGAAGCCTTTGCCGCAAGCTGCTGCAGTGTCACGCCGTAGAGAGCAAGCTTTTCCGGGTTCGGCGCAACGCGGATGATCTCTCCGGTGTCGCCGACCAGATAGGTCAGCCCGACATTGTCGATCTTGGCGATCTCGGTGCGCAGCTCGCGCGCGATGCGGGTCAGGTCGTTCGCCGTCAGGCGGCCAGCTGTTTCCGGTTTTGGTGACAGCGTCAGCGTGACGATCGCGACATCGTCGATGCCGCGTCCGACGATCAGCGGCTCGGGCACGCCGACGGGAATGCGGTCCATATTGGCGCGGACCTTGTCGTGGACGCGCAGCACCGCGGCGTCCGACGACGTGCCGACGACAAAGCGAGCGGTGACCATCACCTGGTCGTCGCGGCTTTGCGAATAGACGTGCTCGACACCGTCTATGCCCTTGACGATCGTCTCCAGCGGTTCGGTAACCAGCTTGACGGCATCCTCGGCCTTCAGGCCGTCGGCCCGGACGAAGATGTCGACCATCGGCACCGATATCTGCGGCTCTTCCTCGCGCGGCAGCGTGAGCAGAGCCACCAGCCCGAAGGCGAAGGCGGCAACCAGAAACAGCGGCGTGAGCGGCGAGGCGATGAACGCCCGGGTCAGTCCGCCCGCAATACCGAAGGTAGCAGGACCTTTGAAGGCAGCAGGACCTTTCATGGCGTGACCACGACATCGCCGGGTGCGAGACCGGTCAGGATCTCGACATAGTCGCCGTTGGCGCGCGCCATCCGTTCGCCAGTGACCACTGCCCGCTCGGCTTCAACGCCGGCGGCAACAGTGCGGACGAAATCTATCCCCGATCGGGTCTCGATCGCCGCTGCAGGCACCAGCAGTGCCGAACGTTCAGCCACCGGCAATTGGACCAGCACCCGGGCGTCGATGAAATCTGTATCGAGATTGTCGACCTCGACATCGGCGATGACGCGGCCATTGTCGATCTGCGGATAGATCTTGGCGAGGCGGCCGGCCAGTTCCGTGCCATTGGCATTGATGCGGATGGCCGCATCCTGCTTCAGTGTCGCCGCATACCGCTCCGGAACGGCCAGCCGCAGGAACACACCGCCACCGCCGATGGTCGCCACCACCTCACCGGCCATCACCACGGCGCCGCGCGTGACCGGCACGGTCAGCACGCGTCCGTCGCCGGGCGCGAAAACATCTCCTTCGGCTCCCTGCTGCACGATCACCGAACGCTGCGCCTCGGTCGCGGCAAGCTGGTTGCGCGCGACGTCGACTTCGGTCCTGAGCTGATCGACCCGCTGCACGGTCACGACGCCCCTGCCGACCAGCGTCTGGCCGCGGGCGAGTTCCGACTGCGCTGTCGCCAGCTGCGCCTGCAGGGCGCGAAGCTGAGCGTCCAGCGCCGCGACCTGAAAGGCGATCTTGTCGTCCTGGACAGTCGCGATCTTCTCGCCCGCCTTGACCAGATCGCCTTCGGTGACGGCCAGATCGACGATGAGGCCGCCGATGCGCGCGCGCGCCGGAATGGTGTTGCGCGCCTCGACCCGGCCATAGACCGCCTTCCATTCGGTCACCGTCGTCGGTGCGAGCGTGAGCGTGCCGGCCAAGGCCGGTGAGCACGCCAGCAGCGCGCCGAGGAAGAGGAACGTGCGCATTCTGCTGCTCCTAGAATGCGCATCCCGGCTTGATGCCGAGCTTGCGGAAGATCATCGCCGCCGGGCAGAAGCCGGTGAACGCTGACTGCAGCATGTTGAGTCCGACGAAGACCGTCAGCCAGACAAACAGCGGCGAAACCCAGACGGTGAGCACGACGGACAGCAGTACCATGAAGCCTGCGAACGCAAGAACGGAACGGTCAAGTGACATTGTCATCTCCATTTGTATATGATCATATCTAAATATAATAATGCTTCCGCTCGCCGCAAGAGGCGGTATCGATTTCGTCGTCCGCCGCTGCCGGCCGTTCCAGCCCCGCCCGTCACCGTTAAGCGAAAAGCCGGCTGCGCCTGCTGGTCTCGATCATCAGGCACCGGGCGCGCCCGTGTCCGCCTCGATCTTGATTTCCTTGAGCTTGTCGATGCCGAGCACCTGCAGCGCCAGGCGTTCATAGAAGGGCTCGGACTTTCCTGACCTAATCTTGTGGAGGAAATACTTCTCGAAACCGACCTTGGCGGTGTGCACCCATTTGCCGGAGGATGACCAGTTGACGTTGCGCGGCGGAATTTGCGGCTGCGCCACGAAGGCAACGCCGGAATCGCCGAAATCGGCGAGGCAGACCGCGTTCCATGTTCCCTGTGCGTCGGGTTGCATCCCCTTCACCAGCCGGCCGATGTTGCGGGCCGTCGCCGTGACCATGGATTCGATCATGAAGCCGGTCTTCGGGACGCCCACCGGAACCGGCGTCTTGCCGACAGGCGGAATGGCGACGCAGACGCCAACCGCGAATATCTCGGGGAAGGCAGGATTGCGCTGGTGCTTGTCGACGAGGATGAAGCCGCGCGGGTTGGTGAGGCCTTCGATGGCGCGCACCGCCTCCACGCCGCGGAATGCCGGCAGCATCATCGCATAGACTTGCGGCAGTTCGTGCGCCTGCTTGACCGAACCGTCTTCTGCGATCTCCGACACGAACATCTTGCCCGGCTCGACCTTGTCGACCTTGGCGTTGCAGATCCACTTGATGTGGTGCTGGCGCATCTCGCTCTCGAGCAGGCCCTTGGTGTCGCCGACGCCGTCGAGACCGAGATGACCGATATAGGGTTCCGAGGTGACGAAGGTCATGGGAACGCGATCACGCACCTTGGCGTCACGCAGCGCCTTGTCGAGGATGAAGGTGAATTCGTAGGCCGGCCCGAAGCATGAAGCGCCCTGGACCGCGCCGATGACGACCGGGCCCGGCTTGGCAACGAGCGCGTCGAAGGCCGCCTTCGCCTTGAGGGCGTGATCGATATGGCAGACCGATTGCGTGTTGTGCTCCGGGCCGAGGCCGTCGATCTCGTCGAAGGCGAGTTCGGGGCCCGTCGCGATCACCAGATAGTCGTATGACACCCTACCCCCGTCATTGAGTTCGATGGCGCGATCGCCCGGATGAATGCGCCTGGCTCCTTGCGGATGAAATGCAATGCCGCGGCGCGCCAAGACGGGAGCGAGGTCGACTTCGACCGCCTCTTTTTCGCGCCAGCCGACGGCAACCCAGGGATTGGATGGCACGAACGAGTAGTGGCTGCCGTTGTTGACGACCGAAATCTTATGTTCCTTCGCCAACTCGTCGCGAAGCTCATAGGCCATGATGGTGCCTCCCAGTCCGGCACCCAAGACGACTACATGCGCCATGCTCTTTCCTCCTTTGCGGCGTCGTTTGCAACGCGAAGCCGACACTCCTGTTTCCAACGCCGCCTTGTCCAATCCTGCGCCAATCCGGCCGGCTGCGAATTGACGCGTGTCAAACAAGCGTGCTGCCTGGATCTGCCGTGCGGTATCGATCCATCGGCTTGACAGGCGCCAGCGTCACACTAATATTGTTTGTAACTCTTAATATGATAATGTGTTCATATGCGCAATATAAAACTCACTGAATTGGACGAGATGGCGCGCGAAGCGTCCGAACTGCTCGCGGCGATGGCCAACGAGAAGCGCCTGATGATCCTGTGCCATCTGCTGGAAGGCGAGACGAGTGTCAACGAACTGGCGGAACTGGTCGCGATGAACCAGTCGGCGCTCTCGCAGCAATTGGCGAAGCTGCGGGCGCTGAAGCTGGTCGATACCCGTCGCGATGCCCAGCAGGTTTACTATCGGCTGGCTTCGGTCGAGGTCGAGCGTATCCTGCAGACGCTCTACGGCATCTATTGCGATCCGCAGACGAAGACGGCGAGGATCAGGTCACAGCAAGCTCGAACATAATAGCGACGCTGTGAGCGTTCCTACACACCTTGGGAACGCTTTCCGCATCCTGTCGTTGATCGGTAAAACAGGAGTTTCCATGACTTACACCATCAACCGCAAGTTCGACAGCGCCAGCTTCGATGACGTCGTCGACAGGACCCGCGCGGCGCTGGCGGATCAGGGTTTCGGCGTGCTGACTGAAATCGACGTAAAGGCGACAATGAAGAAGAAGCTAGACGTCGACATGGATCCCTATCTCATATTGGGCGCCTGCAATCCGAAGATGGCCCATCAGGCCATTGCAATGGAACCGCGAGTGGGAGCCATGCTGCCCTGCAACGTCATCGTCCGACAAGTCTCGGATGCGGTGGAGGTGAGCGCTATCGACCCCGTGGCTTCCATGGCCGCGATCGACAACCAGGAACTCACCCGCGTCGCGGGCCAGGTCCGCGATATGCTGGCCGAGGCAGTAAAGCGCATCTGAGGCCTTTCCGCCAACTGGATTCCGACAGGACTATTGGCCAATCCTCGATCGCTACCTCAAAGGAATACCTTTCTTCGTGTTCGCGCTGCGAAGGCAAGGTTTTGCTTGGCTCGCCAGAAGCATGGAACCGCTGACCAGGCGGGGGAAGGCGTGTGTCGGTAAAATCCGTGAGAACTGGCCGAGGTATTTTGGATGGATCTTGTGCCCCTCATCGATGCGGTGGGCGAGCCCGGCACCGCCGTTGCAGGCGGAGCGTTGCTGGGGATGACGTTCGGTTTCCTTGCGCAACGCAGCAGCTTTTGCACCCGATCGGCTGTTCTGGACCTGACGCAAAAGCGCGACGGTGTAGCGCTGGCCACTTGGCTGGCGGGTCTGGCAACAGCATTGCTCGCAGTCCAGCTTTCGAGTTACTACGGACTCGTTGACGTGGCCGAGACGCGGTTTTTCGCCACGCCTCAGAGCCTTTCCGGTGCGGCTGTCGGCGGTCTGCTTTTCGGTGTCGGCATGGTGCTGGCGCGCGGATGTGTATCGCGACTGCTGGTCCTGAGCGCGTCGGGCAACCTTCGCGCCTTCTTCTGCGTCGTCGTTATCGCGGCTGTCGGCCTGGCAACTTACAGCGGATTTCTCGTTCCCGTGCGCGAAGGCGTCAGTGGGATTGTCAACACGGCCGATATCGGCGGAAACGAGCTCTTGGCCCATCTTGGGCTCAGTCAGTCCGCGGGAGTAATTGTCGGCGGCCTAGCCTTCTTGGCCGCCTTGGTACAAGCGATGTGGACGAGAACGCCGGTTTGGCGGCTGGCCGGCGGAATCGGCGTCGGAGCGACGGTAGCCGCAGGCTGGTATTTCACTTATCAGCTTTCAACACAGGTATTTGAGCCGATCCAAGCAGAAAGCCTCTCCTTCATAAGGCCGCTCGCGACAACCTCTTCGTTCTGGTTCGGTAGCGAAGGCGGCCTGGGTATGGACCAGGGTCTTCTTTTGGGAGCAGTCGTCGGCGCTTTGCTTGCGTCGGTGTTCACCCGGCAATTCCGGATCGCCACCTTCTCGGAACCGGGAACTCCGTCCATCCTTCGCTATGCCGCCGGTTCCACACTCATGGGATTCGGCGGTATCCTCGCCGCGGGGTGCACGATCGGCGCGGGATTTACCGGCGGTTCCGTGCTTGCCGTAACCCCGCTCGTTGCGATTCTGTCAATGGTAGTTGCCGCAGCTGTCGCCGACCGAGTTATTGACGGCGGGCGTGAAGCGCGCGAAAGCACACCCTTCGTTCCGGCCGAGTGACGTTTCCTGGCGCCAAGGCCGGTCATTCTATGCCGGCGGCGGGCGCTTCGCTGTCGTCCGTCCCGGCATCCTCCGGCGTGACGTCAAGTACGGCCGCATGCGTGGTGATCTGCGCCTTGCCAGGGACGCAACTCGACATGCAAGGGTCTCTCCTGTTGGCATAGTGCGGCTCTGACAGGCGATCATCCTGGGTAAAATTCGCCTCATTGGGAAGACGCACAGCCGTGAAGTTCTCATTCGAGAGCTCGAACGTGTCGTCTTGCACGACATCGTTCAGGTACAGGACATAAGCAGTAAGCGCGTAGACCTCGTCGTTCGACAACGAGCGTGGGTTGGTGAACGGCATTGCCCGCCGAACATAGTCATAGACCGTCGAAAGATACGGCCAGTAGGAGCCGATTGTTTTCTCCGGCCTGTCGTTCTGCAGCGTGCCTTGGCCACCGGCAAGAACCGGCCAGCGCCCGACGGCTTCGCCGAAGTCGCCGTGGCAGGACGCGCACTTCTCGTCGAATATCTGTTCGCCTTGGCTGACCGTCCCATGCCCGACGGGCAGGCCGACGCCGTCAGGACGGACATCGATGTCCCATGCGGCGATTTCGTCCTCGGTCGCCGTGCGGCCGAGCTTTAGGACAACGCCATCGCCAACGGCTTGCGACGGTTGCGCCCCAGCGCTCTTCGCCGCTGCCGCGACGGGCTGCTCGGCCGATGAAGAGGACACTTGTTCAATTGTCTGCTCCGCCGGTTCGACCGCGACACCCGGCTGTTGCGCCGGAGCCGGTACCATGGGTTTGGTGGATGCGGTCTTTTCCTGCGAGGGCGGCTGCGCGGCAGCGGGAGCGGCTTGCGCCTTCTTTTCGGCTCCGCCCTGCGAGAAGGACGCGAGATAGGCGATCACATTCGCCACATCGGCGTCTTGCTTCAGGCCGGCGAAGGCCATCTTGGTACCTTTGACGATCTTTTTTGGGTCGACGAGATAGGGCTTGAGCGTTCCTTCGCTCCAGACGAGGCCCCCCTCGCCCGCCTTCATCATCGCCGGCGAGTACCTAAAACCCTCCGCAGTGCCCGCAGTGCGGCCGATGAGACCGTTCAGATGTGGGCCTACGCGATGTTTAGCGCCGCCACCGACTGCGTGACATGCTTTGCATTTGGCAAAAACCTTTTCACCAGCAGCCGCATCTTGCGGCGAGGCGGAACCAGCCGATGCCAGAAGGCCAAGCAGGCCGGCGGCGAGAACCTCACGATATTTCGACATTCTCGACCACTCCGTCTTTTCCGACATGCCAGGTCTGGATCCCATTGTTGTGATAGATCGAGTTCGCACCACGCACGGACCGCAGCTCATCCTTGGTGGGCTGGATGAAGCCTTGATCATCCATCGCGCGCGACTGCAGGAAGAGTTCGGAGCCGTCCCAATCGAACTCATGGTAGAAGCGGTGCAGCGCCTTGGAGAAACTCGGTCCATCGAGACGCGCCGTCTTCCAGTTGCGACCGCCGTCAATTGAGATGTCGACCCGGCTGATAGCGCCAGCTCCCGACCAGGCAAGTCCGGTAAGCACCGTGTGACCCTTGCCGTGCGTGATCGGTGACTGGGGGCTGGGATTGGTGATCACCGATTTCACGTCCATGGAGAAGGTGAAGCGGCGTGCCTTTCCGTTCGGCAGGAGATCGGTGTACTTCGACGTCTCTTCGCGCTGCTGCCAAGGCTGATCGCCGACTTCGAGGCGGCGCAGCCATTTGACCCACATATTGCCTTCCCAGCCAGGAACGACGAGACGCAGCGGATAACCCTGTTCCGGCCGAAGCGCCTCACCGTTCATTGCGAAAGCGACGATGCAGTCGTCGAGAGCTTTCTCGATCGGAATTGACCGTGTCATCGCCGAGGCGTCGGCGCCTTCCGCGAGGATCCACTTTCCGGAGGTTCGCAGGCCCGCTTCATCAAGCAGATGCTTCAGCCTCACGCCCGTGTGCATCACGCAGTGGAGCATGCCATGCGTGAACTGGACGCCGTTGAGCTGGGCCCCGCGCCATTCCATGCCGGAGTTGGCGGCGCATTCGAGGAAGTAGACACGGTTTTCCCGTGGGAAGCGCTTTAGGTCGGCCATGGTGAAGACCAGCTGCTTCTCAACCAGACCATTGATCATCAGGCGATGATCGGTCGAATTGATCTCGGCGATACCGCCGTGATGCCGCTCGAAACAAAGGCCGCTGGGTGTGATGATACCGTCAAGCTCGTGAAGCGGAGTGAAGCTGACGGAGGAGATCGCATCGGCGGTGAGCCAGGGAACTGTCTTGCGCACGACGTGCTGCTCGAACTGCGACGGCTGGCCGTACGGTCGCGTGCCTACGCCCTCTCCTGGGTACTGGTTCCACTCCTGAACTTCGGTGATTAGCGGCTCGCCCGCTGCCGCGGCACGACCGCTCGCTGCCGCCCCCGCAATCGCTACCCCGCCCAGCAGGCTGGATTTGAGGAATTGCCTCCGCGACGAGGCTTGAGATTCCGTTCGGTCTGTCATGCGTTCCTCCGCGAACCGCATTGGTAGATATATATGAATTTTTCTATGTATCAGGGCATGCCCCGGCATGCAACCGGACAGTGCACCTTATTGCCTAGCCGATGATTTCAACGGAACGGTTCTCTTCCGGCGTTACCACCTTGTGGCTCGTCAGATAGGTTTCGACGACCTCCCAGATCGGCGGCCCTTCAGTGGCCTCATTCACCGAAGCCCAACCGGCGACGGCATATTCCTTGGCAGAATCGATCGCCTCGCCCGTCTTCAGCAGCGTCATCTTCGAGACACGCGACCCCATGGCGCCTTCGGGATCAATGGCGTAGCCCATGCCGCCGACGCGAACCATGTCGCCACCCTGCTGGTAATAGGGGTCCTTGTTGAACAGGTTGTCAGCAACGTCCTCGAGGATGTCCTTGAGCATCTGCCCCGTCATCGTCGAGCGATAGGCTGCAGGGTAGGTCATCGCGCAGGCGTTGTGTAGATCCTCCACTGTAATCGCCTGTCCCGGCAGCACCGAGGTGCCCCACCTGAAGCCGGGGGAGAGCGCGATGTCAGCTTCCCGCACTTCAAGCAGCGCCTGACAGATCAGATCATCGAATGTGCCGTTGAAGTTGCCGCGGCGGTAGAGCAGCCCTTGCGTCGTTGCCAGTTCCCGCTTCAGCTCCGCCTCGTAAGGCGCCCGCAGATCGGCCACGAGCTTGGTCATGTCGGCATCGGGCGTGATCACGTCGGAGAATACCGGAATCAGCCGGTGGCGGAAGCCCTTCACCTCACCACCACGGACGTCCAGATCAAGCCGTGACAAGAACTTACCGTGAGAGCCCGAGGCGATCAGCAGCGTCTTACCAACCAGAACCGGCTCGGGAAGTGCGTCGTGTGTATGACCAGTTAAGATGACATCGATCCCCTCAATGCGGGATGCCATCGCGCGGTCGACATCGAAGCCATTGTGTGAGAGTAGAACCACCAATTCCGCACCTTCGGCGCGAGCCGACTCGACGTTCTTGGCAACATCTTCTTCACGGATGCCGAATGACCAGTTGGGGAACATCCAGCGCGGATTGGCGATGGGCGTATACGGAAAGGCCTGGCCAAGGACGGCGATCTTCACTCCGCCTTTTTCGAACATTTTGTAGGCGTCGAACGCCGGTTCGTTCCATTCGGCATCGTAGATGTTGCCGCCGAGGAACGGAAAGGAAAGCCCCTCAATGATCTCCTGCACGCGATCGGCGCCATAGGTGAATTCCCAGTGGCCGGTCATGGCGTCGGGTGCGAGCGCGTTGAACGCATCGACCATGTCCTGGCCTTTGGTCTTAAGCGAGGTATAGCTGCCTTGCCAGGTGTCGCCGCCGTCCAGCAGCAGCATGTTATCGCCGCGCGCTGAGCGGATGCGCTTGATGATCGTCGCGATCCGGTCGAGGCCACCCATCTTGCCGTAGGTCTTGGCAAGGGCGGCAAAATCCTCCGACGTCAGCGTATAAGCGTGGGGCGATCCCGGCTCGATTTTATAGAGCTTGAGGAAATCGGACCCGCTGACATGTGGCGGCAGGCCCGCTGCCGCGCCAGCGCCCAAATTGATTGAAGGCTCGCGGAAATAGACCGGCATCAGTTGCGCATGGATGTCGGTGATGTGGACCAGCGTCAGATTGCCGAACGGCTCGAACTCGAGCAGGACGTCTTCGCTCAACGCCTGCTGCGCTGCCGCGCGGGACCATTTGCCGACCAGTCCCGGACCGGTAATTGCCGACAGGGCGGCGGTAGCCATAAGAAATTCGCGACGGGAAAGCATATGCCTACCTCCAATACGCAAGGGTGCCGCCGCGCCTCGAGAGCCGGATCCGAACACCGTTTCGGGTGCAGGCGGTACCCGAAGGCACCGCAAAGATTTACTGCCTTACAGCTGGGGTCTCGACGGACAGGCCGGTGCCGCGCCAGGTCACATAGACTTCCAGCGCCATCAGCTCATCGGAAAAGGCCTTCGGCATTTCAGCGCGCGTATCTCGGATACAGCCGCGGAACCGGTTGTGTAGCGAGACCATACCGCCCGTATTGAAGCGGTAGGTCGGAAAGCCGTTGGCCTGTCCCTGGCTCAGATGATCGGCGCGAATGTACTTCCCCATGCTCGCCTCGTGGCAAGACGAGCACGAGAAATTCAGCTGGCCAGTTCGGTTGTAGTAATTGTCCTTGCCCTTGTCGAACCAACTTTGCATCTCGCCTGAGGCCAGGTCGAGCTTCACCGGCTGGCCCAACGACTGATGCTTGATGTATGTGGTAAGCGCCACCTGCTCGGGCGCATCGAACTTATAGGGCTCGGCGCCCATGTTCTTGACCCGGCATTTGTCGATCTGCAGCTCGACATTGATCGGCTTCTTCGAGTCCGGATCCCATTTCGGAAAGCTCGCTCCGGCCGACTTCATGCTCTCGGCAGCATCGTTGTGGCAGGAAGCGCAGGACTTGCCCGCCGACCCTTCCACGGTATTCCAGATCTCCTCACCCTGCTCCACTGCAAGCATGCCGGGGTTGGCAAAGGAATCCGCCTCGGTGGCGCGTGTTTCCGCTTCGCGGAAGAGCCAGCCAGACATCACTTCCTCGAAGGGGTGCCCTTCCGGCGCAGGCGCCCGGATGATCATCTCCTTGTCGTCTATCACCAGCTTGTCGTCGACGGGGTCCGCCGCCGCGGTGAAAGCAGAACCGGACATCGCCGCCACGGCTGCCAAAGCCGCCAAAACAATTCTTTTCAAGACCTGCCTCCTCCCACCTTTATTGCGGAATCGGTGGCGCTCCCCCCGCCGCCCCGATCACTTCACTTCGATCTTCTGCTCGTCGGTGTAGGTCGAGCCGTCGTCGTCCACCCAGGTGAACTTGAACGTCCCGCTCTCCGGCACCTTGGCGCTGAACTCGAAATAGGGGTTGGCCGAGATCGCCGGATCGATATCGCAAGAGAACACCGGCTGGCCGTTGAACTCGCAGGTGAACCTGTTGATGATCTTGCGCGGAATGACGTTGCCGTCCTTGTCCTTGCGCTGGCCAGACTCCATTTCGTGGCTGATCAGCGTCTTGATGACGACCGTCTCGCCGGCACTTGCCGTCTTTGGAACTTTGACGCGTGGCTTTGATGTTGCCATGTTCTTACACTCCTCGTGACCTCAGCCGCCGCAGCCGCCGATGGTGACCTTGACTTCCTTCTTGTCCATGAACACGGAACCGTCCGCCATCTTGGCGACGGCGATCACACTCTGCGTCTTGGCAAGGCGCATGCGGGTGGTGGCAGCCGCGGTCCCACTCAGTGCGGTAAAATTGAACGTTGCGACTTCCGGGTTGGGATTTCCGTCGGCAAGGATAAGAACCGACTGAACCATGTCATCACCGGTCATGGCGCTCTCCACCTCGACCGTGATGGGAACAGTGTTGCCGTTCTCGGCGATTTCCGGTGCGGTCAGGGAGATCTTGCCTGACTCGGGCGCCTTGCCGCCGGTGAAATCCATGATCTTTTTCTCGGTATCTTCCGCAGCGGCGGCCGCAGGGCCTACGCCAAGTCCCGCCATTGCGATGAACGCGGCGCTGCCGGTCAACACAAGAGCCTGTCTTCTATCGAGTTTCATCGATGTCTCCTAAACTTAGCCGGAGCTATTCCTTGAGTGTCGCCAGGTAGGCGACGACGTCCTCGACCTGTTGCGCGGTCAGGATGGGCTTGCCCACCAGATCCTTGCGTACATTGTCCCCGATTTCCAACGAGTAGAACCCGGGCATGACGGTCTGCTCGCCGAAGACCTTCTTTGAATCCGCGACGATGGCCCTAAGCTCTTCCATCTTCCAGCGGCTCGCTGCGCCATCGAGGGCCGGCGCAACGTTTCCGTGGAACTGTTCCTTGCTGAGCGACTTGACCACATGACAGGCAAGGCAATTGCCAAGGCCCCGATTGACGAACACCTTGACCCCCTCCTCCGGGTTGCCCGGCGCATCGGTGAGCGAGGCCGCAACCATGTTGTCTTCGAACTTAACCTGATCCGGTGCCACTTCGGCGGCCTCGGCGGCCCAACCGAAACAGACCGCCGTGACCAAGGTTGCCACCCCTGTCAGCCTCATGCCTGCGGTTCCTCCACTTCATTCGGCCGATCAGCCGGCCGCCTCCGAGAGCACTGTTACTCACAGTTTCGCTCGCGATCAATCGAAAAATATGATTTTTTGAATATGTCGCGATGCACAACGCGATTCATTCTGCATCCAGGCGCCCCGCAGCCCGCATCTCCTGAATGACGCGGGCGTGATAGGTCTGAAAATGCTCATCTTTTTGGTAGCCCTTCTCGTGCACCCAGCGGAACATGTTGAGAAAGGTCCATTTGCCGAAGGCGCCTGGCATCGTGGCGACGGCGGCGTCGCGAACGCTTACGTGCTGCGGCGCTTCTTCCGGCAGGAACACGATCGTCGGCGTGAAGACGTACCCCCATTTGCGTGCGGCAGTCTTTTCCGTGAGCATTTCGCCGTCGAGATCGGTCACTTCCTCGTCGCCGAACATATTGTACTGGACAACCTTGAAATTCGCCTTGATGAAGTCGCGCACCTCGGGATCGGCGAGGAGCTTCTCGTGCATTTCGCGGCAGTAGATGCACCCGCGCTGCTCGAAGATAATGACGAGGCGCTTGCCCTCCCCCTTTGCGGCGACAATGTCCTCGGCGACGTCGCGGAAAGTGATCGAAAACCAGTCCTCCTTGTGAAGGCCGTCGTCGCCCATTTCCGCGGCGCCAGCCACCGGGTTCCAGCCAAGTGCCAGAAACAGAAGCACGATCCTTAGCATTTTGTCCTCCTACCCTACCGATTGGAACGCCGGAAATGTCTCGAGCAGCCAATAGGCCATCGTCGACATCTGTCCTGTTATGAACAGCACGCCGGTAACGACCAATAGCGCTCCCATCGCCATCTCGACCTTGCGCATGTGCCGCTTGAGCCTGGCGGCCCAGTTCAGGAAACGGCTGGCAAACAGCGCGGCCAGCAGGAACGGAAGCCCGATTCCAGATGAGTAGAGGGCGAGCAAAAGGGCGCCTTGCGCCGCCGTTCCTTCCGATCCAGCCACGAAAAGGATTGCCGCCAGCACGGGTCCAGCGCAAGGGGTCCAGCCGAAAGCGAAGGCTAGTCCGATGACGTAGGCGCCTAGAAATCCCGCTGGCCTGCGGACAATCTGCACCCGCGCCTCGCGATAGAGCAGCGCGAGACGGAAAACCCCAAGGAAATGCAGCCCCATAAGTATGATGATGACCCCGGCGACGACCGACAGCACGTCAAAATACTGTGCGATCGCCCGGCCGATGACGCTCGCTGTCGCGCCAAGGGCGACAAAAACCGTGCTGAAACCGAGCACGAAGGTCAGCGCGGCGAAAACGACACGCTGGCGCTGAGCCGCGTTGGGCTGTTCCGCGCGAAGCTGCTCGAAGCTGACACCCGCCAGCCAGGCAAGATAGGGGGGAACGATCGGCAGCACGCAGGGCGACACGAAGGACAAAAGCCCCGCCAGGAACGCGCCGCCGAGACTGATATCCAGCATTTTCGAGCCCACCACCGCTGCCGTTGACAGGGCGCCATCCTCCGGCCACCGCTCCGCTGGTAATATTCAGATTTTTATATATATTGCAAATGATGGATTGGAGATCGAACATGGCGCGCATTGTCGCGGCCGCGATTGGCGCCATGGCGCTGGCGCGAGTGACTGTCAAGGCCGAGGCCGCCGAGTTGCTGATGATGGAGCAGCCGGGCTGCGTCTGGTGCGCCCGTTTCGATGCCGAAATTGCGCCGGCGTGGGCCAAGACAGCCGAAGGGCGCCGAGCGCCGCTTCGCCGGGTGGACATTACCGAACCGTGGCCACAGGACCTGGCGGGCATTCACAGGGAACGCTTCACGCCGACCTTCGTGCTCCTTCATGAAGGTACGGAAGTCGGCAGGCTGCGCGGCTATGTAGGCGATGTGTTTTTCTGGTATCGTGTCGGCGAGCTTCTCGCAAATCTGCCGCAAGAGAATACGAATTGATAGATGATGCTTCCAAAACTCAGTGAAAGCCAATCGCCTGCCGATTTTAACGAGCTGCTGGAGCAGGCCCGCAAGGCAAGCGATCTGCTCAAGGCGTTGTCGCATGAGAGCCGCCTTCTTATCCTTTGCCTGCTGGCAGAAGGTGAGCGATCCGTCTCGGAGCTCGAGGACATCATGCGCATGCCGCAGGCGACGGTGTCGCAGCAACTCGCCAGGCTTCGATTAGATGGTCTGGTGAACACGCGCCGCGACGGTCGCGCCATTTATTACTCGATAGCGAGCCGTGAAGTGGCTTCGGTCATCGGGGCGCTTTACGATCTGTTTTGCGCTCCGGTGAGGAGTCCGGGGCAACGCGGCGATCGCGCCGCTTCGGTTACCGGCGTGGAGTAGCTGGAAGGCTATTGCGCCAGGGAGGAGACAATGGAACTGGCGACCTCGCCATGGTTCTTGCCGCTCGCCGGGCTCGCCGCCGGGGCGGTGATGGGCTATTTCGCGCGGCGGGAGCATTTCTGCACCATGTCGGCGCTGGAACGCCACTGGTATGCGGGCGATAGTGCTGGCCTGCGAACCTGGGTTTTGGCCGCGGCAGTGGCCCTTGCCCTGACGCAGATCCTGGCTGCCGCCGGTTACGCCGATATCGGCGCGAGTTTCTATCTCGCGTCGGATTTCGTCTGGACCGGCTACGTGCTCGGTGGGCTCGCCTTCGGCTTTGGCATGGCATTAGTCGGCACATGCGGCTTTGGTGCGCTTGTCCGCACCGGAGGCGGAAGTCTGCGCTCGATTGTGGTGCTCTCGATGCTCGGTGTATCGGCGCTGGCGGCGCAGAAGGGTCTGATCGCGCAAGCGCGGGTGCCGATCGTCGACAGCCTCGGCATCGACATGTCGGGGATTGGTGGCCAGTCGCTTGCATCAATCGCCTCCGCCGCCGTGGGAGCCGACGTCCGTTGGCTCGTAGCGTTGTTGGTCGCACTGGGCATGCTCTGGTGGGTCTTCCGCGACGGGGGGTATCGATCGAAATGGGGCAGTATCGCGGTCGGCACGATCATCGGCGCAGCGATTGCATTCGGCTGGGCTGCCACAACCTATGCCGCGCGTCACGCCTTCGAGCCCGTGCAAATCGAGGCCGGTTCCTTCGTCGTGCCGGTCGCCGACACCATCCTCCAGCTCATTACCTTCACCGGCGAATTCCCCGATTACGGTGTCGGACTTGTGGTCGGCGTGGTTCTTGGAGCAGCAGCCTGTGCCTTTGGACGAAAGGATGTGCGCTGGGAGGCCTGCGACGACGCGCGGGAATTGGGCCGCCATCTGGCCGGAGGATTTCTCATGGGTGTGGGCGGCGTTTTCGCGATGGGCTGCACCATTGGGCAGGGCGTGAGCGCCGTCTCGGCGTTGGCGATCTCGGCTCCGGTGGTTCTCGTTTCGATTGGAATTGGCGCGCGGATGGGGCTTGCCTACCTGATAGAGGGCTCGCCCTTTGCTGCATTCCGGGAATTCAGGCGCGAGCCCGCCGAGTAGCGTTCATGCCGGGACGAAGCGATAGGTGTTGTCCTTTCGCTCGATCAGGCCAGAGGCGGGATGCGGAAAATGAAACGCGATCAGCCGCATCTTCTCTGTCGCAATACGGTCCAGAAGCCAAGAACGCGTCCTTGCTCCTGCCTGCGGGTCCTGGTCGCTTGCCATCGGCCAGTCAGGGCGTGCAAGTGATATCGCGACATTGACGATGGCGTCGCCCACAATCAGCACCGGCTCGGTGCCACCGTGCACGGCGAAGGAGACGTGCCCCGGCGTATGGCCCTGCGTGTCCACCGCTTCCACACCCGGAAATATCTCGTCGCCCGGCTTGAAGAAGCTGACAACGTCTTCGATCGCAGCAAACCTGTTTCGAGCGCCGACGGCGAAGGCTTTGCGATCCTCGGGCATGACCTCCACTGCCTTGGGTGAAGACCAGAAATCCCACTCGCCCGCGCTGATCTGATACCGGGCATTGGAGAAGACCAGTTCGTCGAACTCGTCTACGAGGCCCCAGAGATGGTCCGGATGAGCGTGCGTGAAGATAACATCGGTGACGTCCTTTGGCTCAATGCCGGTCTCGGCAAGGTTCTTCAGCAGTTTACCCGTGGTGGGCACAAAGTTCGAACCCGCGCCGACGTCGAAGATGGCAAGCCGGTCGCCACGCCGCAGCAAAGTGATGTTGCAATCGTTTTTCAGGGTGTCCGCCGACAGGCCGGCGTCCGACAGGAGCATCTTAAGATCATCTTGTGGGGCGCCTGGGAAAGAGAAGCCGACCGGAAGCTGCATGAACCCGTCGCTGACCACGGTGAGGTCGCCATCGCCCAGCGAAATGTGTCCGATGGCCGAAGACCGTCTGGTTGCGAGAGCGGACAGGGGCGCTGCGAGCAAAGCTGCTGCCACACCAGACAGGAACTTCCGACGATCGACAGCGTGAGCATTGGTCGCAATGGGGGACATTTTTTCGCGATTCCTGGCCAGCGGGATATACATAGAGATTTTTGCATATTTGTGCGACATACGCTAGCATTACAAGGCTGCCGGCGCACAATGCCCGGCGGACAGGGAGGACGCCGATGAAACGCTTTCTACAATCAGCAACGATCCTCGCATCGGCATGGTTCGGGCTCGTGTCCGCTGCTGCACAGGCGGATGTCACGACCTACACGGTGTCCGCCGAATTCACCGACGTCATGGGCGACCTCGAGGACGGCGTCGTCAACCGCGGCTATGTCGTCGACTACCGAGGCCGTATTGGCGAAATGCTGAAACGGACCTCCGAAGACGTCGGCGGCGCGAAGCCGCTTTACCGCAACGCCGAGTTCATCCAGTTCTGCTCCGCAGTCATTTCACGCAGGGCCATGGAGGCCGACATCGGCAACATCGCTTACTGCCCCTACATCCTTTTCGGCTACGAAACTGAGGAAAAGCCAGGTGAAGTGACCATCGGCTTTCGCAGGCTGCCCGACGGCATGGGGCGCGACGATGTGAACGATCTGCTGGACGAGATTGCCAAGGACGCCGCGGGAAAGTGAGCTTGCTGTGGCGCCGGCTAGCTGTGAGCTTTCAGGGTCCGGGTTTTGAAGGAACCGAGCCGAAAGCAAGCCGTGAACTATAGTGGTTTGAGCCGGCACCATAGCGTGACCCCACCCACCTTAGATTTCGATGGCTTATCGTGCCGATCGGGGCGGCGGAGACCGCACGCCGATTGACACTGTGCAGGCGCGAACGGCGTCTGATCAGGATGCTTGTTGGGGCTCCTTGAGAAGTCCATGCGCAGACGAAGACGGCGAAGATCAGGTCACTGTAGCTTCGCGCTTTTGCCGATGGTCTCGGTGGGGTCGATGCCGAATTAGGTGCCCAATGACGGGACCAGGACCGCGGCGCCTTTGAGTCTGCCGGCGCGTAGATCGTCCAACGCCTGATTGGCCTGTTCCAGCGGATAGGCCTTTGTGTGCGTGCGAACCTGCGCACGCTTGGCAATGGGAAAGAATTCTTCCGCGTCGCGGCGTGTAAGGTTTGCAACCGACACCAATTCCCGTTCCCCCCAAAGCAATCCATAGGGCATCGCCGGTATGTCGCTCATGTGAATGCCACCGCACACCACCCGGCCGCCTTTGCGCACAGCACGCAGCGCAGTCGGCACCAGATCGCCGACAGGAGCGAAGATGATCGCAACGTCGAGCAGTTCGGCTGGACGTTCGTCCGAGCCGCCGGCCCACTTTGCGCCGAGCGAGCGTGCAAATTCTTGAGCTTCTCTATCGCCTGGACGCGTGAACGCGAAAATCTCACGACCTTGCCAGATCGCGACCTGGGCGACGATATGTGCGGCAGCGCCGAAGCCATAGATCCCGAGCAGCTTGCCGTTGCCGGCCTTCTTCAGGCACCGCCAGCCGATGAGGCCGGCGCACAGCAGCGGCGCCAGCGATATGGGATCGGCGTCCGCATCCAGATCGAAGGCAAAACGTTCGTCGGCGACAACATGGCTGGCGAAGCCGCCATCGCGTGTATAGCCGGTGAACAGTGGCTGATCGCACAGGTTTTCAGTGCCCGCGGCGCAATAGCGACAGCTGCCGCAAGTGTGCCCAAGCCAAGGCACCCCTACTCTCCGACCGAGCCGGGACCGCGCGACGCCTTCACCAACCAAATCAATGATGCCAACAATTTCATGACCTGGGACGAGCGGCAGTTTTGGATGAGGCAGATCACCGTCAACGACATGCAGGTCGGTCCGGCAGACCGCGCATGCCTCGATCTTCAGCCTGATCTCACCAGCACCGGGTATGGGATCAGGCCTGTCGACCGGCTTCAAAGGAGCGCCGACGCTTTCGAGCACCATCGCCTTCATGACATTTCCCACTACTGCAAACGGAGGCGGATCATCGATCCACCTCCCTTTGGTGTCCAATACATTAGCAGGCGATTGTCATGCGGTCTTCGACCATGCGCACGCCGGGCATGCGAGCCAGTCGCCAGACACTTCTTGCGAAGTCGACGTCTCGCTCAAAATTCGATTGCCTTCCTTGTCTTGAGTCAAACCCATTTCGCATGATCCTGAACCGCTGGACCCACCGCGCGTATATTTGCCGAAGGCCCCGGATATCACCCTGCCGATATCAGCGGCCCTGGGGCCGCCCGGTCGAGGTCTAGGTAGTTTCCCGTAGGGACATAACCGAATTTCGCGATCCGCCGATCCGCGCGATTGCTGTGTCACGGACCAATTGGGAAAACAGCCATGCACGCCTACACGACCTCGAGGATTGCCCTGCCCTCGCATGCCGCCCAGCCGAGCCAGCCGGCGGCATTCGACACCGCGCCGCTGCAACCGGTCAGCTTCTTTCCCGCCGCTGCCGAAATCTATGCCCAGGGCGAAAAGGCCGGCGCCTTCTACCAGGTCGAGTTCGGCGCCGTCCGCGTCTACCGCCTGCTTGCCGACGGCCGCCGGCAGATAAGCGCCTTCCATCTGGCTGGAGAGACCTTCGGCTTCGAAGCCGGCACCACGCATCATTTCTTCGCCGAAGCGATCAGTGCCACCGGTGTGCGCGTCTTCCGCTTCGCCGCCGGGGCTGACATGTCGCATCAATTGCTGCCCCTGGCGCTCAAGGGACTGACAAGGGCTCAGGAACACCTCCTGGTGCTCGGCCGCCAGAACGCCATCGAACGCGTCGCCGCATTCCTGGTCGACATGGCGGAGCGGCAAGGTGGATTGCGGCAGGTCGAACTACCGATGTCGCGCATGGATATCGGCGACTATCTCGGCCTCACCATCGAGACCGTATCGCGGGTCTTCACCCGGCTGAAGGACAAGGGCGTCATCCGCCTGCTCAACCTGCGCAGCATCGAAATCGTCAAGCACGACGCGCTTCAAAATATGAGTGAATAATCTGCAGTCTCTACCTTGCGGGGATCAGATGCAGTGCAGACTTCGGCCTTCACGGCCGCCGCCTACAGCTTGCGGTCGAAGTATGCGCCTTAGCGAGCGCGAGAAGATAGGTATCGGTAATCTGTGCCGGGGTCAGGATTTTCGCAGCATCGATGTCGCCTGAGCCGACCAGGCTCATATCGTCGGGCCAGAATCTGTGCCCAGGCAGGGCGCGCAACTTGGTAACGATCTGCGCGACGCAACCTTCACCGTTCATCCTCGTACAGCTCATCGCGCGTCCAGCGACCGACATTCACGACAGCCTGCGTCTCAAGCCGGGCCAAGAGAGCTGCCCGCGTGCCACTGGCGACGTTCACATGCTCACCAGCAGGAACGATGCGCGCTACAGGCCGGCCGTGGCTTGTGACGACATAGCTATGCCCTTCGCGAACACCGCGCAGGATGAGGGAGAACGTGCGGTTGGCGTCCGCTGCAGAGACAGCTTCATCCATGACGGGTCTCCAATGAAAGAACTCAAGGGCGGAATCGGCGCTTTTGCCGGTTGTTTCCCTGGGTTCGGTTGTGTTTTGATCGGCCTGGCGGCTGATCGGTTAAATCTCACCCGTCCGCAGGACAGGCTTTTCCTGTCCTGCGGCTCTGAACCATTCTCCAATCGTGACCCTGATGCCGTTCTTCTTTCCGGCTTCGGTCACATAGTGGCGTTCGGCTCCCGGCTTCCCATTCTCCTTAAGAGCGCAGCCTGGACTTGCCGGGCTCGCTAATCCGTCATCAGGACAGCCGGGATATCGTTGACGATGCGCCTTCCTCACCGCTGCCGCTGCGCCGTCACTATCGCTGGAGCGCGCAGCGCTCCCATCCCGCCTTACTGGTTTCCTGGCAGGCTGCTGGACCGCGCCGGTCTGTCACCCGCGCTGAAACCGCGCCCCCACCGGCTCAGGCGCTTTGGCTGGCCGCCTCTCGGATGGTCTGGAGTAGGATGGTGAAGGCCCGTGAGGGGGTTGTGTCAGTACGCATCGTCAGGCCGACCGGTCCCTCGGTTTCGACGGTGTTCACTGGCAAGGCGACGAACGCGCCGCTGCTGATCTCGTTGGCGATGACGCCGGCCGAAATGATCCAGACGGCGTTGCTTTGCCGCATGAAGGCGCGGCCGAAGGAATCCGAGACGGTTTCGATCTCCGTTGCCGGCGCCGTCATGCCATTGGTGATGAACAAGCGATCGACGAAGGGACGGATGACCGATTCCCGCGTCGGCATCAGCACCGGGAACTCGTCGAGCCGCGCGAACACGTCCTGGCCCGGCTGGAGCAGCGGGTGTCCCGCCCGCACCACGAACAGCACCTGTTCGGAATAGAGATGCTCGAAGAAGAATCCCGTCATGTTTTCCGGCGCCGCAAGCCGCCCGACGACGAGATCGAGCGCGCCGGCGCGCAATTGTTCGAGCAGCACCGCATTCTCGCCAGTGACGATCTTGATGGCAGCACCTGTGTCCTCCTTGAGGAACAGGTTCATGGCGAGCGGCATCACGCGTGCCGACACCGTCGGCAGCGCGCCAATGCGGACAGGGTGGCGGTTGATTGCCCCGTCCTGCCTGACGGAATCGACCCCGCGCTTCAGCGCGGTGATCGCCGTGCCAGCATGACCTAGGAAGATTTCGCCCAGCCGGGTCACTCGGATACCGCGGCCATCGCGCTCGACGATAGCGACGCCGAGCGCCTCTTCCAACTCACGCAACGTCTTGGTCACTGCCGGCGGGCTGACGTGCAGAGTGTCCGCCGCCCTTGCCACACTGCGTTGACGCGCCACTTCGAGGAATGCCTGGAGATGTCGGAGCCGGATACGGCCTTCGGTCATGGTTTTCATAACCTATGAGTTAATGAAATGCCGCAAAATATCATTTTACCGAACCAAACACCTAGTGCAATGTGAAGATGGAGGATCGAAATCGTGCCATTCGTCAGCATCGGCGGCGTCACGCTGCATCATCGCCACGGGCCGGCGACAGGCGGTGCGCATCCGATCGTGTTCATCAATTCGCTTGGTACCGACTTCCGGATCTGGGAGGAGGTCTGGTCTGCTTTGAGCGGCGAAATGCCCATGCTTGCTTACGACAAGCGCGGTCATGGGCTCTCCGATATTGGCAGCGGCATCCGCTCGATCGACGATCACGTCGACGACCTGTCCGGCCTTATCGATCATTTCAGCTTCAAGAACGTCGTGCTCTGCGGCCTGTCGGTCGGCGGCATGATCGCGCAGGGGCTGTATACCCGGCGTCCCGAAATCGTCGACGCCCTGATCCTGTGCGATACGGCCCACAAGATCGGTACCGCTGACAGTTGGAACGCGCGCATCGCGACGGTCGAAGCAAAAGGCATCCAGGCTGTCGCCGAAGACGTGCTCAAAGTGTGGTTCACCCCGGGCTTCCATTCCACACGCTCGGCCGAACTTGCAGGCTGTCGCAACATGCTGACCCGGCAAGCGCTCGCCGGTTACATCGGGACATGCGCGGCGGTTCGCGACGCGGATTTCACCGACATCGCGCGGCGCATCGCCGTCCCCACGCTCTGCGTCGTCGGCGACCAGGACGGTTCGACGCCTCCCGATCTCGTCCGCTCGCTGGCTGACCTTATCCCCGGTGCGCGCTTCGAGATCGTCCGCGATGCCGGACACATCCCCTGCGTCGAGCAGCCCGCGGCGCTGACCGCCCTGATCCGCGATTTTGTCGCGTCACTTCCCACCGGAAAGCAAACTCATGGATGAAGCTCCCGACAACGCAACCAGATATCGAGCCGGTCTGACGGTCAGGCGCTCCGTGCTCGGCGATCCGCATGTCGACCGGGCCGAGGATGCCGCCACCGATTTCGACGGGCCGTTCCAGCATCTGATCACCGAGGCCGCATGGGGAACCGTGTGGGCGCGCCCGGGCTGGACGAAGCGCGAGCGCTCGATCGTGACCCTGGCGCTGCTGGCCGCCCTTGGCCACGACGAAGAGGTCGCTCTGCATGTGCGCGCCACCGCCAACACTGGTGCTACGCGCGACGACATCTGCGAAGCGTTCCTGCATGTCGCGATCTATGCCGGCGTGCCGGCGGCCAATCGCGCCTTCAAGATCGCCAAGGACGTATTATCGGAGATGGATGGAGGCGAAGGTGCCGATGACCGCTGATCTTGGATCGAACCGCGCGCCGGAGACCGGCGCCTTCTTCCAGCGCGACCGGACATGGCACCCGCCCGCACTGACGCCGGACTACAAGACATCGGTGCTGCGCTCGCCGCAGAAGGCGTTGCTGTCGTTCGACAACACGCTGTCGGAAATCACCGGCCCGGTGTTCGGACATGCCATGCTCGGCGCGCTCGACAATGATCTGATCCACAATTTCGCCAGGCCGGGCGAGAGCGCTATCGGCGAGCGCATCATCGTCTACGGACGAGTGCTCGACGAGCGCCGTCGTGGTGTTCCCGGCGTTCTGCTCGAATTCTGGCAGGCCAATGCCGGTGGCCGCTATCGCCACAAGAAGGACGGTTATCTGGCGGCGCTCGACCCGAATTTCGGCGGCTGCGGCCGCACCATCACCGGCGAGGACGGGGGCTATGCGTTCCGCACTGTCAAACCTGGGCCCTATCCCTGGCCGAACGGGCCCAATGACTGGCGGCCCTCGCACATCCATTTCTCGGTGTTCGGCCGCGGCTTCGCGCAGCGGCTGATCACACAGATGTATTTCGAAGGCGACCCACTGATCTGGCACTGCCCGATCGTGCGCGGCATTCCCGACAAGGCAGCCATAAAAACGCTGATCGCCGCGCTCGACATGCAGGCGACGGTCCCGATGGATGCGCGCGCCTACAAGTTCGACATCGTGCTGCGCGGGCGACGCTCGTCGCTGTTCGAAAACAGGCTGGAGGGCAATTGATGACGCAGTCGCTCGACCGGCTCAAGGAAAGTCCATCGCAGACCGCCGGACCCTATGTGCATATTGGGCTGACACCCAATTTCTGCGGCATCGGTGGCGTAATTCCGAGCGACCTTGGCACGTCGATGGTTAACGAGCGGACCAGGGGTGAGCGGATCGGCCTCAAGATCCGGGTGCTCGACGGCACCGGCACGCCGCTCAAGGACGCACTGGTCGAGATCTGGCAGGCGGATGCAGACGGGCTTTACAATTCACCGGCCGAATTGCGCGGCACGGCCGATCCGGACTTTGTCGGCTGGGGCCGCTGCCCGAGCGACATGGAGACGGGCCTGTGCGTGTTCGAGACGATCAAGCCTGGCTGTGTGCCGTTCGGCGACGGGCGCCTGATGGCGCCACATATCAGTCTCTGGATCGTCGCGCGCGGCATCAATATCGGCTTGCACACCCGGCTGTTTTTTGCCGACGAGGCCAAGGCCAATGCGCAGGACCCGATCCTCGCGCGCATCGAGCACCGGGTCCGGGTGCCGACGCTGATCGCCGAGCGCAAGGGTGACGCTTACGTCTTCGACGTCCATCTCCAGGGCGACAAGGAGACAGTCTTCTTCGACAGCTGACATGACCATATCGCCCTTCGACCATCCGCTGCTTTCCAGCCTTCTCGGCGACGAGGAGACTGCGCGACATTTTTCAGTCGAAGCGGAAATCGCTGCGATGCTGGCCTTTGAGGGCGCGTTGGTGGAAGCGGAAGCCGAGAGCGGAGCCATCGCGAAGGACGCGGCAGCGGCGATCGTGTCGACGCTATCCTCGTTCAGGCCAGACACAGCCTTGCTTCGTGCAGGCGTGGCGAAGGACGGCGTCATGGTCCCGGAACTGGTACGCCAGATTCGAGCGGCCGTCGCCGAACCGCACGGCGCTTCCGTTCATTTCGGGGCAACCAGCCAGGATGTCATCGACACGGCATTGGTGCTTCGGCTGAAACCGGTCGTCGAGCATCTCGGTCTGCTCTTGACCGAAAACATCGTGCGGTTTGCAGCGCTCGAACAGCGCTTCGGCGGCAGGGCGCTGACCGGAATGACACGGATGCAGCCAGCGATCCCCATCCAGGTGTCAGATCGCGTAACTGCGTGGCGGGCGCCGCTGCAACGGCACCAGGAAAGATTATCGGAGCAATCCGGGCGCCTGCTCGCGGTGCAGTTCGGCGGTGCCGCCGGTACGCTGGACAGATTGGGCGACAAGGCGCAGGCAGTGCGCGCCGCACTTGCTGCTCGGCTCGGCCTTGGCGATGCGCCGCAATGGCATAGCCAACGCGATACGCTGGCCGACTTTGCCAGCTGGCTGTCGTTGGTGGCTGGCAGTCTCGGCAAGTTCGGGCAAGACATTGCG
Organism: Mesorhizobium tianshanense; assembly: GCF_007830515.1. GTDB lineage: Bacteria > Pseudomonadota > Alphaproteobacteria > Rhizobiales > Rhizobiaceae > Mesorhizobium > Mesorhizobium tianshanense. Next base: position 44,271 of record NZ_VLKT01000004.1, read on the forward strand.
TTGATGGCGCAAGACGGCGCGGAGATCGAGCTTTCGGGTGGCGGCGGCTCGTCCGCCATGCCGCACAAGCAGAATCCGGTGAAGGCAGAAGCCCTGGTGGCGCTTGCCCGCTTCAACGCCACCCAGCTCTGCGGCATACATCAGGCGGTGGTGCACGAGCTGGAAAGGTCGGGAGCGGCCTGGACACTCGAATGGCTTCTGCTGCCGCAGATGGTTGTGGCGACGGCCGCCTCGCTGCGGCTCGCCGCCGAACTGGCCGGGCAGATCGAAAGTCTCGGACGCTAATGCGCACCCAGGTCGTCGTTGTCGGTTCGGGACCGTCCGGCCTTCTGCTTGGACAGCTTCTGGCCGGAATCGGCGTGGAGACAGTCATCCTCGAGCGTTCGAGCCGCGACCACGTCCTTGGCCGCGTGCGCGCCGGCGTGCTCGAACAAGGCACCGTCGAGCTGCTCGAGGAGGCGGGCGCCGCCGCAAGGCTGCACGCCGAGGGACTTTCGCATGCGGGCATCTCGCTTGCCTTCGGTGGCCGACTGCACCGCATCGATCTGGCGGCGCTGACCGGCGGCAGGCATGTCACCGTCTATGGCCAGACCGAAGTGACGCATGACCTGATGGACAGGCGCGAGGCGGCGGGGCTTGCCACCGTCTACGAAGCATCGAACGTTGCGCTCCACGATTTCGATGGCGGTGCACCTTTCGTCACTTACGAAAGGGACGGCGTCACCCACCGCATCGACTGCGACTTCATCGCCGGCTGCGACGGCTATCATGGTATCAGCCGCAAGTCAGTACCCGAGCGCGCGCTGAAGACCTTCGAGCGGCAGTATCCGTTCGGCTGGCTGGGCGTGCTGGCCGAAGTGCCGCCTGCCGACCGCGAGTTGGTCTACGCCAATCATGAGCGGGGTTTTGCGCTGTGCTCGATGCGGTCGACGCACCGCAGCCGCTACTATGTGCAATGTCCGCTTGACGATCATGTCGACGCCTGGCCGGACGACCGGTTCTGGGACGAACTGCGCCGCCGCTTGCCGGCGCAAACGGCGGCAGCTGTGGTTACCGGGCCGTCCTTCGAGAAATCGATCGCGCCGCTGCGTTCCTTCGTTGCCGAGCCGCTGCGTTTCGGCCGGCTTTTCCTGGTCGGCGACGCCGCTCACATCGTGCCGCCGACCGGAGCCAAGGGCCTCAACCTCGCTGCCAGCGACGTGCGCTATTTGTTTGCCGGTTTGCGCGAGTTCTATGCCGAGAAATCGCGCATCGGCATCGAAGCCTATTCGGTCAAGGCGTTGGCGCGGGTCTGGAAGGCGGTGCGCTTTTCCTGGTGGATGACGACCATACTGCACCGCTTTCCCGAAACCGGCGAATTCGGCCAGCGGATCCAGGAAGCCGAACTCGACTATCTCGTGCATTCTGAGGCCGCATCGACCGCGCTGGCCGAGAATTATGTCGGCCTGCCGTACTGAAAGGCAGCGGCTCTCACACCCTTTCCAGCGCCACGGCGATGCCCTGGCCGACTCCGATGCACATGGTGGCGAGCGCATAGCGGCCGCCGCGTTCGCGAAGTTCCAGCGCCGCAGTGCCTGATATGCGCGCACCCGACATGCCGAGCGGATGGCCGAGCGCAATGGCGCCGCCATTCGGGTTGACGTGCGCCGCGTCCTCGGCAATGCCGAGTTGACGGAGCACGGCGATGCCTTGGGAAGCAAAGGCTTCGTTGAGCTCGATGACGTCGAAGTCTGCCGGCTTCAGACCGAGCCGCGCGCACAGCTTCTGCGTCGCCGGCACAGGGCCGATGCCCATGATGCGCGGCGCCACGCCGGCAGCCGCACCGCCGAGGATGCGGGCGATCGGCGTCAGGCCGTATTTCTTCACGGCGTCTTGCGAGGCGACGATCAGCGCCGCGGCACCGTCATTGACGCCCGACGCGTTGCCGGCCGTGACCGTGCCGCCTTGCCGGAACGGCGTCGGCAGTTTCGCCAGCGCTTCAATGGTCGTGCCCGCGCGAGGATGCTCATCCTTGCTGACAACCACCGGATCGCCCTTGCGCTGCGGGATCGTTACGGGAGTGATTTCCTTCGCCAGCCGGCCATTGGCTTGCGCGGCGACCGCCTTGTCCTGGCTGCGCACGGCAAAGGCGTCCTGGTCAGTGCGGGAGACGGCGAACTCTTCCGCCACATTCTCGCCGGTCTCCGGCATCGAATCGATGCCGTACTGCTTCTTCATCAGCGGGTTGACGAAACGCCAGCCGATCGTGGTGTCATAGATCTCGGCAGTGCGCGAAAAGGCCGTCTCCGCCTTGGGCATGACGAAAGGGGCGCGGCTCATCGATTCGACGCCGCCTGATATCATCAGCTCCGCCTCGCCCGCCTTGATGGCGCGCGCGGCGATGACGACGGCATCCATGCCCGAACCACAGAGACGGTTGACGGTCGAGCCCGAAATCTCCTTGGGCAGACCGGCCAGCAGCAGCGCCATGCGCGCCACATTGCGGTTGTCCTCGCCGGCCTGATTGGCGCAGCCATAGATGACGTCATCGACCGCGGCCCAGTCGATGCCAGGATTGCGCTCGACTAGCGCCCTCAGGGGTATCGCCCCGAGATCGTCGGCGCGGACCGAGGACAACGCCCCCCCAAAGCGGCCGATCGGCGTGCGGATGTAGTCGCAGATATAGGCCTCGGCCATCTATGCAGCCTCCCCTTTCGCGGTCCCTTCATGCGCGGCCTTGGTACGGGCCTGCAGGTCGCGCAACGTCTTCAGTTCGAGCTCGGTCGGCGACGGCGTTTCCTTGAGCGCGTCAGTGAATTTCACCGTCCAGCCGCAGGTCGCCTGCACCTGCTCGCGGGAGACGCCGGGATGCAGCGACACCACCGTGAATTCCTTGGTTGCCGGATCCGGCTTCCAGATGGCGAGGTCGGTGATCAGCAGCGTCGGGCCTGCGGTGTCGATGCCGAGACGTTTTCGATGATCGCCGCCCTCGCCATGGCCGAGGGAGGTAAAGAAATCGATCTTCTCGACCATGCCGCGCCTGCTCTGCGCCATGGTGATGTAGACCTCCTTCGACGAGGTGGCGATCTCCGGCGCGCCGCCACCGCCCGGAAGCCGGGTCTTGGGCGCAAAATAGTCGCCGATGACCGTGGTGTTGATGTTGCCGTACTTGTCAAGTTGGGCAGCACCGAGGAAGCCGATCGAGATGCGGCCGCCCTGCAGCCAGTAGCGGAACATCTCCGGCACCGAGACGGTGGTGACCGCGGTGTCGCACAGCTCGCCGTCGCCGATCGACAGCGGCAGCACTTGCGGAGCGGTGCCGATCGTGCCGCTCTCGTAGATCAGCGTGATGTCGGGCGCATGCGTTAGCCGCGCGACGTTGCAGGCGGCCGATGGCGCACCGATGCCGACGAAGCAGACATCGTCGTTCTTCAGCGCCCGGCTGGCGGCAATCGTCATCATTTCGTTGGGCGTGAAACCGAGAGGATTTTGACCTTCGCTCATGCCGCTGTCCTCAAATGTTCGACGCGGGCGGCGAAATCGTCGGCGCTCTTGTCGATGACGTTCTTCTGCATCCACGCCTGGAAACGGTCGCGGTCGGCGGCAATGTCGTCCCATTCGAGATAGGCGGCGTTGTCGCGAACATAGTAGCCATGCGTGTAGGACGGGTGCGACCCGCCCGGCACGACGGCGATGGCGGCGATCGTCCAGTTCGGCAGCACGGTCAAATTGGGATGCAGATCGTCGAAACTGTCGACCACTTCCTCGACACTCACCACGGCGCGCTTTGCCGCCAGAACCGCCTCCTTCTGGATGCCGATAATGCCCTCGACCAGCACATTGCCTTTCCTGTCGGCCTTCTGCGCATGGATGAAGGTGACGTCGGGCTTAATCGCGGGAACGGCGGCAAGGACCTCGCCGGTGAACGGGCAAGTGACCGATTTGATGTTCGGGTTGACCGCCGCCAGCCCGGCGCCGCGATAGCCGCGGAACACGGCACATGGCAGGCCGGCCGCACCCGCCTCATAGGCATTGGCCATGCCGGCATGGCTGTGTTCCTCGATCTCGATCTCTCGCGGAAAACCGTTCTCGATGGCGTCGCGGGCGCGTCGCAACAGCCCAACGCCGGGATTGCCGACATAGGAAAAGACGATCTTCCTGGCCATGCCCATGCCGATCATCTGGTCGTAGATCAGATCCGGCGTCATGCGGATCAGCGTGAGCTCGCGAAACCCCTGGCGGATTGCTTCATGCGCCGCCGCCGTCGGGATCAGATGGGTGAAGCCCTCGAAGGCGACGGTGTCGCCATCGTTCAAATTCTCCGCCACGGCCTCACTGAGCGACAGGAATTTGACCATCACCTAGGCTCCAAAGCTCGAAAGTTCGTATTGCGAACTTATGTTTTACATGTGATACTTTCTAGGACGAGTTCTGGCGCAAAGTCAATCTGGCAGCGCCGCCATTCAGGAGGCCACATGGACGGCGAGGCCGCTTCCCGCGACCATGTCGGCTCGCTCGAACGCGGGCTTGCGGTCATGGAGATACTGGCCCGGCACCCGGCCGGCATGACGCTGACCGAGATGGCGGAGGAAGCGGGGCTGACCCGTGCCGGTGCGCGCCGCTTCCTGCTGACGCTGGCCGCCGCCGGCTACGCGACGCAGGCCGGCCGTCTGTTTTCGCTGTCGCCGCGCTTGCTGACCGTCGCCCGCACGTGGCTTGGCGGCTCATCGATATGGACCTTCGCAGCGCCCATCATGCGCGAAGTCGCGGCGCAGTTGAACGAAGCCTGTTCGGCGGCGATCCCGTCGGGTGAGGACGTCGTCTATGTCGCCCGGATTCCCGGCCGCCGCATCCTCAGCGTGTCGCTCGATGTCGGCACCAAGTTGCCGGCACATTGTACGTCGATGGGACGGGTCCTGCTTTCAAGCCTGGCGCCTAATGACCTCGAAACCTTCCTAGACCAAGCAAAAATCGAAAGAAGAACACCGAAAACGATTGTCAAAAGACGATTGCTGGCCGAGGCCATTCACAAGGCGAAGGCGGACGGCTTTGCCATCGTTGACGAAGAACTTGAACTGGGCCTGCGCTCGATCGCCGTGCCGATCGACGACCGCACCGGCCGGACCGTGGCGGCGATCAATGTCTCGACCCAATCGGCCCGCTTCTCCATCGAGGACATGGAAAGACAGATACTGCCTGTGCTGCTCGGTGCGAAACAGCGCATCGAGGATTTCTTCTTCGTTTGACGGACCTATCTCGCGGGAGAGCTGCAGCGCAGCCTTGCCCTTGACCGAGTTCACCGAGAACCAGATGGCCATCACCATCTCCTTGAAGCTCAGATTGAGTGCGTGGAACACCGTGCTGCGCGTCGTCAATGCCAGCCCAAAAACCATTTCCTATCAAATAGTTGGAAGGCAGTGGTGGCGTTTGTCACCTAATGCCGGGGTTTTCCCATCGCCACGCTAAATTAGTTGCGCCATCAGTGGAGGTTGTTTCTCGCCACGGCAGGCTCACGCTGGTCCACGAGTGCCTCGCCTTGGATGCTCGCGTCGTTTGAGCGCAAGACCGACCACCATTTCCACCAAATGATCTCTGAGTGAACGCTGCCCGTCCTCGGTGTATAGCGAGCTGCCAAAAATGCGCGAGAATGTGGCGCGGTTCGAGACATTGAAAAAGCTCGACGCACTGATGTGCCAGTGCAGTTCGAGGGGAGAAACATCTTCGCGGAACAGGCCGTCCGCGCGCCCGCGACGGCAAATCGCTTCAAGTTTTTGAATCGCTCCTGCATTCAAGAGTCTGATTAGATCGGACTGTTCGAGGTATGCGCCATGGTGGATGTTTTCGATCATCACGATCCTGATGAAATCCGGATGGCGGCTGTGATGATCGAAGGTGAACTCGGCTAGCCGCTTGAGCGCCTCGATCGGCGGCAGGTGATCAAGCTCCAGCTCCTGCTCGCCAGTTCGGACCTGCCGATACGCTTCCTCAAGCACCCGGCCGTAGAGCCGTTCCTTGTCGCCGAAGTAGTAGTAAATCATCCGCTTCGACGTGTGTGTTTTTGCTGCGATCTCGTCGATGCGGGCGCCAGACAGCCCGTTTGCGGCAAACTCGGTCATCGCCACCGCCAATATGTTCTTCTGAACGCCGGCGGGATCCTGCTTCCAGCCGCTGCGTCCACCCGCCGCCTTCTCGTTCAGTACCATGGCTTCACTCATGTCAGCTCCTCCGCAACCGTGGCATCGGCACTCACTCTACGCAAATTAACGGAATGGTACAAAGCTGTTGACGTAATTAACTGATTGGTACAAAATTCGCTTCGTTCGATTTGGGAGGATCGTTTGGCCCCGACGGCCGCCACCACCATTGCCGAGAATTGGGAGATGTCTCCCAGTTCGCGCCGCATATTGGTCGGCTTGCTCGGGCATGGGATTCAGCTTTCCCGGACGCCTGCGATGCATGAGGCGGAAGGCCGCGCCCACGGACTCTCCTACGTCTATACGCTCCTCGATACAGAGATGATGGGCGAGATTGCCCCTCCTTTGGACGAACTCGTTAGCTTTGCCGGGCATTTCGGCTTCACCGGCTTCAACGTCACGTTCCCCTACAAGCAGGAAATCATCCCGCTGCTCGACGAGCTTTCCGGGGCGGCTGAGATCCTTGGCTCGGTCAACACCGTCGTGTTCCGGCGCGGCCGGCGCATAGGCCACAACACCGACATGTGGGGGTTCAAGGAGAGTTTTCGCCGCGGAATGGCCGGTGAGAAGCGTGCAGAGGTGCTGCTCCTGGGCGCTGGAGGCGCCGGCGCCGCCGTAGCCCAAGCTTTGTTGGAAAGTGGCGTGGAAAAGCTTCTTGTGAGCGATGTGCAGATGGATCGGGCTGAGGCGCTGGCATCACGGCTTCGGCCGGTCGACGGTGCACAACAGGTCGTGGTCGTATCCGACCTCGCCAAAGCCTCCAGCCATGCGGACGGCATTGTCAACGCGACGCCCGTTGGAATGGCAAAGCTGCCGGGCATCCCGATCGAGGCCGATATGCTGCGGCCCGAATGTTGGGTCGCCGACATCGTCTACTTCCCGCTTGAAACGGAGCTGCTCAGGGAGGCGCGGCGGCGGGGCTGCCGCACGCTTAGCGGCGAAGGCATGGCCGTGTTCCAGGCCGTGCGGGCCTTTGAACTTTTCACCGGGCTTGGACCTGACGTGAAACGGATGAAGGAAGCTTTTGCCGCCTTCGGAAGCGAGCCCCCAATCTAACGGGAAAGGCCGGATTGCGCGCCGCCCGGCAAAGGATTTGTATAGGTAACAGGGAGGAAGACCATGACTATCAATGCCACACGCCGCGAGTTCCTTGTCGGAGCAGGCCTGCTTGCCACAACGGCCGCCTTTCCGGCGCTCGCACAGGACAAGCCGAAACTGCGCTTTTCGGCGGTGTTTTCCGAACAGGACATTCGCGCCGAGATGATGAAAATGTTCGCCGCCGCGATCAAGGACGATTTCGTCTTTGAGGGCTACTACGGCGGCAATCTGTTCAAGCAGGGCACCGAGCTTGTGGCTCTGCAGCGCGGCAATCTTGAGATGGGCAACATCGCGCCGCAGGACATCTCCAAGCAGATCCCCGAATGGTCGATCGTAACCGCCGCTTACCTGTTCCGCGACGCTGCCCACCTGAAAACCTTCTTCGCCAGCGATTTAGGCGCACAGATGAAGAAAATGACTGAAGACCAGCTCGGAGTGCGCGTGCTTGGGCCGACCTATTTTGGCGCCCGGCAGATTGGCCTCAAGCCGGACAAGAAGATCACCACACCGGCCGACATGGCGGGCATCAAGCTGCGCATGCCCGGCGGCGACGCCTGGCAGTTCCTTGGTACAGCACTTGGGGCCAATCCGGTCGCCATGGCCTATGCCGAAGTCTACACCGGCCTGCAGACCGGAGCGATCGATGGCCAGGATAACCCGCTGCCGAACGTCGAAAACATGAAGTTTTACGAGGTCATGTCGCAGATCGTGCTGACCTCGCACCTGGTCGGCTTCGACCTGCTGACCGTGTCGAAAAAGGTGTGGGACGACATGGGCGCCGAGAAACAGGCGAAGTTTCAGGCCGCCGCCGACGCCGCCGTCGAGTTCAGCACGCAGAAACATCTAGCGCGCGAAAAGGAGCTGGTCGAGCTGTTCAAGAGCAAGGGGCTCAAGCTCTACGAGCCCGACATCGCCGCGTTCCGCAAATACGCTCAGGAGAAATACCTGTCGTCAGATTTCGCCAAGGATTGGCCGGCCGGGATGGTCGACAAGATCAACGGCCTTTAGGCAGGATATGCGGCGGGAAGGAAATGCCCGCCGCATATCCTGGTTTCCGGAATGGCTTTCAGAGGCGGAGAAGCCCACGTGAACCCTTCGCTCCAAAATCTTGGCCGCTGGCTATACCGCCGTGCCGAGAACGTGCTCGCCGCCATGCTGGCCGCAATGTTTGCCGCCTTCCTGTTGCAGATCGTCTTTCGCTACCTGCTCAACCTGCCGATCGGCTGGACGAACGAAATCAGCGTCATCCTGTGGATCTGGCTGGTCCTATGGGGTGCCGCCTTCGTCGTGCGCGAGGAGGAGGAGATCCGCTTCGACCTCTTCTATGCATCTGCTCCACCGCGTCTCCGCCGCATCATGTTCCTCATCGCGACGGCCTCGCTGATCGTCCTCTACGCGATCTCGTTTCCCGCGGTGCTCGACTTCGTGACGTTCATGAAGGTGGAAAAGACGGCCTACCTGAAAATCCGCTTCGACTGGCTGTTCTCGATCTACATCATCTTCGTCGTCGCTGTAATCGTCCGCTACCTCTGGCTTTCCTGGCAGGCACTGTTCGGCAAGGCGCCAAAGGCGTTCGACCCCACCAAGGCGGGGTCCGGCGTATGAACCTTGCCAGTCCATTCTCGATTTCGCTCGTCGCAATCACCGCGCTTGCTTTCCTTGGACTGCCGATCGGGCACTCGATGATCGCTGGCTCGATCCTCTATCTGCTGCTGGCAGGGCTCGATATGGGAACGGCGGCCGAGCAGCTCCTGAACGGCATGTACAACAACTACATCATCCTCGCCGTGCCGCTGTTCATCCTGGCCGCAGAGCTGATGAATATCGGCTCCATGACCGAGCGCCTCCTGCGTTTCTGCGATGCCGTGGTCGGCAGATTCCGCGGCGGTCTCGCTCACGTCAACATCGTCCAGAGCATCATTTTTGCGGGCATGTCCGGATCAGCCATCGCCGATGCCGCCGGCACCGGCAAGATGATGCAGATGATGATGACCAAGGACGGCAAATACACGCCGAGTTACGCCGCCGCCCTCACGGCCGCTACCGCTGTTATCGGCCCGATCATCCCGCCGTCGATTCCCATGGTTATCTATGCGCTCGTATCCGATGCCTCGATCGGCTACCTGTTCCTCGGCGGTGTCATCCCCGGCCTTCTTATGGCCGCATCGCAGATGGCGATCGTGGCGTATCAGGCGCGGCGTAACAACTTTCCTGTCGAGGCGCCAACGCCGCTGCGCAAACTGCCAGGCATCACCTGGCGTGCTTTCCCATCGCTGATGATGCCGGTCGTCCTGCTTGGCGGCATCTACACCGGCGTCACGACGCCGACCGAGGCCGCGGCCGTCGCTGCAGCTTATGCGCTGGTCATCTCCGTCGTGCTTTATCGCAGTGTCAGCTTCGCCGACTTCTACCGTTCCGTGTTGGCCAGCGCGCGAACCACTGCCTCGATCGGCATGCTGATCGCCGGCGCCTTGGTGTTTAATTATGTAGTGACCGTCGAGAACATCCCGGAGTCCATCAAGGCCGTTCTCACAAGCTGGGATCTGTCGCCTGGCGGCTTCCTCGTCCTCGTCAATATCCTGCTCCTGCTGTTGGGCTGCGTGCTGGAAGGAACAACCATTCTGCTGGTCGTGATACCGGTGCTCATTCCGACAGCGCACGCGCTTGGCATCGATATGGTGCATTTTGGCGTGATGGTGGTCGTCAACATCATGTTGGGCCTGGTGACACCGCCATATGGCCTGCTGCTGTTCATCATGACGAGAATCGCCGAGGTGCCGCTGAAGGACATCGTCCGCGACGTGCTGCCGTTCCTGTGGGCCATGATCGCATCGCTGGCGCTAATCACCTTTTTTCCAGAACTCGTGCTCTGGCTGCCCCGGTTGCTGGGCTACCAAGGCTGATCGAAGCATAGGAGCCGTCGTGACAAAGCCTATCTATGTGATCAACGGTCCGAACCTGAACCGGCTCGGCAAGCGTGAGCCGGAAATCTACGGCACGACGACGCTCGCCGAGATTGAGACCATGTGTATGGACGCCGCGGGCGACATGCCCGTGCGCTTCCATCAGTCGAACGTCGAAGGCGAGATCATAAATTGGATTCATGAGGCAATCGACGAAGGAGCCGGCATCATTATCAATCCCGCGGGCTTTTCGTTCACGTCGATTGCGATTCTCGACGCACTGAAGATGTTCTCCGGCCCAATCCTCGAACTCCACATCTCAAACATCCATAAGCGCGAGGTCCACTATCACAATTCCTTCGTGTCTAAGGTCGCGACGGCAGTCATCGCCGGGTTGGGACCGCGCGGCTATGGTGTCGCGGTTCGTGCGATGGCGGACCTTCTTGCTGAGGGATCAAGGGAGCCAAGGCCTTGAAGACCTCCATCGCCACCGTGTCGATCAGTGGCAGTTTGCGCGAGAAGCTCGCTGCCATCGCCGCGGCTGGTTTCGATGGTATCGAGATTTTCGAGAACGATTTCCTCGCCTATGACGGAAGCCCCGCCGAAGTCGGGCGGATGATCCGGGATCACGGGCTCGAGATAACCCTGTTCCAGCCCTTCCGCGATTTCGAGGGAATGCCGGAACCGCACCGTTCGCGAGCCTTCGACCGGGCGGACCGCAAGTTCGATCTGATGTGCGAACTGGGCACTGACCTCATGCTTGTCTGCTCCAACGCCTCGCCCGTTTCCCTTGGCGGGATAGATCGATCGGCCGAAGATTTTCAGGCGCTCGGCGAGTTGGCAGCGAAACGAGGCCTGCGGGTCGGTTACGAGGCGCTCGCCTGGGGGCGGCACATCAACGATCATCGCGACGCTTGGGAGATCGTCAGGCGCGCCAGCCATCCGAACGTTGGGCTGATTCTCGACTCTTTTCACACTCTGGCTCGACGGGTGGATGTAGAGACGATCCGCGCGATACCGGGCGATCGCATCTTCATCGTTCAGCTTGCCGACGCTCCGCGCATCGACATGGATCTGCTGTATTGGAGCCGCCACTTCCGGAACATGCCGGGTGAAGGTGACCTGCCGGTGGTCGACTTCATGCGCGCGGTCGCCGCAACCGGCTACAATGGCCCGCTATCACTCGAAATATTCAACGACCAGTTCCGCGGCGGATCGCCCAGGTCCATCGCGGTGGATGGCCACAGGTCTCTTGTCTACCTCATGGACCAGGTGGCTCGCGCCGAGCCGGACATCGCGATCGACGTACCGGCTTTGCCGGAGCGCGTAACAGTCAGCGGCGTCGAATTTGTCGAGTTCGCCGCAAACGAGACCGAGGCGCAAGAGCTGACGATATTGCTGCGCGCCATGGGGTTCTCGCTCGTCGGCCGTCACAAGAACAAGGATGTGGTTCTGTTTCGGCAGGGTGCCATCAACATCGTTGTCAACACCGAGAAGGAAGGACTGGCGCACTCCTCGTACCTTGTTCACGGTACCTCCGCCTATGCCTTCGGATTGAAGGTAGAGGATGCTGCCGCGACTGTGACCCGTGCTCGCGCACTGGGTGCCGAGCCATTCGAACAACGCCACGGTCCTAATGAGCTGGCGATACCGGCGATACGCGGGGTCGGAGGCGGCGTGATCTACTTCATCGATGGCAAGAGCGAGCTGGCCAGGGTCTGGGAGATCGAATTTGAGCCGGCTAAGGACGTCAGGGACGATGGGGGCTTGATGGCCGTCGACCACCTGGCGCAATCGATGCATTACGAAGAGATGCTGACTTGGCTGCTCTTTTACACCGCGATCTTCAGGACGAGAAAACTGCCCATGGTGGACGTGATCGATCCGGCTGGCGTCGTGCGCAGCCAGGTCGTGGAGAGCGAAGACGGCGGACTTCGACTTACTTTGAACGGCGCGGAGAACCGCAGGACCCTCGCCGGCCATTTTATCGCCGAGAGCTTCGGCTCGGGCGTTCAGCATCTGGCCTTCCGCAGTCGTGACATTTTCCTGACCGCCGACCGCCTGACTGAACTCGGCTTCAATCCGTTGGAAATTTCACCGAACTACTATGACGATCTTGAAGCGCGCCTGGGACTTGCAGCGGATTTCACGAACCGATTGCGTGACCGAAATATCCTCTTCGATCGGGACGAACACGGCGACTATTTCCAGCTTTACAGCCAGAACTGCGGCGAAGGGTTCTTCTTCGAGATCGTCGAGCGTCGCGCAGGCTACAGAGGCTACGGGGCACCCAATGCCCCGTTCCGCATCGCTGCCCAGAAGCGAACGCTCCGGCCAAAAGGTTTGCCAAAGATCTGACCGTCACGACTGACCGAAAAGCGGAATGTCTGTAATTTACTTATACGGTCATAATGATCAACCGACATGGGCCCACCGCCTCATTCCGATAGAGTTGATGGTTTAGCCTGGCGAGAAGCTTCTGCCATGCCTCACATGCAGCGTCGATAATCGCCTCGTAGTCATCGAAAACTCGGTTTGAGAGCCAGCTGGCGCGCATATATTTCCAGATGTTCTCGACCGGGTTCAGTTCGAGAGCACGCGAGGGCAGGAAGATCGGCGTGATGTTGTCGGGCAGGCAGGTCGAGATTTGCGGTGGTGTGGTTGCGGGGCCGATGATTCGATCATGGTGCATCGTACCACGGTGTCATCGGCGCTGTGGTGTCAGGCGGCGGCCGCCGCTAAGCACTAAACCCTATTGGTGGTCGGATCATCAGGGTCAGCTGGCCCAGGCATTGTCTGATCCGAACTTGCAATGCATAGCCGCTTCGGCGCAGCGCATCCGATCGCCGGGTTTGAATGGCCGGAGAGGTCGCTGGCGAAGATCGCAAGCCTTCGGGACAATCGATAGCTACGATCGCGAGGTACGGCATCGACGATCCGGCCGATCCCAAGACCACGGGCCGCGTCCTCTCTGAGCAGTTGCGAAGTCGAAAGCCTGAGAAGGTCAACAGGCGGTCACTCGGTTCAGCAGAACCTTACGAAAGAAAATTCGCGTTCCGCCATCCCCCGTGATGCGGCGCTTGAACCGGCATCGAGCCGGAACGCGCCGCGCGAAACCTGCGCGGTTTCATCGGGCACGCCGGGGCCTTTCGCGTCCCTCCCGTGACCCACCAACTACCAGCGCCTGTCGCTGGACCGCAACAAAGCGGGCCGCCCTGGGCCGCTTCCCCTCGAGTGTCTTGCGTAACTTTACGCTTTACGGTCGGACCGCAATCTGCTATGGTGGTTGGGATGATAATTCGATCCGTGAAGCATAAAGGCTTGCGCCGACTAATTGTGGATGATGACGCAAGCGGGCTTCCGGCGCAGTTCATCGGCAAAGTCCGCAACATCATCGCCTTCCTGCAAGACATGGAGCGGGAGGATGAATTGCGAACCGTGCCGACATGGAAGGCCCACCAGCTCACGGGCGATCGAAAAGGGACATGGAGCCTCTTCGTCAGCAAGAACTGGCGCATCACGTTCCGCATCGATCAGCAGGAAATCGAGATCATAGATCTCGATTATGAAGATTACCACTAAGGAGGTGGCTTATGACTGAGAAGATGAATTTCCGCTTGAAGAACCCGCCGCATCCGGGAAGCTTCGTGCGCTCTGAGATTATCGAGCCAGCCGAACTGTCGGTGACGGCGGCGGCCGACGTGCTCGGCGTGACGCGGCCTGCGCTATCGGCATTTCTCAACGAGCGCTCAGCGCTCTCGCCGGATATGGCGCTGCGTATCGAAAAGGCTTTTGGGCTTAGCATGGACACGCTCATGCGCATGCAGGGGAGCTACGACATCGCCCAGGCTCGCAAACGTGAGGGCGAGATCAAGGTCGCGCGCTACAAGCCGACGCCGCTCAATCTCAAGCCGGCATGATGGCAAATGCCCTGCGCGGAACCAGCGATCCTGATGACAAAACTTAAGCGCTTTGAAGAGTGTGCGGCCAAGGCACACGACGATCTCGGGCGTAATCTCCTTCACGCATACATCGCTTGCCTCAGTTCGAGGGAACTGGCCGTTTCCTCCAGCAGCCTTCCGACATGGTGTTCACACGGAAATCGATCACTCAACCAATTTTAAAATTAGCCCTTAAATGAAAATGAGGGGATGTGGTGCCGATAAGCAATCAGGACAACGCTGATATCACTGCCGTTAAAATGGTCGCAATTCGCCAAGCAGCCGAACAAGGCAATGTCGATGCGCAATATTTATTGGGCTTGTTGAAATAAGACGGTGACGGTTGTGATATTGATCCAATGGGAGCCGTTTGATGGTACAGCGAAGCTGCAGATCAGGATCATGCTGGTGCGCAGTACAGGCTAGCCTAATTGAAAGAGCACGGCGTAGGCTGCGAGATCAATCTGACAGAGGCATTCAAATGGTACCGTCGCGCAGCGCTTCAGGATTATCCGGATGCCAGAGAAGACCTGTTCGGTTTATGTCGCGCACATCCCGACTTGCCACTCCCAGTATCAGAGTTGCTCGATGGCAAAGGTCGTTCCTGATGGCGTCACGACACCAAGCACTCGATCTGTCAGACATGAGCTATGACCGAAAATGGGTGATGGGCATAGTGAGCGACTTTCAAAACGGGCTCTAAGGAACCATAAATCGGACCACCCAGGAATCTGGAGGCACGAGTCAGAAATCAGGGCCCCTGGTATTACTGTGCGGAATGGCACCGGCGCGAACAGCGAACGTCCATGCCATTGTCATGGCACGCCGGCCTTGCCGGTTATCGCCGCTCTTGCAGGTGCAGACCGAGATAGCGGTCAAGGATGTCGCGATTGCCGAGAAGGTCCGACGACTGCGCCCGATGGGCGATGATCCCGCGCTCGATGACGACTGCCTGCTCGGTCAGCCGCAGCGCGACCTCTGCGTGCTGTTCGACCAGCACGATCGCGGTGCCTCCGTCGCCGGCCATGTACCGGATCGCGGCGGAGAGTTCTTCGACGATGATCGGAGCGAGTCCTTCGAGTGGCTCATCGAGCAGGAGCAGAGCAGGATTGGTCATGAGCGTGCGGGCGACGGTAAGCATCTGCTGCTCACCGCCGGAAAGCTGGTTGCCCATGTTCCCGCATCGTTCGCGCAGCCGCGGGAACAGCGTGTAGACGGTCTCGAGGTCCCAGCGGCCGGGCCGCCGCGTTGCCGTCAGGTTCTCTTCGACCGTGAGCGAAGGGAAGATCTCCCGCTCCTGCGGCACCCAACCCAAGCCCATGAGCGCGCGCTTGTGCGGCGGCAGGCGCGAAATATCCCTGCCATTGAACAGAACCGAGCCACGCGCCAGCGTGACAAATCCCATGGCGGTCAGCAGCAACGTTGTCTTGCCGACACCGTTGCGGCCGAGCACGGCGAGGCTGCCGTGCAACGGCAGTGCGAAGGACACGCCATCCAACACGACGGCCTCGCCGTAGCCCGAGCGTACGTCGCGGAATTCGAGCAGCGGTTCAGACATGTCCCACCTTGCCCAGATAGACTTCACGCACTCGCGGATCCCCGCGCACGACCGCCGGCTCGGCCTCGAGCAGCACGCCGCCCGAGACGAGCACGATGATGCGCGAGGCAAAGCTGAAGACGATGTCCATGTCGTGCTCGATGAAGAGCACGGCGATGTCACCGGGCAGTGCGGCGATGACGCTGAAGAGCGCCGCGCTTTCGTCCTTGGGCACACCGGCGGCGGGCTCATCGAGGAGCAGCACCTTGGGCTTGGTGGCGAGCGCAAGCGCCATCTCCAGCAGCCGCTGCTGCCCGTAAGGCAAGGTGCGCGTCGGCCGGGTTGCAACCTCGGCGAGGCGCAGCCGGGTAAGTATCTCGAAACTTTCGTCGATGGCCACACGGTGCGACGTGAGGCTTCTCCAGAACTGACCCGCGGCGCGGTCGCGCTCGCAAATAGCCAGCAGCACGGCCTCGATTGGCGTCAGGTCAGGAAACAGCGTGTTGATCTGGAAGGTGCGCGTCAGCCCCTGGCGGACCCTCGCCATGGTCGGAGCCTGCGTCACCTCTCTGCCGTCCAAGAGGATGCGCCCCGAATCTGGGCGCATCTCGCCGGTGATCAGGTTGATCAGCGTGGTCTTGCCGGCGCCGTTCGGGCCGATCAGCGCATACCGAGCACCGCGCGGCAGCTCGAACGTGACGTCACGCGTCACCTTGAGCGAGCCGAAGCTCTTGCACAGCGCCTCCGTGCGCAGGGCGGGCTGCTGCGTCTCCATCAATCGCGCCTGCGCGCGAGCTGCGCCAAGCTGCCAAGGATACCTCTCGGCATCAGGAGAACGACGACCATCAGCAGCAGCCCGATCCAGAAGTACCAGTATTGCGGGTTCATGTCGGAGAGTTGGTCGCGCGCCACCATGAAGATGATGGTGCCGACGACGGCGCCGTAAAGACGCCCCGTGCCGCCGAGGACCAGCATGACGACCACGTCTGCCGAGCGCTGGAAGCTGAGCGTGTCGAGCGACACTGTGTCGGTAGTCTGGGTGAGCAATGCGCCCGCACATCCGGCCATGACAGCTGAGATCGTGTAGATCTTCTGCAGATGACCCCGATAGTCGGAGCCAATCGCCGGCATGCGCCTCACATTCTCGCGGATACCACGAAGAGAAAGACCGAAGGAGGAGTGGACGATACGTCGGCTGAGCACGAGCCCGAGGAAGAGCGCCGCAAGCGCGTAACCATAGGCGGCATAGCCCCACAGGTCGAAGCGGAAGACGCCGAGGATCGGCCAGGTCTCGACCCCTTGGAGGCCGTCTGTGCCCCCGGTCAGCCAGCTCATCGAATTGGCCAGTTCGTAAGTCAGCAAGCAGAAGCCGAGCGTGATCATGATGAGCGCGAGGTGCTGGACGCGCACGATGATGAAGCTGGCTATGTACCCGACGAGCCCGGCGAAGAGACCAGCGATAATGAGGCCCGTCAGCGGTTCGCCCCAGCCGGCCTTGCTGATCAGGCCCGCCGAGTAGGCGCCTAAGCCGAAAAACATTGCGTGGCCGAGCGTGACAACGCCTGCATAGCCCAGCACCAGATCGACGGAGACTGCGAAAAGTGCGGTGATGGCAATCTGACTGGCCAGCGGCAGGTAGGTCTGGAAGAGGAAGAACGGCAGCAAGGACGCGACCCAGAAGGCGATCTCGAAGACCGACCAGCGGCTCCTGCGCCTCAACCAGTCGTGTGGATCAGCGAGTGTGGGCGCCTCGACCGTCATCGCGGCTACCGCTTTCCGAACAGGCCGAGCGGCCGCACGAAGAGGATCGCCACGAGCAGCAGGTAGATGAGGAACGAGCCGATCTCGGGCACGAAATACTTGCCAGCCACGTCGCAGATGCCCAACAACGCAGCGCCGAAGAAGGAGCCCGCGACCGAGCCGAGGCCGCCGACGGATACCACGATCAGCACATAGACCAGATAGTGGAAGCCGAAGGACGGATCGAGGCCGACGATCTCGATCGCCAGCGCTCCGCCGAGACCGGCCAGTCCGCTGCCGAGCGCGAAGGTGACCGCGAAGATCTTCTCGACGTCGAGGCCCAGCCCCTGGGCGACGCGCTGATTGTCCACCGCGGCGCGTATCCGGGCGCCGAGCCGCGTGCGTTCCAGCCCGAACACGAGGAGCCCGGTGATCGCCAGCGCAACGGCGATAATGAATATCCTATACGTGCCGAGCCGCAGCCCCGCGACCTCGACCGAGCCGCGCAGCCAGGCAGGAAGCTGGATCACCTGCTGGACGGTGCCGAAGGCATAGGTCGCCAAGGCGGCGGCGACGAAGACCACGCCGATGGTGAACAGCACCTGGTTTAGCTCGCCGGACTTGTAGAGCCGGCGAAAAAGCGTCCGCTCGAGCAAGACGCTGATTCCTGCCGCCGCAAGGAATGCGGCCGGCAGGGCGGCGAGGAAGGGCCAGCCGAGTCCGCGCATGGCCGTCACGGCGACATAGCCGCCCAGCATGCCGAACGCGCCGTGCGCGAGATTAATGAAGTTCATCAATCCGAGCGTCACCGACAGGCCCACCGACAGGACGAACAGAAGCATCCCGAACGCGAACCCGTCGAAGAGGACGATGGCAAGCTGGCTTATCACGATCCGCCCTTGGACCCTGTCGTACTACTTCGCCCCGTGCAGCGGATCCTTCACATCCGGGATCTCGTGGATAATGACGTTCTGGAGCTTTCCGTCAACTTCCTTGACCTCGCGGATATAGACCGTCTGGACGACGTCTCGCGTTTCGGGGTCGATCGACATCGGCCCGCGAGGGCTTGTCCAGGACATGCCCTTGGCTGCCTCGATCAACGCGTCGCCACCGGTATCACCGTTGGTCTTCTTCAGCGATTCATAGATGAGGTGCATCCCGTCATAGCCGCCGATCGAGAACAGGTCGGGGCTCCGCCCGTTGTTGGCCTCGCGATAGGACTTCACGTATTCGTTGTTGAGCGGATCGTCACGCTCCAGCGTGTAGTGGTACGTCGTGATGATGCCCTTCGCCGTCTCGCCCATGCTTTCGAGCGCCTCAGGATGCGTCAGCTCGCCCTGGCCGAAAAGCTTGACATTGGGCGGGGTAAGGCCACGGTCGGCGAGCGCCTTGCCGAGGGCAGCCGGCTGCGCACCGCCCGGAATGAAGACGTAGACCGCCTCCGGATTGGCGTCCTTCACGCGCTGGACGAAGGCCGAGAAATCCGGATTGGCGACCGGCGTCTTGTCGGCGCCGACGATCTTGCCGCCGGCTTCGGTGAAGCCTTTTGAGAAGGAGCTTTGCGCGTCATGGCCTGGCCCGTAATCGGAAACCAGCGTGTAGACTTCCTTGACGC
Organism: Mesorhizobium tianshanense; assembly: GCF_007830515.1. Classification (GTDB taxonomy): domain Bacteria; phylum Pseudomonadota; class Alphaproteobacteria; order Rhizobiales; family Rhizobiaceae; genus Mesorhizobium; species Mesorhizobium tianshanense. The sequence continues at coordinate 63,278 of NZ_VLKT01000004.1, forward strand.
CGCCCTGTTCGAAAGCCCACTTGCCGAAGGCGTAGTTGACCTGCGGGATCGTCACCGAGGTGCGGACAATATAGGGCGACTTTTCCGTGACCACCGAAGTGGCGGCGTTCATCACCACCATCAGCTTCTGGGCTTCCGCGGAAACATCGGCCGCGCCCAGCGCTTCGGGCGTCAGCGCGAAACCGGCCAGGATATCCACCTGATCGCGCACCACAAGTTCCTGCGCCAAGCGCTTGGCTACGTCCGGCGCCGGGCCTCCGGTATCCTTGCGGATGATCTCGATCTTCTTGCCGGCGACCTCGTCGCCGTTCTGTTGCATATAGAGCTTGATGCCGGCTTCGAGCTGGTTCGCCGCGTCAGCGAACGGCCCCGAATACGGCAGGATGACGCCAATCTTGACCGTCTCCTGCGCGAACGCACTCGACGACCAGCCCAGGCCGAGCACAAGGGCCATTGCGGCTGCTGTCCTTGTTAACATGCGATACTCCTCCCTTTTTTTGGCTGCGATACCTTGGCGCCTCGACTAGGCAACGACGGCTCGCCGCGAACTGAATGTATACAGCTCTCGCCTTACAAGCCAAGAGGCGCACGAGATGGAATGACACAATCGAAGCAGGCGACAATCCGGCGGGGCTATTGACACAGCAGAGACGCCGCAACAGTATACAATCTGTATTCAAGAAAAGAGCCGGCAGGCAGCAACCTTGTCGCTCCGGTGCCATGGATGAACCCGGAATGTCGTAACCATGAGCCAGGTGACGGACTTTCCATCTGATTCGGAAACGGACAAGGGCCAGTCGCGGACGGTCAAGGCCCTGCTGACGATTCGCGAACTGATCCTTGAAGGTGTCCTCTCCCCAGGGAAGCGCATCTCAGAGCTTTCAGTCGCGGAGCGGACGGGGATTTCCCGCACTCCAATACGCGCGGCGCTGCAGCGGCTCGAAGAGGAGGGCCTGGTGGAGACCATTCCTTCCGGCGGTTTCGCGGTAAAGTCCTTCTCACAGCAGGATGTCTTCGATGCCATCGAGATCCGCGGCACTCTGGAGGGCCTGGCGGCGCGTCTTGCGGCGGAGCGCCGATCCATGGCGCGGCTCGGACCGCTCAATGCCTGCCTGCAGGAACTCGACGAGGTGGTTGAATCCGCGATTGACACGGATGCCGGTTTCTCCCGCTACGTGACCGCCAATGCGCGCCTTCACGCCCTCATCGTTGATCTGGCGGAAAGCCCGGCCCTCGAGCGTCAGATAGAAAGGGCGGTCTCCCTGCCTTTCGCCTCTCCCAATGCCTTCGTCATGGCCCAAGCGGTGATGCCGGAATCACACAGGGTCCTCCTTGTCGCCCAGGACCAACATCGCTGTGTCGTTGAGGCTATAACCAATCACGAGGGCGCCCGCGCCGAGGCCGTCATGCAGGAACATGCGCGCCTCGCTGGGCGGAACCTGAGGCTTGCGCTGCGCCATGAAAAGGCGCTCGAACGGGTGCCGGGTGGCGCTCTCATACGCAATGTGAGGTAGTCATGGACTGGTGGCCTGCCCGCGCCGGCACGAACCAAACGGCTTGGGCATCAGCCGATGGGGGGCTGGCGAAGTTCCTCGCGAACTACTCCGTCGAAGTCACCGCGCGCGATGCCGACGCAACGGCGCATCGCTTGCCGCCTGGCGGCGAGGTGTTCGTCGCCAATCTGCCGCAAGACAGTCACGATCTCCTGGTGGCTGCCTGTTCGCGATTACGCATGGCGGGCCTCATTCCCGTGCCGCACATCGTCGCTCGCAAGATTCGCGACCGCCGTGAATTCGACGATCTCATTGGCCAGCTGGTCGGCGAGGCAGGAGTGGATCGAGTGCTGGCCCTCGGGGGCGACCATGAACGGCCCGTCGGCGCATTTGACGCAAGCCTGCAACTGATCCGGACCGGATCGTTCGAACGATATGGCATCAGGCAGATCGCGATCGCCTGTTATCCCGAAGGACATCCGCGTATCGGCGACCAGGTGCTGCAGGACGCCCTGAAGGCAAAGCTCGCAGCCATCGCCGAAAGTGGCATCGGCGCGCGCCTTGTGAGCCAGTTCGCTTTCAAGCCGGAGCCGGTGCTGGACTTCGCGCGCAAACTTCGTGCGGCGGGCATTTCGGTCCCCTTGCGGGTCGGCGTTGCCGGCCCTGCCCACCGCGCCACGCTGATAAAATATGCAATGCGCTGCGGCGTGGGCGCGTCCCTGCGCGCGCTGACCGAGCGCAGGCATCTCGTTGCCGGTCTTCTCGGCACCGAAACGCCTGAGGAACTGCTGACCGCGATCGCCCTCGCCTTTCACGACGACTCCTCACTGCGCATCGAAGGCGTCCACTTCTTCACATTCGGCGCGCCGGAAAGATCCGTTGAATGGGCGCAAGACCGGATTGATGGCCGCAAGGGCTTTGCTGCGGCGACGATATTCAAACATCAGGGAGGCATTGAGCCATGACAAAGAGAAATCTCGAACAGCTTCTGCGCGAAACCGACAACACCGTCGACATGCTTCGCAATTCCCAGATCGGAGCCTACATCTATCCGGTCGTGCCGAACGAGTTCACCAGTTGGCGCGACGAGCAGTGGGCGTGGCGCAACACAGCGGTTCTCTTCGACCAGACGCATCACATGGCGGAACTGATGATCGAGGGATCGGATGCGCTCAAGCTCATCTCGCATCTCGGCATCAACAGCTTCGAAAACTTTCCGGTGAATCGCGCCAAACAGTTCGTGCCGACGAGCTACAGCGGTCACGTCATCGGCGACGTGATCCTGTTCCATCTCGCCCGGAACCAGTTGCTAATCGTCGGCCGCGTACCCACAATCAACTGGGTCGAGTTCCACGGCAAGACGGGCGGCTATAACGTCCAGATGGAGCGCGACGACCGCTCACCATCGCGTCCCGGGCCAAAGGCCGTGGTTCGCAAGCGCTACCGCTATCAGGTGCAGGGGCCGAACGCCTGGAAGATCCTTGAGAAGCTGAACGGTGGCCCGATCCCGGACGTCAAGTTCTTCACCATGGACGCCATCAATATCGCCGACCGCAAGGTGCGTTGCCTGCGCCACGGAATGTCGGGCGCGCCCGGACTCGAAATCTGGGGTCCATACGAGGAAGCTGATGAAATCCGCGATATGATCTTCGAGGCGGGCAAGGAGTTCGGCATTCGGCTGTGCGGCTCGCGCGCCTACGCCACCAACACGTTGGAATCGGGCTGGATCCCCTCGCCTCTGCCGGCCGTCTACACCGACGAGCGGATGAAATCCTACCGCGAATACCTCCCCGCCGATGGCTACGAGGGTGGCGGCTCGATAGGTGGCAGCTTCGCCTCGAAAAATATCGAGGACTACTATGTCACGCCTTACGAGCTTGGCTACGGGCCTTTCGTCAAATTCGACCACGACTTCATCGGTCGCGAGGCATTGGAGAAGATCGCAGGCAAGCCGCACCGCAAGAAGGTCACCTTCGCGTGGAACGCCGACGATGTGGCGAAGGTGTTCCGCTCGTTCTTTGAGCCAGGCATCGAGAATTACAAATATATCGACGTGCCGAATGCCAATTATGCGTCGGCCAATTACGACATTATTCGAAACGGCAGCAAGAAGATGGTCGGCTTCTCGATGTTCTCCGGCTACTCCTACAACGAGCGCTCATACCTGTCACTTGGCATCGTGGATTCCAATATCCAGATCGGCGACGTGCTGACACTCGTCTGGGGCGAGGAGAACGGCGGAACGAAGAAAACAACCGTAGAGCCGCATAAGCAGACCGAAATTCGGGTCAAGGTCTCGCCGGCTCCCTATTCGCGCGAAGTGCGCGAGAACTATGCCGAAAGCTGGCGCACGCGCCAGGCTACGGAGTAGCAGCATCAAGAGGCGCTCCGGGCGTCCTCGCCTGGCATGCCGGCTGGCTTGGAGGAGAAACTTGGTCGACCTGGTTTCGATCACGCTGCCAATCTTTCTGCTGGCCGCGATCGGCTTTACCGCGGCCCGGCTGCGTGTTGTCCGCGACAGCCGTGAGCTTTGTGACCCTCACAATCGTCATCGGCCTGCTGGAGGCGGGCAACGGCACAGTTCCGGCCGATGCCGTGCCAGTGTTGCCTGGGTGATGTATACAATGGCTTGGATGGGTGTAGCGGAAACCACAGGGGATCACGAGAGCAACCTATGACGGAAGAGCCCTGCTTTGACGTGGCGCATCTTGGCCATGTCGAACTACTGACGAACAAGCCCGAGGAAAGCCTCGACTTCTTCATCAATGCCTATGGCCTGACGGAAAGCGGCCGAGAAGGCGATTCCGTCTATCTGCGCGGCTGGGACGACTACGAATTCCACACATTGAAGCTGACGGCCTCAAGGACCACCGGCATGGTCCATGTCGGCTACCGAGCCTCGTCGCAGGCCGCGCTGGAGCGCCGGGTGGCCGTCATCGAAGCGATGGGCTGCGGTACCGGCTGGGGCGACGGTGATCTCGGCCATGGCCGGGCCTACCGGTTCAAAAGTCCGGACGGGCATGTCTTCGAACTCTATTATGAAACCCGAAAGTACGAGCCGCCAGAAGGTGAGCGGCCGGCTCTTAAGAATATTGCCCAGCGCTTTCACGGCCGCGGCGCGGCGGTGCGTCGGCTCGATCATTTCAATCTGCTCGCGACCGACGTTTCGCAGATGCGCGACTTCATGACGATTGCGCTGGGCAGCCGCGTGACGGAACAGATTCGGCTCGACAGCGGTCGCCTCGTCGGCTGCTGGTTCACGGTCAACAACAAGAGCTATGACATGGCCGTGACCGAGGACCATTCAGGGGCACGTGGCCGTTTCCACCACATCACCTTTGCGGTCGACCAGCGGGAGGATGTGCTGCGCGCCGCCGATATCTTTCTCGAGAGCGGCGTCTTCATCGAAACCGGCCCTCACAAGCACGCAATCCAGGGCACCTTCTTTCTCTATGTCTACGAGCCGGCCGGCAACCGGGTCGAGGTGGCGAATGCCGGCGCCCGGCTGATCCTGCAACCGGACTGGCAGCCAATCACCTGGACCGAGACCGAGCGGAAGAAGGGTCAGGCGTGGGGGCTGAAGACGATCCCGAGCTTTCACACCTACGGCACGCCCCCGGTGGACAGCCCCAAATAGGAGGATATTGGCATGGCTCAGAGGACGGCGCTGATCGTCAGCGCGCATTCCGCCGATTTCGTCTGGCGAGCCGGTGGGGCTATTGCGCTCCATGCCAAGCGGGGCATCGCAGCGACCGTCATCTGCCTCTCCTATGGAGAACGCGGCGAGAGCGCCAAGCTCTGGCGTCAAGACGGGATGACTCCCGATCGGGTGAAGAGCGAACGCAGGAAGGAAGCCGAGGGCGCGGCGCGTGCACTAGGAGTGTCCGACATCCAGTTCTGGGATCTCGGCGACTATCCCATCGCGCTTCCCGACGAGGCGCTGTTCAGGCTCGCCGATGTCTACCGCGCGCTCCATCCGTCTTTCGTGCTGACTCACTCCAAGGAAGACCCTTACAATCATGACCACCCGCTGGTGAGCGAATTCACCCAGCATGCGCGCATCGTCGCGCAGGCGCACGGACACAAGCCAGGCGAAAAGGTGCTGGGTGCGCCGCCGGTCTTTCTGTTCGAGCCACATCAGCCGGAGCAATGCCGATGGATGCCGAACGTGCTGTTGGACATCACCGCAGTCTGGGAGAAGAAGCGGGAGGCCATCGAATGCATGGCTGGCCAGGAGCACCTCTGGGACTACTATACGCGTGTGGCCCAACAGCGCGGCGTGCAGGCGTCGCGCAACTCCGACAAGAAGATCACCTATGGTGAAGCCTACGAAGCGGTCTTTCCCCATGTCGTAGAGGATCTTGTGCCATGAGCGTCGTCGTTCGGAATATCGAGCGCGCGAGCCTCGAGACCGCCGCCGGACTTGGCGAATGCGGCGTGGCGACCGTGCACGAGGCGCAGGGACGGAAAGGATTGATGCGCTCTCATATGCGGCCGATCTATCCCGGGGCGCGCATCGCAGGGCCAGCCGTCACGGTCTCGATTCCGCCCGGCGACAACTGGATGATCCACGTCGCGGTCGAGCAGTGTCGCGAAGGCGACGTGCTCGTCGTGGCGCCGACCAGCCCCAGCGAGGACGGCTACTTCGGCGAATTGCTCGCGCGTTCACTGCAGGCGCGCGGCATCAGAGGCCTGATCATCGAGGCCGGCGTGCGGGATGTCCGCGACCTGAAGGAGATAGGATTTCCGGTCTGGTCGAAGGCTATCTTCGCGCAAGGCACGGTCAAGGAGACGATCGGCTCGGTGAACGTGCCGGTCATCTGCGCAGGCGCGGCAGTCAATCCCGGTGACGTCGTTGTGGCGGACGACGACGGCGTCTGCATTGTGACGCGAGAAGAAGCGGAGAAAGTGCTCGAAGCAAGCCGCGGGCGCGAGGCCAAGGAGGCCGAAACGCGCAAGAGGCTGATCGCCGGCGAACTCGGCCTCGACATCTACGGCATGCGCGAGAAGCTTGCAGCGAAAGGGCTGAAATATGTCTGAGAACGGCGTGCCCTGCATGTGGATGCGCGGCGGCACATCCAAGGGCGGCTATTTCCTGGCTGAAGACCTGCCGCGGGGTCCCGCCGAACGCGACGCCTTCCTGCTGCGTGTGATGGGCTCGCCCGACGCGCGCCAGATAGACGGCATGGGCGGCGCCGATCCGCTCACTTCGAAGGTTGCGGTCGTCGCCAAGTCCGCGCGCGCGGGCGTCGATGTCGACTACCTCTTCCTGCAGGTCTTCGTCGAGCGGCCGACCGTCACTGACCAGCAGAACTGCGGCAACATTCTCGCCGGCGTCGGGCCTTTCGCCATTGAACGTGGCTTGGTGAAGGCCCGCGACGGAACGACCGGGGTCCGCATTTACATGGAGAACACCGGTCAGGTCGCGACCGCGACGATAGCCACGCCCGGGGGTCGGGTGCGTTATGCGGGCGAGGCGCGGATCGACGGCGTGCCCGGCACTGCCGCGGCCATACCGATCGTCTTCGAGGACACCGCCGGCTCCTCTTGCGGGGCGCTGCTGCCGAGCGGCAATGCAGTCGACGAGATCGACGGCGTCTGGGTCACGCTCATCGACAACGGCATGCCCTGCGTTATCCTGCGCGCTGCCGATCTGGGGATTTCAGGCGACGAGCCGCCGAAGGAACTGGAAGCCAACGCGCAACTGCGCAGCAGGCTCGAATCGATCCGCCTGAAAGCCGGTCCACTCATGAATCTCGGCGAGGTGGTGGAGAAGTCGGTGCCGAAGATGACGATGGTCTCGGTGGCCAGGAACGGCGGTGCGATTTCAACCCGCACCTTCATCCCGCACCGCTGCCACGCCTCGATCGGCGTGCTCGGGGCGGTCAGCGTCGCCACCGCATGTCTCCTGCCAAGCGGTCCGGCGCCGGAACTGGCGAATATTCCTGCCGGCGGCGAGAAGACGCTGTCCATTGAGCATCCGACCGGCGAGATGTCAGTGGTGGCGACAATGGAGGGGGATCAGGTCGGGCGGCGCGTGGCCGTCCTGCGCACGGCGCGCAAGCTGTTCGACGGCTTCGTGTTCGCCGACTGAACCGAGATCGCCCCGAATGCCGGTGGATTCCTGCCCTCCCCGCATCGTATGGGACACGGTCGGACATGTTCGAAGCGGCATTCTTGACCGGCCTGCTGTCACGTGATCGTATGATCAAAACAATGGGAGGGCATGTGCCGGAAGCCGCTTCGCAGCGCGGAGCGTGAAGCGGCCGCTCCGGTTCAAACAGCACGGCAAAGTCCAAGACCGACACCATAAGCCCGGATGTCGAGAGACATCAGAACGCAATGTGGATTGGCCACCAGCAAGCCGAGATAGGAAAATCATGCGCTTCGACACGCCCTATCCGGTGCGGCGGGTTCCCGCGTGATCCTCGCGCCGACCAATCCAGGAACGCTGCAGATCCGTTTACCGGCAAAGCGCAACCACCCTGCTGCGCGAAAAACGAGCCAGACGGCCAGACGGCCGACAGGCGGAGCCAGAAAGCCATATGATGACCTGAAGACATTCGACCTTGGATGGCAAATTTTCATATGATGACCTCGCTTTTGCACTGCGCCGGGAGTATGAAATATCTTGACCCGGCAAAAGTTTGGAGGACCCATGCAGCAGGTCGAACATCGAACATCCCGCAGGTCGTTCGTTTCTCAGGTTGCCGATGCGCTGCGCGGACAGATCGAAGCCGGCTTTTATGCACCTGGCGACAAATTGCCGACAGAACCTGCGCTCATTGACCGGTTCGGGTTCAGCCGCACGGTGGTCCGGGAGGCCATTGCCGCCCTTCGCGCCGACGGGCTGGTGGAGTCGCGGCAAGGTGCCGGCGTCTTCGTTCTCGGCCCGAAGCCTGTCGACGAGGGATTGAAGCTCTTCACCGACGAAACGAACAAGATCTCCGACATCATCGAAGAGCTCGAGCTGCGCATCGGTATCGAAGTCGAGGCAGCTGGCCTTGCCGCAGCCCGCAGTTCGCCGGCGCAGGAGGCCGAAATCGAGGCCCAGGTCGAAAGGTTCGCCGATCTCATGGCGCAAGGGCAACCCACCGACGAGGCGGACTTCCAGTTCCACATGGCGATTGCCACCGCAACGAACAACGCCAGGTTCAAGGCATTCCTCGAACATGTCGGCCGGCGGATGATCCCGCGGGTGAAGTTCAAGACGATGATGGGTGGCGTCGACCCCTTGCCCAATCGCGACCATCCGATTCTGGAGGAGCACAGGGAAATCGCGGATGCGATTCTTACCCGCGACCCGGAAAAAGCGCGTGAGGCGATGCGCCGTCACCTGGTGACGGGGATAAAGCGCTATCGCGCCCTGACCGTCCGGCGCTCGCCAAATCAGGACAAGACCGGCAGTTGACTCATCCGAATACTCATCATATGAATTTAGATGACATCATATTAATTTTCGGGATGAGTTCCTTTGTCGCCAGATGAAATCAAGTCGCGTGTCGCTTCAGGGCTGCTGTCGTTTCCGGTCACACATTTCAACGAGGATTTTAGCCTCAATCTCGAAAGCTATCGCGCGCATGTGGAATGGCTCTCGGGGTTCGGTGCCGCTGCCCTGTTCGCGGCCGGCGGCACGGGCGAATTCTTCTCGCTGTCGCCGGAAGAGGTCGCCGATGTTACCCGCGCGGCCAAGGATGCCTCGGGAGATGTGCCTATCATCGCCGGCTGTGGCTACGGCACGGCGCTCGCCAAGGAAATTGCTCGCCGCGCCGAGGCTGCGGGAGCCGACGGTCTTTTGCTTCTGCCTCATTATCTGATGGAGGCCTCCCAAGAGGGGATATTCCGGCATGTCAAAGCCGTGTGCGAATCCACCGGCCTCGGCGTCATCATCTATAACCGTGCGAACTCGGTCGCCAATGCCGACACGGTTGCTCGCCTTGCTGACGCGTGCCCAAATCTCATCGGCTTCAAGGACGGCACAGGCAAGATCGATCTTGTCCGCCACGTCACGGCAAAACTTGGCGATCGTCTCTGCTACATCGGTGGCATGCCCACGCATGAGCTCTTTGCCGAAGGCTTCAACGGCGTCGGAGTGACGACTTATTCCTCTGCGGTCTTCAACTTCGTGCCGGAATTGGCACAGCGCTTTTACAGGGCCATGCGGACAAGCGATCGCGCTGCAATGGAAGAAATCCTGCACAGCTTCTTCTTCCCCTTCGCGGCTTTGCGCGATCGAGAACAAGGCTATCCAGTGTCGATCATCAAGGCAGGCGTCGAACTCATAGGGCGGACACCCGGCCCGCTTCGTCCGCCGCTGACGGATCTGAAGCCGCAGGAAAAAGACGTGCTGCGCGGACTGATCGAGCAGATCGCCGCCTAGTCACCGGGAGATCGGCAAATTGTCGGACGAACGGGAGGACGAGGAGGTTCGTCCGCCGCACGACAGCCAAAACGGAAGCTCAAAGGGAGGAGAGACATGAATAGAAGCGTTCATACGATGGCAGCGGTCGTATTGATGACCGCTGCCGCGCCAACGGCCGTGGCACAAGATGCGGCGCAGGAGATCCGTATCGTCCTGCCGGAGCAGCCGGCCAATCTGGAGCCCTGCGGCACCATCATCACAAATGTCGGCCAGATACTCAGCCAAAACGTTGTTGAGCCGCTGACCGTCATCGATCCGATCACCGGACAACCTCAGCCGAAACTGGCGACCGAGTGGACCAGCGTGGACCCGACAACCTGGCGGATCAAGCTGCGTGAGGGCGTGAAGTTCCAGGACGGAACCGAACTCAACGCGGATGCGGTCGCGTTCTCCATCAACAGGATGATCGACGGCAAGATCACCTGCAGCAACATGGCGAAATTCGGCGATGCCAAATTAACGGTGTCGCCGGTCGACGATCTGACCGTCGAAATAAAGTCGGACAGACCCGAGCCCATCATGCCGACGCTGTTAAGCGTGGTCATGATCGTCTCGCCGAAGACACCGGTCGACCAGGCAGTGAACGATCCGGTCGGGACCGGTCCCTTCACGCTATCGACCTTTTCCCCGCAAACTGTAGTGCTGGACGCGTTCGATGGCTATTGGGGCAAGAAGCCGGAGATCACGAAGGCAACCTATGTCTGGCGGCCCGAATCCTCGATTCGAGCGGCAATGGTTGAAACCGGGGAAGCCGACCTGACGCCGTCGATTGCCATCCAGGACGCCAGCAATCCGGAGACGGATTTCGCCTACCTGAACTCCGAAACCACCGCGATCCGTATCGATACCGCCGAGCCGCCGCTCGATGACCCGCGCGTCCGCAAGGCGCTCAACCTTGCGATCGACTGGGAAGGCCTTGCCCAGCTGTTCGGCGACGACGTCAAGCGTGCGTCGCAGATGGTCGTCTCTGGGATCAACGGGCATGACGAAGCGCTCGAGCCCTGGCCGTATGATCCGCAAGAGGCGAAAAAGCTCATCGAAGAGGCGCGCACGGCTGGCGTCGCAGTCGACACCGAGATCAAGCTCATCGGGCGAAACGGCATCTATCCGAACGGCGCGGAAGCGATGGAGGCCATGATGACGATGTGGCAGGACGCCGGCCTCAACGTCAAGCTTACCATGCTCGATGTCGCCGACTGGCTGCGCTATCTGCAAAAGCCTTTCCCGTCGGAGCGCGGCCCCAATCTCCTGCAGATGATGCACGACAACAACAAGGGCGATGCGGCCTTCACCGTTCCGATCTTCTACCGATCGAGCGGCAGCTACTCGACCTTGGCCGATCCGGCATTCGACAAGGAAATAGACGAGGCGCTGGCTGCGACCGGCGAGGCCCGCACGAACAACTTCAAGGCGATCTTCGGCAAGGCCCGCAGGCAAGTGGCGGGGGACATCCCGATGTTCCACATGATCGGCTACACCCGCGTTGGCACCAGGCTGGAATGGAAGCCCGATATCACCACCAACAGCGAAATACCGCTGGCCAATATCGCGATCAAGGACTGAGTGATACGGGGGCGCCGGTCCGATCGTGGTCCTGCGCCCCTGACCCGTTGCCTCCGTCGATATCCGTCCAAGGGCATCCGAAATGATTACCTACCTTGGACGCCGGGCGTCCCACAGTATCCTGTCGGTCATAGGTCTGTTAACGCTGGTCTTTTTCCTGACACGGCTTACCGGCGATCCTTCCGCCTTGTACCTGCCCCTGGACTCGACTGCGGAAGCTCGGGCCGCGTTCGCGCGGTTGAACGGTCTCGATCAGCCGATCCATTGGCAGTTTCTGGAATACCTGCGCAATCTTCTGCATCTGGATTTCGGTGAATCGTTACGCCAGAACCGCTCGGCGATGCAGGTCGCGCTAGAGGCGTTTCCGGAAACGCTGAAGCTTGCCGCCGTCGCGATCACGCTGTCGACAGCCTTGGCTATCCTTGTCGGCTCTCTTGCGGCCGCGCGACCGGGCAGCATGTTCGACCGTGTCGCCAGCCTCATCTCTCTGGCCGGCGCAAGCGCGCCGGATTTTTGGGTCGCTATCGTCGGCATCCTTGTCTTTGCTGTGGGGCTCGGGCTCTTGCCGACATCCGGTACCGGAAGCTGGGCCCATTGGATCATGCCCTCCTTCGTGCTGATGCTTCGCCCCTTTGGTCTTTTGGTGCAGGTCGTGCGCGGAACGATGCTGTCCGCGCTTGCCTCTCCATACATCAAGACCGCAAGGGCCAAGGGCCTGCCCCGACACAAGATCATCTTCGGGCATGCGCTGCGCAACTCGCTGCTGCCCGTTGTCACGGTCGCCGGCGACCTGGCGACCAGTCTCGTCAACGGAGCCGTGGTCGTGGAGTCGATATTCGGCTGGCCCGGCATCGGCAAGCTGATGATCGACTCGATCATTCAGCGCGATTTTGCCGTCGTCCAGTCGACGATTCTGGTGACGGCTACCGCCATCTTCATCCTGAACATCGCGATCGACCTGCTCTACGCGGTTCTCGATCCGCGCATCCGGTATTAAGCCATGACGATCATCACCACCGACACCAAATCGGTGACAGCTCCAGGTACGGGTCGCCTCCTTCTCGCCTATTTGAAGCGCGACAAGCTTGCGCTCGCCGCCGCTATTTTCCTGGCGATCGTCGTGCTCGCGGCGATCCTCGGCCCTTGGTTGGTGGGCGACGCCGCATCGCGGCTGGGGCTGCGCCAGCGCAATCTCGCCCCCTTCTCGCTGGGTAGCGGCTGGATCTACGTCCTTGGCGCCGACACCCTTGGCCGGCCCATCCTGGCCAGGCTGATTGTCGGCGCGCAGAACACGGCCGGGATTGCAGCGGCGGCGGTATTCGCGTCCATGCTGATTGGTGGAACACTGGGCCTAGTAGCGGGCTATTCGGAGCGCTGGTACAGCCACCTCATTCTGCGCCTGGCCGATGTCGTCATGAGCTTTCCTTCGCTGCTGCTGGCGCTCATCGTGCTCTACACGCTGGGCCCGAGCATCACCAACCTGGTGATCGTTCTCGCCGTCACGCGTATGCCGATCTACCTCAGGACAGCGCGCGCCGAAGTGTTGGAGTTGCGCGAGCGCATGTTTGTGAGCGCGGCGCGAGCCATGGGTGCCAAGCCGGCCCGGATCATCGTCCGGCATATCGCACCCCTCGTCCTGCCGACTTTGGTGACGATTTCAGCCATTGATTTCGCGACCGTCATTCTCTCGGAATCGGCGCTGAGTTTCCTTGGTCTTGGCATTCAGCCACCAGACTTTACCTGGGGTGCAATGGTGGCAAACGGCCGCGGCTATCTCACGACCGCCTGGTGGATCGCATTTTGGCCGGGTCTTGCAATCATGCTGACGACGCTGTCGCTCAACATCCTCTCGAACTGGGCCCGCACCGTCGCTGATCCGCAGCAACGCTGGCGTCTTCAGACATTGCGAAAAGCTGCCCGATGAGCAATGCCACTAATCCCATTCTCAAAGTCGAGGGCCTGACCGTCGATTTCCTTTCGGACGATGAGCCGGTACGCGCCGTCGACGATGTCTCTTTCCACGTCGGCCATGGCGAGACTCTCGTGATCCTTGGCGAAAGCGGATCGGGAAAGAGCGTCAGCACCAGCACGGTGATGGATCTCATTGATTGTCCGCCAGGTGATATCGTGGCCGGCTCCTGTCTCTTCGATGGCGTCGAACTCTCAGACCTCAGCGCGCAGGCGCGCAGAAGCATCAACGGCCGCAGGATAGCGATGATATTTCAGGATCCGCTCGCCTACCTGAACCCCGTCTACACGGTGGGGCGGCAGATCAAGGAGGTCTATGAGAGCCACGGGGCGGGAAGCGGCAAGGACGCACGCGCCAAGACGATAGAACTGCTTCGGCGCGTAGGCATTCCAGAGCCGGAAAACCGCGTCGACTTCTATCCGCATCAGTTCTCGGGCGGACAACGCCAGCGCGTGATGGTTGCCATGGCGATCGCGTTGAAACCGGACATCTTGATCGCCGATGAACCGACGACCGCTCTCGACGTCAGCGTGCAAGCGCAGATCCTCGATCTGCTGCGCGATCTTCAGCGCGAAACCGGCATGGCGTTGATTATGATCACCCACGACCTCGAAGTCGCCTCGTCCATGGCGGACCGGATTATCGTCATGAACGGCGGGAAGGTTGTAGAGACAGGCATCGCCAAGGAGGTCTTCAGCAATCCGCAGCACGCCTATACGCGCCGCCTCATCTCCGCCCTGCCCCCCGGCAACGCAGCGGAGGCGCCGAACAAGCGTTCGACGGCGATCGCCAGCGAAACCCTGCTCAAGGTGGAACATCTCACCAAGCACTATGTGCTTGCTTCCGGAGCTTTTAGCGGCAAGCGGACGTTCAAGGCGGTGGATGACATAAGCTTCGAGGTCAGGAGAGGAGAAACGCTCGGCATCGTCGGCGAGTCCGGCTCCGGCAAATCGAGCGTCGCGCGCATGCTGTTGGGGCTGAACGCGCCAAGCTCGGGCAAGGCAGTCTTTGCCGGTGAAAACATCTTCGAAATGAACGAGAAGCGTCTTATGGCGTTTCGACGCAAGGTCCAGATGGTATTCCAGGATCCATACGGATCGATGAATCCGCGCATGCGCGTCTACTCCATCATTTCCGAACCCTGGGCGATCCACCGCGATATTCTGTCGAAGAACAGGTGGAAGGCTCGAGTGGCAGAGCTCCTGGAATTGGTTGGGCTGTTGCCGGAGCACGCCGACCGCTACCCGCACCAGTTTTCCGGCGGCCAGCGACAGCGCATCGCCATTGCGCGCGCGCTCGCGAGCGAGCCGGAACTGATCGTCTGCGACGAAGCGGTTTCGGCGCTCGACGTCTCTATCCAAGCGCAGGTGATCGACCTTCTGGCCGACCTTAGGACCCGGCTTAGCCTCTCATATATTTTCATCACACATGACTTGCCGATCGTGCGCCATTTCGCGGACCGGATCATGGTCATGAAAGATGGAAGGATTGTCGAGGAAGGCCAAACCTCGGCGCTGTTCGGGGCGCCTCGCCACGAATATACGCAAAGCCTGCTGCAGGCTGTGCCTAAGCCCAAATGGCTTACGCACGCTCAATAGTCCGGGCCGAAGCGCGAGCAACGCCGGAAGCCGATGTGGTCTCCGGGAAATGACCCGGATCGGCCTAGCAACTAAATCCTACGTCATTTCAACGGCTTGAACCATATCCGCCAACCCCATGAATTTTCCGAGCTAGTTGCAGGCAACGTATCCCGGAAGACAAGACGGGGGGACCGTAACGTCCACTGTGCTGGGAGGTTTTGGAACGACAACTGAGGGCGGGCGTCTCTGCCCTTAGTGTTTAATTTCGCTCCCGTACAGGATCACGCGGCGGTTTTTTAGCCAAAATTTCAGCAGAATGATCCTGTACGGTGTCATGCCTCCCTATTATTGACCCCGAACGGGATCGAATCGTCTTGAAAAAGCGTGGAATAATCGCTAGGTTCCCGTCAGGAGCATGAGATGGAAAAAAAAGAGAGCAAATCCGCGACAAGCGTGGTCAATGCCAAGGACTTGGGAAAGTTAGCCGCGCAGGCGGGATCCACCCAAGATCTTGCGAGGCAGATCGCTGCCATCGCTGCGCCGAGTAGCGCGTTATCCCAAACCGCTGCTGAGATCGCTAGGATACTTTCTAGCCATAACACTTTGGGTGATCTGGCCAAGAATCGGGCTGTGTCGCTGCCGAAGGTAAATCTCAATTTGCCGGACATATCCCGGACGATACAGGCTTCCTTACCGCGATCGCTTTCGGACACGCATTTGCCCCGCCGCAAGCAAAACGTAGCCGTCGTCGAGGACGCCGTGCAGCAACCGGAGGTAAATGTCTCCAAAATCGAACCAGTCGAGCTAGAGATTGCAACACCAGAAAATCTAGGATTACTGATCCGTCGCGCTCGCGAGGGGCGAAATCTATCGCAGCAAAGTTTTGCTGACTTGGCTGGCGTAGGACGCCGATTTGTTTCCGAACTGGAGAACGGCAAGGCAACCCTCGAATTGGGTAAGGTTCTAAAGGTCGCGCGCGCCGCCGGCATATCGATATTTGCCCGGAGCCGCTGACAGTAATGGAGATACTTGCCCTTGACGTTCGCCTTGACGGCTACGCCGATCCTGTCGGCGTCCTCGTACGTGATAACAAAGGCGCGGTGGCGTTTGCGTACAAGGCGGAATATTTGTCCGACCCGGATTCCACGCCCCTGTCGCTCTCTTTGCCTCTTACGACCGATCCTTACGAAGACGTCGTAACACGCCCATTCTTCGACAATCTCCTTCAGGAACGCGATGGAGCGCTCGCAGACATCATGGCACGCGAGAGCCTCGCGCGTGACGACATAGCAGGCCTGTTGTTTCACATTGGAAAGGACTGCGCCGGAGCTCTGTCGGTTCTCCCAGCCGGAGCTCCGCCAACAAAGGTCCCAGGGGTCTATGACCAAGATTATGTGCCGATACCGCCGGATCGGCTCAAAGCGATTGTCGAGTCGCTTCACAAGCGCCGGCGCTTGCCGGAGGGCACTGAAGACCCATCGCCTCTGGCAGGCGTGCAAAGCAAAATCGCTTTGACGCTTCTGCCGGACGGAACGCTCGCCGAACCCAATCCAGGTTCTGGTGCGCCGACGACTCACATCCTGAAGGTTCCAGACCAGGATCACCTTCAGGATGCACTACTTGAGGCCGAGGCAATGCATGTGTCCCAGGCACTGGGGTTTGAGACGGCTGAAGCCGTTGTGACGCCAATAGCTGATATCAACGCGCTGCTGGTAACGCGATTTGACCGCGGCCTGGACAAGCAGAACAGGATCGTTCGAATCCATCAGGAGGATTTTGCCCAGGCGCTCGGCCTGCCTGCCTCCTTCAAATATGAACGGCGCGGGGTGGAAGGTCGCCGATTCGATGTTTCTGGTATCCGGAGAATTCTGGAGGCAACTGGCGACCCGGCTGGTGAGAAGGACACATTTATCAGAGCGACGCTGTTTGATCTGTTGATCGGCAACGCTGATGGGCACGCGAAGAACTTCGCCCTTTTGTTTGAGCAGGGGGGGCGCATCCGCATGGCGCCACGCTATGACATCCTGCCGACCAGGTTGGACGACCGCCTAACCGATGAGCTCGCGTACAAAATTGGGTCCGCGCGCACGCTCAACGAGGTCACTATCGCTAACTTCGAAGGCTTTCTTCAAGCGATGGGAATTGACAGCGCCGCGGCGCGACGACGTATCCGCCTGCGCCACACAAATGAAATCGCCTCGAGGCTGGCCACTCACCTGGCTGAACTCAACAAAGGGGGAATGAAGCGGTTCGCGGACCTGATTGCATCCAATACCAGGATTCTCCTTGGCGCTCTGGCTGTCGATGTGCCTGATGCAGCTTAGGAGCGAGACGCATTCGTTGGCCGCGCCGGTGGATGGCTTCTAAGCTAGCTTAACTAGGCCGCTTACGCGCCGCAGCTTCGCGATGGCTTTCGGCTATTATTGGGCATGGAATTGGGTACGCGGAAGTCCACGAGAGCCTGTGCCTGTGCCTAACATCCTTCAATGGCGCATGCCATAGGGGCTCTCCGGCCGCGCCGCCTTGACCCGGCGCCAGCTTCGGAGGGACTGAGGGCGGATTGCGGGGCTTGGAGTGTCGCCCTTCAGCACCTGCCGGCCTCGCTGTTCCTCGATGCCACCGACAACGTGGCCGTGGTGCTCCACCTTGCGGGATTTAGCGCCGCGGCAGCGCATAAGCACGCCGTCGAGTTGCTCGATTACCTCGAGGTCGGCCACCGCAAGCACGCGATGCATGCGGTCGAGGGCATCATCGACCGGCAGGTGCCCCGCCTTCGCGGCGGCCAGAATAGCTGACGAGCCGCACCAGCGCTCCCAAGTGCCCCTGGCGCTTTAATACTTGCAGATATGGACGGTGAGGTAAGTTTCTGAATGTCGGGCCAACGACATCCTTGCCGCTGCTGAGTACGGTGGCTGAACAGTGTGCGGGCTCTCGTGAATACCCGCCCGATGCTGAACTCTATCCATGGAGAGGAACATCACCAATGATGAAGAAAACGCATTATGTAGTAGTCAGCCTCGCTCTCGCCGGCGGTATAGCGCTAGGTGCCGCTGAGGCCAGCGCTGAGCAATACGCGAAATCGCAGCGCGGCACCCCATTGACCACTGACG
Source organism: Mesorhizobium tianshanense (assembly GCF_007830515.1). GTDB lineage: Bacteria > Pseudomonadota > Alphaproteobacteria > Rhizobiales > Rhizobiaceae > Mesorhizobium > Mesorhizobium tianshanense. The sequence goes on from NZ_VLKT01000004.1 coordinate 81,415, forward strand.
AGCTATTCCAACTTTATCAGGGCCGCTCATGGATTTGGAAAGACGGAGCAGGCCACTTTTCACCACGGCAGCGTCGGTTTACCGCCACGACTGGCAAAGGGACTTCTTATGGTGAGGGACGCTGGTTTCTTATTGATCCCGGAAAGCTCTGCTTCCGAGCTACGTGGACTTCGAAGGATGGTAGTACTCCGGCGCTTTCATGCTTCAGCCATCGGAAGCAGGGCGCGAACGTCTACCAAAAAAGTAAGAAGGGGAAGTGGTACCTCTTCAAACATGCCCAACTGAAAAAAGAAGACGAGTACGCAAAGGTGCGGCGCGGCGACTACGTCGCCAACCGTTTGGAAAAGACCAAGGCTCGGCTGGCCAACCGGTGATCGGCCAGCCACTTGCCGCTGGTTCCTCACTAACATTTTTCCTGGAGAGATAAAGGATGGCAGCGTTAGGCGACGAGGGCGGCAGGCGCGCTCAGATCGATGGGCTTCGCGTTCTTGCCATGGTCGGCGTGCTCTATGTGCACTATTGGAACGAACGCCCAACTTTGGAGTTCGTGAGAGTATCCTTGTTCTTTGTGGTTAGCGGCTTCCTGATCAGCCATATCTTGCTTTCCTCTAAAGACTCTCTATCCAAAATTAGCATCATTAACTTTTATATTCGTCGGTCTCTCAGGCTGCTTCCGTCGCTATTTTTAGTTTTGCTCATCGCGGTTTTGTTCAATATGGACGGTATACGATCGAGCGTTAAATGGCACGTGCTCCAAGGATCGAATCTCTATTTTATGAACACAGAAGGATGGAAACCATGGATTGTAGCTCATCTATGGAGTCTTAATGTCGTTGAGCAATTCTACATACTTTCACCTATAATCATAATGTTCTTCAGCAGAAGATCGATATTCCTAATTTATGCAGGCGTATTTGCTCTCTCTATTGTTCTCCGCGTTCATTGTGTGGATCTAGGAATCAGTCCCTGGGCAAAAATTGTCCTCTTTGTATTCGATCCTTTAGCCGCAGGAGCCATTCTGGCGTTGGTAAAAGAGAACAGGGACGTACAAGCCGTCCTAACAAGCAGACTAAGCAATTTGGTTTCAATTGCGATCATATTTTCGCCATTTGTTGTTGGTCATAATTTTGGTCAGTCAGAAAGCTACAGGATATTAAGCATATATGCGTTATCATCCGTCGTTCTGAGTGCATACGTCGGATATGGTGGGGTCGTAGCGCTTGTGTTGGCCAACCCAGTTGCGCGTTTCCTTAGTCGCGTTAGTTACAGCACCTATATATATCACATGGCGATCTGGTGGCTTATTGCAGAAAACTGGCCAACACTTTACCACAAGGGTCCGATTACCTTCTTTGCCATGAGCACTAGCACAATCATTGTCGCTACCTTGTCGTGGCATCTGGTCGAAAAGCATTTCGATGCCCTTAAGGTTTTTTTTCCGGTGGCGAAAACGCTCCATAACCCTGCGGGGGATACAGTATCGGATCGGCCCCGGAATCTCCCCGTGAAAAGTCAGACGGCAAGTCCAAAAGACGGCTCTATTTCTTACGCGCGATCTGGTTGGTGAGGTCGGTAACGGTGCAGCGCAGACGCCGATTTCCTCCGCAACCTAAGAGCGCGTGGTGCTTCCGTGAGCGAAAGGCTTTGCCAAGCTTCAACGGGATATTCCGTTTGACCCTCAAACACCGACAGATGCGCCCATCCACCCGATGACGCGGCGAGGGCCAACGGCGGTGGCCACCTCGACCTCGACCGCTTTTGCGGAAAAATCCTCCGGGATAACGACATCGCCTCAACCGGGCTGTCTGCGATGACGAGCCGCGCCTGCGGGCTGCGCGGCTCTCCGCCGGTTCGCCAAAGAGCAGTCGCCGTGGGTGGTGGGATCTGCCCGGATCATGATGCATGGGTCGGAAGATAGAAACGTCGATCGGGCCACGTTGTTCGACTTCGTCCGCTTCCCGGCGTCAGGCCTAGCGGGCCGGTGACGCCCGAAAACATGCGCACCACAGCCGCAAAATGGCGAGGACCTCAGCGCTCATTACGCTGCCTCGCTTTCGGTTGCGGCCTCGGAACTTGGCCAGCTGGACCGCCCCGGCCCTGCGTCAGGGAACGAACTGCTACGTTATGGGTTAGCACTTCATGATATACGCCCTGAAACACGACGGACGCGGAACGATGGCCAACCTTCTGAACTTGGAGCTGGCTAAGGCCAGGCAGCGCGTTAAGCGAGCGGAGCTCGTCCTCAAGCGCTCGAAAGAAATGCTGGATGAAGACTGCGGAGTCGGAATCAATATCGCGCTGTGCAGCAGGATAAGGTCTGCGAAACGTCGAGTTGTCGACGCCAGAGCGCGCCTGACGAAGATCGATTTCACCCAGCGATGAAGGACTTCGCACGGATTGAAACCATCCGGGCCGTCAAAGCCTTCCGATCTGCCGCTGCCCAATGTGGAGCAAGGGACAAACGGCGCGGCATTCCGCAGGGCTTGCCCCTCTGACCACTGCTGGCACACGCCATGCACACCGAAGCCGCGGCTCGGTATCGCTAAGGCGCGGCGGATCTGATGGCCCGTCTGGCCGGCGCCTTTCTTACTCGCTCCGATCTTCGCCGTCTTTTCTGGCGATTGGAATGGTCGTTAGCCTGGGGCCGGACCGACTTTGACGATTGCACCGAAGAACGAAAGTGAGATCTGCGCAGCTACATCGCTTCCTGCGCTGATGAAGGCCCCCCGCATTCCATGATGAAGGTTTTAGCCTTAAAAAGGTCTTCATGGACCTGGCCATGAAGCGTGCCGGCGCCGCGACCCCAAGCGCAAACCGCATCACGCTCGTGCGTGACACCAATGGCGACGGCGTTGCGGATGTGCGCAGGACGTTCGCGGAAGGTCTCAATTCACCCTTCGGTATGACGCTGTCTAAAGGCAAGCTCTACGTCGCGAATACCGACGCGCTCGTCGCTTTACCCTACTCGAATGGCCAGACCCGAGTCATCACACCGCCGGAAAAGATCATCGACTTGCCGGCCGGAGACCTCAACCATCATTGGACCAAGGACGTGATCGCAAGTCCGGATGGGCGCAAGCTCTACGTCACGTCGGCTCCAACAGTAACGTTGGAGAAAACGGTATGGCCGCGGAGAAGAACCGCGCCGCCGTCCTTGAAGTGGATTTGTCTAGCCGCCGCACGCGGGTCTTCGCTTCGGGGCTGCGCAACCCGAACGGGCTCTCCTGGAACCCTGAAACTGGCGAGCTTTGGGTTGCCGTCAACGAGCGTGACGAGATCGGCGACGATCTCGTGCCGGATTACATGACCTCGGTTCGTGACGGCGCTTTCTACGGCTGGCCCTACAGCTACTACGGACAGAACGTCGACAAACGCGTCAAGCCGCAGCGCCCCGATCTCGTGGCGCGCGCGGTCAAGCCCGATTATGCGCTAGGCTCACATACCGCCTCGCTGGGACTGACCTTCTCCAAAGGCGCGCCGCTCGGTCCGGCCTACGGCAACGGCGCGTTCGTTGGCCAGCACGGCTCGTGGAACAGAAGCGTGCACAGCGGTTACAAAGTGATCTTCGTGCCGTTCCGTGGTGGTGAACCGAGCGGTCCGCCTAAGGATGTGCTCACAGGCTTTATCGGGCGCAATGGCGAGGCGATGGGCCGTCCGGTCGGCGTTGCGATCGATCAAGCCGGCGCACTGCTCGTTGCCGACGATGTCGGTAATGTCATCTGGCGGGTGAGCCGTGCAAATCGCCATTAAGCGCCTCAAGCCCGTTATACGGACGCCGCGTCTCCGCGCGCAAAAAACCTGTGCCGTTTCTAATGCCAGCTTTTCAGATTGGTAGCAGCCGTATCCATGAAAGAGACGGCAATATCGATCCGGCAGGACGGCAAGAGGATTTGGCGGGGCAAGTGCGCGTCCGACCCGCAACTGCTCGCGGCGGTGATCCGCAAGCGCGCACCGTATGCCCGGCGGTTCGAGACGGGGCCACTGTCGGTGTGGTTTTACTATGTGCTGACAGCAGAGGGGCTGCCGGTGATCTGCATCGACGCGCGGCAAGGCCGCGCTTGATATGGCCGCGAACAAGACCGATGCGAACGATGCCGATGGCCCTGCCGCTCGATCGATGCAAGAACATGACGTAATCGCGGGAGCGGTGGCCACCTAAGATGTGGCGGCGATGTTCGAACATCTAGCCGGCTGGCTGTCCCCCGATAGGATGAAGAACGGGCTCACGATCGACACCAGGCCCAGGCATCGAACGGAGGTGGCATGAAAGAGGTCGCGCTCTCGGAAGAACGGACCGCTGAAAGATGCTGATGGCGATGGAGGGTCAGTCGCACTTCCTGCCTTGCAGCGTACCGCATTGGGGTTTCGAGGCTCTCAATAACGGAGGAAGTGGGACCGTGTCTTACGATTATCCTATCGGCGTGGATTACCACAAATCCTATAGCCATCTCGTCGTTCAGGACGGCGGCGGGCGAACACTGCGCTCGGGCCGGGTGAAGAATGACCGGCATTCGATCGCGGCGTTGCTGGACCGCTACAAGGACAACTCTCATGGTTGCGGGAGGATATAGGGACAGCCCTGTTCAGCCGCTACCGACTCGATTTGCAAATCGGCATAAAAGCTCCCAATCTGGTTGCCGCCGCAGCAAAGCTTGATATTTGTTAGACGGCGAAGCAACGGGAGGAAATTCGCACATGAAAAAGTCCTATGTCCGTCTGGCGGCAACGGCTGCAATGCTCGTGGGTGCCGCCACCTCGGCTTACGCCGACAGCCTCACCCTCTATTGCGCCGCCGACGAGGCCTGGTGCCAGCAGATCAAGACCACCTTCGAGGAAAAGACCGGCATCACCGTCGACATGACCCGCAAGAGCTCCGGCGAGACATATGCCCAGTTGCGCGCCGAAGCCGGAAACCCGAAGGGCGACGTCTGGTGGGGCGGCACCGGCGATCCCCATCTCCAGGCTGCCGAGGAAGGACTGACCGAGGAATATACGTCCCCGATGCGCGGCGAACTGCACGACTGGGCGATCAAGCAGGCGGAAGCCGCCAACAACAAGACGATCGGCGTGTATTCCGGTGCGCTCGGCTTCGGCTACAACAAGGATCTGTTGGCCAAGAGCAACCTGCCGGAGCCGAAATGCTGGGCCGACCTGACCAAGCCGGAATACAAGGGCCACATCCAGATAGCCAACCCGAACTCATCGGGCACCGCCTATACGATGCTCGCCACGATGGTTCAGCTGATGGGCGAAGACAAGGGTTTTGAATACCTGAAGGCGCTCCACGCCAACATCAACCAGTACACCAAGTCCGGCTCCGCTCCGATTAAGGCCGCCGGTCTCGGCGAAACGACCATCGGCATCGTCTTCATGCACGACGCGGTGGCGCAGACGGCAGCCGGCTTCCCGATCGTCACGGTGGCGCCTTGCGAAGGCACCGGCTATGAGATCGGCTCGATGTCGCTGATCAAGGGCGCCCGCAACCCGGACGCAGCAAAGCAGTTCTACGACTGGGCGCTGACCGCCGAGATGCAGTCGAAGGCGAAGGACGTGAAGTCGTTCCAGCTGCCTTCGAACAAGAACGCCACCGCGTCCGAACTGTCGCCCGACCTGTCGACCATCAAGCTCATCGACTACGACTTCAAGAAGTATGGATCGAGCGACGAGCGCAAGCGCCTGCTGCAGAAGTGGGATACGGAGGTCTCGACCCTGCCGCAGTAATCATGCGCGTCCGCACTGCCACCAGCGCGCTTCACCCGACCGTCGTCCTGTGGACGGCGGTCGGCTTGGTCGGCTATGCGCTGCTGCCGTGGTACGGGCTGGACGGCAACTTCTTCACCTTGTCCTGGCTGTTGGACGGCTATCCGCTTGACGACGACGTCGCGCCGGCGCTTTTCCTTGTGCTGCAAGGCGAGAAACTCTGGCTCGCACCCCTCGGCCCGCTGCTTCTCGCGCCGCTTCTGCTATGGGGGCGGCGGAAATCCGGTCCCTTCTTCGGGTATTTGCTGATCGCCGTCGGCGCGACCGGCTTCGCCTACTTCCTGCTTCAAGGCTTCGGCATCGGTCTGCGCGGCTTCCAGTGGCAATGGCTGACCTCGCTTTTCGGCGAGCTTGACGACCGCCAGTTCGGCATGGGCTGGGGAGCGCTGCTGGTAAGCGGCGCGTTCCTGTTCCTGTTCACCCTCGGGCTTGCGGCGCGCGGCGCGGTGGCCGGCGACGAATTCGTCGTCGGCTCGATCGGCTTCGTCGTCGCTGTGGTCGCCATCTTCATCTTCATGCCAATCGGTCAAATGCTGGGGAGCGCGCTGCTCACACAGGAGGGCGACTATTCGCTTCCCGTCTTTCTCGCGAAACTCTTCAGCGGCCGGCTCTGGGGTCTCGGCTGCCTCTCCGGCGGTCCGCGCTGCGGCGTCGCCTGGAACTCGCTCTTTCTCGCCATCCTCGTCGGCGTGATGACCACCGCGCTCGGCCTTGTCTTTGCCCTGGTGGTGACTCGTACCGGCTTTCGCTACGGCGCGCTGTTGCGCGCGCTGACCGTGCTGCCGATCATCACACCACCCTTCGTCATCGGCCTCGCCATCATTCTTCTGTTCGGCCTCTCGGGCGCCATCAATCAGGGTTTCGCCGAGCTCATCGGTGTCCAACCGACGCGATGGGTCTATGGCCTGCCCGGCCTGCTGATCGCGCAGGTGCTCGCCTTCACCCCGATCGCTTTTCTGGTGATGATCGGAGTGGTCGAGGGCGTCAGCCCGTCCATGGAGGAGGCCGCCCAGACCCTGCGCGCCAATCGCTGGCAGACCTTCATCACCGTCTCTTTGCCTTTGATGCGACCGGGTCTGGCCAACGCCTTTCTGCTCGGCTTTATCGAGAGCATGGCCGACTTCGGCAATCCGCTGGTGCTCGGCGGCAATTTCGATGTGCTGTCGACCGAGATTTTCTTCGCCATCGTCGGCGCACAGTACGACCAGGCACAGGCAGCGATCCTCGCCATAGTGCTCCTGTTCTTTACGCTCGGGGCTTTCTACGCCCAGCGATTCTGGCTCGGCAAGAAGTCCTACACGACCGTCTCCGGCAAGGGCGACGCCGGCGTCCACCCGCATCTGCCGACGACTTTCCGCAACCTCGTCTTCGCGGTGGCCGCCGTCTGGACGCTGTTCACCTTGCTGATCTACGTGACGATCTTCTATGGCAGCTTCGTCAAGCTGTGGGGCGTCGATTTCTCGCTGACCTTCGACCACTACGTGAAATCCTTCGCCGTCGGCTGGAACCAGTTCGGCATCCACTGGCGGGGTGCGGCCTGGAGCTCGTTCTGGACGACCATGGAAATTGCGTTGATCTCCGCGCCGCTGACCGCAGCCATCGGACTGCTGACCGCCTACTTGCTGGTGCGCCAGAATTTTGCCGGCAAAGACACCTTCGAGTTCGCAACGATGCTGTCCTTCGCCATTCCCGGCACTGTCATCGGCGTGTCCTATGTGATCGCGTTCAACGTGCCGCCGATCGAGCTCACCGGCACCGGCATCATCCTGGTGCTCTCCTTCATCTTCCGCAACATGCCGGTCGGGGTCCGCGCCGGTGTCGCGTCGATGTCGCAGATCGACCGCAGCCTTGACGAGTCCTCGCTGACTCTTGGGGCTAACTCCTGGCAGACCTTCCGCAAGGTGGTGCTGCCGCTGCTGCGGCCGGCGATCCTCGCCGCGCTGGTTTATTCCTTCGTTCGCGCCATGACCGCCATCAGCGCCATCATCTTCCTGGTCAGCGCCCAGTACGACATGTCGACCAGCTACATTGTCGGCCGCGTCGAGAACAATGAATACGGCATCGCCATCGCCTATTCGGCCGTGCTGATCGGCGTCATGCTGGCGGTGATCGGACTGATGCAGCTTGCCGTTGGCAGCCGCATGATCGGCCGGCGCGGCCTCGAAGGCGATCTGGCGCAGTCGCGCACCAATGTCAGCCAGGCGGCCGTGGCGCGTCCACAACCGGCGATCTCGGGAGGTGGATGATGGCCGAAATTCGCAGCAATGCCGCCTCAGTCGAGTTCAGGAACGTCACCAAGATCTACGGCAAGAGCAAGACGCCCGCCGTCAACGGCATCTCGCTGTTCATCGAGGCAGGGAAGCTGGTCACCCTCCTTGGCCCGTCCGGCTGCGGCAAGACGACCACCTTGCGCATGATCGCCGGACTGGAAATGGTGACGAGCGGCCAGATCCTGATCGGTGGCGCCGACGTCACCCGGCTGCCGGCAACCGACCGCGATGTGTCGATGGTGTTTCAATCCTACGCGCTTTTCCCGCACATGACCGTGACCCAGAACGTCGAATACGGCCTGGGCTTTTCCGGCTTCGCCAGGAAGGAGACGGTCGAGAGGGCCAGGGCCGGGCTTGAGCTGGTCGGACTCGCCAATTTCGGCGACCGCCTGCCGAGCCAGCTTTCAGGCGGACAGCAACAGCGTGTCGCGGTCGCGCGGGCGCTGGTCCTGGAGCCGCAGGTGCTGCTCTTCGACGAGCCCTTGTCGAACCTGGATGCCAAGTTGCGCCGCCGCGTACGCGAGGAAATCCGCGAGATTCAGCAGAAACTCGGCCTGACCGTCGTCTATGTCACCCACGACCAGGAGGAGGCACTCGCCGTCTCCGATCGCATCATCGTGATGAACAATGCGGTAATTGCTCAAGACGGCACGCCGCGCGACCTCTACGAGCAGCCCGCAAATGCTTTCGTGGCCGACTTCATCGGCGAAGCCAACATGTTCCAATGCGAGATCGTGTCGGTCGAAGGCGAACGCGCCACCGTGCATCTAGGCCCCGCCGTCCTGAAGCTGCCGGCTCGCGGCCGCAAGCCGGGGCCAGCCAAGCTTGCGGCGCGACCGTCCCGCCTCGAGATTGGCGAACCGGATGCTCCCGGCACTTTGCCCGGCACGCTTGAAAAAGTGACCTATGTCGGCAGCCACCTCGAATTCGTGGTCGCCACGGAATTCGGCGAAGTCTTCGTGATCTCGCCGGATGTCGATACGGCGTTTCAAGCTGGGCAGCCGGTGAGCATCGGCTTTCCCGAACGCGGACCCGTGCTGATCACAGACTGAATGCCTGTTTGCAAAGTGCGTGGACCTTGTCGAACACGCCTTTACCGCCCGCGATGACCAATGTTCCTTCCTCCAGGACCGTTTTCGGGTCGGGCGTGACGACCAATCCGCCAGCCTCTTCGACCAGAAGCATGCCGGCGAGGCAGTCCCAAGCGTTCATATGCTCCTCGACATAGGCAAGCAGCCTGCCCGAGGCGACATAGGCAAGCATCAGCGCACCGGACGCATTGCGGAAAAACACGCCGCCCTCCTGAAGCAGGAGATCGATCAGGTTGGCGATGTTGCGAGCCTCACGACGATTGGAGAAGCCGGTTCCGACCGAGCCTTGCGTCAGGCTCGTCGTCGGGCTTGTCTTGATGGCCCGGTTGTTGAGGAAGGCTCCGCCGCCGCGCCGGCCATAAAAAGTCTCGCCGGTGGACGGTTCATGGATAACGCCCACGACCGTCACACCGTCCTTGACGCAGGCGATGACGACGGTCCAGGCCGGGATGCCGCGCAGGAAGTTGGCAGTGCCGTCGATCGGATCTATCACCCATGTGTAACCCGATCCGCCCACAAGCGCGGCGTGTTCCTCTCCGATAACGCCGTCTTCTGGATATTGCGCCGCAAGCTCCTGGCGGATGAACGTCTCGACATTCCGGTCGGCCTCGGAGACCAGGTCCTGATGACCCTTGCTCTCGATCGTGAGTGTCTCCAGTTGTCGGAAATACTGCATGCCGAGTTCACCGCCGCGCTGCGCCAACGCAGTTGCAAACAGCATCCGATCGTTATTGTCACCGGCCATGGGCATCCGCTCAATGTTTTTGGGTAAAGGAACAATCCACCCCTCGCATTTGCGACACGTAGCAGTCGTTCAGGCGCAATGGAAACGCTTTGGTCAAAGCAGGTGGCGACCGCCCGACGCCTGTCCGCATTATTGCGCAGTCTGGGAGAGGTTGAATCAATCCTCGTCGATGGATCTCCACTCGTGGATGATCTGGCAGCTTTGCAGGTCGAAAGCGAAGAAATGTCCCTGGGAAGGTTGGTCACGACTGCGCGAAATCGGAGCATCCAGTAGCTTGCAGAGCAGGAGTGTGCCGACACCGCCATGTGCGATGAAAGCAAGGTCGCCGGCGCGATGGCTCCCAAGAATGCGAAATACGGCCCCTACCACGCGTTCTTGGGCATCGACCGCACGCTCCCAGCCGCGAACACTCTCATGTGGATTAGCAAAGAAGGCGTCGGCAACTCGTTCGAAATCGACGGGTGGAAGGAAGCCTGTTGCGGAGCGGTCATTCTCGCCAAGGTGCTCATCTACTTGGACAGGCACGCCAAATCCTGCGGCCAGCAGGCCAGCCGCTTCAATTGCCTTGGCCTCAGAGCTCGACCAGATGGACGTCAGGCCGGACAGGACCGCACTCCCCGCGAAAGTCCTCATCCGGGCGACACCACGGTCCGAAAGACGCCAGGCAGGGACTGGCTGGGCGGGATCAACGGTGACTTCCGGGTGAGTGATAAAGAATGCCGTCGGCATGCCTTTGCGCTCCGATAATATCCTTCCGAAGGCCTAACAGAGCTGGTCAAGCGCAGGAAGTGACTCAGCAACCCACATCACATTGCACCGGCGTACCTTCTCACAGCCTCAATGGACATCAGAAACAGGGACGTTTGTATCGCGCTGCCATCAGGCGCCGTTGGCGCTGCCGGCGACCTCATGCAGCGCCCCAAGGGCCATCCCTTTTCCCGGCAGCACCTGTTCGGTTTCAGGGACGCCAAAGGGTAGGACCTGACGACCTGATATTTTGCGACGACTGTGGCGAATTCCTGGGGACAGCAATCGGCTCAATCGATCCGCCTGAGACGGCCCTTTTCAAGACGGAATATCCGACCTCTCCGCCCTGCTTCTCGAAGCCGGTAAGCAGATCGTCCCCTATGCATGAGGGCGAGGCGCTTGCCAGGGCCATCATCGAGACCGTCGAGCGGCTCACACGTCGCTGAAACTCAGCAAGGACCGATGTCGGATACGGCTATGATCGCCACGAAGATGCTGACGCGCAGCTTCAGCCAGGGCCGGCCCATTTTTAGAGGAGCGTAGCAACCCCTCCTCCTCGGCAGCGGCCTCAAAGGCCCTCCTTACGTCGTCGGGCGTGCGCTCGCCTTTAATGAGACCCATGCAGGCCTCGACGGCCTCCATCCACTTAGGTCCCCGCTTGGTCCACTTCATGAGTTCCGCAGCGGCACCCTCGACATTGGAACAGACGTAGGTGAGCCAAGGTCGGTCGGTTCCGATGTAGACTGGAGGGTGAAACCAATGGATACCCATGAGGGTGCCGCCGCCATTTCCGCCCGAGTTGAGAACGGTTGGACCGCCAGCCATGGCTGCCCCTCCTACCTCTGAATTATTCGTTGGCCGGCAAACGGGACGGGCAGCACTCGGTTCCGCCGCTGGGCTATGGTCCGACATGCGGTGAGACTGAAGTCCATGCGTCAAGGATAGAGGGCTGAGGGCCGGCAACCAGGACCTTACCAATGCATTGGTATTGGGCCGCCGAGAAAAGTCCCTTCATCGGTGGTTCACCGGGTGCCCGCTGCTGCCCCCGAAATCGGCGGGCACCCGGAAATGACTCCCTCAACAGCGGAGCGAACTGTGACCCTTATCCAAAGCAGACAGAACGTCGATGAGGTCGCAGGGCGACCCGCAAACGACAATCAAACTCCTAACCTGCCGGATTTCCCGGTGCTTGATCTCGTTTCGTCGGGCGACGAGGTCGTTGACATGATCAGGCGAGCAGAGCGCCTGGCTCTTGCCGTGATTATAGCAATGGCGATCTTTCTGATCTTTACACCGGTGGTCTTCATTGCGCTGGTGTAAGGGATCTGAGCTTAGTCCTCGTCCCAGAAATCCTGCAGCGATGCGTGGCGCAGGTCTTCTTCGCCCCTGAGATGCTTGATGCGGACCTTGATCCCCGGCTTTGACCCACTGTGTCGCCGGCCGTTTTGGCATGTCCTTCGGCGGCGGCCCGGCATGCTCCTGGACGCGCTTCCATAGTCGCTCGCGCATCTCGCGATTGATGCTCACGAAGGCGCTGCCGATATATTTTCGAGTGCCTGGCTTGCCTACGAGCGCGAATGCGGGCTTGCCTCTCTCGCGCTCGACACCAAGCAGTTCGTATTCGCCGACCGTGAAGCTCTTCGTCTTCAGCCAGTTCGTCGTCGGGCCGCTGCGGTACTTGCTGTCGCCTCGCTTCGATACCATGCCCTCGAGCCCTGCTTGCTCGATGAGGTAGAACACCGCATCGGAGGTGTCCGGCAGCGCTGCGCTGAATTGTATACGGCTGCCAGGTTCGGTCAGACCGGCAAGGATATCGCCGGTCCTCCAGCGCTATGTCGCGCACATCGTGGCCGTTCAAATAGAGGAGATCGAAGGCGACGAAATAGAGGTCGTTCTGACGGCGCGTGATGGCCTTGCGCGCCGAAGTCGGACGGGCCCGCTTCGTTCAAAACAATGACCTCGCCGTCGACGATGGCGCTTTCCAAACCCTCCAGCGACGCGGCAGCCACGGCGAGATCGCGATATTTGGCCGTCCAGTCCAGCCCGCGCCGGGTGAAGATGCGTACGCCGGCCTCGTCAATGATGATCTGGGAACGGTAGCCATCGAACTTGACCTCGTGGCTCCAGTCGCCGCCCGCGGGCGGCTTGGCCACCAGCTTGGGCTCCATCGGCGCAATGAACTCGAGCCGGCGGGTGCCGGTACTTACAATTTTACGCACAAATAAGAGTCTAGGCGGTCGGCTTATATTAGCCATAGTGAATGAAAGGTAATTTTTGGGGAGTGCGAGAGGTCGCTCGTCGGGCCGCTCAGCGCACCGGCCCCGGCCGCAAGAGAAGCCCGCCACCTTGCGAGTGGCGGGCCGACCGCGAGACCAGGAGAGTGTTTGTCAAAGCCTCCACGGCCGATGCGACACTCCGTTTGGGTTTACTCAGCGACGAGCGACAAGCATGCATAGCTGCCGCAGGTCACGGTCATAGGTGCCTTCGCTGCTGAGCACATCGACACAGCGCTTCTTCATGCGCGTCAGTTGACTGCTGGACAACTGCGCGACCGCGCTCGGCACGCTGGGAGTGCTCGGCGTCCCGGCTGTTGCAAGAGCCCCCAACGTTCCACGAGCGCCCGGTGTACCGGGAAGGCTTGCGGCTCCAACGCCGACACCGGCACCCACGCCGACACCTCCCGTTCGCGCCACATTGGCTTCCACATCCGCGGTAATGCCGCCGGAACCGCCCACATTTGCGCCAGCGCCGGCAGTGACACCGCTGGTCCCACCGACACTGGCACCCAGACCAGCGGCGACACCACCACTGCCGCCCACCTTAGCCGTTGCACCAGCGATAATGCGCTTGCGGCCATCCGATCGAGGCGCCAAGACCGGCGTTTACGCCGCCACTGCCGCCAACCGATGCGCCGGCGCCGACGCTAATGCCGCCTGCCGGAGGGTAAAGACAGAGATAAAATAAGTGCACCACCGGCTAAGGCTGTGGCGAAACTCTTAACGACATTTGCCATGACACTCTCCTTTGGTAGTTACTTCAGCAGCAGTTCAAAGCCTGCTACTTAACGACAACGAACTCAGAGAGTTTTTGAATTGCTACCCGGAATTCTGTCTGCCATCGTGACTTACGGATAGCAAAAAATTCCCAATCAATTTTTACGAGTGAACACAACGTGATTCCTGGCCGAGACCTTCACACCTTCGCCTTGCGCCAGCCCGCCCACCAGGCCTCCCACTGCGAGCAGAACCAGCGCTCGCCTCGAGCCGGATCAATGCGCGTAGCCAGATAATACTCCTGGCCTGGCACGTGAAAGATGTGCTCGCCACTCTCGTTGATGTTCCCCTTGATGTCGCAGCCTGACTTATGAAAGGCAGCGTTGCCGGTCGACGAACGGTGAACGCGCGGCAGTTCGTGCCGCTCATCAACAGCGACGTAGGCTGCGGAAGAAATTGCAAGTAATCCCAGAACCGTCAAAAGCCGGCTGCGGAGAAGCGAACGCCACCAGGGCCTTCGTCTCCAAGTCCTCCCTGCATGAACGATCTTGCCCATTGCCCTTCCCCGAAGGAAGAATGCTTCCATTGCGGACGCGAGTCAAAAGCTGGGCTGGCGGCTGCGCGGCAACGAATTCTGTTTGCCGGCGTTGCCATTGTTGCGAAGCTCACCAGAATACCGACCGCCCGGCAGAACAACATCACGCCGGAGCAGGTGCGCGAGCTGATCCGCAATCACGGCAGCGATCGGGCAACCCTGACAGAGGCCGCGAAGGCTTTGCCGGCACGCTGACCAAGACCTTGGGCCGCCCGCAGGGCAGCCCGCATCTGCCGCGCTTCCGGCATCATGGCGAGGCGGTTAATCCAGTGTCTCGGCGACGAAGGATGCCGCAATCAGATCGTCGGCTTCGATTCTGCCCTTGGCGCCCTCCATGACGGCCGCGACCTTTCGAAAGGTGTTCAGTTCGCCCTCGGAAATCCTGGCGTCGCGCATCCTCTTGTTGAGGTCAGTCACGCGCATTCGGAGCGCCTGGGACGCTCCAATCTCACGGTTCGACATGGTGATCACATTCCTCCTTGCTTGGCCACCCGCCGCACCTTTCGGCACGGCGGGCTGTCCTCCCAGTCGCTTAGGTCATTCGATGATTTTGATGATCTTGCGCGTGCCCGGATCAACGACAACGGTCCGGTCGTCGACAACCACGTAACTGTATTTGGTATCGGGGACTTCATGAAGCTCGACCGTATCGGGCAGCGCCGAGCCGATATTGAGCTCTAGCCCAGGGACTTTCACCGATGCGAGCGGCTGCTTCTTCACATATTCCCTGATAACCGTCTCCTGCTCAGGCTCGATGATCACGTCCTGTGCGGTAGCGGCGCCGATACCTGCCAGCAACAGAAATCCCGCGGCGAAAGTTGACTGTATTCTCACAATTGCCTCCTTCCGTTGCGCTGAACGGTATTATCTTCGCGCCAGCCCACCCAACCTCAGCCGCCCGCAAATGTTCCCTGATGGGGCTTCGGTCTTCTCAAAGGGTAGGACCTTAGTCTGACCTTGCTGTCGCAAAGGACGAAGATGGGGCGCAGCCCGGAACCGTGACTGCTCGTAGTCGTTGCTCGCCATGTGCTCATGGGAGGAGCCCATGGAAAATAGCGTCCATCAAGCCCGCTGGTTACTCGCTCCGGTCTTCACTGTCTCTATTGTGTTTCTGGCGATTGGAATGGCCATTAGCTAGGCCCACCAAATAGTTGAGATCTGCGCAGCTACGTCCCTTCCTGCGCTGATAAGGGGACCACCCGCCATTCCTCGATTTGGCGGGTGGTCCGCAGATGAAGGCCTGTCAGCGGTTCCACCACCTCACATCATATCTTCAGCAACTCCGTCGAATTCCTTGAGACCGACGCTTGGCGGCTTCTGTTTGTGAAGTCCCTGTTCAGTTGCGGCCGCCTCGAAGGCGGCGAACGCAGCGTGGTGCGTGCGTGCAATGTCCCGCCAGGCATTGGGAGGAATACGGGTGCTGAGAATAGAGTTCGATATTCGTGTTTGCACCTGTTTCGGCAAGCCTGGGCGATCGCGATTAGTCAGTTCCGTTTTCGAAGCAGTATATTGCCTGAAAAGCGAGAAATGGCGGGCGCGCAATGCCCCACTCGCGCTGGCTGCCGCTGATGTGATAGTCATCGCTCATCCCGGCAGCGGCACGCGGCTTGTCTTCACCAGTCGATGGCCGGCGCGCGATCATCAGCCAGAAAATTCCCAGTAACGTAGCGAAGGCGGGGAAGCCGAAGGCGAACCACAGCCAGAAGAGCCGATGATAGCGCGGCGGCTACGGCGCGCCTGCAGCGGCGGCTTGAGATGACAGCTTGCGCATCTCCATTTGCATCCAGACGACCGGGAGCCAGAACATTCCGGTTAAGATCGCCGGCCTGATGAAATACAGCCGGGCAAACCATTTTTCCTGCACCGTTGCCGGATTGAGCGTGAGGAAGCCCGCCAGCCTGCCGGGAGCAGCCAATGTGCGGCGGCCCGAATCCTCTTGTTGGAACGCGCCGGCGAACGTGTCAGTCGGCGGCCAGGTAGTCCGGCAGGAACGGGCCGATGTTGTAGCCTTCGAGTTTGGCGGCCGATGCTTCGGCCGAAGCGAAGCTGAGGATGGTCGCCGTTCCCGGAGTCACGGGTACGGCGTTTGCGGGTGGCAGGTCGAGAAACTCGTGGCACGCAGCGCGCACCACGCCTTCATGAACCACGGCGAGCACGTCTCCGGCCGCCCATGTCAGCCAGTCTTTCAGTCCCGCCGCCACGCGTGCCCTGAACGCGCTCCAGGCCTCGCCCTTGATCGGCGTATAGGCGCCTGCCCGCCACGCGAGATATTCGCAGGTGTGGTCGGCGAGAAGTTCCGATCTGGTACGTCCAGTCCACACGCCCATATCGATTTCACGCAGCCTCCTGTCCGAGGGGGCCGTGGCGCAACCGATCAATGCGGCAGTTTGCCGGGCCCGACCGAGATCCGAGGACACCACTGCCACCGGCATGAGCGCCCTCGCATATGGCGCGAAGTTGAGGGCCTGCTGGACGCCGTGCTCGGAGAGATCGGAGTCGTCATGCCCCTGAAGGCGCTGCTCGGCGTTCCATAGCGTTTGACCGTGACGCATCAATATCAGCCGCACCGGTCAGCTCCCCTCGCGTTCACGCCGCCAGCCAGAGAGCAGATGCCGGCTGCAATCCGACGTCGGCTGCAGTGCCCGTTTCAAGCAATGACGCGCCGGAATGGAACGGCTGGTCGACCAGCACCTCCGACGAGCCAATCTTGACTCCGTAACGGACGGTGGCTCCGAGAAACTCTCGATGCACGATGGTCCCAGGCAAGCGGACCGCGCCTTCGGCCGCTTTGCCGAGCGTGGCATATTGCGGCCGGAAAACCAGCTTGCCATTCGCCGGAACGCCTGCACCTTCCGGTATCGGCACGACGCCACCACCCTCCACCTCGAACGTCTTCGCGGCCCCGGCGCCACCAATTTTTCCATTCAGGATGTTGGCTGTGCCGAGGAAATTGGCGACGAACAGATTGGTTGGCTTTTCATACAGCTCCATCGGTGTTCCGACCTGCTGTATCTGACCGTCGTTGAAGACCGCTATGCGGTCGCAGATTGTGTTGGCCTCTTCCTGGTCGTGAGTGACAAAAATCGTGGTCAGGTGAAGCCGCTGCTGGAGATCGCGCAATTCGCGGCGTACCTGGACCCGCATCTTGGCATCCAGGTTGGAAAGGGGTTCGTCGAGAAGCAGGACTTTCGGCTCGATTGCGATGGTGCGCGCAACGGCGACGCGCTGCTGCTGGCCGCCGGAAAGCTGCGCAGGCCGGCGATCGGCGAGATGCCGCAACCCGACGAGATCGAGCGCCGCGTTGACATCGCGGTCTATCTCGGCGCGCGGCAGCCGCCGTTCCTCAAGGCCGAACGCAACATTCTTCCTGACCGTGAGATGCGGCCACAAAGCATAGGACTGGAACACCATGCCGATATCGCGTTTCCACGGCGGCGTGCCGAGTACGTCCTTTCCCGCGATCATCACCTGGCCGTTGCGAGCCGTGTTGAAGCCGGCAATCAGCCTCAGCAGTGTGGTCTTGCCACAACCCGATGGACCGAGAAAGGCGAAGAATTCGCCTGGCCGGATGTCGAGGTTGACGTTCTTCAGCACGTGAAGATCGCCGTAAAACAGATCGACGTCGCGGATGTTGATTTCCTTGGCCGAGCCGGCAAGGCCGGTTCCAGTGACCATTGCATCCATTGTTTTCTCCCTTGGCTTACTTGGCCATTCCGTTTGCCTTCTGGCGCCGTTCGATCACGTAGTGGGACAGAAGGGTGCAGAGCGCCACCATGACGACGGCGATGACACCGAGCGCGGCACCTGGGCCGCGGCCGGCGGGCGATTGCATGAAGACGTAAAGCCCGTAGGCGATCGGCGCGTCCGAATTGCTCTGGATCAACATCAGCGTCGCCGACAATTCCACCGCCGCGGTGGAGAAGCTGGTAACGAAACCGGCGAGCAGGCCCCCCATCATCAGCGGCAGCACGATCCGCCTGACGGTATGGAATTTGGTGGCGCCGAGATTTTCCGCGGCCTCCTCAAGCGATTCCGAAATCTGCTGGAGAGCCGCGTAACATGCACGTAGCGCATAAGGCAGACGACGGATCGCAAGCGCGAGGACCACCATGACCCAGAGCGCCGCCAGTGGCGTGCCATCGGGCAACGTGACGCCGTAGAAGGTGCGGAGATAACCGATGCCAAGCACGACGCCGGGGATGGCGAGCGCCGAAGTTGCGGCCCAGTCGAGCCAGCGGCGGCCGACGATCCTGGTCCGAAGCACGAGATAGGCGATGGCACCGCCGACGGCCACGTCGATCAGCCCAGCAAGCGATGCATAGATCAGCGTGTTCTTGATGTAGAGCGAGCTCTCCCCGAAGACGCGGCCGTAATGCGCCACGGTGAATGCGTCCGGCAATGGGCTGAACGACCAGACCGTGGCGAAGGAGAGAAGCAGCAGGCCGATATGCGGCGACAGCACCAGAAGCAGGATGAGCATGACGACGCCATAGGCAACGACGCTTTCTCCGGTTCCGAGCTGGCGTCGCGACAGGCCGCCACCGCCGCGCTGAACGGTCGAATAGTCCTTGCCGCGCATGGCGATCGCCGACACCCACATGGCAAAGATCGACACCGCGATCAGGATGACCGAAATGACATATCCCATCGGATCGGTGAGGCCGACGGAGGTGACGCGTAGATAGGCTTGCGGCGCCAGCATGTCCTTGACGTTGAGCAGCAGCGGCGTGGCGAGGTCATCGAAGACTTTCACGAAGACCAGCGAGGCTCCGGCAAGATAGCCAGGCATGGCGAGCGGAAAGACGATGCGCCTGAACAGGCGAAATCCGGACGCGCCAAGATTCTGGGCGGCCTCTTCCATCGAACGGTCTATATTGCGCAGGCTGGTCGACAGATTGATCAGGATGAATGGGAAATAGTGCAGCGATTGCACGAAGATGACGCCGTTCAGGCCGTCCATGAAAGGCAGTTTGAAGCCGAACCGGTCATTGAGCAGCAGGTTCACCGTGCCGTTGCGGCCGAACAGCAACTGCATCGCCACAGCACCGACGAAGGGCGGCATGATCAGCGGCACGAAACCCAGCGTCTGTATGACGATGGCGCCGCGAAATTCGAAACGCGTGGTGAGCACGGCAAGCGGCAGCGCGAGCACCGTGGCCCAGACCACAGACATGCCTGAAACGTACACCGAGTTCCAGAACGAGCGGACGAACAGGTCGGTGCCGAAGAAATCGAAGAAATTGACGAAGGTAAACGTCCCGGTGCCTTTGTCCGTGAATGCCGTGTAGATGACCGTGCCTGCCGGAACGATGAGGAACACGCCCAGGAACAGTGCGATCACCAGCACTGCCGCCGTTTGTCCTGGTCTCGAGGAGACGCGCTGCGAGGGGCTGGAAAGGGCATAAGCCATGCTGACTCCCGATGAAAGTTGCCGCTCGGCGACCGCGCTGCCACGCGTTCCGACCTCGCTGTGAAATGTTCAAGGCAGTCGCCCGGCGATGCCGCGAATGAAGATTGTGCCGCCGCGGTGACGCTGCCCGGTAACCGGGCAGCCTTCGAGTGGCGTTATGCAGATTGCAGGCGCCGCTACTGGGTGAGCGCCAGCGCCTCTTCAGCCTTGGCCTTGGCAGCAGCGTATTTTTCAGTCGCAAAGGCTGCCCACTGCTGTTCGAGTTCGGCCTGACGAGCCGTCTTCTGATCGCCGCCGGTGAAGGCGTCGCCGATCCCGGCGCTCGCCGCCTGCTCGGCGCTGATCGGCATTGCAGCAATCATGGCGCGTGCCTCGTCGAGCAGGGTGCGCGCCTGGGCATTCTCGCCAGACGCCAGGGCGACTTCGGTATCGTGAATAGCCCTCGTCGCGGCTTTCAGATTGTCGAGCTGAAAAGTGACGAGTTGATCGTAGAGCGTATCGACAACGTCGGTGCGCTTCTTCGAGACGTCGGCATCGAAGGAGATCATCGACTGAAAGCGGGCATCCTTGAACGGGTTCGGGAACCCCTCCGGCGCCATTGCATAAAGTGCCGGATTGATCGGCAACCGGCGGATCGAAGGCTCCAGAAGCACCGTTTGTCCCGGCTCCGAAAGCAGATAGTTGATGAACGCCTCGGCACCCTCCCGGTTCGGCGCGTTGGCGATGATCGCGACGTTGGCCGGGACCACCGTCGTCACCGACGGATAGGCGAAGCCGATCGGAAAGCCGCTGGCTTGGGCCGAAAATGCAAAGAAGTCGATGACGACGCCGATGCCGGTCTGCCCCGAATTAACCGCATCCGGAACGCCAAAGGAGCGTTCGGTCACCTGCTGCAGATTACCGCCCATCGCCTTCAGCGTGCCCCAACCCTTGTCCCAGCCTTCACCCTGCAGAATCGTCTCGATGGTCAGGTGCGTCGTGCCCGAGCGCGACGGCGCCGCAATCGCGATGTGGTCGAAATATTCGGGCTTCGTCAAATCGCTCCATTCGGCCGGTTTCGCCAGGCCGTTGGCCTCGAGATAGCGTTCGTTCCACATGATGCCATATCCCGAAGCGGCGAAACCGAAATAGAACCCGTCCGGATCGTTGACATTGTAGGAACCGACCTTGTCGGGCAATCCGGTGACCGCTGGTGTGAATTTCGCCAGCAGGTTCTTACCCTTCAAACTGTCGAAGGCATCGGGCGCCGACGCCCAGAACAAATCGACCTGGTTGTTGGCTTTGATCTCGTCGAGATATTTGACACCCGAGCTGGTGCTTTTGTTCTGCACATCCATGGTGAAGCCGGGATTGGAAGCCTCAAAGCCAGCCTTCAAGGGATCCGTCACATCCTTGGAAAACGAGGTGACCACCGTCACCTTTCCGCCACCCTGCGCGTAGGCGTTCATCAGTCCGGCAGCCGAAACCAGCACTGCCGCGGCAATGGTCTTGAGCATGTCTTCTCCTCCGTTGGGCCGCGCCCTTTGATGCGGCGGCTCGCTGAAGGAGGACTGCAACTGCCGTGCCAATTAAAAAAGCCCGCAAACGCAGGTTTTCCGGCAAGTGATGGGTCGTCAGGGTAACATCGCTGGTGATCCGGTTGGGAAAGAACGGTAACAGCCCGGGCACTTATTCTGCCGCAGTATCCATTCTGGCGGCGATGTCGAATTTGCGCATTTTCAGATAAAGCGTCTTGCGCGAGATGCCCAGGGCATCCGCGGTGGCGCCGATTTTGCCGTCGTGGGCGGAGAGTGCGTCGAGGATGACCAGGCGTTCGTGGCAATCGAGCTGGGCTTCCAGGGTATCGGTCCGAGCCACCGGGACGCGCGCACCGGTGCCATCTGCGGGATCTTCCTCCAGTCCAAGCACGAAACGCTCCGCAACATTACGCAATTCGCGCACATTGCCGGGCCAGGAACGGGCCGCGAGCTCCGTCAGCCTTCCCCCGTCGACTTTCGGTGCGACCCAGCCCTGACGCTTCGCGGCGAGGTCGAGAAAATGATGGAACAGCAACGCGACGTCGCCCTTGCGGTCACGCAGCGGTGGGATTTCAATGCGCGCGATGTCGAGGCGGTAGGCAAGATCTTCGCGGAATTTGCCATCGGCGGCCAGCTTGTGAAGATTGTGCTTGGTGGCCGAGATGACGCGCATGTCGACCGGCAGTTCCTTGTTGGAGCCGAGCCGCTCGATGGTGCGCTCCTGGAGCACCCTCAAGAGCCGCACCTGTGCGGCGAGCGGCATGGACTCGATTTCGTCCAGGAACAGCGTGCCACCATGTGCATACTCGATTTTGCCGATGCGACGTTCGCGGGCGCCGGTGAAGGCGCCCGGCTCATGACCGAAAAGCTCGGACTCGAGCATGGCTTCTGGAATGGCGCCGCAATTGACGGCGACAAAGCGGCCGTTCGCATGGCTGCCGAAATCGTGAATGGCCCGCGCGGCGACCTCCTTGCCGGTCCCGGTCTCCCCAGTGATCAGCACGTCCGTTTTGGCGCCGGCGATGCGTGCCAGCGTGTTGCGCATGGCAACCATCGTCGGTGAATGACCGATCACCCGCGTCTCCCATCCGTCCGGCAGCGATGCCAGGCGAAGTCGTCGGTTTTCCAGGACGATGCGGCGGTGCTCGCGTGCGCGGCGAACCGATTCCACCAGATGGACCGGATCGGCGGGTTTTTCGATCAAATCCCAGGCCCCGGCCCGCATCGCCTGCAGCGCCATCGGTACATCGCCATGACCGGAGATCAAAATGACGGGTATGTCTGCATCGATCCGCTTCGTCATGCTGACCAGATCGAAGCCGTCATGGTTCGGCATCCGCACATCTGAAACGATGATTGAAGCGCTGTCGGAACCGAGGCCGAAAAGTCCCTCCTCCACGCAGGCATGGGCGGCAACGGTCATCCCCTCCAGCTCAAGCGTCTGGCAATATGCCTCCAGCACCTCCGGATCGTCGTCGATCAGGATGACGTCTTGCATCTTCATCTGTGGGCCTCATCCAGCGAAACAAGAAACCGCGTACCGGTGGGACCAGTGTCCTTGACCGAGATCGTTCCGTTGAAATCCTTGATAATATTGTAGGAAATCGAGAGCCCCAGCCCAAGGCCCGAACCTGCGGACTTGGTGGTGAAGAAAGGGTCGAAGATGGAGTCGAGATCTCCCGGTGCGATACCGGGGCCTGAATCCCCGACCAAGAGAAATCCTTTCGTACCCTCCGCCCACGCCCGGATGCTCACCCGCCTGACTTCGCGCCCGGCCACCGCATCGAGGGCGTTGGCGATCAGATTGACCGCAACCTGTTCGAGCCGCACCGGCTCGGCCAACACTTGGAGTTTCGATTCCTTCGGCAGGGCCAGGTCAAGCTCGACTCCCTCCTCATCGAAACGATGGTCGAGCAGGCTCAGCGCGTCCTCGACGATAGCGCCCAGCTCGACCGGACCAAGATGCGAATCCGGCCGTCGGGCAAAACGCCTGAGATGGCTGATCTGCTCTCCCATGCGTGTCGCCAACGACTTGATCTTGTCGAGATTCCGAAAGGCCTGATCTTCCTGCCCACGCTCGATCAGCAGCATTCCATTGTGCGAATGCGATCTGATCGCGGCAAGCGGCTGATTGAGCTCGTGGCCGATGCCGGCCGCCATCTGGCCAAGTGCTGCCAGTTTTGCCGACTGGATGAGCTCGTCGCGAGTCTGCCGGAAAATGTTCAGGGCGCGGGCAAGATCGCCAAGTTCGTCGCGGCCGCCCGACGGGATCGCCGTGCCGGAGCGGCCGGCGCTGATATTGCCGGCGACGTTAGCAAGCAAGCGGATTCGCGCCAGGAGGTTTCGGTGCACATAGAAATATCCGATCACGATAGCCAGCGTGACCGCCAGTATTGCGATCGCCACAAGCAGCTTGCGGCCGGTGGCGATCGCTGTCTCCGCACGAGCGGAGGCTTCAGCAGCCCTTGCCTCGGTGGCAATGACTTCAGCCTCGATGCGGGCGCCAAGGTCCTGCACCAGCCTTCGGTTTTCCGCAGCCAGCGTCTCCAGCCTGCTGGCTTCAGCCATCTCCGAACGCTTGAGGTTTGGAATCCCGGTGTGGACATCCGACTGCTTGAGGACGCGCTCCGCCAACTGCCGGACCGTGATGCTGTCCGGCCAGTCGGAGAGGCTGCGAATGCGGATCGCAAGATCGTCAGCACTGTCTCCCAGGAAAGCATTTGTCTCCTGCAGGTCTTCAAGCGTGCCGATGTTCACCAGTCGGCCGATCAATCCCGTTGCCAGGTTCGCCTGCGATACAACTGTCAGCAGAGCCTCGCTTTTCCTTTGCTCCTCGAGCAAGACCCCTCTGTTGAAACCGGTCTGGTCAGCCTCTGTCTCCATGTTGAAGCGGACATCTTCGACGAGCGGATCGGCCTCCTCCAGCAGGTCGGCCTGAACCCATCGGAGTTCGTCAACAGCCGAGCGCATTTCTTCAACCAGGGTAAAACGCTTGCCGGCAGCCAGATCGATTTGTTCCAGATTGCGGTGGACTGCGTCGGCCAGCGGCAGCAGGAGATCATTGCCGACGCTGTTGCTGCCAGCCCCATCCAGCAGCATTTGCAGCGCTTCCAGGCGTTCGGAATAGGATCGCCGTATTTCGGTGTAGGCGCCACGTGTCTGCGCACCGGCAAGGCTCGCCATGACCGCGTTGATATCGGCTCCCGCCTTGGAAAGGCGTGTAGCAAAGGCAAGTTGCGGCATATGCGCTTGGGCAATCTGCGACAACTCCCCCGCCAGCCGGACATAGGACAGCCATCCGACAAGGCACGCACCGACCGCCAAGCCGACGATCACGACGAAGGCGGTGACGAGCCGCGCGCCAATGCCAAAACGCCATGTGCCCTCCGGCTCGGCTGCCCATTGTTTCGCCCCTGCCGGAATCACTGCCTCCATGGTTTGAAACCGGGCAGCGTATACTTGCTGGAGGCTTGGGACATAATCCTCTCGGCCTCGGCGAGATTATGCTCAATCGACGTGCGGACTGCGTCCATGAACGCCGCCTGTTGCGGAGGCAGAGGCAGGCCGGTCGGAACGTCGCTCAGGTCTGCAAGTTCGTTGTCGCCGGTCGCCTGTTCGCGCGGGACGGGCGGCCGGCCCAGATACTGCACCGCCTCGGCCAGTGCTCCTGACAGCTCGCTGCCCGGATCGTTGATCGCCGCCAGCTCGGCGGCCTGCCTCCACAGCCTTGCCAGGGCAGCGCGTTTTCGCACGATATATTCGTCGAACACCAAATTGACCAACTGGTAGCGGCGGGCGGAAAGGTTGGCGTCGAAGCGCATTCCACGCAGCAGCCCGGCGCCGGCATGAAGAGCAATGCTGTTCCGATCCGCTTTCGCAGCGAGCTTGGCAAGCACAGGGATACGATTGATTTCCGGCTTCAGCAAAAGCTCCTGGCCCTCTTGCGACAGGGCAAAATCCACGAAACGCTCGGCCGCGGCCACGTTGCGGCTGCGCGCGAGGATGGCGATGCTGGCCGGCACGAATACTGTGTCGGGCGGCAGCACGAATTTCGTGCTGTCGGGGGGGAAATTCGGCGCAGAACCCAGGAAATCGATCGTGATGCCGACGCCAAAACGGCGCTGCGCGACACCGGAGGCGACACCAAAACTGCGTGCCGTCACGGTCGAAACATTGCCACCGAGCTTTGACAGCAATGCCCAGCCGGCATCCCAGCCATATGTCTGCAGGATCGCTTCGACGATGAGATGGGTGGTGCCGGAGCGGGAAGGCGCGCTGATGCCGACATGGCCGGAATAGATCGGCAAGGTCAGGTCCGACCAGGTTCGGGGGACCGGCAGCCGGTTCTCCGCAAGATAGGCGGGATTGTAGACAAAGCCGTAGCTGGAAAGAGCAAAACCCAGATAGAAACCGTCCGGGTCATTCACGGGGTAGCCAGAAACCGTATCCGGCGCGCCTGTCGGCCGCGGCGCGGTTCGACGCAACTGGCCTTGCTGTTTCAACACCTCGAATGCGTCAGCCGCGGACGCCCAGAAAATATCCGCCGGAACATCTGGCTTTTCCCGGATGAAACGCACCGCGCTTGCTGTGTTGCGCTGGACGATGGTTAGTTGGATGTCCGGCTCCCTGGCCGAAAACGCCTTCTGAAACGGCTCGAAGAATGACGGCGGATAGGATGTGACGACGGTCAGGTTGCCTTTGTCGGCTTCCATCGCTGCCGCGGCACCGCACCACAGCAACAGTATCGCCAGCGCCCGCAGTTGCACCGACCACCAGCTGCCCCGCATTCTTATGCAAGCCGACTTTGATCCGCACACAATCCTTATCCATCTGTTCGGCACGCAGTGGAACAATTCCTAGTGACCGTGAGCGCGGAGATGTTTCGTTCTTGTCTCAAACTAGCTGCAAACGGAAATCACAGGCCCGGCAACAGTGCGAAATGCGACCTCGACCTGGGAGCATCGAAGCGGCACTGGCCTAATAAATTTTGAATGCGCCAACATTCTCCCGCGCCGTGACATCCGTGATCAGCATGTGCCCCGGGGTCTGTACGATCGCGACTTCGAGCCTGGCGCCGGCCACTACGCTTTGAGCGGTGGCGCCACTGGCCCAGAACACGGGGACTTCGCCTTCCCGGACTTCGACAGGCTCGCCCCAATCCGGGTCCCCGATATCTTCGATGCCGATGACCCTGGGATCACCGACATGAATTGGCGCTCCGTGTGCGTGCGGAAAACGTGCGGTAACCGCACGCACGGTATCGACCTGACTCAAGCGAACCGGGCGCATCGAAACCACCATATCGCCACCAAACACCCCGACCCGCGTCGTCCTGATCGAACTGCGGAACATCGGTGCTACCCTGTGCACGACAAAATTCCTGGGCGCCACGCCCCGCTCGATCAGGGCGTGTTCGAATGTCGATGACGAACCGAGCGCGAAGGCGGAAAAATCTTCCCGCCAGATGTCCACGATATCCGCCTGCTGGCGAATCAGCTCGCCGAACCGGTAGACCTCGTACTGAGGAATGTCGGTTCGGACATCGACGTCGCCGAGCGTCGGCATGAACGGGCTGCCGGCGCGACCCACGGCCACCAGCGGGCACGCCTTCGGGTTACTGACGCAGAACCGGTGGAAGTCGGAAGCGAAGCTGCGCGGCACGACGACCAGGCTTGCCTGCAATCTGCCGGCAGCCAGACCTCCGGTATGGCCTTCATAGGCTCCCAGCCTGATGATCCGGCGCAACCGGGCAACGTCGACAAGGCGCAGGTCCTCGTAGATCGGCGGCAACAGGCGAGCGATCGATTCCACAAGCGTCTCCCTGTCATGGACGCATTCTTGTCCTGTCATGGACGCATTGGTGATGCAGGATCGGCGGCGACCAGCGGACTGTCAAATCGTCAGAATTTTCTCTGGTCGATAAATCCAGTTTATTACCGCATATCGCTAATATAAGTCCGACGCTGCCAGCTTTGGCACAAACAACGCCGGCCGAATGGACCAAGATCACAGGCAGTCGCGGCATCCAATGGCCTCGATCTGCTGCGTGACATCATTGAGGAAACCGAGATCGCGGCTCATATAGGCGATCAGGAAGGCAGCGTAGAGCACCAGGACGAGGCTGAAGACCAGCGTCTTCACAATAAGCGACAGCGCGAAGATGTTGAGATGTGGTGAGGCGCGCGCGAGAAAGGCCAGGACCAGATCGGAAAGCAGCATGCAGATGATGAGCGGAAACACCAACGTGAGCGCCATTGTCAGCACCTGATTGAGCAAGCCGAGGAAAACCGTTGCGGCCTCGTGGCTGAAAACCGGCAACAGGCGG
Source organism: Mesorhizobium tianshanense (assembly GCF_007830515.1). Classification (GTDB taxonomy): domain Bacteria; phylum Pseudomonadota; class Alphaproteobacteria; order Rhizobiales; family Rhizobiaceae; genus Mesorhizobium; species Mesorhizobium tianshanense. The sequence goes on from NZ_VLKT01000004.1 coordinate 108,868, forward strand.
TCGATGGGCCACAGGCTGTAGCTGTCATAGAAACTGTTCAAGGTCAGTTCCAGCCCACCGGCGGCGAGATAGAGCGCCACCATGATGATCGCAAGAAAGGTACCTGTGGTGCTGGTTTCGTGGGTCATCATCGGATCGATCAGCGAGCCCATTGTGGAGCCGCGCTGCAGGTCGAGTATCTCGCCGGCGGCTTCGGCGGCCCAGAAGGGAATTCCCATCGCGATGCCGAGCGTAGCGCCGACGATGACTTCCTTCAGCATGAAGGCGAGGACCACCGTCAAGGTCAGGTCCGAGCGTGCGAGCACGTCGGCGATCATTGGGATCAACGGAAGCGCCAGCGCCAGCGCCACGCCATTGCGCAGCACGCCGGTCAGCCGCACACGCGAGAACAGCGGCATCAACAGCATCAGACCGGCCATCCGGGCCAGCGCGAAAGCCGCAGCAAGAATGTAGACTTGGAATTCCTGCAATACCGCGACGATCGGATCCATCTTCAGCGTGTAATGACCGGGAATTCGTCCAGCGCCGTGGAGGCCTGCTCGGCGATCTGCTGGCCGAGCAGCGGTCCGAATAGCAGAATGACGACCATGATCACCACCAGCTTGATCGTTTGGGGCAACGACTGATCCTGGATCTGGGTAAGCGCCTGGGCGAGGCCGACCACAAGGCCAATCACCAGCGCCGCGACGATTGCCGGCGCCGAGGCGAACAGGATGGTCAGCAAGGTACCTTGGACCTTGGCCAGCAGGATGTCATCGGCCATGGCGCGTGACTCCCGGGAATAAACCGGCCGCGTCACCCATAGCTCAGTATTAGCCCGTGCATGAGCCGGGACCAGCCATCGATCGCGACGAAGAGGAACAGCTTCAAAGGAACGGAAATGAGCACCGGCGATACCATGATCATTCCCAGCGTCATGAGGATATTCGCGACAACCATGTCGACGATGAGGAACGGCAGGTAGAGCAGAAAGCCGATCTCAAAGGCGCGGGTAAGTTCAGACGCAACGAAGGCGGGCACGAGAATGGAAAGATCGTCATCGCGAAGGTTTTCGCGCGCATGTTCTGGCCACAGCCGGTTGGTGCCTGCGAGGAAGAACTGCCGCTCCTCCGGCTGAGTGAAGCGTATCAGGTGCTGTTTCAGGGGCTCTCGCATCAATTGTGCCGCATTTGCGATATCATCGGCCGTCTGGAGTTGGATCTGTCCCTCTTCAAAGCGTCGCGACATCTCGCTGATCAGCGGCATCGTCACGTAGACGGTGAGAACAAGCGCAATGCCGTAGAGCACCATGTTCGGCGGCATTTGCTGAACGCCAAGGGCGTTGCGGATGAGGAACAGCACGACGGAGATCTTGAGGAAACCCGTCATCGTGACCACGACGAGCGGCAGCAGACCGACAAGGCCCACCGCGACCAGAATGCCAAGCAGGTTGGGCGAGCTTTCAAGCATTGCCGAACATGCCGAAGAGACGCACGCCGAGACTTTCGCCGATCCGCACGATTTCTCCGCGTCCAACACGCTTGCCGTTGGCAATGACGTCCACCGTCTCGCTCTCCAGGCCTGGGAGCGGCACGATGGTGCCGGCCCCCAGCTGCCTGACCTCACCGATCGGCAGCACGGTACGGCCGAGTTCGAAAACCAGCGACACCGGCAGGTCGTCCAACGCGGCATCATCGAGTGTCTGCACGGCATCCGGGGCCGTCTTCTGGTTCATGATCCACTCCCATCTTGATCCGTTGAATTGACAGGGCGAAGCCATCAAGCGGGGGCCGGCATCGATCAGTTCGACAGGTGCGACAAGGCGCTCTGCGATCACCAGCAGCGCCGTCGCCCCGATGCCATCCAGCAGCACGACGTCGCCCGGCCGAAGGCTCTGCAATTCCCCGACGCTGACCTCGACCGCACCACGCCAAAGACCAACCTGTACCGGAACGTCGTCCGGCAACGGCGCGCCCTCGCCCGAAGCTGCATTGAGAAGCCCGGCAAGAGCAGCGGCATGGCCGGCATCGTCGAAGCGGAGAGCGCACGAAAACGCGCCTTCGCCGCTGTTGACGATGAATGCAAAAGGCGGCGATGCCGTCATGCTTTTGCCATTCACCGCATCCAGCGTGATCGCCTCGCCGAGCTTTGCCTCCAGCCAGGACAACTCGCTGGCAAGGAAGGATTCCACAAGCAGCGCCGCGTGCTCTAACGCGATGCGCTCGAGGTCTACGGCAGGGTCGGCCTGTACCAGCCATTTATCGAGCAGCGCCCGCGGCATCTCCAACGACGCCTTGGAACCTGCGATCTCGAATCCAATCGAGCTTCTTGGTTCCTGTCCGGCAACCCGTGGCCAGACAGCCTTGATCGTCACGGATTCGGCACCTACGACCACCTCGACCGGCGGACGGCGGCGATAGAAGGCATTCAACGCATCGAGATAGATCGCCGCGACCTGTGTCAGCTCAAGCGGCTCTGCGCGAGCCATCCGCGTTGCCGATACCTTGGAAGTCGCTCTCTTTTTTGGCGGCATGGACTGAAGCATCAGCGACTCACGACCGGTCGCCCGAGGCCGGCATCCCGCCACGGTCGTCTTCGTCGCCCAGCTCGGTGATTGCCGTCTGCCGGCCCGCTGCCCGACGAGTTAATTGCTCCAGCAGCCTGTCCAGTTTGGTGACCGCCTTGAAATGCGAATTGTGACGGCGCCGCGCTTCCGCAAGGTCCGCGTTGCACTTTTCCTCCGCCGCGCCTGCTTCCCTGCGGCTGTCCTCGAGCTGCATTGCTTGTGCGGCCGCCTTTTCGAATTTTCCCTGCAGCCGGTGGAGGCTCGGCATGGTCACCGGTTGGCCGATCATTGCGTCGAATGCGGCCTGCTCATCGGCAACGGCCCGCCGGCGATGCGCCGCAATCGCGTCAGTCGTTTGCTGCACGTCGTTTGCCGCCCGTCTGGCTTCAGCCTGACTTCGAATGACCATGTTCTGCGAACGTTGCTCGCGCCGCCGGCGCAGATCCCGCAGCCGGGAGATCATCTCATGCTCTTTCATCGACGATCTCCCGCATCCACTGCTGCGTCTTTTCCATCGACTCATGGGTGGCCGACGATTGCCGCAGGAAGGCATTGATCCTGCCGATTTTGGCCACCGCCTCGTCAGCGACCGGATCGCTGCCTTTTTCGTATTCGCCGATCCGCAGCAACAGTTCGATGTCGGCGTGGCGAGCGATCAACTCGCGAAGGCGTCCGGCCTGCGCTCGCTGCCGGGGCGACACCACAGTATCCATGAGGCGGCTGCGGCTGCGCGGTATGTCAATCGCCGGGAAGTGATTGCGTTGAGCAAGTTCGTTGGACAGGAACACATGGCCGTCGAGGAGCGCCTGGATCTCCTCCGCAACAGGGTCCATGGCGCCGTCGCCCTCCATGAGCACGCTGTAGAGACCGGTGATGGAACCGACCTTGCCGGGGCCGGAACGTTCGAGCAGCCGTGGCAGTGCCGCAAACAGCGAGGGCGGAAAACCGCGGCGTGTCGGCGGCTCGCCCGAAGCCAGGCCTATCTCGCGCTGCGCGCGCGCAAACCGGGTGATGTTGTCCATGGCCAAAAGGACGTGCTTGCCCTGATCCCGGAAGTATTCGGCGATCGTGGTAGCGACGTACGCTGCTTTCACGCGCTCGATTGCCGGCCGATCCGAGGTCGCCACGACAACAACGGCGCGCGACAGGCCCTCAGGCCCAAGATGGCGTTCAACGAATTCGCGCACCTCGCGGCCGCGTTCGCCAACCAGCGCGACCACGGCGACGTCGGCATTCGTACCGCTCACGATATCGGAAAGCAGGATCGACTTGCCTACCCCGGGTTCGCCGAAAATGCCGACGCGCTGCCCACGCGCACAGGTCAGCAAACCATCGAGCGCACGGATGCCGAGTTGGATCGGCTCGGTGATCATCGCGCGCTCAAGTGGTGATGGCGGGTAAGCATCGACCGGATAGTGGGAAACAATGCCGTCAGGCGACAGGGCGCGGCCATCGAGCGGCTCTCCAAGCGCGCTGATGACCCGACCGAGCAAACCCGGCCCCACCGGGACTTGCAGATTTTTTCCGGTCGCAATCACTTCAGTCAGACTGGACAGGCCGGCAAGGTCCCCGAGCGGAACCAGGACGGCGGATTCGTCGAGCAGGCCGACGACCTCGGCCTTCGTCCTCAATCCTGTCCTCGGATCGACGAGTTCGCAGATTTCGCCGAGCCGAACCTCTTCGACTGTCGCGTGGATGACGACACCTGTTACGCGCCGCACACGCCCTTTTCGAGGTCTGCTGGTGTCCTCGCGCAGTCCCTCGCGCAGATTGGGAACAATCCTGGCAAGCTTGCTGTCGATGCTGCCGGCGAAAGTGCCCGTCATGCCCGCTCCTTTCCCGCCACTGCTGACGTGATGGCGGCGAGTTGGGCATCGATGCTGGCATCGACGACAGCTACATCGGTGGTGACGAGGCAGGTGCCTTCGGCAAGTTTGCTGTCGGCATTAATTTCGATTGTAAAGCCCACATCGCTGTCGCGCAGGACGGCGTCCAGTTCGTCCCTCACGACGGCCACCGCGTTGGGATGCACGGATATTTTCAAATACTTCGCCCGACGGACCTCCGCGACGGCTTGACGAGCCGCTTTGGCGACGAGAGCAGTGACGTCGAATTCGCCGAGCATGCGCTGCACCACATCGAGAGCCAGGTCGATCACTTCCTGCTCCAGCGTCCCGAGGTAGCGGTCCACCTTGACGGTGGTCTCACTGACCAAGCGCGCGGCTTCTGCGCTGCCTGCGGCTTTGCCGTCTTCGTAGCCCTGCGCATACTCGCTGGCGTAGACCTTGCGCGCGGCGTCCCGCAACTCATCCGCCTCGCGCCGCGCGGCTTCGAGAAAGGCATGGCCGTCACACCACGCTGCGGCCTCAGCCGCGCGCAGGATGACGCCGCGCGGTCGCACGGGCAAATCCTGGTTCGCTGCCGCTTCGCTTGCCATCACGCCGCACCTGCCGCTCGCCGAACGATCGCCGCTCCGGTATGGGCGAAGGGCGCGTCTGGAAGCCTGTCAACCAGATCGTCGGGTGGCAGCTTTAGAAGCACGCGGCGTCCCATCGACGCCGGCGCGGCATGGCACCACGCACCGATGCATCGCCATCCGTCCGCAAAAATACGATCGCGAATGCCGTCCAACGGATCGAGCTGCCGTGCTGGTCCCGCCAGATCGCGGTGTTTCATCGCGAAAGTACAAAGCGCTTCGCCAAGCTGTTCGTGCAACGCCGCCGTTATGTGCCCAAGGATGCTGCCGGCGAAGCTGCCCGACCAATAAATAGCGCCGGCGCGAAGCGCGGTCTGTTCGAGTTGCTCGGCAGACGACAGCGCTATCGTCGCGTCAAGGTCCTCGACCTCCGGCATGGAAGCGTCGAGCCGGTAATGATTTAGCAGCAGCTCCGAAAGTCTGGAGCGTAGCCTGTGCGTGCGCAGCATGCGCTCGCAGGCATCCTCACCGATTGCACCCTTAAAGCATTCGGCCAACCGTCGCGGCTCGGCATAGTCGGCCGGCCATTCCAGAAATGATCGCCACTCGACACTGTCGCGCGGCGCAGGCGAGATCGATCCGCTCATGTTTTCTTCACGGACAGCGGTGTTTCGAGTGCATAAACGCCGCGCGGCCGGTTCCAATGGAGGTAGACGAGCCTGCCGGCAAGCGCGATCACTGCGGCACACAACCCGTAGAACAGCCACATCGCCGCGACGAGGCTGTCCGGATGCAGCCAAAGCCCGAGAAATGTCGCAAAACCAGCGTCGGCGGATACCGGGCTGAGTGCCGCCACCTCGACCGGAACCAGCACCACCGAAACATTGTCGTAGGTCAGCCCGGAAATGCCGTTGGCCACAAGCATCTTCACTTGCGGTATCAGGTCGTTCATCGGTGTCGATACGCGATGGCGAATGAAAACTGAGGCCGAGGACGGCACCAGTCGCTGCCTTAGCGGATCGTTCTCCGGCAGCACCAGATGAACGCGAGCGGAAAGCACGCCATCGATGTCAGAGATCGTACGCGACAATTCCTGGCTGAGACCATAAATCATCGCCGCCCGCTCCTCGACCGGCGATGATACGAGGCCGTCTCTCTTGAACACCTCGCCAAGCGTGGCGAACTCCTGTTTAGGAAGCCCGCTCTCGTCGAGAATGGCCATCGCGTCGGCAAAGCGGCCCTTCTGTACCGAGACCGTCATCGTGCCGCTTTTGTCCGACTGGCGTTGCGCCGGGATGCCGTGCCGCATCAGCGTTGCAACGATCTCGTTCGCCTGCCGCTGGTCGAGGCCGGTGTAGAGTTCGACCGAGCAGGCCTGCAGAAGCAGCATGCCCAGCACCACGAATGCCACGCGGCACAATGCGCTGCAACGCTGCGAGGCCGGCAGCCATTTCGCAAGGAGGCTTGGGTTCTGCAAAATCCCCCCGCTATTGCTGTTTGATGAGGGTGTTGAGGGACGCAGTCGCGGCAGTCACGCTGTTGCTGGCCAGCGACGCACCAAACACCGCCCATGAAACCGAGATATAGTTCTGCAGCATTTTTTCGACGATTTGATCGCCATTGGCTGCTGCGCCATCGTTGGGCCTGTGAGGAGCTTCCGTGCGGGCAGTTCCTTCTTCGGGGTCGGCCGCCGGTGCCGCTTCGGAGGCTGGAGATGCCGACCGGCCGGCGGCATCGAAAGCCTTTTGGAACTGCTCCATCGCCGCGCCGAGCGAATCGAACCCCTTCCTGGCCAGCGCCGAGGGATCGACATTTCCCGTCGCCAACCCCGAACTTTCCAGTTCGGTGAGATAACGGAAAAGTTGTTGTTCGACGAGCGGGCTCGCAGGCTCGGTTTTCAAGGACTGCGCGGTTTTGACCGAGGCACTGTTTGATTGCGATTGTGCGACTTGCGCACCGGCAGGCAACGCATCCGCGCTGCGATCCGGCGCCTTGAGCTTCGACGCCGCCTGTTTTTCCTGCATGGCGCCCACCATGCGATTGCCCGGTTGCGCCGCGACTGCGACAGCGGCCTGCTGTTGCGAGGCCACGCTGGTGGTCATGTTGGCGAGTACAACCTCAAGGGCGCCGACGGGTGCGATCTGCATGAGCTTGCCTTTCTCTTCAATTATCCGGCTTGGCCGGAAAGTTTTGTGCTTCCGCCTGCCTGCCGCGAAAGACGCGGACTGGAATGAGACCAGTGTTTTGAGCTGCGCGCGACGCGGAAACGCCGAGAGTCTTCCTGACCAGCGAAACGTAGGATGGCGGGCCCGACACGGAGATCACATCGTCCTTTTCGGAGACCTTGATCGGAAAGCGCGCTTCGCTGATGCCCAGTGCGTCCAACCGTTCGGTCGCTCCGGCCGCCGCATTGGCGTCCAGCTTGATTATCTCGGTCTGCATTTCGGCTTCCGCCACGACGTTGATCGCCGAACCGTCGAAGTGCCAGACCAACCCGTAGCGCTTGCAAACCGAGTCCAGGAACTGCCGTGCGGAGCCCACCGGCATGCCGGCGCTGAGACGCCCCTTGACCGAGCGACTGACATGCACCGGCGTGCCAATGTTACGCCCGAATTCCACCAGCGCGTCGGCGACCGCCTGGTTGATGGTAATGTATTTGTAGGTGCCGTCCGGCCAGTGCGGTTCGGCAGCGTCCGCACCAGCGGTGCCCGATATCTGGCCCGCCACGAGTACTGCCGCGGCCAGCCCCCGCATCCTTACGGCCCAGGGGCGATGATCTGGCCTGCAGGTCTCGCGTTCCGTCACCATCAGTGCCCTGACAAAGTGCAACATCGCTAAAGCTTGCGGGCGGCGTTGCCGGTTTGCCCGCTTATTCACTGTAGTGCGCCAATATTGAAAAAGGAAGTCCATTTGGAATGTCAGGAGACTATCGGTGCCAAATGTTGCGCTTGCATTCCAAACGGGTATGGTGTCCCGCGCCATGCCTCGAGAGCATGTCAGTTAGGCAAAGCAGGAGAAATCCACGTGTCGGGCGCCCTTCTTGTCAAACCGCTGACAACCGGATCCATTGCCGCGACACGCTCCACCGCCAACGGTTGCGCGTTGCTGGGCCGGACAGGTCTGTTTGCAGGTCTTGCCTTGCTTATCTGCGGGATTGCACCTGCAGGCGCGCAAGCACAAAGCGGATACGATCCCAGGACATGGAGCTACGACGAGACGCAAAACGTCCTGATTTCGCCGTCGTACTCCGAGCCGGACCCGGGCTACATTGACAACCCTGACCGGGCGCCGGTCCCGCGCGAGGTCGTCGCGTCCAGCGAAGCCGAGCCCGAGGGTTCGATCGTCATCAACACTTCCGAACGCCGCCTCTATTATCTCATGGGGAACGGGAAAGCGTTGAGATATGCGGTTGGCGTTGGCAAGGACGGATTGAGCTGGTCGGGTCGCGACAGGATATCGAGCAAACGTCAATGGCCAGATTGGAGGCCGCCGGCTGAAATGGTGGCAAGGGAAGCTGCCAAAGGGCGCGAACTGCCGCGTTATGTCGAGGGAGGCCCAAACAACCCGCTTGGCGCCCGCGCGCTCTATATCGGCAGCACCCTTTATCGTATCCATGGGACCAACCAACCGTGGACTGTGGGCCAAGCCAATTCTTCCGGTTGCATTCGCATGACCAATGAGGATGTGATCGACCTCTTCGAACGCGTCGATGTCGGAGCCCAGGTGATCGTCCGGCATTGATGATCCATTTCGCGCGCCTACCGCTGCAGGCCATCAGACGGATTGTTGCCGATGATCCCTTTCAACATCAAACAGCTAGAAACGTTTCTTTGGGTGGCGACGCTCGGCAGCTTTCGAAAAGCCGCTGAACGGCTGAACACGACTCAGCCCGCAATCTCCAGCCGCATCGCTGGCCTGGAGGAGGCACTCGGCGTCAAGCTGTTCGAGCGCCACAGCAGTTCCGTCCGGTTGACCGCGAAAGGGCACCAGTTGCTGCCGGCGGCAAAACGCGTTCTTCGCATGGCCGACAAGCTGCAGATGGCGGCGCATCCGGATGCCGGGACAGGCGGCGTGCTACGGCTTGGTGTTTCGGAGACAATCGTCCAGACTTGGCTCCCCGATTTCCTACGAGAGTTTCAGGTCGACTTTCCCTTGATCGAGACGGATCTTCTCGTCGACGCGACGACGAACTTGCGCAACGAACTCATCTCGCAGCGAATCGATCTCGCAGTGTTGATGGGCCCGGTTCTGGAATTTCGTATCGAAAACGTCGGAATGCCACCGGTTCCGCTGGTCTGGGTCTGCGCCCCGCAGCTCAAATTGGCGAACACGAGCAAACTGACCCTTTGCCAACTGACGCAGTTCCCGATCATCAGCTATGGCCGAACCACACGGCCTTACAGTGAAATCTACCGCAAGCTCAGCAGCGAATTCGACGAGCCTCCGCGGGTGTTCCCGGCAAACTCGCTTGCCGCCTCCATCAAGATGACACTGGACGGGATCGGGATCGCGTCGCTTCCGCGCGACTTGGTCGGCGACCATGTAGCCGAAGGCAAATTGCTTATTGTCGACTGCGACTGGCATCCCTCAGACCTGCTGTTCACCGCATCCTATGCCATGGAACCCACAAACCCGGTGGCTGAACATGCTGCCGAGCTCGCCTTGCGTACCGCAAAGGCTTACGCAGTCCGCAACGACAACGCCGTCGTAAAGTCGCCGGCCGACGGCTTCGCCAGATTGTTGCGGGACTACGCCGGCAGATAGATCCGGTCTCCCTCGAAGATCGCGTCGGGGCGAAGGATGTGGTCCATGTTCAACGCCACCGTCTTCGCCACGTCGGCGGATCTGCTCCTGGCGATCAGCCCAATGCTCTGGCCAAGCCGGGCATCGACCCAACGATAGCCTTGCGCCTCGAGCGCGGGATTCGTTCTGCCGCGTGCATTGCGCGAACCTTCCGGATGTGGCTCGACATACTCGGCCGCGACCCATCCGTCATGGAGCTTTTCGTCGGCGCCGTATCCCTCAATCGGAATCCAGGCACCGTCGTTTGCATTCGACGGTCCACCCGTCTGCTGAGCGAGCGTTCCGGGTTCGAGGACGCTTATCACATCCGCCTGTTGTCCAGGCCCTGCCCTGACGTTCAAGCCGTCATCTGCGAGCACGACGAGTTGCGGAAACGGCTCGGCGGGTTTCTCAGGTTTCGGCTCCGGCTTCCCAGGGATATCATCGACTGGCGGCGCGACATCGTCGGCGGGATCGATGTCTTCATCGGGATCGCTCGCCGGCGCGGCGTTGTTCCATGGCTCGGAGCGAAGCGCCGACCATGAGAACAGGAACATGCCGATGCCGAATGTGACGCCGAGCGTGACGCGATCCGCCATTGCCCAGCGGGCATCGGATTTCGCAGCGGCAGCGACTTGCTGATCGGTGATCGGCACCGGTTTGCGATTCCGGAAATCGGTTCTTAATGCCGAAACCCAGAATTCCGCACACCCGAAGGTAAACATGGCGCCGGCCGTGATATCGACCGGATCGCCGGTCTTGATCGACTGCCACATATAGACCGCCGATCCCGCAATATAGGCCGGTCCGGCGATGTGCTCGGCAGCGTTGCGGAGCACCGGACGTTGCGTGACGACCTGCAAGGAGGTCTTCGTGCCATAGATGAGATTGCCCACCGAATACGTGCCATTCACGCCGAGATTGGTGCCCTCCACCGAGGGCAGCAGCGCGCCCGGCGCTGCCGCGGAGAAAGTCAGTCCTCCAATGGTGTTGAGCGTGCGCCCGAAACGCGTGTTCATTCCGGTCGCATTCGGGAAGAACGATTGCAATGTGAACACCGTACCGCGCACGGAGAAAGCGACGCCGCCGATGGTCAAGGCCCAACCACGCGGCAGCGTGGTCCACATTGCGGTTGACACGCCCGCCATAACGCCGAACGTAAGCAGCACCTGCTTGAGCTCCTGCTTGCGCGCGGTCTTTATCAATTGCTTGAGTTCGGCCGCCTGCTCGGCCGTCAGCTGTTTTTTGTGCGTTGCCCGGAACGTGGTCAGTTGAAGGAGCGACAGGGCGCCCAACTGTTCGCTGCTCATTGCCAGCAACTGGTCGGGCGTAAATTTGCGTAACTGGCCAGGGCTCATCGACCGAAGCTGGTCGGGCGTCAGCGCCGCGATCTGCCTGGATGTCAGCCGTCCAACCTGCTGAACCGTCAGCGCACCGAGCTGGCTGCCGGTCAGCGCCGCGATCTGCTGCGGTGTCAGGCTCGCGATTGTATCGGGCGACAATGCCGCGATTGTCTCCGGCTTGAAAGCGGCGAGTTGGTCAGCGCCGACCTTGCCCAGCCGACCAGGCTTGATGGCGCCAAGTTGCTCCTTCGTAAGCGAATTGAACTGTTCCGCGGTGAGTATGGACAACTGTTCCGTGCTCAAGCTGCCGATCAGCTCCGGCTTGAACAAAGCGAATTGTTCCCCGGACAACGCCGCCAGTTGTTTGGTTGAGAGCGCCGCGAACTGTTCGAGCGAAAACGCCTCCAGATGCTCCTTCTTCAGCGAACCGATCTGTTCAGGCTTGAGCCCCGCGATTTGTGCCGGTCTCAGTGCCTTGAACTGTTGCGTAGTGAACGCGTTAAACTGTTCGGACGACAGCCCGGCGAGTTGCGCCGCGGTCAGCTTCTTGGTCTGGGCGACCGTCAACGCGGCGAGCTGTTCGGGTGAAAGCGCTGCTACCTGCTTAGGGCTGAATTGCGTAATGCGCCCCGCCGGAATGGCATTCAGCAATTCCGGTTTGATCGCCTGCATCTGTTCGGGGGTCAATGCCCGCAATTGCTTCGGCTTCATCGCCGCCAGTTGCTGCGCCGAAAGCCAGCCGATCTGCTCGGACGTCAAGCCTCCGACCTGCTCAACACTGAGCCGGCCGAAGAGCACCGGCGCCATTCCTTGCAGTTGAGCCTCCGCCAGCGTCGCCATGTCTTCGCCGGTCATCTGCTTCAGAGCCTTGGCGTCTGGCGCCGGCCTTGGGCCTGCTGCGGGCCCATGTTGGCTCGCGGATTTCGGCAAACTGCCTGGCACGTGCTCTTCCGAAGCGCCCCGTATCCACGGCAAAACAAAGGCCTCGCCGGTATCGGAATCGCGCACCAGTTGGTGCGACTTGTGCATCAGCGTCGGTTCGTCGCCGCGCGCAGGCGGTCCCTCTGCCGGCGGCACATAGACGCTGTCTGCATTGCGCGGTACCGGCCCAAGCCGGGTCGCCGTTATCCACTGGCCGTTCTCGTCCCTGATGCGGATCGGTCCGCTTCCACGGCGGCCCACTTGCAGGGAAAGGAAGGTTACCACGGCATCAGCCGCATCCGACCGCAGGAATTTGCCGTCGGCAATCACATCGCCGAAATCCTTTCGAAATTGCGCGATCGCCCTCGCCTGGTCAGGCCGCGCCTGCTTTTCCAGGTCGCCCAGGAATTTGTCGAGTGATGCCTTGCCGCCCTTGGGCACAACCGTCGCCGCCCCGGCGGGCGTATCGCCAAGGGCATGCGCAAGCCAGGCGGGAACGGTAATGTCCACCGGCTTGCCGTCCACGCCGTCGAACGTCAGGACGGCATTCTTGCCCTTGGCTATGGAGGACGGCGCCTTTGCCGCGCTGGACTTGAACTGCACCCTCACCTCGGCGCTGTAGGCAAAGGGGCCGGATGGCAAGGGAGGCGTGGAAAGCGATGCCGTATAGCGCGTGGCCGGCGTGCCGTAGGAACCGTAGAGGCCCTGGTAGATGTTGCCGTCCGTTGGCATGGATCTGGATTGGGGCGGCCGGTTGGGCTGCATCCCCTCCGGAAGCCAGGACTGAACCTTGCCCTTTACCTGGTAGCTGGCCGACGTGACCATCTTGTCGGGATTGAAGCCGAGCACACCCGGCAGCCTGTTGTTGTCGTTGAAGATCACGTCGATCAGCATCGCATCGGGATTGCCCATGCGAACCGTCTCGCCCGTCAAAAGATTGATATCCTTTGACGGCGTCTTGCCGGGCACAGCCGAAAGGCGAAACCCGCTTGTTATCGGATTCTCGACAAACGAAACAGTTTTCGCGGGATCGATCTCGCCAGCGGCGACAAGAGCTCGTATCGCGTCGACATCGCCCGTTTTCAACGCCGCGACAAGATCGGCCGCCTTGGCCGGATCCTTGACCGTGAACCGCACATGCAGAGTGGTCGAACCCAAAGCGGCTTCGATCTGATCGAACGCCTGCTTTGACACGACATCGCCGGCCCTGAGCGTGTCTTTCACCGGCGATTCCGGGCGCTTCTCAAAACCTGCCCGTGGCAGTTGATCGACCGTATCGACATGATTGGCAAGCACGGGCAGGCGCAGCCCCGCCTTGAATTCGGTCATTACCCGGTCGAAGGGCAGCGTGCCTTGCAGGCGCACATGACCGCCGTTGCTCTCGGCGGGGACGCCGAAGAAATCATGCTCGCCGGGAGCAAGCGACACCCCTTCGCCTTTCAGCGAAGGGGTATAGCCCAGCTCGATCACGGTGGCGGCGCCATCCTCGTCTGGCGTCTTTCCGGCCACGCGGACATCGCGCACTCGCGCGTCGTAACCAGCCTTGTCGGTGAACAGCGCTTCCTGGGCTACCTTCGCCAAATCCTTGGCGCGGACCGGGAATGCCGTTTGATTTGAGACTGGCCAGACACCGGCCTGGAGGCCGGTGATGTTGAGGTATTCCCTCGCCCGGAACGACACAACGCCCTGCGTGCTGAGCGCGTCTTTCAGCGGCGCCACGCTTTTCTGGCTAAAGCTGTCGAGGATCGACCATCCGATGATGCCAAAATCAGTTTTTGTGCCGATGCCAAACCCGACCGCCGAGATGGTCGGCGAACCGATGCCGACGAACTGGCCGGTATTCAGCCGTACCCGGAAGGTGACGCCGACCCGGAAGTCGGGCAATGCATCCTTCAGCGACTTCGCCGGCAGTTGCAAACCGTCCGGACCATAGCGCTCGGCCATTTCACGGGCGGAATAATACCCGGATTCGCGCTGATATCTGGCCAACAACTGTTCGGGCGTCAGGCCGTCGAGATAGGCCGAACGTGTCCTGGGATCCTTGCCGCTTGTGTAGGTATACTGTCCTGGATTGCGCTCCGGCGTGCCGGAGAACGTTTTTGTCGCCGGATCCCAGACCAGGCGGCCAAGGCCGCCATTGCCGCCCGAGGCGGTTGGGACAACGATCGGGTGGCTGGCTTGCGGGCCGACAGGCGCGTTGGGACTGTGGGGGCCAGCCACATTGACCACGATCGGCGCTGCCGGCGGATTTGCTCCCTTTGGACCCCCAGCCAAGGGTGGCGATGGCGGTTGGTTCGGCGCATGCGGGATTGCCGCATTCGGCGGCACGGCCGCATTGGGGCTGGCGGGGGATTGGCCGCCGGAACCCGGCCGCAGGTGGCGCAGGCCCCGGATGCCGAGGCCGGTGCCGGCGATGCCGGTTCCAAGACCGGTGATCGCGTTGGCCAGTTCGAGGCCCGTCATCTGGTCACCGTTGGCGGCCAGGTCGTACCCCGATGCGACCAGCAACGGCGCACCGACGATCATGGCCCCGACATCCATGCCCCAGGCCGCCCTGTTGAGGGCAGCGGTGGATTGCATGTAGGTCTGGGTTTGCTGCGCAAGGGGGGAACCCGCCTTCGTCGCGCCGATGCTGCCGCGGAAGGCCTGCGTCCACGTCATTGAGGTCGTTCTCGCCATACCGAATGTACGGAAAGCGCTGGACGCCGTCGGCAGGACGGTCGTGACCACGCTCGCCACGTTCATCATGGACTCGGTGTCGTCCCATTCGCCGCCATGGTTCATGTGGTTGACTTGCCGTATCACCGCCCGGGTTCCCAGGTAGGCGGCGCCGCCGTAGGCCAGGGGCGCCGCCACCGGTGCAAGAGGCGTGAACGAAGCGAGGGTCGCCAGTCCGGTGCCGATGCCGATCACCGGGTCCACGACCCGGTCCATGACCGACACGTTGCGCGCCTTGACGACCTCGAGCGCCACGTTGCCGTCATCGCCCGCCTTCATCTCCAGGCCCTTCGGCGCGACCAGCTTGCCGTGCTCGCTGAACTGGATGTTGTTGTCCTGGAAATCCCCGAGATTGTCGAACGCCCTGCCGGTGCGGTCGACATAGCGAACGCCGTCGCCATTCTTGACGGCGAACAGTGTCACCTCTTCCGTCGGCGCGCCATCGCTCACGTAGAACAGGCGAACCTTGCGCACCTGTGCATTGTCGCCGCCGATCTCGCGGATCTCCTCGGTGACATCGGCCAGGATGTCGCGGTCCTGTTGCGTCGAGGTGTCGAGATGGAGCGCGGTCGTGACGTCCCGGTCGAGCGCATCGGCGTCCAGCGGGCGGAACTGGTTGTCGAAGCCGTTGTCCAGCAGGCTCTGGAACTGGGGCTGAAACAGGCCGTCCAGCGTTTCCTGCTGGTGCCTGTCGAGATAGGCCTTGTCCGAATAATTGTTGCGATCGTAGAGCAGGCCCGGCTCGCGGGTGCGCACATCGTGCCAGCTGACGAATCCGTCGACCTGCCGACGCAGATCCTCGGTATTGTCGAACTGGTTCCGGGTGTCGACGAGCTTGATCCTGGCGACCGCCAGCCTGGGATCGACCCAACGGCCCTGGCTGGAATCGCCTGGATCGAGATCGATCCAGACCGCCTTGCCGGCTTGCGTCAGCGCATCGATGCCGTTTTTCTCGACCTGGGCGGCAACATCCGGCGCCACCTTGATCGTTTGTCCGCCAACGGTGATCTCGACCGGCTCGACGCCGTCGGGCAAAGTCCCTTTCGGAGGGGCGACACTTCCCGGCCCGAAATCGGCGAGTGCCTTGTCGTAGTCGGCTTGAAGCGTCTTGAGCTGCGCCGTCAGATCCTCCAGACCGTTGCCGAGTTGATCGGAAAAAACCGTGTTGAGGTCTTTGCCGGCCTGGGCCTCGGCCATCCTGGCGCCCTGAAGCCCATCCGAGCCGCAGCCCAGAAGTTCCTGCCATTGCCGGTTGAGCGGTCTGTCGCGGTATTCCTCAGTCGTGTTCTTGTCGCTGAGGTTGACGGTGAGTTTCTGTTCGGTGGTGCCTTCCTCGAAATGATTGATAACCGAAATCTGGCCGTCTTCGTGGTATTTTATCTCCTGCCGTACGAACTTGCCGAGATAGTCGCCGCCATAGGTGCTGTGTTTCTTGTCCGGCTCGAACAGATGCTGATTTTTCTTGTTGTATTCAACGAGAAGCTGGTTCTCGAGGCTTGTTGCCTGCGCATTTATACCGGCGGCATTCGCATGCGCGCTATAAAACGTCTGATAGGCTTCGGCGAGTTCAACCTGGCTACCAGCCGCCTCCTGCATGCCTTTGAGTTTCTTGAACTCTTCGGAATCCGGCGAAACCCCGAGAAACTCCGCCTGGCCGACCATATAGTCGACCGTGAATTTATCACCCTTGCTCATATGCAGGCCGATATCGGCGAAGAGTGATTTCACGCCGGCATGGTCGGCAAGCCCTTGGGCATATTCGGCATGGCGATCGACACGCGGACCGTCGGCTGGATAGGCGGCAGGCGCGTTGGGGTCGCTCAGAGGCTTCAGCTGCGCATTCTTGTCGATCGCATCCGCAAGGCCGCTTTCGGCGCTCTCATATTCGATCCGCGCGTTGGTCGCATTCTCCAGAAGCGTGTTCGCCTTGGTGAGCCGGGCATTGGCCTCGGCCAGAGTGCCTTTCGGTTTTTCCGGGACCCAGATCAGATTGTGCGGAGCAAGAGCCTTGTTGATGACGGTCCGGGCTCCCTCGACCGCGTCCTTATAGGCCGGGTCGAGCAGATAGACGTCGGTCTGCGCCTGCTTCTGAGTGGCCCGCGCCTGCGCCTCGGTGACCCGTGACAACGCCGTGTTTTCAGCGATGATCGCCTTGCCGACCTCCGGGTCAACCCAGCGATAGACGCCATCGACCTTTATCGGAATCCACTTGCCGCCCGATGGCGCGTTGCCCTGCGGCGGATTGCCAAACGGGTCGATGACCTTGTTGTTTTCATCGCGAGTCGGCGATGCGACCACGCCCAGCCCGTATTTGTCGATGAGCTGCTGCTTGTCGACACCCTTTTGCTCGGCGGCGGCCAAAAGGCCCGGCAACGCCTCGCCAGCGAACACACCCTCCACGAATGTCTTGACGACCTGGCCTTCCTTGGCGCGCGCCGGATCGCTGCTGTTGGGGTTGACCGACATCAGCGTCTCGGCCAGCGCCGCGTTGCGACTGCCGGCCTCGAGCTTCAGGTCCGTACCCAGCTTGTCGTCGTGCAGAGTCATGTTGCCGTCGGGATGCGTCGTCAGCGTATAGCCATTAAACGTGACTTTGACGGTCTCGCGGGTGCCATCGTTGAGCTTTTCCGTCGTCGTGGTGGTTGTGCGGCCCTCCTTGTCGACGACGATCTTGACCTCGGTATTCGCCTTCGGATCGACGATAGTCGTCGTGCTCTCACCGGTCTTGATGTTCTTGACGCTATGGCGGGTACCGCCAAAGCCGTCCACGGAGTGACTGGTTTCCTTGCCGTCGACAACGGTCACGACGGTCCGCACGCCATGCTGATAGTCGTTGCGGTACGTGACCTTGTCGCCGGTGTGCGGATCGACGGTCTCAACGGTCTGGATGTCTCCGTTGTCGCTTTTCGGGTCAGTCGACTTGACCTGCAGGCCGCTCGCTTCCAACTCGGCGACCACCTGCTCCCGGGTCAGCCCTTGTTCCGTGGCGATCTGTTCGAGGCTCTTGCCCGCGGCAAGCCCATCCTTGATTGCCTTCGTGCTGTCTCCGCCGGGGTCCTGCTTGGCAGCCAGCGTCGTTTTGCGACCATCGGGAGAGGTCACCACGGTCACCGGCAGTGCAGGACCGCTCCCCGGCGCCGTCGTTTCTATGGTCGCGCCATTCGGCCGGGAAGTCCGTGTCGTGACCGTGCCACTGCCGAGATCGTCCTCGTATCGCGTGGTGATGGCGCCGGTGTCGGGATTGTAGCTGTTTGTTTGCTTGCGGCCGAGCCCGTCGCGAAGCGGCGTGGTCGTCTCCGCGCCGCCCGGGCCGGTCACCTGTGCATGATAGTTGCCATGCTGAAGATCGTAGTATTCGGTGACGGTTTTGCCGCTGCCGTCGGTTATCCGCGTGGTCCGCACATCGCCATTGTCGCTGGTCGGGTCGGTTGTCGATACCGTCATGCCGCCAGCTTTCAACGCGGCGAGCACGTCCTCTCGCGTCATCCCCCGGTCGGCAGCGATGTTGTCGATGCTTTTGCCATCGGTGATGTCCTTGACGATGCCGTTGGCCGTGGCTTGCGGGTTCTGACCCGTGCCGCCGTCCAACGTCACCAGCTGCGTACCGTTCGTGGCGCTAAAGGTGGCGGGCATCGTGAAAAGCGACGGCGTCGTGAAAAGCGCCGGCGTCGTCATACCATTGCCGGACGGACCGCCCGTGGTGCCGTTGAGACGGGCCCCGGCGGGCGCGGCGGTCGTCGCAATCGGCGGGCTCTGCAGAGAACTCAGCTCGGAATTGACTTGGGAAAGCCTTTGACGCGCCTGTGCCGCCCAGTCTCGCTCGCCCATCTTGTTGGCAAGCCTGATCTGCTCCTGCAGCTTGGCCGCCTCATTTTGAAGCCTCGATGTCCGATCGGCATTCGTTTTCGGCGCGATCTTCTGGGGCGGATTTGGTGGATTTGAAGGCTTCAGGGTAATCGGGCGGACCATCGAACAATCTCCGGAAACACATCAAATCCTGTTCCAGCAGTCAGGCTGCCGTCACGCCCCCGCGCCCCGACACATTGGTCGGACGGCTATCGAGGCGGCTTCCAAAAAACATCAAGCGCCTCGAGTTCGCGCTCGACGTCCTTCGCAGTCTGATCGGTGGTTGCGCCGGACCTGGCCGCGATCAGCGCGGCAAGTATTTCCGCCGCGGCCAGGGCCGGTGCCATGCTTGTGAAAAAGGATTGCGAACCGCAGGTCACCAGAACGCTTTCGTTGGCCATGCGGGCCAGCGGCGAAACGCTGCTGTCGGTAATGGCGACGACCGCCACGCCCTGCCTGGCGGCTTGCCGCGCCGTCTCGATGGTCATCCGGCAATAGGGCGCTACGCTCACGGCAAGCACCGCGTCGGCCGGACCGGCTCCACGCAGGAGATCGATGCCAAGCCCTCCGGCCGCATCGAGCAGTACCGCCCGCTTGCCGAGTTGCGACATCGTGTAGGAGAAATGATGCGCAACAGCATGCTCCGACCGGAAGCCCAGACTGAAAAGGCTGCGGCAGCCGGCAAGAACCTCGGCCGCGGCGATCAGCTGCATGGCGGTGCCGTATTCGCCAAGGCTTGCGATTTGTGCTGCGAGCGTATCGGCAACAACGCCGGCTGTGGCATGGCCGCCATCGCCCTCCCCTCTGCGATCCAGGCCGACTGATCCGCCAGAGGAAAAGCCCGGCGCACGCAGTGCCTTCGCATAAAGACTGCGCATGTCTTCGTAGCGGTCGAGGCCAAGCCACCGCGCCAATCTCATCATCGTCGTGTGCGAAACGCCGGCCTGATGCGCCTGTTCGCGCATCGACATCAGCGCGACATCCTGCGGATGATCCAGCACAAACCGGGCAGCTATCTGCAGCTGCGGCGGCATTGCCTCAAATCGTTCCACCAATTGTTCCGTCAAAGGACCTTTTTCCATAACCCTCACCCTATTCACCCCGCACCGAGATTACTCTTGGAACGCAACAAACGCAACATATGGAACTTCGAATCCAATTCCATTCCAAATGGACTTCCATTTCGGTTCGCGCTGGCATAGATTGTGATCGTGAAGCACCTTGAGTGCCTCCGGCATTTTTTGGGTCTTCGAAGTTCAACCAGATGAAGGACGAGCGAGATGGGAGACGTACCCGGTATCAACAACAGCACTCAGCTGACACCGGAGCAGCTGCTCGAGAAGCAAAAGGCTCACGATATCAGAATGCTTGGCCTGAAGTTT
The DNA here is from genome assembly GCF_007830515.1 of Mesorhizobium tianshanense. Classification (GTDB taxonomy): domain Bacteria; phylum Pseudomonadota; class Alphaproteobacteria; order Rhizobiales; family Rhizobiaceae; genus Mesorhizobium; species Mesorhizobium tianshanense. The sequence continues at coordinate 128,821 of NZ_VLKT01000004.1, forward strand.
GAATCGGCAATGCAGGAATCCAAGCAGGCAGCGATGAACCGCATGGCGGAAGGAATCGCCCGAGCGAGTTCGTAATAGCATCATTCATGTGCGCCGCCTGAAGCTGGGCGGCGCACATGCTTTGTCCGGCATTGGCAAACTTTCGCACACCAGCGCCCCGTGTCAAACGGGTGGATGGGAGGGCAATCGGCATGACCGCAAAATCGACTCTCGGACAGTGGAACGCCGCATTGCCGCAGCTTTTTGCCGAACGCACCGACAGGCAGCCGGCAACGCAACCTGCCATCCTGGAGATCGTCGGCGGGCTGCACAGCGGTGCCAAGGTGGAATTGGATGGACTCCTTTACACGATCGGCTCCAGCGTCGGGTCCGGCATAGTTCTGAGAGATTCGGGAATCGCCGCCGAACATGCCCGCCTTCGCCGAAAGGCAGGTTTTGTCGAGGTCGAAGCTGTCGGAGGAGATGTCGTCCTGGCAAATGGCGATGTCGTGCCCATCGGACATGGGCGCCGCTGCAAATTGCCCTTCGAAGCATCGTTTGGGGAAGCCCGGCTGAAGCTCACCGGCCCCACCCAAACCGAAGTACCGTCACAGTTAGCTTGGCGGTCCTGGCTTGTCGCCGCGGGTTTGCTCGCGGTTGCATCCACCGCCGTCGTGGCGGCCAACAATCTGTCCGTGGCCGGCCCTGAAATGGCCCGTTCGGATGTTGGGTTGACGAAAGTGGCGCTCGCCGACGGCATCCAGCAATATGCGCTCACCGACGCCTCGCATGCCGATAGCGAGCCGCCGGCAACCGCCGACGACGCCAGCAGGCAACTCGAACTCCAATTGGAACAGGCAGGCATCGATGGGCTCGCCATCGAACAGGCCGCCGGCCGCCTGACGGTTTCAGGCACCATTCCCGCGCCGCAGCTCCAGGCCTGGACCGACGTCCAATCGTGGTTCGACCGAACTTATGGAGAGCATCTGCTGCTCGCCTCCGACGTCACCACCGGCAATGCCGACACGCGCGCCCCGCGTCTGACCATGCAAGCGATCTGGTACGGCGAGCGGCCCTATATCATCACGACAGATGGCGCGCGCTACCATGAAGGCGCCTTTACCGATGATGGCTGGGCCATCGAGAGCATCGGCGAAAAACAACTTCTGCTGACGAAAGGTGGCGCCAAGGTCGCGCTGAAATACCAGTGAACCGTCGCCTGGAAGGGCCTCGACTCGATTCGGCCAGGCTGGATACATCTGGACGCGGAGCGCAGCATGCCGAAGGTCTTCGCAGCCAGCCCATCAATCGGCGGCAGCTGAATGGCATCGGCAAAACCAACAGCCGGACCAATCAGGCGGGCGCAGCCAAACAGTCCGACCGACCGGAGGCAGCCGAATTTCAGGCGTCTCAGGATGCTGCGGGCACATCCCTGGAAGACGCCCTCGTCGATTTTGTCATGCCGCGTATTTCCGACCCGGTGATCCTTCGGCGGTCGGTCTCGATCCTCCAACATTGCATTACCCATCTGGTGCCCAATCTCGATGGAGGCGAACAGCTCAAGGATCTGGCGCGAACGCTGATGCGAGACGAGATCGGCCGCCATCGGGATCTGCTTGGCCAGTTGCAGGGAGGAAACGAGACCTGACCGACCCGCACGACACGGTCCAGCTCTTGCACGTCTTGGGCTATCTCTACGGGTGTCATGGGCAGGTGAAACGGGGGGCAGCCTATCTTCTCATCGCCGCCCAGCTCTCCCCCGGAAACCCCGGAGTCCTGCGCACGCTCGCTCACCTGCTGATACTCGACGGCGAGGCAGACAAGGCGCTCGCCACGATCGCTAGATTGGAGACTTTGGAAGGCATGGAACATCCCACGCTTGCTTTGCTGAAGAGCCGTGCGCTGCTGGCAGCGGGCCGCACGGCGGAAGCACGCGCCATGTTCCGGACATATCTTTCGCGGCGGGAGGGCGACTAGCCGTGTTGGATCGGATGACGCAATTGCTTGCCAGGCTGTCGCGGCGCGGCGATCTCGTCATCGCCATCCTGATACTCGTCGCGATTGTCATGATGATCATACCGCTGCCGACCTTCGTGGTCGACACGCTGATCACGGCCAACATCGCGCTCAGCGTGCTGATCCTCCTGGTTTCCTTCTATGTCGTGCAGCCACTGGAATTTTCCTCGCTGCCCTCCGTCATTCTGATAGCGACCCTGTTCCGGCTGGCGATCACCATCACGACGACCCGCCTGATCCTGCTTCAGGCGGATGCGGGCGACATCATCACGGCCTTCGGAACCTTCGTCGTCGGCGGCAGCATAGCGGTCGGCCTGGTGATATTCCTCATCATCACCGTGGCCCAGTTCATCGTCGTGGCAAAAGGCGCCGAGCGTGTCGCCGAGGTTGCGGCGCGGTTCATGCTCGACTCCATGCCCGGTAAGCAGATGAGCATCGACGCGGAACTGCGCAACGGAGACATCGACCAGGCCGAAGCCCGCCGGCTGCGCCAGAAGCTCGAGCGCGAGAGTCAGCTGTTCGGCGCCATGGACGGCGCCATGAAATTCGTCAAGGGCGACGTCATCGCCGGCATCGTCATCATCCTGGTCAATCTTATCGGCGGTTTTGCGGTCGGCACGCTCCAGCATGGCATGTCGCTCGGCGACGCTGCATCGACCTATTCACTGCTGACCGTTGGCGATGGCCTGGTCGCCCAGATCCCGGCACTGCTCGTGGCAGTGGCGGCCGGCACGATGGTCACGCGCGTCGCCGGAGCCGACAACCAGGGCGACCTCGGCCGCCAGATCACCGGCCAGTTGCTGCGCGATTCGCGCGCGCTCGCACTCGCCGCCGTGATCATGCTCGGGCTCGCCCTGGTGCCTGGCTTTCCGTCGATCGCCTTCCTGGCGCTCGCCGCGGCTTTCGGTGGTGGTGCATATCTCATCCGCCGGCAAAGCCCGAAACCCGATACCCTGGAAGCAGGCCTGCCGGTTGCGGCCCCGCAAGAGCACGTGCTTTCCGCTGCGAGTTCCGGCGGCGACATCGAGACGTTGCAGTCATCATTCCGGATCATTGCGCGCCTTGGTCATGGTCTCGGCAAGGCGATCACCGAATCCGACTTCAGCGCGCATGCAAATCGCGTTCGTCGCGATCTCTTTCGGGATCTCGGTGTCGATGTGCCGGCAATTGGCTTCCACATCGACGAAACGCTGGCGCCGCAGCGCCTCTGCATCGACCTGGAAGGCGCCCCCATCCTGGAAGCCGAGATTCCTGCCGGCCGCGTACTGGTCGAGGAGGACGACGCGCATCTTGACCTTATCGGCGTCGCCTACGAGGCAGGCCCGCCGGTGGCCGGTCGTCCCAGCACGATCTGGGTCGACGAGGCGAAGACAGCGATCTTGAAGGAAGGCGGTCTCAGCTTCCTGCTGCCCGCTGAAACGTCTGCCAAATGGGCCTCGTATGCACTTCGACTCTATGCCGGTCATTTCGTCGGCATACAGGAAACTCGTCGGCTGCTTTCCGATATGGAACAGGACTACGCGGACCTGGTGAGGGAAGCGCAAGACGCGGTACCGTTGCAGAAGATCGCCGAAGTCTTGCGGCGACTGGTCGCAGAAAATGTGCCGATCCGTAACTTGAGACTCATCCTGGAAGCGCTCATCGAATGGGGCCGGCGCGAGCAGGATGTCGTGCTGCTGACTGAACATGTGCGCTCGGCGCTAAGGCGGCAGATCAGTTTTCGTTCAGCCGATCGCAACAACATTATCGCGGCTTACGTGCTGCAGCGGTCGGCCGAGGACGTCGTGAGGGCGGCGGTGCAGTCATCGCCCACCGGCACTTTCCTCGATTTCTCCGGCGACGATACGCAAGCGCTGGTAACGCAGATCGAGCGTGCACTCGCGCAGACGTCGGCCGGGGTTCTGCCGGCGGTACTGACCGCCGCGGACGTGCGCCGCCACATGCGCAGCCTGCTCGTGCATCACGGCTTGGAGCTTCCGGTGCTTTCCTATCAGGAGCTGTCGTCCGAATTCAACGTACAGCCACTCGCCACCATAACCGGCGGGTCGCTTCAGAACGGCCGGCAAACCTCACACTCACTCCCAACAGGGAGCGCAGAGAGCGGGGCGATTCCATGACCGAGCCAGAGGGCGATGCATGCTCAAGAGAGGGACAGAATGAGAATCCACGATATGGCTGCGGGTATTCGGCCGCCTTTTGGGCCGATTGAATGCCGCTCGCTGGCTATCGCGGCGTTTTGGTATTTCGTAGCGCTTTTTTGCATAGTGACGGGGGTGTCGGCGCAGGAGGTGACGCCGTTGCCGAGCCAACCGATGATCGACCTGCCTGTCGGCCAGGGGCGCATCCTGCGTTTTAACGAACCAGTGGAATCGGTTTTGATCGCCGACACCACCATTGCGGATCTGCAGGTGGTTTCAGCGGACGTGGTCTATGTATTCGGCCTGAAGCCCGGGCTTACCAACCTGATCGCGATCACCGCCGATCAACGCATCGAAGCGACCGCGCAATTCCGCGTTTCCACTGATTCGGCGCCGGCGAACCAGGCGAGACAGGCATTGCAGCCAACCTCCTCGACCGAGCTCATGATCTTCGGCAATCGTATTGTGGCGACCGGGCAGGCGCGCAGCGTCGAGGAAGCCGTCGATGTTGACAGCGTTGCCCGCACTTACTCTCCGTCGGAGGCGCCGCCGATCAACGACACCACGATCCAGGGGTCCCAGCAGGTCAACATTCGCGTCCGGTTCGCGGAAGTCTCGCGCAGCGAGTTGCAGTCCTACGGCGTCGACTGGTCGGTCGGTTACAAGTCCAGCGGCTTCGAGTTCAGCATGTTCCAAGACAACGCCGTGCCGTCGGCCGACGGTGGAAATTTCGGCGTGGGCATAGAACAGGCAACCGGCTTCAATTTTGATGTGCTGGTCGAAGCGCTGCAGCGCAATGGTCTCGTCAAGATACTAGCCGAGCCGAACCTGACTGCTGTCACAGGCCAGACCGCAAGCTTCCTCGCCGGTGGTGAAATCCCCGTTCCGGTGCCACAGAGTGAGGACACCGTAACCGTCGAATACAAATCCTTCGGTGTTTCGCTGACCTTCACGCCGACGCTCATCGGCCGCAACCGCATCGGCCTTCATGTTCGTCCCGAGGTCAGTTCGATCTCGACCAATGCTGCCGCAGTCAGCGCCAACGGCTTCAACCTGCCGAGTTTCGTGGTTCGCAAGGCCGACACTATCGTCGAAGTCGCCAGTGGCCAGACATTCGCGATTGCCGGGTTGTTTCAGCAGAATTTCACACGCAACCTGGAAAAATTTCCCGTGCTGGGAGACGTTCCGGTGTTGGGCGCCCTGTTCCAGTCCCAGCGTTTTCAACGGGAAGAGACCGAATTGGTCATCCTGATTACGCCTTTTCTGGTCGAGCCGGTCAGCGATCACAGTCTGGCGACGCCGATCGATCGACCGGCCAAGCGCAGACGCACCAAGGACCCGTCCGCGATGGGCCTGATCGTGAAGTAGCGGGAGACCGACCATGACCAACTTTTCTGTTTTCCGCACAGCAATGCTCGTCTTTCCGTTTGCCGCGCTCATGGGCTGCGTCAACGGCAAACCACCGCCTAAGGACTATTCATCCGGCTACAGCTATGTCTCGACCAATGCGGGCTCGCAAAAGGGCGCGGATGTCGCAGTGCTCGCACCCGACGCCTGTCTCGACGAACCGGCTGATCTCCCCCCCTCCCCGGCCGCGACGGACTTGACGATCGTTTCGGATGTCGGGCCGCATCTGCCGGCAGGTTGCGCCAATGCCCATAATCTTCAACGCATGGCCGAAAGCCAGCGCGATCTGGTCGAAGGGCGGCGCATGGGCGCGGCGCCCGGGGCTCCCACTGCAAGGGCGGCCCGGCGATACATTTATGGAGAAGACATCCCCACCGGCGGCGCCAATGACGGTGCAGCGGCTGCACAAGCGCCGCTTCAGGAGGGCAACTGACCCATGGGCCGGCGCTGCGCAGGCGCGCCGGCGGTAGTGCCGAGATACGAGCGTGGCGGCGCCTGCGCAGAGCTAGGCCGATATCGAACCGAGTGCCTTTGCCCTCGCCTTGATGGTCGCCTTGCCCCGGATCGATTTGGCGTTGGCGAGCAATGTGTTGACTTCTTTCGTCGTCAGACCGGTAGGGGGAGCTGCTCTCACCTGCTCGGCCTGCCCGAGCAGGCCGTAGACGACCACAACGTTGCGTTTGTGGTGCAGTTGCGCGCCCGGCGCCGAAGCCACACGCTGAACGAGGGGCAGCGCCGTCGCGGAATTGCCCTCCAAGGCAGCGGCAAGCGCCATATTGGTCTGGATATCGAGGTCGCCAGGCTCCAGCGTGAGGGCATGCGCCAGGGTGGCCTGTGCCTCCTCAACCTGTCCGGCGAAAATCTGGGCGACGCCAAGCCGGTTGTAGGCACGGCTGGTGTTGACGATCGGCGCGGCTTGCGCAAGGGCGCGGATGCCGGCCTCGACATCCCCCGAATCGATCATTGCCGAACCGAGCCCAAGCAATGCCGGTCCGTCATTGGGTGCCTTGGCGAGAGCCCCGCGGTATGCCTTCTGGGCTTCGGCCGGATAGCCGGCGCGCATATAGGCTTCGCCCGCCTTGACGAAGGCGACAGGCTTCGCATCAGGCATGGCCGTCGCGCGTTGGTAAAGAGCGATCGCCGTGCCGCTTTCGCCGCGCGCTTCAATGTCGGCAGCCAGCTTGAGCAACCGATCGGATTGGGTCGATGCGCTCTGGGCTTCGGCATCCTTTTCAGTCTTGGCTGTCTGACAGGAGGACAACGCCACCGTCGCAACGACTGCCATGAACACGATACGCATTCGCATATCCACCTCTCCGTTCAAGCCCGCGCCGACCTTACACACGGCAGGATCTCACACAAGAACCTGATGCGCGCCAAGGTCGTGATATGAGCGAAGAAGCTGAGGAAAAAGGCTTACCCGCCTCGGACAAGAAACTGCGGGAAGCGCGGCGGAAAGGTCAGGTTCCGCAAAGCCGCGACCTCATCTCGGGCTTCACGCTCTTTGCCGCCCTCGCATACCTGTTCTTCGTCTGGCCGACGATGTGGGAATACCTGGACCAGCTTGTGCAGATCGTGGCCGGGTCGGCAAACGGCTCATTCAAGGAAACCAGCGTGAGGGCGGGCCGCCATGCGATCGTGGCGCTGTTCGTCGTCATGGGGCCCATGGTCGGCATTATTGTCATACTCACGCTGGCGTTCGGCGTGATCGCCACCTACGGGCCGGTCTTTTCTTTCGAGCCGCTCAAGCCACAATTCGACAACATCAGCCCGGCAAAGGGACTCAAGAAAATCGCGTCATTGCGCAACGTCATTGAGTTCATCAAGAGCCTGGCAAAGGTTGTCATGCTGGCCAGCCTGTTCGTGATCATCCTCATGGCTTGGCTGCAGCCGCTTTTCGACACTCCCGCATGCGGTGAAACCTGTATTGAACTCATGATCATGGCGGTGCTCACCCCACTCGGAATTGCTGGCGCCCTGGCATTTGTCGCCATCGGCATCGTCGACATGCCTATCCAGCGATGGCTTTTCCTGCGCGACATGCGCATGACCAAAACCGAATACAAGCGCGAGTACAAGGACCTTGAGGGGGATCCGCTGATCAGGCAGGAATTCCAGCGCCAGCGGCGCGAGACAGTGTCAAATCCGGTGAAGCTCGGCCTGAAGAACGCAATCCTGGTCATCGTCGAACGCGACCGACTGGTGGCGCTGCGCTACGTCAAGGGCGAAACGCAGGTACCGGTGGTCGTTGCCAAGGGGCAAGGTCGCATCGCCGATAAGATGGTCGCCGAAGCAAAGCGCCTTGCAATACCGATCGTTGAGGATCCCTCGCTCGCAGGCTCTCTGTTCGAGACTACGCGCACCGGCGGCTATATCGATGAGCAACTCTTCTCACCCGTGACCGGCCACCTGGTGCGGCTCGGCTTGACATGATGCAAACCCATCACCCGGCAGTTCAGACTTTTCAACAGCATCCCTTCGCTAGGTGATCTGTCGCTCCATTTCCACCTCGGCTTTTAGGCTTTCGGTATCGCGGAAAATCGAAGCGATAGCCAGTGTACGCCCTTCGCGCTTGAAGCGGAGCAGGCAATCCTTGGCGGCAATGTCTCCATCGACCGCGATCTCGTCCCATTGCGCGGCATGGCCGACATAGTTGATGGGAACATCGTAATGCTGGCTCCAGAAGAACGGCACGGCGACGAATTTCTCGCCATGGCCGAGCATGTTGAGGGCCGCGGTTCGCCCCTGCCTCTCCGCAACCACCCAATGCTCGACCCGAATGTTCTCGCCACTGTGAGGATCCGGCCACCGCGCAATGTCGCCCGCCGCGAAGATCCCTGGTACGCTCGTCTCCAAAAAGGCGTTCACGACGACACCGCGGTCGAGGATGAGCCCCGCCGTCTCGGCAAGCCCTGTCCGCGGTCGCACGCCGATGCCGGCGACGACGAAATCGCCCGCCAACGTATCGCCACTGCTGAGTTTCACCTTCTTGCCGTCGATGCTGCTCGCGGTGTCCTCGAGATGGAACACGACACCATTCTCCTCATGGAGGGCGCGAATGAAGTCGCCCATTTGCGGCCCCAGGACCCGCTCCATGGGCCGTTTTTCCGGCGCCACGACATGAACTTCGATATCGCGCGAGCGCAGGGCCGCGGCAACTTCCAGACCAATGAAACTGGCGCCAAGCACGATGGCGCGGCGTGCGGTCGCGGCTTGTGCGATGATCGCCTTGCAATCCGCAAACGAGCGCAGCGTGTGAACGTGTGGCTGGTCGGCGCCGGGAATGGTGAGGCGCACCGGTTCGGCTCCGGTCGCAAGCAGCAGCCTGTCGTAAGGGATACGGGCGCCGTCCGCGAGCACGACCTCGCCGGAACGTGCGTCGATGCTGGCAACGTTGGCATTGAGGCGCAGGTCGATATCGTTCTTTGAGTAGAAGCCTTCTGTGCGCAGCGGAATCCAATCCTCCGGTGCTTTGCCGGCCAGGTAATCCTTGGAAAGATTGGGCCGATCGACCGGCGGCGCTTCGTCGTTGCTGAACATGACAATGCTGCCTTGATAGTGTTCGCGCCGCAATTTTTCGGCCGCCGCGAAACCGGCCGCGCCGCCACCGACAATGACGATCTTCTCAGGAATTTGGCCGGAGCCTCCATCGCGCTGCTTCGGTGGCGTCCGTTTGCGCTTCTCTCCCACGAAGATCCGACCATCGCGTTGTTCCACCGACCAGCAAGCGAGTGGATTGAAAGCAGGGGCGCGCAAGGCTTCGCCGGTGCGCAAATCGAAGCACGCGTGATGCCAGGGACACCGGACGGCATCCTCCACCACCAGACCGTCGACGAGCGGCCCGCCATAATGTGTGCATGTCGCCCCGATGGCGAAGACCTCGGCCCCGCGGCGCACCAGCAGCACCTGCTCATCGCCGCAATGGCCGACCAGCTTTCCACCGTCGGAAAGATCGGACAACGCGATGCCCTCGGCCAGATCCGGCCCGTTTAGCTTGGTATGATCTTCAGCCATCTTCGTCTCCCTTGGCGATCCGGTGTCAAAATTGCCTGTACGGCCGAGAAGCGGAGAATCTTCAGGTCACCAGCCTTGGAATACCTTTTGCCTGGCTAGGACGCCTTCAGGTTCTCGACACCGCTTGTGCCCAAACGTCCGGCTGCGTCATTTGTTGCCAGTTGGGCAGTACGCACCGTCGATTTTGGATTCCCTGCGATCAGGAACAACATTCGGCGCATGCTGCCAATTGGAAGGGCGATTCTCATCGGCGCTTTGTCGAAAACTAGGTGGCGCCATCACTCGTTGCCGCGGCTGCAACGGCCGTTTCTCGGGCGCGTCGCTGACTGAAAGAATGATGATTGCATAAACCTTTTCGCCGCAGATGCGTTGTTCATTCTCCAATCCAAGGAGACAGCTATGCAGATGAAATCCGAGATTGCCGGCGAAGCTGCGAAGCAGCGCCATATACAGCGTCGGATCGATGCCAAGGACAAATCGAAATCCAGCGGAAAGCAACAAGGCGCCATGCAGGCCGGAGCACGCAAATATCCCGAGCCGCCTTTTCCCAAACAGCACCAGCCGAAGCCGGGGCACGAATGGGCAATCGAGCCGGCGCCCCTTTACGATGCGCCGTTCTATATCGGGTCGAGGAAGCTCGACGGCAAAGTGGCGCTGATTACCGGGGGCGATTCAGGCATCGGCCGAGCGGTGGCCGTTCTCTACGCGCGCGAAGGCGCGGACGTGGCGATCCTCTACCTGTCCGAGGACAAGGATGCCGAAAAGACGAAGGCGGCCGTGGAGGCCGAGGGCCGGCGCTGCATGCTGGTCAAGGCCGACGTCAGCGAGCGCGACCACTGCCATAAAGCGGTGGCCGAGGTGGTGAAGGAATTTGGCCGGATCGACGTGTTGGTCAACAACGCCGCTTTCCAGATCCATTCCAGCGAATTCGGCGATCTGACCGAAGAGCATTTCGACACCACGCTGAAGACCAACCTCTACGGCTATTTCCACATGGCGCAGGAGGCCGTGCCGCATATGAAGCCCGGTTCGGCGATCATCAACAGCGGCTCCGTAACCGGTATCGAGGGTTCAAAGCAACTTGTCGATTATTCAATGACCAAGGGCGGCATTCATGCCTTCACGCGCGCGCTCTCGGGCAACCTGATCAGCAAGGGCATCAGGGTGAACGCCGTGGCACCGGGTCCGGTGTGGACGCCACTCAACCCGTCGGACAAGCAAGCCGGCGACGTTTCGAAATTTGGCGCAGACACGCCAATGAAACGGCCGGCGCAACCGGAGGAGATCGCGCCCGCCTATGTGTTTCTCGCCTCGCCGCACTGCTCGAGTTACATCACCGGCGAAATATTGCCGATTATCGGAGGCTATTGACGATCGGGGGCAACGCAAGGATCGACACGATGAGCATGTTTTACCGCGCGGCAAAAATCGCCGAACAGGCTCATGCCGGGCAGACCGACAAGACCGGACGGCCCTATATCGAACATTGCCGCAGGGTCGTTGACGCCGTCGAAACACTCGACGAGAAGGCCGTTGCCTACCTTCACGACGTTCTCGAGAAGGGAGAGGGTTGGGACCGCGATCGGCTCGAGGCGGCTGGTTTCGGAACATCCATCGTGTCGGCAGTCGATGCCATGACACGCAGGCCAGACGAGGACGACCCCGCTTTCGTGCGCAGGGCAGCGGCCAACCCATTGGCGCTGCCGGTCAAGCGCGCGGATCTCGCTGACAATCTGTGGCAGGCACGGCAGGTTGGCACCTCGACATCGAAATATGAAGACGGCTTGCGGATCCTCGACGAAGAGTTCGCCGATTGACGCAAAGATCGCCGCCTGGGGCGTGACCGGCCGATGTGAAAATCCAAACGCTTTCTACTCGGGGATGTGAGGCGTATGCCGCTTGTCCTCGGCAGGATCGGCATCGATGCGCGCCTTGTCGGGATCGAAGGCGCCATGGCGGGCGATAGCCAATGCAGGGGTGTCGGGCGTCTCGTAAGCCCACATGAAGTCGTCAGCCGATCCGCCGACCGCGTGAACCCGCCAATAGCTCGCCGTGCCCTTCAATGGGCAGCGCGTTGTCGTGTTCGTCTTCTCCAGAAGGTCGAAATAGATATCCTCGAAAGGGATATAGAAAACAGGATCATGTCTTTCTTCGTAAAGCACTTTTGCCCGCTCGGTCGAGGCAATGATCGCGTCTGAGAACCTGACCGTCACGGTTCCATTGAACGGGGTGATCGCAAGCGCGCTGCGGCGGCGGGCGGAATTTGCGGCTAAGGGCTGCATTCGACTTCTCCGTTGACTGCGCTGTCCTTCTGAAACGTCGTATCGCCCATCGAGGTTCCAGTTCGGCCAGTCATCGGCGATTCGACAAATGCATTGGTGCAAAGCCGAGTCCAAACGGAGAACTTTGGCAGCGATGGCCGCGTCCATGCCTTCGCCGTGACGGAAAATATCGCTGCCGCAGCGTTTACGGCGATTGGCGCATTGGAGCGCGTTGGGGGTCGACTTTGCGTCAAAGATATGCCGCAAGATTCCGGCGATGCAGGTTTTCCAAGCCCTCCCAGCCACAGGTGAAAAATCTGCTGCGGGTCACTCAATCCAGATTCAACGGAACGTTACCGCCGAAGAGTTCGTTCCTTGGGTCATAAACACCGAATCGGCGACGGGGCATCAAGCAAAGGGAGATTGCCATGAAAGTCGGCAACTGCATGACGAGGAATGTCCAGATCGCGAACCCCGAACAGTCCCTTGGCGAAGTAGCGAAGATGATGGGCAAGCTCGACGCCGGGGTGATGCCAGTGGGCGACAACGATCGGCTGGTCGGGATGATCACCGATCGTGATATCGCAATCCGCGGCGTAGCATCGGGAAAGGGACCTGACGCCAAGGTGCGTGATGTCATGAGCCGGGAGGTCAAATACTGCTTCGAAGACGAAGACGTCGAGCAGGTGCTTGAGAACATGGGCGACCTGCGGGTGCGTCGGCTACCGGTTTTGAACCGCGACAAGAGGCTCGTCGGCATCATCTCCCTTGGGGATCTCGCGACCAACGGCGAAGCGGCAGAAGCGGGAGAGGCTTTAAGCGGCATCTCGAAGCCGGGCGGCGAGCATTCGCAAACCGCTCACTGACTGACACCGTGACATGTTAGCGCCCGGTCAGCATCTTCTGTCCCGGGGGGCGCCGGCCAATGCTGGCTCCCCGCCGGACAAACTCGTCAGCCAGGCGTGCCATGTGTGCCAAGCGGCATCTCGCAGCCTGGGTGGCCGGCAGTTGCAGACGATATAGATGAGCGCAGATATTCTCGGACGATTGCAAGCGTCCCGCCAAGGCCTATGATGAAGGGTGGCCTTTCGGAGTGAATGGATTTGGGTTGGTCGCTGAACCTCGGGACGATCGCAGGCACGACCGTGCGCGTTCACTTTACCTTCCTGCTTCTGCTCGTCTGGATTTGGCTGACGCATTATCGGATCGGCGGCGCGCCAGCGGCTTGGGAAGGCGTTGCCTTCATCATTGCCGTCTTTGCCTGCGTGGTCCTGCATGAGTTCGGCCACATCGCCGCCGCACGGTACTTCGGCATCAGCACGCCCGACATTACGCTTTTACCGATCGGCGGCGTGGCCAGGCTCGAACGCATGCCGGAAGAGCCGGGACAGGAGTTCGTGATCGCGATCGCGGGGCCGCTGGTCAATGTCGCGATCGCCGCGCTGATCTTCGCCTTGCTCGGGGGCGCGGTAGGTGTCGAACAGATGGCCGGGATCGAGGATCCGCGTACGAATTTTCTCGCCAGGCTTGCAGGGGTCAATGTCTTCCTGGTGCTTTTCAACATGATCCCGGCCTTCCCGATGGATGGCGGCCGTATCCTGCGCGCCGCGCTGGCCGCCCGCCTTTCCTGGTCGCGCGCGACCCAGATCGCCGCTTCGATCGGGCAAGGATTGGCCTTCGTCTTCGGTTTCCTTGGGCTGTTCTACAACCCGCTGCTCATCTTCATCGGCATCTTCGTCTATCTCGCCGCGGCTGCGGAAGCGCAGAACGCACAGATCCGGGAGGTTGCCACAAGCGTCCTGGTCGGGGATGTGATGATCACCGAGTTCGCCCGGCTGGAACGGTCGGCGACGCTCGACGAGGCGATCGAGATGCTGCTCGCCACCACGCAGCACGAATTCCCCGTCATCGACTCCGCTGGCCATCTCCAGGGATTGGTGACACGCGACGACATGATCCGGACATTGAAGGAAAAGGGACCCGCTGCACCGGTTACGAGCGCAATGCGCAACGATATCCCGAAGATACATTACCGAAAAAGCCTCGAGGAAAGCCTGCGGCTCATGCAGCAGTCAGACGTGCCTGCCGTTGCCGTCGTGGACAATTCCGAACGGCTGGTGGGGCTCATGACACACGAAACGATAGGCGAGATGCTTATGGTCCGCTCAGCCGTTTCGGATGCCTTCCGTTTTGGCCGTTTGCGTGAGGGCAAACCGCGGCTCACACGGATCTGAGCACGAGGGCTTCCTTCTACCGCCGGATCGAGCGAGTGCGCCTGGTCGTCGGCGTAAAGCTAGTCTCGAACATCTGCAGGCCGGAACGACGTTGTTCCGGCCCGCCTGTCTTTTGCGTTTTAAGAGCCCGCGACGTGAGGCATAAGTTCAAGAGCACCGCGATAGATCATGTCGCCTGCTACGTAGAGGATGATCACCAGGCCGACATAGGCAATCCAGCGATGCTTCTGAAGCAGGTTGGCAATGAAGCTTGCGGCAATGCCCATCAGCGCGATCGAGAGGATAAGGCCGAAGATCAACACGTTCGGGTGCTCGCGGGCGGCACCCGCAACCGCCAGAACATTATCGAGCGACATGGAGACGTCGGCGACGATGATCTGCCAGGTTGCCTGCGCCAGGGTCTTGCGTGGAGCTTTGCCGGCAACGATGCCGTCGTGGTCGACGTCACTTTCCGAAAGCGCTTCGATCGCCTGTGCTTCCTGCGCATGGTTTTGCCGGAGCTCGCGCCACATCTTCCAGCATACCCACAACAGCAACACACCGCCGGCCAGCAGCAAGCCGACGATCTGCAGGAGTTGGGTTGTGGCGGCGGCAAAGCCGATGCGCAGAACGGTCGCTGCGATAATGCCAATGACGATCGCCTTTCTGCGCTGCTCCTTGGGGAGCCCGGCCGCGGCAAGGCCGATAACGATGGCGTTGTCGCCGGCCAGCACCAGGTCGATCATGATGACCTGCAAAAGAGCGGTCAGTGCTTCGGGACTGAAGAATTCTGTCATACGGCACCCTTGCGTTCAGCTAGGGGTGACGCGGCTTGCGAGCATAACCGTAGAGCAACGCGGACACCGCGTATGACAAGAGAATGCCGCTACAGCTGAAGAGATCTCAACGCCAGGCCACCCGGATTGGAATTCCAGTCCGACATCACAGTCCCGATGGACTGCCAGAGGGGCCCGGCCTGGTAGCACCTAGCTATTGCCGGAAGCGCAAAAACTCAAGGCTTAATTGTGATCCGGCTATGCGAAATTCAGGCGTCGCGCCTTGGCGTCATAGGCCACTATAGCGTCAATTATAGACATATCCGTCATCGAGCTCGGCAAATTTCGTTACGCCAAGTCGATAGAGCACGCTGACATGACCTTGGCGGAACTCGAGAAGCCTGCGTTCGCGCAATTCCCGCAGCATTCGTTGACATGGATCGGCGTCACCATTCGCGAGAGGTCTCGGATCCGATCTTTCCTCCAATTCCTTCACGTTGAAACTGCACCTGTCATTCCGTGCTAGACGTTGACGGGCAGGAGGTAGCAGTTCACCTTTCGCTCAGCTTGCCCGTCCGGGTGCCTTCGGAATTCCATCGAACCTAATGCAAGATAAGACGACGAAGCAGACCGCAAGAAGCGCTCGGGGCCAGGCCATCAGTGCGGACCTGATCGCCGTTGTGATTGCCGTGACGAATGGTGAGCCGCGCGTCCTGACCATCGGGCAAGCGGGTGCTTTGCCGTCTGGCCCTTTTGAATTCGGCCATCGCTCCTTGCAGTCGGGTCTGAGGGCCTGGGTGGAGCGGCAGACTGGTCATCGGCTGGGCTACATCGAGCAGCTATATACCTTCGCCGATCGCGACCGGATCGGCGACGAGCGTATGCAACGAGTGATCTCGATCAGCTATCTTGGCCTGACGCGGGAAGAACAGGCAGAGCGTTCGCCAATGCATGGTTGGCAAGGCTGGTACAACTATTTTCCGTGGGAAGATCACCGCGCAGGGGTGCCGCTTATGCTGCCGGACGTCGTCATGCCCCGACTGCGGGCCTGGGCTGACGAAGCAGATAACCCATACACGCGTCACGATCGCTGGCAGCGCGTCGCAATCGCCTTTGGCCTGGACGATCGCGACTGGAACGAGGAACTTGCCCTGCAGCGTTACGAGCTGCTCTACGAAGCCGCGCTGGTGGCGGAAGCCGTGCGCAGCTTGAACACGGGCGGCGCGTCGCCGATTCCCGGTCGGCCGATGATCGCCGATCATCGCCGTATTCTGGCGACGGGGATCGCCAGGCTTCGGACCAAGATCAAATACCGCCCCGTCGTGTTCGAACTGATGCCGCCGATATTCACACTGCTGCAGCTGCAGCGAACCGTGGAGGCGCTGGCTGGCAGACTCGTTCACAAGCAGAATTTCCGGCGCCTCATCGAGCAGCAGGACCTGGTCGAGGAGACAGGCGAGACGATGTCCGACACAGGAGGGCGTCCTGCCAAGCGCTTCCGCTTTCGCCAGACGGTGTTGGCAGAACGAACTGCCGCAGGGACGAAATTGCCGCTTTCACGCGCTTGACATTTCTTATGCTCAAGATAAGCATATGCCATAATTATACTCATCTGGAGCATAATAGAATGCTCAAGGCCTCCACTCGCACGGCCGCTCTCTACGATCGGGTGCGGCGGGTCATCCCGCCCATCGAATGGCCGGTGTTTGCAGACGACATCGATGCCATCCTCGAGCTGAAACGACAGCGAAACGCCGTCATTCTGGCGCATAATTATCAGACACCGGAAATCTTCCACTGCGTGGCTGACATTGTCGGCGACAGCCTGGCGCTGGCCCGCAAGGCGATGGCGGTCGAAGCGGATGTCATTGTGCTTGCCGGGGTGCACTTCATGGCCGAGACGGCAAAGCTGCTCAATCCGAAAAAGACGGTGCTCATCCCGGACCTGAAGGCGGGCTGCTCGCTGGCAGACTCTATCACTGCTGCCGATGTCCGCCTACTTCGGCAACGATACCCGGGCGTGCCGGTCGTCACCTATGTCAACACATCGGTCGAAGTGAAGGCAGAGTCCGATATCTGCTGCACGTCGAGCAATGCGAAGATCTTGGTCGAATCTCTCGGCGTTGCTCGAGTGATCATGCTGCCCGACGAATACCTGGCCCAGAACATCGCCGCGCAGACTGACGTCGAGATCATCGCCTGGAAGGGTCACTGCGAGGTGCATGAGCGATTCACGCCAGCCGACATCAGGCAACTGCGGGAGGATCACCCGGGCGTGACGGTGCTTGCTCATCCCGAATGTCCGCCCGACGTGGTCGTGGAAGCCGATTTTTCGGGTTCGACGGCCGCAATGTCCGATTATGTCGGAAGCCAAAAGCCGCCTCGGGTCGTGCTGATGACGGAATGCTCGATGAGCGACAATATCGCGGTGGAGCATCCCGACGTCGAGTTCATCCGGCCCTGCAATCTCTGCCCGCATATGAAGCGGATAACGCTCGCCAACATCCATTTGGCGCTCGAGCAGAACAGGCATGAGGTAAGGATCGAGCCCGAGATTGCAGCCCGAGCACGGCTTGCGGTCGAACGGATGCTGGCCGTATGAACACGCAGATCCGCAATCTTGGCGGCCGGCCGGTGATCGTCGGCGGCGGCATTGCCGGGCTGATGACGGCGCTCCACATGGCACCCGAGCCGGTAGCCCTGCTGTCGAGAACGCCGCTTGGAGCAGACGCATCGAGCACATGGGCACAGGGCGGGCTTGCCGCCAGCCTTGGCTCCGACGACGCCCCCTCGCTCCATCTTGCCGATACGCTCGCCGCGGGCGACGGGCTTTGCGACGTGGAAGTTGCGCGGCTCATCGTGCAGGCGGCGCCGGCCGCAATCGAAGATCTGGCGTGCCAAGGCGTTCGCTTTGACCGGACGCCAGAGGGAGCGCTGCTTCTCGGGCTGGAAGCCGCACACGGCCGGCGGCGTATTGTTCATGCCGGCGGCGACGGCAGTGGACGCGAGATCATGCGCGCGCTTGTTGCGGCGGTGCGATCCACCCCTTCGATTACGGTCATCGAGGGCGCAGAGGCGCGCCGGCTGGCTGTGGAGGACAATGCGATCGCTGGTGTGCTGGCAAGCTGTCCGACAGGTCCCCTGTTCTTCGGTACGGGACGGGTCATCCTCGCCACCGGCGGGATTGGCGGACTGTTTTTCGACACCACCAACCCTTTGGGCAGTTGCGGACAAGGTCTGGGGCTTGCGGCGCGCGCGGGTGCCGTCCTTGCTGACCTGGAATTCATCCAGTTCCATCCGACCGCGCTTGACGGGCCGGATCGCCCGATGCCGCTGATCAGCGAAGCGGTTCGCGGCGAAGGCGCGACGATCGTTGACGAAACAGGCCAGCGCTTCCTCAAAGGCGTGCAAGGTGGCGAACTTGCGCCACGCGACGTTGTCGCGCGCGCCATCTGGAAACATCTTTCGAACGGCCACCGCGTCTTTCTCGATGCGCGAGAAAAACCCGGCCCGACATTCGCGCGGCAGTTTCCGACGATCGCGTCAGCCTGCCGGCGCGCCGGCATCGATCCGGCGCGTGGCCTCATTCCCATACGGCCGGCCCAGCACTATCACATGGGGGGCGTGGCCGTGGATGAAGCCGGCCACACTTCGGTTTCGGGACTTTGGGCTTGCGGTGAAGTCGCCTCAACCGGGCTGCACGGCGCCAACAGGCTTGCCAGCAACTCGCTGACCGAGGCTGTCGTGTGCGCGCGCTGGGTCGCCGAAAGCGTGGCGAGTTCGCCTTGCGGCCGACGAAAACCAGCGATTGCCCGCAATCAGGATTGGCCTGATCCAATGCCTTTGCGCCCCCTACTGTCGGGCGCACTTGGCGTCGCACGCGATGGCGAAGGGCTGAAAGCCGCTATACGCGCGTTGCTGCCGCTTGCCACGGCATCAGGTCCCGCGGCCGTCGGACTGATGATCGCAGTTGCCGCCTTGCTACGCCAGGAAAGTCGCGGTGCTCACTACCGGACGGACTTTCCGCACCGCGCGGCCGTTGCCCGCCGTTCGGAACTCACGCTCGACGCCGCGGTGGCGGCAGCCCAGGAACTCGCATGCTCGCCAACACTTGAAGAGGCGATACGATGAAGCTTTCGCCGCTTCCCGCCATCATGCTTGAGCCAGCGGTCAGGGCGGCACTTGTGGAAGATCTCGGCCGAGCGGGCGACCTGACCACTGATGCCATCGTGCCGAAGGATCATCGTGCGACGACCGTTCTGGTTGCGCGCCAGGCCGGAGTTGTCGCCGGACTAGATCCCGCGATGCTCGCGTTCCGGCTTGTCGACCAGGACCTCGAAATGGTGATGGAGCGGGCAGACGGCAGCCATGTTGGGCAGGGCGAGATCATTGCGTCGGTAAGCGGCCCCGCCCGCGCCATGCTCACGGCCGAACGGACAGCGCTCAATTTTTTATGCCATTTGAGCGGCATCGCAACCGCGACCGCATCAATGGTCGCCGCGGTTCGCGAGTACCGCGCGAGGATCGTCTGCACGCGCAAGACGACGCCCGGTCTGCGGACGCTGGAAAAAAATGCCGTGCGCGCCGGCGGCGGCTCCAATCACCGTTTCGGCCTCGATGATGCGATCCTCATCAAGGACAACCACATCGCCATTGCTGGCGGAATTCGCGCTGCCATCGAGCGGGCGCGGACTGGTGCCGGCCATCTGGTCAAGATCGAAGTCGAAGTCGACACGCTAGCCCAGCTTGAGGAGGCGCTGGAGTTCGCCCCCGACGCTGTGCTGCTCGACAACATGTCGGTCGACGATCTGCAGCAAGCAGTGGCAATGGTTGCCGGCCGCGCAATCACCGAGGCATCGGGCAGGATCACGTTGGACACGGCTGCGGAGATTGCCGCAACGGGCGTCGATCTGATTTCGGTCGGTTGGCTGACCCACAGCGCGCCGATCCTGGATATCGGCCTCGATTATACGCCCGGCGCGCGGTTGCTCTACGCGGGCGCGGATTCTGCCCGCCCGGCTGGCGTGCCGACTGATGGGCCGAATGCGCTTGACAAGATGGCGATCGCCCGCTCAATTTAACGCATTCACCAGGGGAGTCCCGGCAAGGGGCTGAGATACTGCTGGCTTTCGCGGCGCAGTGACCCGTTGAACCTGATCCAGTTCATACTGGCGTAGGGACGGTGCAAGCGCTTTGCGGGAATCCATGCCCGAAAACCTGTAAGCAGGCCGGCCAAAGCGTTTTTTCATCCTTCCGGCACAGAACTGGGTCTCCAATGCATGAGCAAAGGAGCCTCAAATGAATGCCATTACCCCCACTGTCTCGACGGGACCGCTGCCCGCCTCCAGGAAGATCCACAAACCCGGCACGATCCACCCGCAGATCAGGGTGCCGATGCGGGAAATCGCCGTCCATCCGACGGCAGGCGAACCACCCGTCACCGTTTATGATCCGTCCGGCCCCTATACGGATCCGACCGTCGAAACGAGCATCGAGAACGGACTTGCCCGGTTCCGGCACGCGTGGATCAAGGCGCGCGGCGACGTCGAATTCCAGGAAGGCCGCAGTGTCAGGGCGGAGGATAATGGGTTCGTGTCAGGCGAACGGCTGACGCCGGAATTTCCTGTCCGCCACCGACCGCTCAGGGCCGGGGCGGGCAAGGCGGTGACGCAGCTTGCCTATGCGCGCGCCGGGATCATCACTCCCGAAATGGAGTTCGTCGCCATACGCGAAAATCTCGGCCGCGAGAGCTTACGCGGCGGGATGCAGCGCGACGGCGAGTCTTTCGGCGCGGCGATCCCGGACTTCATCACGCCGGAATTCGTGCGCGACGAGGTGGCGCGCGGACGGGCGATCATTCCCGCCAACATCAACCACCCGGAGAGCGAACCGATGGTCATCGGCCGCAATTTCCTGGTGAAGATCAATGCCAATATCGGCAATTCCGCGGTCACCTCCTCGATGGCCGAAGAGGTCGAAAAAATGGTCTGGGCGACCCGTTGGGGAGCCGACACCGTTATGGACCTGTCCACCGGCCGCAACATCCACAACATCCGCGAATGGATTATCCGCAATTCTCCGGTGCCGATCGGTACTGTCCCGCTCTACCAGGCGCTCGAAAAGGTCGGTGGCATCGCGGAGGATCTGACCTGGGAAGTCTACCGCGATACGCTGATCGAACAGGCCGAACAGGGCGTCGACTATTTCACGATCCATGCCGGCGTACGGCTGCACTATGTCCCGCTGACGGTCGACCGGGTCACCGGCATCGTCAGCAGGGGCGGTTCGATCATGGCCAAGTGGTGCCTGCATCATCACCGCGAGAGCTTCCTCTACGAGCATTTCGAAGAAATCTGCGACATCTGCCGCGCCTATGATGTGTCCTTTTCGCTTGGCGACGGCCTTCGTCCCGGCTCGATCGCCGATGCCAACGACGCGGCGCAATTCGCCGAACTGGAAACGCTTGGCGAGCTGACCAAGATCGCCTGGGCCAGGGATTGCCAGGTCATGATCGAGGGGCCGGGCCATGTCCCCATGCACAAGATCAAGGAGAATATGGACAAGCAACTCGAAGTCTGCGGCGAGGCTCCGTTCTACACGCTCGGGCCGCTGACGACGGATATCGCGCCGGGCTACGACCACATCACCTCCGGCATCGGGGCGGCGATGATCGGCTGGTACGGCACGGCCATGCTCTGCTACGTCACGCCCAAGGAGCATCTCGGTCTCCCTGACCGCAACGACGTCAAGACCGGCGTCATCACCTACAGAATAGCCGCTCACGCCGCCGACCTCGCCAAGGGTCATCCGACAGCGAAGCTGCGTGACGATGCACTGTCGCGGGCGCGGTTCGAATTTCGCTGGGAGGACCAGTTCAACCTGTCGCTCGACCCTGAAACGGCGCGCTCCTTCCACGACGAGACCTTGCCGAAGGAGGCGCACAAGCTGGCGCATTTCTGCTCCATGTGCGGACCGAAATTCTGCTCGATGCGCATCTCCCACGACATTCGGGCCGAGGCCCAGAAAGAGGGCATGGCGGCGATGGCGGCGAAATACCGCGAGGGCGGCGATCTGTATATGCCGGTGAACGGCGAACCGCCCATGCCGAAGGCGTCGGAGCCATCATGAGGGTGCTGGTCAAAGGGGCCGGCGTCGCCGGCCTTACCGCCGCTTTCGAACTCGCCGCCCGCGGCGCGGCGGTGACCGTCGCCGAGGCCAGGCAAGGCCTTGCCGGCAATGCATCATGGATGGCCGGCGGCATGCTGGCGCCTTGGTGCGAGCGCGAAAGCGCCGGGCAGCCGGTGCTGGATCTCGGACGCGACGCCGCCGACTGGTGGGATGCGGTGCTGCCGGGTCATGTCACGCGGGCCGGAACGCTCGTTTTGGCGATGCCGCGGGATGTGGGCGAACTCGACCGGTTTGCAAGTCGCACGTTGGGCCATCGGCGGGTCGACGAAGACGAAATTGCGCTTCTGGAACCCGATCTCGCCGGCCGTTTCCGTCGCGGGCTGTTCTTCCCGGGCGAAGCCCATCTCGATCCACGCCGTGCCATGGCGACGCTGCATGAAAAGCTCGCCGGAAGCGGCGTCGAATTCCGCTTCGGAATGGATGCCCAGCACATGATGGGTTTCGACCGCGAGATCGACTGTACGGGAATGGCGTCCCGCGATGAAAGGCTTCGCGGCGTTCGCGGCGAGATGCTGATCCTGCGCGCGCCGGATATTTCGCTGTCGCGCCCGGTCAGGCTGCTGCACCCGCGCTTGCCGCTCTATCTGGCGCCGCGCGCCGACCACCATTTCATGGCGGGCGCAACGATGATCGAGAGTCTGTCCACGGGACCGGTCACGGCGCGCTCGATGATGGAACTCCTGAATGGCGCCTATTCGGTTCATCCCACCTTCGGCGAGGCCACGATCGTTGAGACCGGCGTCGGTGTTCGCCCGGCCTTTCCCGACAACCTGCCGCGCGTCCAAACGAGCGGAAAGACCATCGCGGTCAACGGGCTCTACCGCCATGGTTTCCTTCTGGCCCCCGCCATGGCGTGCCGGGCGGCCGAGCTTGTTTTCGAACCT
Organism: Mesorhizobium tianshanense; assembly: GCF_007830515.1. Lineage (GTDB taxonomy): Bacteria > Pseudomonadota > Alphaproteobacteria > Rhizobiales > Rhizobiaceae > Mesorhizobium > Mesorhizobium tianshanense. The sequence goes on from NZ_VLKT01000004.1 coordinate 151,697, forward strand.
GACAAACCAGTGGAGCTTGCTGATGAAACTGACGGTCAACGGCGAAGCGCATGAGATCGCCACCGCCACCCTGGCGGAGCTTCTCGCTGCGCTCGACTACGAGGGCAACTGGCTTGCAACGGCCGTGAACAGCGAGCTCGTGCATGCGACTGAGCGGACGCTGTTCCAGTTGAAGGACGGCGACCAGATCGAAATTCTCTCACCCATGCAAGGAGGTTAGCAACGTGCTCGAGCTTTACGGAACGAAGCTTCCGTCGCGCCTGCTTCTCGGCACCGCACAGTACCCCTCGCCCGCCATTCTTGCCGATGCGGTCAAGGCATCCGGCGCATCCGCGGTGACCGTCTCATTGCGCCGCGAAATGGCAGGCGGCGGCAGGGGTGGAGAGAAATTCTGGTCGCTCATCCAATCGCTGCGTCTGCACGTCTTGCCCAACACCGCCGGTTGCCACTCCGTCAAGGAAGCCGTCACCACCGCAAAGATGGCGCGCGAGATCTTCGGCACGAACTGGATCAAGCTCGAGGTGATCGGCAATCATGACACGCTGCAGCCTGACGTCTTCGGTTTGGTCGAGGCCGCGCGAATCCTGTGCGGAGACGGTTTTGCCGTATTCCCGTATACCACGGACGATCTCGTCGTCGCCGAGCGGCTGCTGGGGATGGGCTGCAAGGTTCTGATGCCGTGGTGCGCGCCGATCGGTTCGGCGCTCGGGCCGGTAAATGTCACCGCGCTCCGTTCGATGCGCGGCCATTTCCCGGATGTCCCGCTGATCGTGGATGCGGGCATCGGCCGCCCATCTCACGCGGCTCTCGTGATGGAACTCGGCTTCGACGCGGTGCTCCTCAATACGGCGGTGGCCAGGGCGGCCGAGCCGGTCGGCATGGCGCGGGCATTCGGCAAGGCAGTCGATGCCGGCCGTGAGGCCTATCGCTCGGGTCTGCTCGAGCCGCGCGACGTCGCCGTCCCATCGACGCCGACAATTGGCCAGGCTGTCTTTCAATGAACATCGACCCTTTTTATCTGATCGTCGACAGCGCCGCCTGGATCGAAAGGCTGGCGCCGCTCGGCGTCAGGGTGGTGCAGCTTCGCGTCAAGAACCTCGACGAGGCTGCGCTGCGCGCCGAGATCGGCAAGGCGAAGGCCTTGTGCGCCCGCTACAAATGCCAGCTCATCATCAATGACTTCTGGCGGCTGGCGATCGAGGAGGGTTGCGACTTCATTCATCTCGGGCAGGAGGATCTGCAAGCGGCGGACCTTACCCGGATAAGGGCTGCAGGTCTTCGTCTCGGCCTCAGCACGCACGATCATCTCGAACTCGAGACAGCCCTTGCCGCAAGACCGGACTATATCGCGCTCGGCCCAATCTATCCGACCATCCTGAAGCAGATGAAATGGGCGCCGCAGGGGCTCGAACGGATTGGCGAATGGAAGCGCCGGATCGCGCCGACACCTCTGGTTGCGATTGGCGGGCTCAACCCCGACCGGCTCGAGGGTGTCTTCGGCGCTGGTGCGGACAGCGCGGCGGTCGTGACCGACATAACATTGAACGCCGATCCGGAAGCGCGAACGCGCGAGTGGATCGAAAAGACAGACCAATGGCGTTGAGGCGCGAACCGCATGTGCTGGTCGTCGGCGGATCGGACTCCAGCGGCGGCGCCGGCATAGCCCGCGACATCGAGACGATCTCGATCCTCGGCGTGCGCACCTGCCTTGCCGTTACCACCGTGACGGTGCAGACGCATGAAGCCGTCACGGAAATCCACAATTTGCAACCCGATCTGGTGGCCGATCAGATGCGTGCCGCGCTGCAAGCCAACGAGGTAGCGGCCATCAAAATCGGCATGCTCGCAACGGAGCAAATCATCGTCGCCGTCGCGGATGTGCTGCGCGAAAACCCACAGATACCGGCAGTGCTCGACCCGGTGCTGGCCTCCTCTTCGGGTAGGCCGCTTCTGGAACCAGGCGCCATCGGCGTCCTGAAGCATGAACTCATCCCGCTTTGCCGTCTCGCCACACCCAACCTCATCGAACTGGCTGTCCTTGCCGGCTCGGAACAGGCCATGGACGAGGACGGCGCATTGCAACAAGGTCAAAAATTGCTGATCGCCGCTGGGTTGCACGCCCTGCTGATCAAGGGCGGCCACGCCGCGGGATGTCGATCCACGGACATCCTGCTGCGCTCCGGTCACGAGCCCATCCGCTTCGATGCGCCGCGTCTTGCCGGATCGATGCGCGGGACGGGCTGCATGTTAGCCAGCGCCATTGCCGCTCATCTGGCAACCGGAAGCCTGCTTGAAGACGGCGTGCGCAAAAGCAAACTGCTGGTTTTCGAGAGGTTTCGGAAAATCGGTCCTCGGGACTGAGGACTCCTGGAGATTAGAATGGTCCCATCCGCCGCGGCACCCCGTCGTCGGTAGCCACGCTATGCGAGATCGGTGTGGGCGAAATCATTACCCTTGTAGAGAAGTGTCACGCCCAGCACCTTGGCACACGCGTAAGCGAAACAGTCGCCGAAGTTGAGATCAGCGACATGCCCAACGGCTTTTCCATAGGCCACACTGGCGTTGATCGCTTGCTTCCCGATCTCTGGCGAGATCGGCACCTCTTGGGCATCGAGGTCATCAACGAATGCGCTCACCGCAAGTTCTGCCTGCTGCAGCAGGGCCGGCGACGGCTTGGTGTTCGGTCCGGCCACGAATGCCTTCTGCCGCGCCAAGGCCACTGATGCCTCGAACTTCACCAGAGGCGAAACGAAAAACGCCCCGTCGGACACTGACAACCGCTTTTCTATTTCCTCGAATCCGGGCTCGCGGCCGAGGATCGCGACGATAACAGATGCATCGAGGAACATCAGGCCTCGCCCCACATCTCGTCGGTATAGGCCTTCATATCGAAGGTGGGATCGCTCGGGCCCATGGCATCGGCCAGCGCCTTTGAACGGGCCAGGCGCTCGTTGACGGGGAGTATCCGCCGCGCTTGCGCGAGCTGCGTTCGCAGGGCCTGCCGCACTGCTTCGGTCTTTGTTCTCGTTTTGGTGAGCTTTCGGACTTCTTCCGCCAGCGCGTCGACTTCGGCATCCCGAATGAAAAGAGCCATGTGGATATCTCCTTTGGATATCTATATAGCGCATCATCGATATACGCGCTAGGCTTTTTCGGGCGACACCGCTCCTCCGCTTACACGCTGGCGGTGGGCGCCAGCGCCCGTCCGCGCAGCCGCAAGAGCAAGGCTGCGCCGGCCGCTCGTCGCGGAGGCAATGACACTCTACGCGCTGCACCGAACAATCCAGTTCGCCTTCGGCTGGGAGGACTAGCATCTCCATGCATTCAAGCTGGCTGCCTGACGACCCCCAACTTTTTCATGCTCCCCAGCAAGGGTCCTATCACAGGCTGCTCCGGAGGCGAATGTCGATTCCGCGGGGCCCGAGAACGGGCGTTAGGCGGCAGTCTAGCGCATTTGGTCGGGGACAATCCTACCATTTCCGCCCGCGACCGGAGGTCGCACCGGCTCCCCGAACACAGACGTTCGGGGATGCGACAATTGCAGCGGGTTGCCGAACGTGCTTCATTTGCTCCAGTGTTTCTGGGATATCCTGACTTATCGCTGCGACGTGCGGCCATGAAACTGGGGCCGAGCTGCGCTGCAATCAGCGAGTCCCCCGAATGACGTTGTGGCTCATTGCCCTCATTCCCTTTTTCGGTGCGGTGCTTCCGTCGCTGCTGGAGCGCTCGGGACGAAACGCCTGCGCGGCTGCGACCGGCGTTGTCACTCTCGCGGCGCTGGTGCTTCTGCTCTCCCGGGCGCCCGCGGTTTACCGCGGCGAGGTCCTTCGGACGCAAGTTGAATGGTTGCCGCAGATCGGTCTGTCGTTTTCATTCTTTCTGGATGGACTTGGACTATTCTTCGCCGCGCTCATCCTCGGCATCGGGCTTTTGATCATCATCTATGCGCGCTTCTACCTCGGCCGGAACGACCCGATCGGGCGCTTCTACGCCTATCTGCTGCTGTTCCAAGGCGCGATGGTCGGGATCGTGCTAAGCGATAACATCTTGGGTTTGCTCGTCTTTTGGGAACTGACGAGCCTCACGTCGTTTTTGCTGATCGGATACTGGCGGCATCTGCCCGAAGCACGCCAGGGAGCCCGTATGGCTCTGATCATCACGGCCGGAGGCGGACTGTCGCTGATCGCCGGCATGCTGCTGCTCGGGCACATTGCAGGCTCCTACCAACTCACCGAAATCCTCGCGCGCGGCGCGCAGATCAAGGCTTCACCGCTATATGTGCCGGCGCTTCTGCTGATATTGGGTGGCGCTTTCACCAAGTCGGCGCAGTTCCCGTTCCACTTCTGGCTCCCGCACGCCATGGCCGCTCCGACGCCGGTTTCCGCCTACCTGCATTCGGCCACCATGGTGAAGGCCGGTGTGTTCCTGCTAGCGCGTCTGTGGCCTGCCCTGGCCGGCACCGATACGTGGTTCATGATCGTGGCGCCGGTCGGGATGGTAACGATGCTGATCGCGGCGTGGATCGCGATTTTCAAGGACGATCTGAAACAGGTGCTTGCGTTCTCGACCGTCAGCCATCTCGGCATGATGACCATGTTGTTGGGGCTTGGCACGCCGATGGCGGCTGTCGCGGCAGTCTTCCACATTCTCAATCACGCAACCTTCAAGGCGGCACTGTTCATGAGCGCCGGCGTGGTCGATCACGAGGCCGGCACGCGCGACATTCGCCGACTCGGGGGGCTGCTCACGCTGATGCCGATCACGGCCACGCTGTCGCTGATCGCGGCGGCCTCGATGGCAGGGATTCCGCTGCTCAACGGATTTCTATCCAAGGAGATGATGCTCGAACAGGTCGCGCAGACGTCCTATCTGGGTACACCCTGGCTGTTCCCGGCGCTGGCCGGGCTGGCGACCTTGCTCTCGGTCGCCTATTCGGCGCGGTTGGGCATCAGGACGTTTCTCGGGCCCAGGCGACACGATTACCCGGCCCGTCCGCACGATCCATCCGCGGGCATGTGGCTGCCGATTGCCGTGCTGGTCCTGCCGGTGCTTGCAATCGGCCTGATGCCGGCGACATTCGCCGGGGCGATCGTCGAACGCACCGCGCTCGCGGTCGTCGGCGGGCCGTTGCCCGAATATCACCTCGCCTTATGGCACGGCATCACCCCGGCACTGCTCATCAGTCTCGTCGCGCTCGCCGGAGGCGCTGCCACGTTCTTCATCTATCACCGGCTCAACGCCATTCGGCTCGTTCTGCTGCGTCCGGATGCGAAGACCATGTTCGAGGCAGCAATCGGTGCCGTCGCGCTGACGGCCCGGCGCTGGATTGATGCCACGCATACCGGGTCGCTGCAACGCTATGTCGGCGTCATTGTCGGTGTCATTGTGGTTCTCGGCGCGGTTGGCTTCTGGAGCGTCAACCATGGCGAAGGCACGCGTCCGACGCTACCGATGACGGTGCCCGCCGTCATTGCCTGGATCGCGCTGATCGGCGCTAGCATCGCGGTCGCCCTGCAGCACCACGATCGCATTCTGGTCTTGATCCTGACCAGCGTCGTCGGCCTGGTGGTTTCGCTCGGCTTCATGCAGTTCTCGGCACCGGATCTGGCGCTCACGCAGATTTCCGTCGAGGTGGTGACGACCATCCTGTTGCTGCTCGCGCTCAATCTCCTGCCGAGGACGAGCGCGCGCGAGACCCGCCCGCTGGCGCGCTGGCGCGACGCCGGCGTCGCGTCTGTCGCGGGCATTGGAATCGCCGGCCTGGCATATGCGGTGATGACCCGCGGCTTCGACTCGATATCGGCCTATCATCTGGCCGAGTCGAAACCCGGCGGAGGAGGCACCAATGTCGTCAATGTCATTCTGGTGGATTTCCGCGGCTTCGACACGTTCGGTGAAATCATCGTTCTGGGCATCGCGGCCATCACGATCTTCGCGCTGCTCGACAAGTCGCTTAAGGGCGCCGCCGCGCGCCGGCTCGCAGCCTTGCGCATGGTCGAGGAGGCCAAGGACGCGCACCCGATGATCCTGGTGGTTGCCACCCGCGTACTCCTGCCCCTTGCGCTCACGGTCGGCGCCTACATCTTCATGCGCGGCCACAACCAGCCCGGCGGCGGCTTCATTGCGGGCCTGATCGTGGCCATCGCGCTGATCACCCAATACATGGCCAGCGGCTACGTTTGGGCGGCCGAGCGCAGGCCTTTCGACGCGCACGCGCTGATCGGCGGCGGCATAGCGATCGCCGGTCTGACCGGCATTGCTTCCTGGGTGTTCGAACGCCCGTTCCTGACCAGCGCCTACGACTATTTGCATTTGCCAGTGATGGGTGAATTCGGGATCGCATCGGCCGTGGCCTTCGACCTCGGCGTATTCCTGACCGTCGTCGGCGTGACGATCCTCTCGCTCGCCCAGATTTCGCGGATCGCGCAGCGAGCGGAACGCTCCCCCGACACCGACAGTCCAATGGACATCCACTTCGCGATTGAGCCAAACGGCACGGTTGCCATCGCAGACCCAGTCCGACAGGAGAAGTGACTTGGAGGTGCTCGTTGCCAGTGCTACGGGAGTTCTTGTTGCGGTCGGCGTGTACCTGTTGCTGCGCGGCCAGACGTTCCCGGTTATCGTGGGGCTGACGTTCCTGTCATATGCGGCAAACGTCTTCCTGTTCGCGATCGGGCGCCTCGCGATCAACCGCCCGCCGATCATCAGTCCGGATGCTGCCGGTTATACCGATCCGCTGCCGCAGGCACTGGTGCTGACGGCGATCGTGATCTCGTTTGGCATGACAGCGCTTATTATGGTCCTCGCCTTGCGCGGTTTTCTGGAAACCGGTTCCGACCGGGTCGATCTCGACACGCTCGACGACGCGCAGGCTCCGCGCGAAAAGCCGGACCCAGTACGCGTGGGCTCGCCTGCATGAGCAACTGGATCGTCGTTCCCGCCATCCTGCCTGCGATGACCGCCGCGCTCCTGATCCTGGCGCTGCGCCACGACCTAGCGCGTCAGCGCATCGTGTCCGTGGCGGCGACCGCGGCGCTGCTCGCGATCACGATCGGACTGTTCGTGCTGGCGAACGACGGGCAGCCGCGCGCGTACCGGCTCGGCAACTGGCCCGCGCCGTTCGGAATCGTGCTGGTGCTCGACGGTCTTTCGGCCACCATGCTGGTGCTGACGTCGGCGCTTGCGTTTTTGGTCCTTCTCTATGCCGTCAAGGGCTGGGACGCCCAGGGACGGCATTTTCACGCGCTGTTCCAGTTTCAGCTGCTGGGTATCAACGGGGCCTTTCTGACCGGAGACCTGTTCAATCTGTTCGTGTTCTTCGAGGTGATGCTAATCGCCTCATATGGATTGATGCTGCACGGCGGCGGCGCGCCGCGGCTGAAGGCGGGCTTTCAGTACGTGGCGATCAACCTGGTGGCCTCGACCCTGTTCCTGTTCGCGGTCGGCCTGATATACGCGGTGACCGGAACACTCAACATGGCGGATCTCGCCGGCAAGGTGGCGCAGGTCGCGGCCGCCGATCAGGCGCTGTTGAAAAGCGGCGCACTGATGCTGCTGATCGTGTTCGCCATCAAGGCCGCGCTGGTGCCGCTGCACTGGTGGCTGCCGGCCACCTATGCGTCGACATCGGCGCCGTCGGCGGCCTTGTTCATGATCATGACCAAGGTCGGCGCCTATTCGATCCTGCGCGTCTATGCACTGATCTTCGGCACCGAGGCCGGCGCGCTGGCGCAACTGGCCAATCCCTGGATTCTGCCGGCGGCTATCGTAAGCCTTGTATTCGGTTCGGTCGGCATGCTGGCGAGCCGGACGTTGCGCGATCTCGTCTGCTTCTGGGTCGTCGCCTCGATGGGCACTCTGCTGATTGCGCTCGGGACCTTCGATCTCGCCGGGGTGACAGCCGCGCTCTATTACCTCATCCACAGCACGTTGACCGGAGCGGCGCTGTTCCTGCTCGCCGACCTAGTGGCCGAACGGCGCGCGCAATGGCTCGATCGCCTGATCCCGGCGCGCGAGATCCAGCGTGCGACGCTGATCGGCGGGCTGTTCTTTCTGGCCGCCATCGCGGCGGTCGGCATGCCTCCGCTGTCCGGATTCATCGGCAAGCTTATGGTCCTGGAGGCGCTGCGCGGCGCGCCAGGCTGGCCGCTGATCTGGTTCGCCATTCTCGGCACCAGCCTGTTGATGATCGTCGGCTTTGCGCGCGCCGGCTCGACCCTGTTCTGGAAGAGCCGTGACGCGAACAACGTCATGGAGGAACCAGATCGCCGGTCGTTGCTGCCGATCATGGTGGTCGGACTGTTGCTGGCAGGAACCGCTGGACTGTCGGTCGCAGCCGGCTCTGCTGTGCGGTCTCTCGAGGGGATCGCCCGGCAGGCGCTCGATCCCGATCCCTATGTCCGAGCCGTGCTCGGTGCGGATGCGCGCATCCGTGCGGCGGGGAGGTAGTCATGCTGACGCGTCTTGTCCCGCACCCTTTGCTGACAATTCTCATCACCGTAGTCTGGGTGCTGCTGAACAATGATGTGTCGATCGCGCAAGCAATGATCGGCCTCGTGCTCGGGCTTCTCATCCCGAAAGCCACGAGCGCTTACTGGCCCGGGCGCCCTCGGATGCGTGCTCCACTTGTCGTCATCGAGTACCTTCTGATCGTGCTCTGGGACATCGTCGTGTCCAACGTGCAGGTCGCTTATCTGGTCCTGTTCCGGCGCGGCGACCGGTTGCGCACACGCTACATCACCGTGCCGCTGGTCCTGACCACACCTGAGGCGATCACCGTATTGGCCGGAACGATAACCATGACGCCCGGCACGGTTACCGCCGACGTCAGCGCCGACGGCCGCGCGCTGCTGGTGCATTGCCTTGAAACGGACGATCCCGAAGCGACAATCGCGCGGATCAAGACGCGCTACGAACAGCGGCTCAAGAGGATTTTCGAATGATCGCCACCGCCTGCGCCATCGCCCTTGGGATTGTCGGCGCCGCCCTGCTGATGAACCTCTACCGCCTTGCCATCGGCCCGGACGTGACGGATCGCGTGCTGGCACTCGACACGATGGTGATCAATGCGATCGCTCTGATCGTTCTGGTGGGAATTCTTTACGGCACCACCATGTATTTCGAGGCCGCATTGCTCTTTGCCATGGTGGGTTTCGTAACGACCGTGGCCTTCTGCAAATATCTCCTGCGCGGCAACGTGATCGAATAAGGACGCAACGATGCATCCCCTGTCAGAAGCACTCATTGCCGGCCTGATCCTGATCGGCGCGTTCTTCCTGTTTGTCGGATCGTTCGGGCTCGCCAAGCTGCCCGACCTGATGCGCCGGTTGCATGGGCCAACCAAGGCGACCACGCTCGGCATCGGGTCGATCCTGGTCGCGTCGATGCTGTACTTCCTCCTCGTGCGCGGCCAGTTTTCGATACATGAGCTGCTGATCACGATCTTTCTTTTCCTAACCGCACCAGTGAGCGCCCACATGATTGCGAAGGCGCATATTCTTCGTTCCCCGGGCGAACGCAGCGCGCTGCCTGGGACGGGTGGCAAGGTCGGGTGGGCTACCGTCGACGAGAATGGCTCCTAGCGTCCATCTCTCTCGAGCCGCCATGAGGCTAAGCAGAGAACGACCCTTTATATGGACCGGCTGCTTTCGCAAATGAGGCGTGCAGGGATAGCGGAATGTCGCTCCTATGTATCCGGCCTGTCGATCGGCTCGCGGCCGTGGCCTTGATGGGAACACGCACGCACCTTTACGCCACGTGTCTGCCTGATTTAGCAGGTTCTACGTCTAGGATTGACGTTGATCAAATCGTTTAGTTAGCCCCGATGGTACGGAAGTGCTTGTTAACTGCCACGGAGACATCAATGCTACGCAGTATCCTCGTAGCGCTCGACGGATCGGCTTCTAGCGTCGAAGCTGGACAGTTGGCGCTTGAACTTGGCAAACGCCACCGTGGTCATGTTGAGGGCCTTGGCATCGTCAATTCCGCGTGGATCCAGCGTCCTGAGCCGGTTCCGATCGGCGGCATGGCATACAAAAAGGCGCTCGATCTGACATTACTCAAGACTGCGTCCGATCGCGTCAACGCCGTTCTCTGGACCTTCGGTGAGCGGGCAAAGGATGCGGACTTCGCCGCGTTCGAAACGAAGAGAGTGGATGGCGATCCACGGATCCAGATCGAGTTCGAAGCAACCGCTCACGATTTGGTGGTGCTCGGTCGCAACAGTATGTTCGACGTGGACGGAGAGCTTTATGAAATGCCTCTGTGCATTGATAGGATCATTCGAGGCGAACCGCGGCCGGTGCTCCTCGTCCCCCCCGGCGGCAAGCCAGATGACGATCTGGCCGCGCCAGTGCTGATTGCCTTCGATGGGAGTCCCGCTGCATCACGGACACTACATATATTCGCGTTGCTCGGGCTCGCCGTAGAACAGGAGGTTCATGTCCTCACCGTCGACAACAGATCAGAGGATGCCGCTGCGGCAGCCGCGGCCCGCGCCTGCGCACTCCTGAGACGGCACGGCACCAAACAGGCGCATGGAATTGGATTGGGAGATCTTCAAGCAGGTACACCGGCAGAAGCGATCCTTGGGACAGCGAAAACCTTGGGCGCGGGAATGATCGCGATGGGTGCGTACGGGCATAGAGGAATCCGTGAGATCTTTGGCTCCTGTACCCGAGACGTCCTGGCAAATTCCTCAAAGCCCCTGTTTCTGTACCATTAGGACAGCTTGGCTCCGGTAGCATGGAACCTGCGGTTCTTGTCAGGCGAGTTCGCATCCGGGGATCGCAAGGACCGACATATCGCCACGGTGCTGGCCGGCATCCGCAACAGCCACGCCTCCCCTCCCCTTCAGAAGGAAGCCATTCTCCCAGAAGATCTGATCGCCATGCTGGAGACGCTCGATCTTGGCCTGCGCGACCGTGCCATGCTGCTTCTGGGTTTTGCCGGGGCCTGGGTCGTTCCGAAATCGTCGGCCTCGACGTTGCCAGGGATCACACGGAGGACGGCCGCGGCTGGGTCGACATTCTCGACAAAGGTGTTCTGGTGACGCTGCGCGGCAAAACCGGCTGGCGTGAGGTCGAGATCGGCCGAGGCTCTTCCAATGCCACCTGCCCGGTGGTTGCCCTGCAGAGCTGGCTGAGGCTGGCACGCATCGCCCATGGCCCGCTGTTTCGACGTGTCACCGGGCAAGACAGGTCCGTCGGCGCCGAGCGGCTGAACGACCAGGAGGTGGCCCGGCTGGTCAAACGCGCTGCGCTGGCCGCTGGCGTCCGCGGCGATATGTCAGAAGGCGACCGCACGCTGCGGCGTTCCGCTGCCTGAAGCCATGCAGCAATCGCAGCACCGCTCCATCAGCCAAGCCTCCAACGACTACGATGACGCGGAACGGACGCTCGGGCGGGCGGCGCGGGTTCTTGCCTGACCAGGTTGGCAGAGGCCTGAGATGCCCTTGGTTCTAATAGGCAGTCCACTCCCACGGCTGCGGCACTCGGCATCTTCCCTCACCTCAACGGTCGTTCGTTCGTCTGAGTTCGTTTCTGCGAGTGCGCCGCTGCGGATGCCGACCAGCACGCAACGCCCAAATCCCTCCGCTCGCCGTAAGCACCCGCAACTGGAAACGATGGCGGGCGTTGCTGTGACGAACAGGATATAAGCTATCTGGCAGCAAGCCTGGTTGAGGACAGCCCGACGGTCATGAAGCCAATGAACGACGAGCATCTCGCAGTGCTACGCAGGCACATGGTCGAGATGATTGCAATCCATACCGATCTCGCAAGCGAGGAACTTGGCAAGGCGGCGCTCGATAAGCGGGTCATGGCGGCGATGAGGCGGATACCCCGGCATCTCTTCGTGCCAGCGTCGGTTGCGCCTTATGCCTACCAGGACATGCCGCTGCCGATCGGCTTCGGTAAAACCATCTCGCAACCGTTCATTGTCGCTCTGATGACCGATCTCCTTGCGCCGCAACCGCACGAGGCGGTACTCGAAATCGGCACCGGCCTGGGCTACCAAACCGCAATTCTCGCGGAGCTCGCCGGGCAAGTTTGGAGCGTCGAAATCGTCGAGGAATTCGCAAGCCATGCGGAGGCGCTCCTGCAGGGCCTCGGCTTATCCAATGTCGGCATTCGTGTCGGAGACGGGTCTCGCGGCTGGCCCGAGCACGCCCCATTCGACAAGATCCTGGCCACGGCGGCGGCTGAGCGGACACCGCCCGCTTTATTGAAGCAACTCAAGCCGGGGGGACGCATGGTTCTGCCTTTGGGGTCTGAAGAAGCACAGTTTCTGACTGTCATCGACAAGGATGCAGCAGGGCAACTCGAGACGCGGCAGCTTATCCCAGTTCGGTTCAGCCGGCTCGAAACGGCCTAATAAAAGGTGCAGACAGCCGCGACCGGGATTTCCCATCGCCACGCTAGATGCCAGGATCCAGTCCGGGTCAGCAGGATCAATCGGAGCGAGAAGATCGGTGTTTCGGCGGCGGATGAGCGTCAGATCATGTTTGCGCGCGAGCGCATGGCGCGTGCCTGACGAAGCAGTCCGCGCTCCTGGCCGTCATAGCGCAGGCGGCGCACCTCGATGGTGTGGAGGTCAAACTCCTCGATCGTGTTGTCTGAGAAGGCAATACGCACATCGTTCTCGGCTCCGAATGCGAGAACGCCTGCCTGTGTTCGCGTTGCCAAGATCGCCACTTCTGCCGCCTCGATGGCGGATCTGACCTCGGCGTGTCCGCCAATGTTACAAGTTACGCGCCGGCAGACCGACGGCAGAGATGGTGACGCCAGCGCGCAACCATTCTTGCTTTTCTTACGTGAATTACCTGTTGTAGGTACTTCAAAAGGAAGTACGGCGATGAAGCAATTCACATTCTCGGACATGAATCGCGTGTCAGGCGAAATCCTCGAAACGGCATTGATCGAGCCGGTGGCGCTGACCAAGCGCGGCAAGGAAAAGCTCGTCATCCTGTCCGCTGCTCAGTACCACCAGCTCGTCGGCCAGCAGCATTCCGTCGCCTATACGCCCGAGGACGCACCGGATGAAGTCCACAATGAACTCATGACTGGACTGGATGCAGTAATTTCCGGCGACACGCCCCATGCTTAAAAGCCGGCGGTCTGCTCCGATATTATTGCAATGGGCGCGGGAAGCAGACGCTGGCGAGGAATCCGGACGCAAGGCAGGGCCGGTTTGCATCGTTGTCCGGACGCCAGCAACGCCCGCAGCCTAGTTTCTCATTCCGTTGACTTCGCAAAAACCCGACCGGTCGCGCCCGCATCTTGCCATCAGCGAAATCGAATGCCGCCGTGGCGGCCTCGACTATCCGTCATGGCTGATCCTGGACGAGTATAACCGGTGCAGGTCGATGAAGCCTATGATCTGGTGACGACGACGCCGATAGGCGCGTTCAGTCCCGCATTTGCCCGCAAGATTGCTGGCGTGATCAAAGAGACGGCGGCGCAGCTTCGATTGCGCGGCATCGTTCGCAAATAGCCGGACTGATCTTCTTGGCAGGCCTCCGGTCCTTACCCGCATCGACTGGGCCAGGACCGGAGCGAGGGGCGCCCTACGCCCTTCCCCTCGCACTCCCCTCCCCGACCACGGCCGCCGCTCCGTTTCACGATGCGCACTTCAGCCTGTCGTCATTGTCGGCAAGTCGAACGCCGTTGCCAGGTCCTGGACCGCTCCAGCGAGAAGGCTGCGGAGAACCGGCTCGCGGCCGGTTGGCGAACGTGGTTTTGCTTCCGAAATCGTCCCAATTGTTGGCGAGTAATTATAGAATATCTCCATCGAAGTAGCATAATACTTGACATTACATGAAGAACCGAAATAGACAAGGCGTTGAGCCGAGGCCAGTCAGCCATTATACGACCCGCGCAAAAACTAGGCTCAGGGCTCATTGATTAGAGCCAGAAGACGACAGTTGCGGCGATGCAGATCGCCGACATGAATCTGATTTGCAGACCCTTGGAAATCCCTCCGATTCAAGACTAAATCATCCCGCACTAGCTTTTTGGGGAGACTCTGATGGAAAACCACGAGCCGTTTCTACGCGAGGCGATTGCGCTCTCGAAATCCGCGATGCAACGCGGCGACGAACCGTTTGGCTCGGTGCTGGTGAAGGACAGCGAAGTAATCCTGCGCGCCGAAAACAGTGTCTTCACCGGCCACGATATGACGAACCACGCCGAGATGAACCTGGTTAAACTGGCGGCGCAGCACTACGACACTGCTTTTCTCGCAGACTGCACGCTCTACACCAGCACCGAGCCGTGCGCGATGTGCTCCGGGGCGATTTACTGGTCGGGCATCGGGCGTATGGTGTTCGCGTGCTCCGAAGCGCGGCTTGGCGAGATCGCTGGGATCGGGTTGAACGTGCCGAGCCGGGCGGTGTCGCAAACCGGCGCGCGCATCGTCACTGTGGTTGGCCCGAACCTCGAAGACGAAGCCGCCGAAGTGCATCAGGAATTCTGGCCAAAGCATCTGGGCAAAGCTTAGAGCCTCGGCTTCGGACTCATTGATCAGAGCCAGAAGATGACGGCGGCCGCTTTTTGGCCTTGCCTCAAGCGATGTCGTCGCGAATGCAGGCCTTCAGATGGCCATCGGACGTTGCCCGCAGCGGCGGGACAGTGCCGGCACAAGCGTCCAGGGCAACCGGGCAACGGGTTCGGAAAACACACCCGGTTGGCGGGTTTGCGGGGCTTGGAATGTCGCCCTTCAGCACCTGCCGGCCTTGCTTGGCCAGTGGGTCGAGCGACGGAATGGCCGAGAGCAGCGCGCGCGTATAGGGATGCTGCGGCCTGGCATAGAGCGCGGCCGCCGGTGCAACTTCCATGATGCGCCCAAGATAGAGAACGATCACCGTATCGCAGATGTATTCGACGACGGCCAGGTCATGCGAAATGAACAGCATGGTCAGACCGAGCCGGAGCTGGAGATCGCGCAGAAGATTTATGATTTGCGCCTGAATGGAGACATCGAGGGCAGACACCGGCTCGTCGGCGACGATGAATTCGGGTTCGAGCGTAAGCGCCCGGGCGATGCCGATGCGCTGACGCTGCCCGCCCGAAAATTCGTGGGCGTAGCGGTCATAGGCATCGACTGGCAACTCGACCGCGGCAAGCGCCTTCTGCGCCCTCGCCCGCCGCTCGTGCCTGTTGCCGATACCCTGAATATCCAAGCCTTCGGTCAGGATCTGCCCGATGGTCATGCGCGGCGACAGGCTGGCGAAGGGATCCTGGAAGATATACTGCATCTTGCGGCGCTGGCGAGCCAGCGGGCCGGCGCTCAGCCTGGTGATATCGACGCCGTCAATTCTTATTTCGCCGGACGTCGGCTCGATGAGACGCAGCACCGAGCGGCCGATCGTGGTCTTGCCCGACCCGGATTCGCCGACGAGGCCGACTACCTGGCCGCGCGCAATATCGAAGGAAATATCGTCCAGTGCCCTGACGATGGGACCGCGCGAGAACGCTGTCGGCGCAAAATGCTTGGTCAAGTTCCTGACCGAAAGGAAGGGGGCATCCACTGTCAAAGATCCTCCCAGCGCAAACAGCGGCTTTGCTGGGTCGGCGTCGCCGCGAACAATGGCGGCACCGCCGTGCGGCAGGCATCGACCGCCATCGAACAGCGCGGCGCGAAAGAACAGCCCTTGGGCAAAAGCGCCAGCGACGGAACATTGCCGGCAATAGTCGGAAGCGGCGTTCCTGCTGCCTTCAGTGCCGAGGCCTGGCCGAGCCGTGGTACCGAGCGCATCAGCCCCGCGGTGTAGGGATGACGCGGACGGGTGAACACCTCGCTCACCGGACCCGATTCCACGATGCGCCCGGCATACATCACCGCGACCCGGTCGGCGATCTCGGCAACGACGCCGAGATTATGGGTGACGAACAGAATGCCCATGCCGCGTTGCGCTTGCAGCTCGGCCAGCAGGTCGAGAATCTGGGCCTGGATGGTGACGTCCAGCGCGGTGGTCGGCTCGTCGGCGATCAGCAAGGTCGGATCGCAGGACAAGGCCATGGCGATGGTGGCGCGCTGGCGCATCCCTCCCGACAGTTCATGCGGGTATTGCCGCGCCCGCCGATCGGGATCGGGAATACCGACCTGAGCCAGTAGCCGCACAGCGTCGGCGGCCGCATCACGATGCGACTTGCCGCGATGGATGCGGATTGGCTCGGCGATCTGTTCGCCTATGGTGTAGACCGGATTGAGGCTGGTCATCGGCTCCTGGAACACCATGCCAATGTCGTTGCCGCGCACCTTGCGCAGCGACTCAGGATCGAGGCCGGTCAGCTCGGTGACTGTGCCGTCCCTGCGCCGTAGCGCGATCGATCCCTCGGCAATGTGTCCGATCTTCTTCGGCAACAGGCCGATGATCGAGAGGCTGGTGACGGATTTGCCCGATCCCGACTCGCCGACGAGCGCGACCGTCTCGCCTGAGCCTATCGCCAGATCGACGTCCTGCACGGCGGCGATGTCGCGTCCCGCGATACGGAACACCGCCCGCAGACCCGAAATCGAGAGGATCGGAGCGTCCACGGTCAGCGCAGCAGCCCGACGTCGCGAAGGATGATTTCGACCTTTGCGGTTTCCTCGTCGTTCAAGCTGCGCTGTGGCCGCGCCATGGTGTTCGAAGCGATAATGCCGAGGCTCCTCATCGCGGTCTTGAAGGCGCCGACACCGGCCGAGCCAGCGCTTGTCCTGCCGAGCGAGATCCAGACCATCTCGAACAGCTTCAGCAGCCGCTCCTGCTCCAGGCGAGCAGCGGCGTGGTCGCCCGCCTGCATCAGGTTCCACAGCTTGACGTAGCCGTGCGGGTCGACATTGGCGAGGCCTGGCACGACACCATGCGCGCCCATGGCCAGTACACTGTCGACCAGGATCTCGGATCCGGTCATGCCGAAGAACTTCGGGTCGTTGGCCATGTCCTTGAGCACGTAACGCAGATTGCCGTCATCGCCGCTGGAATCCTTGATACCGGCGATAGCGCCCTCGCCGGCAAGGCCGACGGTGGTCCTGCGCTCCAGCTTGACATGCACGCAGACCGGGATGTCGTAGGCGATGATGGGGATGTCGACCGCGTCCTTGATATAGCGAAAGTGATCGCCGATCTCTGGCTGGCTGGTGCGGGCATAAAAGGGCGCGGTGACCACGATGGCGTCAGCGCCGGCCGATCTGGCTATCCTGGCGTGGTTGATGACACGATCGGTTGTCGGGTCGATAACCCCGGCGAAGATCGGAACACGGCCGTTGTTGACCTTGACCGCGTGCTCGATGATGGCCCTGCGGGCAGCTTCGTCATGGAAGACCACCTCGCTGGTCGAGCCGAGCACGAAGAGCCCGTGAACGCCGCCGTCGAGCAGGTTTTCGATCGTCCGCGTAAATGACGCGAAATCGACGGTGAAATCGGCATGGAGCGGAGTGACGACGGGTGGCACGACACCGGTAAACAGGGGCATTTGATGAACCTTCAAGGTCAGTTGAGATCGGAACGAGGGTCGAATGCATCGCGCAGGCCATCGCCAATGAAATTGATCGCCAGGACGGTGAGCACGAGTACGGCGCCGGGAAACATCCATTGCCAGGGATATTGTTCGAGCACCACGGTGGAGCGGGCGAGATTGAGCATGTTGCCCCAGCTGGCTTCGGGCGGCGCGATGCCGAGGCCGAGGAAGGAAAGGCCGGCTTCGAGCAGAATGGCGTTGGCGATTTGGAGCGTGGCGTAGACGACAAGAATGTCGATGCAGTTCGGCAGGCCGTGACGGAACAGGAGGTGCGGCAGCCCTGCCCCCATGCCACGAGCGGCGACGACGAAGTCACGCTCGCGCAGCTCAAGCAGCCGGGCGCGCACCATGCGCGACAGCACCGGCCATGAGAGCAGCGAGATCACCAGGATGGTCGGCGCGATGCCGGTGCCGGCGATCGAAGCGAGCACGAGCAGGAAGATCACCGGCGGCAGCGTCATTGCGAGATCGACGAAGCGCATCACCGTGCCGTCGACAAGACGCCCGCCGAAGCTGGCGACGGCGCCGACCAGGAAGCCGATGACGATCGAGATGGCGACGGAGCATATGGCGACCAGCAACGAGATCCGCCCGCCTTGCAGCAGCCGGGCCATGACGTCGCGGCCCACCCCGTCGCTGCCCAGCCAATGAATGGCGGACGGTCCCTTGTTGATCGCCCTGAGATCGATGGCGTTGGGGCTGAACGGCCACCATAGAGGATAGGTCGAAACCGCCAGCAGGATGGGGACGACAATAAGCAGACCGGCGCGCGCCGCGCGATTTTCAAAGAAGCGGTCGAGCGCGCGACGGAGCGGTCCTTTGGCTTGCGGCACGGCTGTCGGGTCGACTGTCGGATCCGGCGCGATGATCGTCATCACGACACCTGAATGCGCGGGTCGACGACCGCATAGACGATGTCGGTCAGGAGATTGACCAGAATGACGCAGATGCCGATCACCAGCGTGGCGCCCATGATCACCGGGTAATCCCGCGTGCCTACGGCGTTCACCAGCAGCAGGCCCATGCCCGGCCAGTTGAACACACTTTCGAGGAAGATGGCGCCGCCGATCGCGATTCCGACCGTTGACCCGATCAAGGTGATGACCGGCAAAAGCGCATTGCGGGTCGCGTGCTTGATGATCACCCAGAATTCGCGCACTCCCTTGGCGCGCGCGGTCCGCACATAGTCCTGGTTGAGTACTTCCAGCAGCGATGCGCGCATGTAGCGCATGATCAGCGCCGCGTGTCCGATGGACAGCAGGCAGGCGGGCAGGACGAGGTGCGCGAGCACGTCCGATACGGAAAAAGGTGCGCCGGCGGTCTGCATGCCGCCTGATGGCGCCCAGCGCAGCAACACCGAGAAAAAGTACAGTCCCAGAAGTGCGGTCAGAAAAGCCGGGCTGGAGATGCCGACGAAAGAAACCACTGACAGCATGATGTCGGGCAGGCCGTTGCGGCGGACGGCGCTGAAGATGCCGGCGGAAATGCCGAGCACGATGGCGATGGCCAGGCCCGTGCCCATCAGAAGTGCGGTTGGGCCGATGCGCTCCATGACCAGCGGCAGCACGGCAACGCCGCTGCGCTGGATCGAATAGCCGAAGTCGCCGCTGAGCGCAGCGCCAAGCCAGGCGAGGTATTGGAAGGGAAGCGGCCGGTCGAGCCCAAGCCGGTCACGCAGGACTTCCAGGTCGGAAGCAGACATCGGACTGGACGGGTTGATATACGCGTCGATCGGATCGCCGGGCGCCAGTCGCAGTAGGGTGAAGATGAGGAGGCTGAGCGCGACCAGCATCAACAGTCCTGTAGCGCTGCGGCGGGCAATGAAACTCAGCATTGGCTGTCCGTGATGATGAGCGGAGCCTGCATCATGCCGGCCCCTCGCACAGGTGGGCGGGGAGAGTGGCCCACCAAGCGTTTTACTGGATGTCCCAGCGTTCCGGGTGAGCCGCATAAGGACCGCCGGCCGGTGCCGGCGTCCAGACAAAGTCACGCAGCTTGTTGGAGGCCACGCCATAGCGGTTGGCTACCCATAATGTCGCCCAGGGCAGATCCTTGTTCATCACCTTGCAGACTTCCTGCCAGGATTGATCGATCTTGGCCGGATCGGTCTGGCCGAGCGCGGCGTCCAATGCAGCGCTCAGATCGTCGAACTCGATGCGCATGGTGTTGAAGCCTGCCGGCGGAATCTGGGACTTGTTGAGACCCGGGCTGATGCCAGCCGGATTCGGACCGTTCTGCAGGCCGGCATAGACCATCGCAAACGCGTTCCAGTCCGGCGTACCTTCCTTGTAGACGATGCCATTATAAGTCGGCGTATCGACGACGCGGGGCACCACATCGATCCCGACCTCGGCCAGCATCGACTGGATGGCGGCCATCACATTGGCCGCTTGCGGCGAGCCATAATAGGTCAGCAAGGTGATGGGCTTGTCGGCGTTGATCTTGTCCCAGCCCGCCTCGTCAAGCAGAGCCTTGGCCTTTGCTGGGTCGTAGGCATAGGGTTCGAGGCCTTCGGGAAGCAGATGCGGCGCGACGTAGCCGCAATTGGCTGGTTTGGCCGCCCCGCCATAGAGGCTCTCGATGATGGCGTTGCGATCGATCGCGTACATGATCGCCTGGCGGACGCGAGCATCCTTGAAGAGCTCGACCTTCTGGTTGAGGCCGATGTAGTTGACCACATAGGAGGCGCCCTCGATCACCTTGAAATTGCTGTCGCTCTTGAAGGATACCGCATCGTCGGGCTCGACATAGGTGAACTGGATTTCGCCGGCGCGCAGCGCGGCAACGGCCGCCGCCGGGCTCTCGAAATACCGATTGATGAGCACGTCGGCCTTCGGCTTGCCGCCGCGATAGTCGTCATCGGCGGCCAATTCGACATATTGGTCGCTGACATAGCGATTGAACTTGAAGGGGCCGGTGCCGACCGGAGTGGTGGACCACCAAGTGCTTGTTGCCAGCTGATCCGGTGGCATCCCGGCCAGGGCATGTTCTGGCAGGATCATCACCTGCGAGAGAATGGACAGGAAGGAGCCGTTGGGCTTCGACAATTTGACGACCACTGTGCGATCGTCCGGCGCGTCGACCGACGCGATATCGCCCAGACGCGCGGCAAACAAACTGCCGGACGCTTTGTTCCTGGCGAGCTCAAGCGTGAACTTGACGTCCTTGGATGTGAACGGCTTGCCGTCGTGCCAGGTCTCTTGGACAAGGTTGAACGTGTAGGTCAGCTGATCATCGCTGACCTTAAAGTCCTTGGCCAGATCGCCTTCGAGTTCGGTCAGATCGGCGTTGTAGATGATCAGCGGTTCAAAATAGGTGCTGAGCCAGGTAAAGCCGCCGGTCGCAGCCAGCGGATTGAAGTTCTTGGGAAAGCCGCCGGGGCCAACGTCGAAGCCTCCGGTTATGGTCTTTGCTTCCTGTGCCTGGACGCTGGCGGCCAGGCCGATGCCGCCGAGCAGCAGCCCGGTGACGGCCAGATGACGAGCGATAGTCTTGATGCGCATGGTTTTCCTCCCTTGGCATTGTCAGATAGTTCGGCTTTGGGTCAGGTCGTTCGGTTTTTGGCGATAACTTGCTCAATCCCCCGGTAGTGGTCGTCGAGGCGCTGGCGCGCCCGGTCGACATCCTTGGCGGCGACCGCCTCGACGATCTCGTGGTGGTCGCGCCACGTCGCAAGCGGTGTCGGATTGTCGAGGCTGGTGAAGTTCGAGGCCTTGTTGAACGCCACCCAGAAGATGTCGATCAGCGCACTCAGCATGTGATTGTTCTGGCAGCGGAACAGCAGCTGATGGAACTGCTGGTCCTCTTCGGCAAAGCTCTCCTGGCGCTCGGCGCGCCGCCGCATGCTTTCGGTCAGCTGGCGCAGCGCGGCGATGTCTTCGGCGCTGATCATCTCGATGGTCTTGGCGATGAGGCCGGTTTCAAGGACGCGGCGGATTTCGCGCAGCTCCTCCACGTCGCGCAACGAATCCTGCAGGCCATATGCCAGATTATCCAGCAAGGGCTTGAACGAGAATTCCTTGACGAACACGCCGATGCCGCGACGCGTCTCCAGAATGCCGATCGACTCCAACGCCTTGATCGCTTCGCGCACCGAGTTGCGGCCGACGCCGAGCCGCTGCGCCAGGAAGGTCTCAGGAGGCAAGGGATCGCCTGCCTTGAGCGTGTTGCTCTGGATATATTTCCTGAGGCTCTCCTGCACGCTGACGTGAAGCAGCGGCGGTCGGGTCAAAGGTTCGATCGACTTGGGTTCCGGCATTTTGCTCCCAGCGCCGCTGCAACTGCGCCCGATGCGCATCGCAAAGCGGTCGATACTTGTAGTATAGCGACTTGTAGGATATCCTGCAAGCAAAAGGATGCGTCACTGAAATGAAGATTGTCCTGGCCGGCTCAAGCCATTGGCACGCCGAAATGCATCTCGACGCTGCACACTCTTGTGGCGCCGAAATTGCCGGCATTTGGGATGAGGACGCGGAGCATGCGCGCGCCTTCGCGACACGCCATCATTTGCCGTCCATTGCGGATTTTGGGAAAATCCTCTCCAGCCCGCCGGACGTCATCCTGCTGATGGGGCATCCTTCGACGGTGCCCGCGCGGGCACGTGCCGTCATCGAAGCCGGCATACCGCTGATCCTGGAAAAGCCGGCGGCGAGCAACACCGCAGCGTTGGCCGCGCTGCGCGACCTGGCAAGGCAGCATCAGGCCTTTGTCGGCGTTCCCCTGCCCAACCGCTTTGGGCCGGCCGTCATTGCCTTTGAACGGCTGCGCCAGCAGGGCCGTGCCGGTGCGGTTGCGCATTGCCAGTTCCGGCTGGTCAATGGCCCGCCGCAGCGCTACGCGGCCGACGGTGTCGGCTGGGTCGTGGACCCGGCGATCGGCGGTGGTGGTGCGCTGAGAAACCTCGGCATACACGGCGTGAACGCCGCGCTCAGCCTGGCAACCGGCGGGCTTGGCCTGAAAGCCGTTTCGATCGAGAACCGCATTCACCGCGCCCCGGTCGAGGACCATGCGTTGCTTATGCTGGAAGACGCTGCCGGAGCGTTGTTCGTTGTCGAGGCAGGATACACTTTCGCGTCGATGCGCCCTGGCGGCGACTTCGAATGGCGCATCGTCAGTGCGAATGCGACCCTCATCGACTATGGCGACCGCGCCATCTGCGCCACACTCGACGATGGCGCTTTTGTCGACTTGCCGATCGAATTGCCGGCGACGCGCTACCGCCTAGGCATGAGCGACACGCTCGACCGGCTGGCCCGAAAGGTGCCGCCGGCGACTTCAATCGGTGACTATGTTGCGGCGATGTCGCTGATCGACGCCGCGTATGAAAAGGCAGGACGATGATTGGAATAGGCATTATCGGAGCGGGCGATTTCGGCGCGGCCCATGCAAGGGCAATCGGGCAAGTGCACGGCCTGCATCTCGTCGCATCGTGCCGCGGGAATAACGATGCCCTGGCCGCCTTCACGGCCGAACATGGTGGTCGCGGCCACACCGACTGGCGCAAGCTGCTGGACGACAAGGATGTCGACGCCGTCCTCATCGCCAGCCCTCACCATCTCCACGCCGAAATGGCCATCGGTGCGGCAAAGGCCGGCAAGCACATCATGCTCGAAAAGCCGATGGCACCGACGGCTGCGGCCTGCGACGCGATCAACGCCGCCGTCGCCGCCGGCGGTGTCAAGCTCATGGTCGCGCATCTCATGCATTTCGCCCTGCCCTGCATGGCGGCCAGGCAGGCGCTGGAGGAAGGAGCACTCGGCCGGCCGCTCGTTGGATCGAGCTGGATCATCAAACTGTGGATGGAGCACAATCGCCGCGACTGGCATCTGCGCAAGGTAACCGGCGGCGGCATGCTGTTGACGGCCGGTATTCATGCGCTCGACCGCCTGGTCTGGCTGATGGATGACAATGTCGTGTCGGTGAGTGCAATGCTTGGCGCCAAGTGCCATGACCAGGAAGCCGACGACACCGCCCTGCTCGGGCTGCGCTTTGCCGGCGGCGGGCTCGGCCAGGTGCAGAGCGTCGGCTATCGCAATGGCGCGGCCGGCTACGCCATGGACCTGGTCTGCGAGCGGGGAACGCTGCGTATCGACATGGACCGCGGCACGATGCTTGGCCGCGATACGATCTGGACCGAGCTGCCCGGTTCGTTCGAGCCGAAATGGATGCACAAGGCGCTGGTGCGCGAATGGAGCGCGATGCGCGATGCCGTTGCGGACGACAGGCCGGTGCCGGTCGACGGTGCTTATGGACGCAAGATCATCGGCATCATCGAGGCCGCCTTTGCGTCGAACGAGACCCGGCGCGAGCACGAGATCGCCGGTGCGCGCTGAGCTCTACGACCACCTGACCCACTTGCCCGCACGCGCGCCGCGCGGCGTCTGGGGCGCGGTGATGCTGGCCATCGACGATCGCGGCGCGATCGACTGGGAGGCGACGGAAGAGACAATCGCACGGCTCTGCGCGACCGGTGTCGACGGCATCTACTGCAACGGCACGGCTTGTGAATTCCACTGCCAGACCGAACCCGAGTTCGACCGTCTTTGCGAACTGGTAGCCGCGATAGCCGGCCGCGCGCGCCTCCCCTTCCAGATCGGCATCAGCCAGTCCAATCCGCGGGTCGCGCGCGAGCGGCTGATGCGAATGTCGGCGCTTCACCCGGCGGCCGTGCAATTCACCTTGCCTGACTGGTGGCCGCCCAGCGACAGCGAGGTCATGCGCTTCGTCGGCGGTCTGTGCGAGACTGCGCCTGACATGCCGCTGGTGCTCTACAATCCACCGCACGCCAAGCGCCGCCTAACGCTCGAAGACATCGCCAGGCTGCGTGCAGCCATGCCATCGCTGGTCGGCGCCAAGCTGCCGGGCGGAGACGCCAGCTGGTACGCCGACATGCGCCGCGAACTGCCGGGATTTTCGGTCTTCGTGCCCGGCCATACGCTGGCGACGGGATATGCCCAGGGCGCCCACGGCAGCTATTCCAACGTCGCCTGCCTCAATCCGAAGGGCGCGATGACATGGTGGCACATGATCCGCACCGACGCGGCAGCCGCAGCCGAGGTCGAGGCGCGCATCCAGGCCTTTCTCGCCACACAGGTTCTGCCTTTTCGCGCTCGCTACGATGTCGGCGATGCGGCGCTCGACAAAGCGATGGCGGCGGCAGGCGGCTGGGCGCCGCTTGGCCCGCGACTGCTCTGGCCTTACAGCTCGGTTCCCGAAGAGGAGATCGCGACACTGGCCGAAGCCGCGCGCACGGCCTTCCCCGAATGGTGGCAGTGAGCGTCGGTTCAAGGTGCAACCAATCCAAGCCGATCTTGGATGGAGGAAGAACAAGCGGTCATGCGAGCCTCACAGTCCCGAAGCAGATCGCCTCGAAGGCGATGACCGGTGGCAGATCCGCCCAGCCGTCAGCTTCCGCGGCAGTGGTCACGAGATCCATCCCGCGATCGGCACCCGTGCCTGCTCTGATCCAAAAGGTAGAACCACGGCTTTGTTCCGGATTTGACGCATGGCGCACGCGTGGTCATGCTGGGCCGATGACAAGGGGTGTGCTGCTGGACCTTGCAGGCGTCATCTATGATGGCGAGACCGCCATACCAGGCGGGGTCGACGCAGTCGCGCGTTTGCGTCAGGCTGGTTTTGCCGTACGCTTCGTAAGCAATACCACGCGCTCGGCGAAACAAAGGGTCCTCCAACGTCTGGAGGCGATGGGACTCACCCTTGCCACGGCAGATGTTTTCACGCCGGCGCAAGCCGCGCGCGAATGGCTCCTTAGCAATGGCCGTGCGCCACACTTGTTGATTCACCCCGGCCTTGCGCCGGATTTTTACGAACTGCCGGATCGCGACAAGCGCGCCGTCATCGTCGGTGACGCCGGAGAGGCCTTCACCTATGCGGCGTTGAATGACGCGTTCCGCGAGCTTGAGCACGGCGCCGAATTGCTGGCCCTTGCCACCAACCGGACGTTTCGGGATAGCGACGGCGGGCTCAGCCTCGATGCAGGGCCATTCGTAGCGGCATTGGAATTTGCCTCGCTGAAACGCGCGACCGTTCTTGGCAAGCCCTCGTCGGCATTCTTTCTGGCGGCGCTGGCAAGCATGGACTGTGCGCCAGATCAGGCGATCATGGTCGGCGACGACGCCGAGGCCGATATAGCTGGCGCCCTGCGCGCCGAACTTTCGGGCGCGTTGCTGGTGCGGACGGGTAAATACCGGCAAGGCGACGAGGAACGGTTTGATCCGCGCCCGACCGCAACCGTCGCCGATCTAGCGGCGGCAGCCGACTGGATCATCGCGCACCAGGACTGATCGAGGTTCGTACCATGACCGGCGCATCGCGGCGCCGATCGTCTTTGGGTATTCTAGGCTCGCTGAATGGAGATCCCGCCACCCTTTACTTCTACGATCCGTGGAAAGGAAACGACGATGAGTGATATCGACAGCAAGGAGTTCGTTCTTGCGGGCGTCGTCATGAAACGCCTGTTATCCGGAGAACAGACCGCGGGGCAGTTCTGCCTCTTCGAAAACAAAAGCGACGGAAATACGAGGACGCCGATCCATGTCCACGCCAAGGACGACGAGACGGTTTACATTGTCGAAGGCGAGCTGACTGCGGTGGTCGACGGCCAACCTAGGCGCCTGATCGCTGGCGAGAGCATCTTCCTGCCGCGCGGCATTCCGCACCAGCTTATGAACATGAGCGGCAATCCTTGCAGATATATCTTGATCGGGGTCCCAGCTCTGTTCGACCGGTTTCTCGAGGAAGGTGGCCACGAACATCAACCGGACGAAGCCGTAGGACCGCCGACACCCGAGGAGATCGAGCGACTCCGCCAAGCTTCGCCAAGGTTCGGCATCACCTTGCTCTCGGATTGGCCAAAGGCGGCGCTGGGCTCGCAGATGCGACCGTGACCTACCTCAACGCCGGCGTCCTGATGCAGCAACCCAGTTGCTCTTGGTTGCCCGTCGACCAGGGCTTGCATTCTGGACAGTTTGCCATCATCTGATGTATGGGTTCACTATCAAGTGATGGAGAGAACCAATGCTTACCGCCGCGCGCCCACCTACCATCCTGCCGGAACGACAGGACTTTTCTGCCGAAGCCGATCGCGCCAGACTGTCGAAGGTGGCGCTCAAGGCCTATAAGCGTCTTGTCGAGCATTGGGGACTTACGGGGCAACAGGCCGCGGCACTGCTAGACGTTTCGACAAGCACCTGGGAGCGGCTGAAGCAAGGGGGAAAGGACAAGTCCCTCAGCCAGGACCAGTTGACCCGCATCTCGGCCTTGGTCGGGATCTACAAGGGCCTCCACCTATTGTTCGCTGACGATATGGCCGATCGCTGGCCCAAGCTCGACAACAAGGGTCCCCTCTTCGCCCGCATGAATCCCATCGAGTCGATGATGAGGGGCGGCATTCCACAGATGCTCGAGGTGCGCAGATATGTCGATGCAGTCCGTGGAGGACTGTGATTGTCGATCGACAGTGTGCCGGTCGTCACCGAGGCGTTCCCGAAGACTGTCCGATTGGTGACGACGGCGCGCCTTCGCGCGGCGGTGCTTGTCCCACTGGTGGACGGCGATGATGAACTCGATCTCCTGGCGGAAATTGAAGGAGCAACGAGCACCCGGCTTATCGCCCAGGACCGAGGCATTTCAGGTCTTGCCGCCAACGAACTCGTCTACGACGTGCCCCATGCACACTTCATCAATGCATCCTTTGCCTACGCCAAGCCGCAGCAACCCAACCGGTTCAATGGCGCCGACCGCGGTGCCTGGTACGCCGCTCTCGACGTCGCCACCTGCCTGAGTGAAGTAGGCTATCACCTGACGAACGCGTTGGCGGATGCGGGCGACTTCAACGCCACCGTCGAATATGCGGAAATGTTTTGCAGTCTCGCTGGCGATTTCCTCGATCTGCGACAGGTTTCTGGTCATCCATCGCTCGATCCGGATAAGGCGAAGGCCTATCCCGTTGGCAACGCGTTGGCCGACAGTGCCCGGGTCGTGGGTCTCAACGGTATCATCTATCCCTCGGTGAGACACAAGGGCGGCACCTGCCTCGTTGCGTTGAGGCCTGCTGCGGTACAGTCGGTTCGGCAGGGGGTCATCTATCGGATGATTTGGCGAGGTGATCCAACGCCAACGGTCCAAGGGCCGCTCTGACCGTTGGGCCCGATATCGCACGCTTCCCATACGTTCGATCGAAGAGTATGCGAACAGTCGTTTGATGTCGCGGTTGCCGCCGCCGCTAACCGACGGGAATGTCGAAACTATTCTGAGACGGTAGAAAAACCGCCAAGACTGGCGAACTGAATCGTGGACCCGGAGGACGTCACAAGAAGACTGATTTCAGCTTTTTCGTGGGCCCAAAATCATAAATCTTCCCGCATTGTCTCGTATGGTTCCGCCACAGACAGTTGAATGGCCGTATGGTTGTCGCGATCGTCGCAGCTGCGATGTGGCGTACATGGTGCTGATGATGCCGACGGGTTCGCAAAGTGACATCGGCAGTGACGATGATCAATATGCGTCATGAGCGGACTGTCGTTGAATCGCGCCTGGGGTGAAGTCCCTGGCTCTGAGGCATAGAGAAGATTGCTATAGATCATTATCTATGACAGGATGAGTTATAGAAAGGTGCTCTATAGCTCATGGCATGGAATTGGGAGCAGGCTGACTGGCCGTATTTTGCCTACGACAAGAAGGTATTGGAACCGCTGGAAAGCGAGTTCCTGTTGCGATCGGGCGAATTCCTGGGCGTCTTTCGTCACGTCGGTTCCGACGATCGCGATCAGATCCGCATCGATCTTATCAGTGAAGAGGCCTTGAAGACATCTGCGATTGAGGGAGAGTACCTTGACCGCGCGAACCTGCAATCATCCTTGCGCCAGCAACTTGGGCTGGGCAGCGAGACCAGGCGCATTCCGCCCGCCGAGCGCGGTATCGCCGAAATGATGGCCAATGTGTATTTGCATTTTGCCGATCCGCTCTCGCATCGCACCCTCTACGCTTGGCACAAGATGGTGATGTCGGGTGAGCGACGCATCGAGACGATCGGCAACTATCGCCAGCATGAGGATGCCATGCAGATCGTTTCCAATCGGCTGGACAAGCCCAAGGTGCATTTCGAAGCGCCGCCCTCGGCGCGGGTGAAAACTGAAATGGATGCCTTCGCCGCCTGGTTCAACGGCACCTCGCCCAAAGGCAAGGCACCGCTCCCCGCGCTAACGCGTGCCGGGATCGCGCACCTCTATTTCGAGAGCATTCACCCGTTCGAGGATGGCAACGGCCGCATAGGGCGTGCCCTTTGCGAAAAGGTGCTGGCACAAAACCTGGGCGAGCCCAGCCTCATTGCTTTGGCGTACACGATCGAACGCCACCGCAAGGCCTATTACGACAGCCTGGAAGCCAGCAACAAAAGCAACGCGATTACAGATTGGCTGCTCTATTTCGCCAACACGATCCTTGAAGCGCAGCGTGTAACGCTAGCCCGTGTCGAATTCTCCGTCGCCAAGGCCAAGTTTTACGAACGCCACCGCAATCAGTTCAACGAGCGGCAGGAAAAGGTTATCGCTCGTATGTTCCGCGAGGGGATCGACGGCTTCAAGGGTGGTCTCAGCGCCGAAAACTACATCGCCATCACGCAGGCATCACGCGCAACGGCTACCAGAGATTTACAGGATTTGGTTACGAAGGGCGCGCTTACAAGGACCGGGGAGCGTAGGCACACACGCTACGCGCTCCACATACCCCATTCTAACAGGTAGGTTTTCTAGCACTCGTATCCACGATCTCGCACGAAACGCCGCGTGCTGAACGTCAGGTCCTAACCGTAGTTCAACTTACATCGCTCCTCAGGCACTCCGGACGCGGTGAGAGAGCGTCAGCCGCGAGCTTGCCGGCAACTGCATCGCTTTTACGGCTTGAGCAAATGCCGCCGCCCTGACCAAGACGGCGGATCAGCCGGCCACCTCATTGTTGATGGTGCGACTGTCGTTGATGGCGCCAGCGGCCGACCGGCAGAACTCACGCGGTTATGCTTGTGAGCAGTGCTGAGTGTCTGAATCAAAATGAGCGTCGTGGTTTCAGGGCCCTGCGAGCCTGCGCGTGAGCAGGCGGATATTTGCGATGAAGACCCGCGCTTCGGCGGATGCGATGGTTCGTTCGAAGTCCTTGGCCAGGTGCGGATCAAAAAGCACTGCCCGCCCGCTGGCTCGCGCTATCCCGGAATAATATTCTGGTGATACGGACCTCTGAGGTTCGATTGTTCGATACCAAGGCAAAGGCGATTTATCAGCCGGACAAGCTCTTCGCCTTGTTCTGCGACGATCTTGCCGCGCTCGTGCGGACGCGCGTCCGAAAGAGCCCTCCACAACCGGGATTGTCGATCACAGAGATCAGCCAGTTCCGAACATTCCTGCACGGTCAATTTCAAAAGATCACGTTCCGTCACCGGTCCAATGCCGGAGGGGGTGGTCGCCCCTAGAGAAACGTAGTCTGACGGCACGGTGCCTTTTGCGTTGGTCACCGATTTGCGACAGATGAGGTCGAAGATCACGTCGACGGCTTGCTTGGCTCCGGCGACGCGCGAAGGATGGTCCGTATCGGCTGCGGCGTGCGGCAGAAGTTCAAGCTTGGCGCCGTGCTTTTCCACCAAGTCGAGATAAGGCAGCATCGGGCCGGAAAGGCTGCCGGTCGAAGCGTCCCTGAACAGGTCGGCATCGATGGCGGCGTGACGTAGCTGGCCAGAGGCGAGCGCGCCCTCGAGAGCCTGAACGTCGACAAGCTCGCCGCGGTCGTAGTTGATCAGCACCGCACCATTCTTCATACGTGACAGGACGTCCGCGCCGACCAGCCCCGCATTGGCATAGCTCCCGGTTTGCGCATTCAGTTTGCCCAGCCCGACATGGACGCTCAGCACGTCCGCGCCCTCAGCCGCCTCGGCAGGACTTAGCGCATAGGCGAATCCCTCGGCCTCTATCCACTCCCGGTGGCGCGGCCGTGCGTGGATCACCACGCGCATGCCGAAGGCGCGGGCAAGCTTGGCCACCTCTCTGCCGATATTGCCGTAGCCGACGATCGCGATCGTCTTGCCTTCGAGCTTCTCGGTGGGGAAATCGCGCAGGTCCCTGCCGGTGTCGAACGCGCCCCGCGCGACCCGGCCGTGAAGCCTTTCGATCGGGAGATCCGGCATGACCTTGAGGATCGCCTTCATCACCATCTGCGCGGTGGCGCGGCTGTTGATGCCGGGCGTGTTCATCAGCACCGCCGTGCCGCCATCGCCACTGCCGCCACCCCAGGAGCGTGAGCCCATATTGCCGGTGCCGGCACCGATCCGCACGCCGGCCAGCGGAAAGACGGTTTCGGGAGGCAGGAATGTCGCGGCGGCAATGACCGCGTCATAGCGCCCGTCGCTCGCGGCTTCGAGCAGCTCTTCACGGGTGCTAAGATCCGGCTGGTAGAAGAAATGCACCCGGCCACGCTCGAGTTCTGTCCTGTCGCTAAGCGCAGCCGCGTGAAAGCTGCCGCCCTTGAATTCGATATGCGTGCGCACTTCGCTGGGGTCAGGCTTGCCGTCGGGTCCGAAGCGCAGGCCGACCAGATCGCAGATCAGCACGGTGTAGACGGTCTGCGGATCGATCTGATCGGCTGCGTCCAAATCTGTCTTTGCATCCGCGATCACGTCGTCATTTCCTCCTGCGAGAGCGTGTCCGTTGGCAATCGCTGGCCTAAGCAGTTTCCAGCCTCGCCAGCAGACAACCGCCGATCAATCAGAATCTATCAGCCCGGAAAGGCGTCAGATCGATTGCCGGCGGCAGACCCGCGGCAAGCTGCGACACGATCTTGCCGGTGACGGCGCCCCCGATCAGGCCCTGATGGCCGTGGCCGAAGGCGTAGATGACGTTCTTCGCCCGCGATGCCCGGTCGATGACCGGAATGCTGTCGGGCGTGCCGGGACGGTGCCCCATCCAGCGCGTGACCTCGCCAACTTCCAGTTTCCTGAACATCGGCCGCGCCTGTTTGAGAAGAACGTCCGCCCGGCGCATGTTTGCTGGTGCTTGCAGGCCAGCGAACTCGACATTGCCGGCGATCCGCAGTCCATCCTCCATCGGCGAGGCGACGAATTTGCGGTCGGCCGAGATCGTCTGGATCCGCAGGCCCGTGTCGGCGCCCTTGACCATGATGTGATAGCCGCGCTCGCTCTCCAGCGGAATGCGGTCGCCAAGCTTGCGGGCAAGCTCGCCGGACCAGGCGCCGGCACAAACCACCACGGTCTCCACCGGCATGCTCCCGCCGCCCTCAAGCCGCAGCGCCGACGGGCCATCGGCGGCCATGTCGAAGCCGAGCACTTTTGCGCGCACGAAGCGGGCGCCCTGACGCGCCGCATGTTCGGCGAGCCTAGCGACAAGCCGGCCGGGGTTTGGGCATTGCCCCTGTTCGGGCAGATAGACCGCGCTCTTGAAGATCGGCGCCAGAGCCGGTTCGAGCTGGCGGATTTCGTCGCCATCGAGGATGTCCACCCTGACGCCGTGCTCGCGGCGAAGCCCCAAGCCATAAGCGCCCTTGGAAGGCCCATCGGCCGTTTCGTGGACGAAAAGCTGGCCGCGTTTCTGCAGCAAGTCCTCGCAGACGGCAGCCTTGATCAATGGCTCGTAGCACTCGAATGTATAGCGGTGCAGCGAGCGCATCGCCGCCGATATCTCCTCGACGCGGGGCTTGCGGCTGGCGGCAAGGAAGCGCAGCAGCCATGGCAGTGCGTGCGGCAGATAGGCCAGCCGCACGATCAACGGCCCTTCCGGGTCCATCAGCCATTTCGGCACGTTGCCGAGCACGCCTGGCATCGAGTTCGGGATGCAGGATCCCGGGCAGATGCCGCCGGCATTGCCGAACGAGCACTGCTCTTCCGAGCCCGGCAAGGCAGGATCGACCACCTCGACGGCGAAACCCTGCTCGAGCAGGTAGTTCGCGGTGCAGACCCCGATAATGCCGGCGCCGATGACCGTCACCTTGCCGCGCCGCGTGCTTGTCGGTGTCATGACGATCGATCCGGATTGTGCCGATCAGGGTGCGATCGGGTTCGGCGTGCCGGCGCGGAAGGCCGGCAGCGAACGCGACACCATCTGCTGCAGCATGCGAAAGTCGGAGAGATAGGCCATGAAGCGATAGCCCATCTTGCGCATGTCGACGCCATAGGCGACCGAGCCGCAATGGATGCCGGGAATGACGCTGGCTTCCTTGCACTTGGCGGCGATGTACTCGATCGCCTCATAGACGGCCGGATAGCGGGGATCGAAGCCCGGCGCCTCGCCCATGGTCACGGCCAGATCCGACGGGCCGACGAAGATGGCATCGAGGTTTGGCGTCTTCAGGATGTCTTCCAGGTTCTTGACCGCCTGTTCACTCTCGATCATCGCCATGGTGATGATGGTGTCGTTGGCATGCTGGAAATAGTCCGCGCCGGCATAGAGCGAGGCGCGCAGCGGACCGACGCTGCGGCCGCCCTTGGGGAAATAGCGGCAAGCCTTGACGAAGGCCTCCGCTTCCTCGGCGGTGTTGACCATCGGACAGATCACGCCATAGGCGCCGGCATCGAGCACCTTGCCGATGATGGCCGGATCGTTCCAGGGCACGCGCACCAGCGGCGTCGTGTCCGTGGTCGAGATCGCCTGCAGCATCGGCACCGCATCGATGTAGTCGGTCGCGCCATGCTGGAGGTCCACCGTCAGCGCGTCCCAGCCCTGCTGGGCCATCAGTTCCGCCGAGATCGACGATGGAATGCCCAGCCAGCCGGTCACCACTTCGCCGCCGGCGGCCCAGATGTCTTTAACCTTGTTCTTGCGCATAGCCTTGAGGTCCTTTGCTATTGTCGAGAATGCAAAATCAGGTCCGCCGCCTTTTCAGCGATGGCGATCGTCGTGATGTTGGTGTTGGCGGCGATGATCGTCGGCATGATCGAGGCGTCGACGACCCGCAGCCCCTGCACGCCGCGCACGCGGCACTCGGCATCGAGCACTGCCATCGGATCGTTATCGCTGCCCATCTTGCAGGTGCCAGAGACATGCCAGCCGGACCAGACGGATTGCTTGACCCAATCGGCGATCAGCTCCTCGTTCCTGACCATCGCATGGATGCGGTCGGTGGTGCCGAACTTGCGCCTGAGCAATATCTCGCGGAAGAACGGCGCATAGTCGAAGAGGTAGGCGGCCGTCGCCGTCTTGACCCAGTTCGACGGCTTGCGGACGCTGAGCGCACGCGCCTCGTCGCTGTAGCCCGCCAGGAACCAGGTATTGACGTGTTGCTGGACGTCAGGCGTTTCCATGATCCTGCAAATGCGCTTGAAGCCATCCACCAGGCGCATGAGGTCGCGACCGTCCGAGGCGAGATTCAGATCGACGATCGGCTCCTCAGCCTGCGCCGAGGTCTTCAAAGTGACGGTTCCGCGCGAATAGGATTTGTTGACGCAGACATTGAGCGCGCCCATCGCCTTGCCGAGGGGATGCCAGCCTGCGCGGTTGACGGGCATCAAGAGCATGTCGCCCGGATGGCAGTCGGCATAATTCGAGGAGTATCTGACGCCGAGAAAAATGTGTCGCCGCTGGCCAGGCTTGAGACGCGCGGACTTCTTGAAATGCGCGCCGACGGCCAGATGCGGATGGTCGGTCAGGTTCTCACCGACGCCCGGCCGATCGGCTATGACCTCGATGCCCAGCCGCTTCAGTTGCGCCGCCGGTCCGATGCCGGCACGAAGCAGGATGGCCGGCGAGTGCAAGGCGCCGGCTGAAACGATCGTCTCATTGGCATAGTAGGTGTTCGTCCGGCCATCGATCGTGACCTCGGCGCCCGTGATGCGCGTTCCGCTGGTCACTAGTTTCTCGACGAAGGCGTTGGCGAAGATATGCAGGTTTTCGCGGGCGCGCGCCTCCTTGTCGAGATAGCCGGTCGCTGTCGACACGCGGCGGTCGTTCTCATTCGACAGCGGCAGCGGGAACGATCCGTCCTGGAAGCTGGCATTGTAGTCCGGCCGGTAGGGGTATTCGGCTTCCGTCACCTTGAGGACGGATTTGGTGAAACCGGCCCAATCCTGCGGGAAGACCCGCCGGATCGGAATCCGGCCGGTCTTGTTGTGGAGATCGCCGTCGAAATCGAGATCGCGCTCGAGCTTCTTGAGGTAGGGCAGCATGCCGTCCCATCCCCATCCGGCGAGGCCGAGCCCTTCCCATTCGTCATAGTCATGCGGCAGGCCGCGCACGGCGAACTGGCCGTTGATGCTGGAACCGCCGCCCATCACCTTGGCCTGTTCGAGCTTGGCAGTCTTGACCACTTGTGCATTCTGCTTCGGCGAGCGGTTGAAGACGCGCAGTTCCGTCCAGTGGTATTTCGGGTCGAAATAGGAAAGACCGGGATAGCTGTCCGCGATCACCTCCGGGACGTCATCTGGAGGTGTGTCGGGTCCGGCTTCGAAGAGCGCGACCTGCTTGGTGCCGTTTTCCGAAAGACGGCTGGCGAGCACTGCTCCGGCCGAGCCGCCGCCGACAATGATGTAGTCGAATTGCATAGGCGTGCGCTCGCTTCAGGCGTAGTTGGCCCAGATGGCCTTTTGGCGAAGGAACGCCTCGATTCCGGCGCGGCCCATATCCTTGCCGAAGCCGGACCCCTTGTAGCCGCCGGCCGGATAGGTGAACTCCGGGCCGCGCCCGTGCTGGTTGATCCAGACCATGCCGGCCTCGATCGAATCCGCTGCCTTGAGCGCTTTCTTCAAGTCCGTGGTGTGGACGCTGGCGGCAAGCCCGTAGACTGGATGCGCCGCCTGGGCGAGACCGTCCTCGAGGTCGGCAAAGGTACGCACGGTCAGGACCGGACCAAAAAACTCGTCCTTGAAGCCGATATTGTCGTCGGAAACGTTTTCCAGGATCGTCGGCGCGAAAAAGCTGCCCTCGTTGCGGCCTTCGAGCACCGTACCGCCGGTGACCACCGAAGCGCCTTGGTTGACGCTGTTGCGGACCATCGTGTCGATCCGCTCGAGCTGTTTGCGGCTGATGATCGGAGCAAAGGTCGTCGTCTCGTCCCAGGTCGCACCGGCCTTGATCGCCTTGGCCCGGGCGATGACACGCTCGACGAGCTGATCCGCGATCTTGTCCTCGACGATCAGCCGCGAGCCCGCTGTGCAGACCTGCCCGGCATTGTCCATGAAAGCCGCCGCGACACGGCCGGCCACCGCATCGATATCCCCGGCATCGGCTAGCACCAGTTGCGGGCTTTTGCCGCCGAGTTCGAGGGTGACCGGCTTGATGCCGGACTGGGCCGCCAGCGTCATGATCCCAGCACCGGTCTGCGTCGAGCCGGTGAACGAGATTTTCAAGACATCGGGATGGCGCACGATCGCCGCTCCCGTCGTGTGGCCATAGCCGTTGACGACGTTGAACAGGCCGGCCGGAACGCCGGCCTTGCCCGCCAGCTCGGCCAAGGCGAGAAGGCTGTGCGGCGTCAGCTCGGAAGTCTTCATCACCACTGCATTGCCGGCGGCCAGCGCCGGCGCGAATTTCCAGGCGGCGGTGATCATCGGGAAGTTCCACGGAACGATCGCGCCAACGATGCCGTAGGGCTCATGCTTGACGATGCTCAGCGCATTCGCCTCGGTCGAGGTGACCGTGCCTTCGATCTTGTCGCAGAACTCGGCGTAGTAGCGCACGACGCCGGCGGTGCGAACCGCGTCGCGGGTGATGGTCATCGAAATCAGCCGGCTCGATCCCATCGCCTCCAGCTGTCCAAGGTAGGTGGCGTTGTCCTTGATCAATGCCGCGAAGCGCAACAGCACGGCGGCGCGGTCGCGAGGCGCGATCTTCGCCCAACGGCTTTGCGCAAGTGCTTTCCTGGCGGCATCGACCGCCTGTTGCACCGCGACTTCGCCACCGTCGGTGATCCTGCCCATGTGCTGGAGGTCGGACGGCCTGAGGACTTCGATTTCCGTGCCGGGCAATTCCATGAACTGCCCGCCGATATGATGCCCCCTTGGGATGGCGATTGTGGCGGGATCGAAACTCAGCGTCATTGATATTTTTCCTTTTGCGGCCAACTCGAAGGGGGGCGCATTCGACGATGTCCGCTTGACTGTTGTGCGTGAAGCAGGCGTGCCTTCAACACGCCTTTTCGGCCTGACGCGCCTCGAGGAATGGGCGAAGCAGATCCGCCGATTCATGGAAGCGTCCGACAAAACTTTTGAGGCGCGGATGTTCGGGATGCAGCAGCACCTTGGATGGTGGCCCCTGCTCCGCGACCAGCCCCTGGTCGAGGAACACCACCCGATCAGCGACCTCGAAGGCAAAGCCCAGTTCGTGGGTGACGATCACCATGGTCATGCCGCTCTTCGCCAGTTCGACCATCGCCTTCATCACTTCACCGACCAGTTCGGGATCGAGCGCCGAGGTCGGCTCGTCGAACAGCATCACCTTCGGCTGCATGGCCATTGCCCTAGCTATCGCCACGCGCTGCTGCTGGCCGCCGGAGAGCTGGCGGGGATATTTTTCCACATGCTGCGCCAGACCCATCAGGTCGAGAAGCTTCAGCGCGGTTTGGCGAGCCTGTTCCTTCGGCTCCTTCTTGACGATGACCGGGCCTTCCATGACGTTTTCGAGCGCGGTCATGTGCGGGAAGAGATTGAACTGCTGGAACACCATGCCGGTCTTCGAGCGTATCCGGTTGACTTCCTGGTTGGGGATCGGGGTGCCGTTCTTGCCATCGGCTTGCCTGTGAAACAGAACCTCGTCGTCGATGACGATGCTGCCGCTGGTCGGTGTGTTCAGCAGGTTGATGCAGCGCAGCAGCGATGTCTTGCCCGATCCGCTGGCGCCGATCAGCACGACCACCTCGCCTTCGACAACCGAGAGGTCGATACCGTTCAATACGCGCTTGTCCCCGAACTTAAGGCAGATGCGATCCAGCCGCAGCACGGAAGTTTTGCCCTTCTCCGGCGTGGGAGCGTTCGATTGGGTGGTGCTCATTTCGCGCTAGCCCCGCTCTTTTCAAGTTTCCTGGACAGCAGCGTCAGCGGGATCAGGATGATCAGGAAGATGACGCCGACGGCGGTATAAACCTCCATCGGCCGATAGGTGAAACTGCTGATGTAGCTGGCCTGATAGAGAAGGTCCGGGACCGTTATCATCGACAGAAGCGTCGTGTTCTTCATCTGGATGATCGACTGACCGGCCAGCGGCGGGATCATCTTTCGAAAGGCCTGCGGCAGGATAATTCTACGCATACGCTGGCCATAGGACATGCCGATCGCGGTCGCCGCGTCGGTCTGGCCCGGATCGACCGACTGGACGCCGGCGCGCAGGATCTCGGCATAGAAGGACGCCACGTAGCAGCTGAGGCCGATGAAGCCGGCCCAGAATTTGGTGACATTGATGCCGGCGAAGATCGGGAAGGCGTAGTAGACCCACAACAGCGTGACGAGCAGCGGAATGTTGCGGAAGAATTCGACATAGGCCTGGCCGAGCAAGACCAGCGGCCGGAACGTGCTCAGTTGGATAAGCCCGACGAAGAGCCCCAGCACCAGGCCCGCGCCGATCGTGATCACCGTGAAGTAGAGCGTCATCAGGAGGCCCTGCCACAGCAACCCGATGTTGTTGGTTATGACCGTATAGTCGAACATAGTGTCCTCACTGGTGCGGTGCACGTCCAGCTGGGGAGACGCGCCAGTGGAGGCCTGACCGCCGCGTCACGCTGCGGCCAGGCTGTTGCGATCAGAAGCTGAAGCCTGCCGGAAGGATCGACAGATCGATGCCGCGGGCCTCCCAGGCGCGGGCAAGCTTGCCCTGGGCGAGGCCGAGCGAACGCTCCTGCAGGATCCAGTTGGTCAGGAAGTTGATGAAGCCGGCATTGCCGGGCTTGCGCGCAACGGCAAGCGTTGCCGGATTGCGCAGGATCGGCTCAGGAAGGGAGACATTGCCGATCTTCTGGTTGGTGATCTGCAGCGCATCGAAAATGGAAAAGACTACGCCATCGGCACGGCCAGCCTGGAGTTCCATCAGCGCCAGCCCGCGATCTTCCACCGGCGTGATCTTCGCCTTCGGCAACAGGGCTTCGGCAACGACCTGCATCGTGCTGCCCTTCTGCACGACGACGGTCTTGTCTGACGAGTTGAGTTCGGCCCAGGTCTTGACCGGCTTGTCGGGAGGCGTCAGCACGGCCCAGGCGTCGGTGAACAGCGGCTCCCACAGATAGTCGACGACGAGTCCGCGCTTCGGGTTCGGATTCACGCCGATGGCGATGTCGATCTTGTTGGACTGGAAGTCGGCCGCCAGATTGCCCCAGGTCGTCTCGACAGGCTCGAGCTTGACGCCGAGTTGGGTGGCGATCTCACCCAGGAACTCGTAGTAGAAGCCGCTCCACTGCCCCGTGGCCGGATCCTTGATATAGCCCGGCTCCTCGCCGGTCATGACCGGAACTTTGAGAACACCGCTGGCGCGGATCTGGTCGATGACAGCAGATGGATTGTCGTCCGCCGAGGCGGCGACAGGCGCCGACAGCAGGCCGAGGCCGATGGTCAAGGCGGCTATGAACGTATGAATGACTGTGAGTTTCATTTCATTCCCCTTTCTGAGTTATTGGCTGATTAGCGGCATAAGAATCCCTGCGAGAGAGGATCGTCTTTCTCGAAGTAGATGGTCTGGGTAGAGGTGATGAAGGCGGCGCCTTCGATCCCGACAATCATCGCTTCCCGGCCTTCGACCTGGGCGCGGCCTTGCAGGCGCGCTTCGAACGGAACGCCGAGGATGTTCCTGGCATGGTAAGTCTGGTCGGGGCTGATCAGCCCCTTCTGCAGCAGATAAGTCAGTCGTGCCGAGGTCCCAGTGCCACAGGGCGATCTGTCGAACTTGTTTGATTCCAGCACCAGGAAATGCGTCGCGGAGCTTTCGCTGGTGGCATCGTAGAAGAGCACGCTCGGCGCGGCGGCGCCTGCGAACAGCGGCATGTCCTGCGTTGCCGCCTTGATCGCGTCCTTGATCCTGGCGCCGGCCTGCATCAAAGCCGATGCGCTGTCCGGGAGGAGCTTGAATCCGAGTGAAGCCGCGTCCACCAGCGCGTACCACATGCCGGCATAGACGATGGCGGCGTCGACATTGCCGACACCCTCGACAACAACGCTCAGATGCTCGAGCCCGACATAGCTTGGAACATTGGCAATGCGCGCCCGGTCGAGCGAACCGTCTTCGTTCCAGTTGAGATGAACCGTTACGATCCCGGCCGGCGTTTCCAGCGTGAAACTGTCGCCTGTCGTCGCACTGATCTGACCGGTGAAGGCCAGCGTCCTGGCAAAGCCGATCGTGCCATGACCGCACATGTCGAGATAGACATAGGACGAGATGAAGAATGCGCCGTAGTCGGCGACATCCGAGGCAACCGGCACCAGACCGACCATGGCGGCATGACCACGCGGCTCATGCAGCAATGCCGGGCGAAGATGGTCGAAACGTTGACGAAAATGGTCCCGCTTCTCCCGCACGCTCGAACCAATGAGCTTCGGGACGCCGCTCAATATGACTCGCGTTGGGTGACCGGCCGTATGGGAATCGATGACGCTGAAGGCTGATGAGAACGCAGACACGAACTAGCCCTCTCCGAAGGCATCGCGAATGCCGGCCCGCATGCTCTGCCAGATTTCCCGAATGAGGTTTTCGGTCATCGCCTTGGCACTTTCGCCATCGCCTTCGGTGATCGCGTCATAGATGCGCGCCGTATCATCTAGCGAGAGCTGGATGATCTTGGGATCCTGCTCATAGGCGTGATAGCGATACCGCAGGGCCTGCTTTTCCAACCCGCCGAGCAGGCGCGTCAGGGTCTTGTTGCCGGCTAGGGTGTAGGTCAGGAAAGA
The DNA here is from genome assembly GCF_007830515.1 of Mesorhizobium tianshanense. GTDB lineage: Bacteria > Pseudomonadota > Alphaproteobacteria > Rhizobiales > Rhizobiaceae > Mesorhizobium > Mesorhizobium tianshanense. The sequence continues at coordinate 192,068 of NZ_VLKT01000004.1, forward strand.
ACCGCGCACGTCGACGATGAAGAACTGCCGCGCATCGTTTCGGGCCTGAGCCAACTTCAGCTCCGACAGCAGGTTCTTAAACTCGGCCTTCTTTTCGATGTCGGCGGATTCGGCGGCCTGTTTGGCAACCAACCCCTCAAGCTCGATCCGACAGGTATAGACCTCATCGAAATCGCGCTGCGACATCGGCGAGACCCAGATGCCGCGCCTGGCCTCGCGCATCACAAGACCGTCCCGCTCGAGCAGCCTCAGCGCCTCGCGTACCGGTGACCGGCTGACGCCGTAACGCGCGGCGACCATCTCCTCGGTCAATCGCTCCCGGGACTTGAGGCGACCGAAGATAATCTCCTCTTCCAGCATCTCGGCGAGATTCTCAGGGATGGCGACCGATAACTTTTGGATGCGCGCTAAAATCATGTCGACACCATACTGTATACAATGTACTGGTCAAGCCATCGCGGAAATTTTCGACGTGCACTGCCGGCGGCTTTTCCGTGGGACCGCCGGGCTAGAAAGGGCCAGGACATGTATCCAGAGACGATCGAGTTGTTGATTGACGGCGCGTGGTGCCAGGGGTCGGACGGCAAGTCCGAACCGTTGATCAATCCCGCCACCGAAGAGGTGCTGGCAACCGTGCCGCACGCTACGGCGGCCGATCTCGACCGCGCTCTTGCGGCCTCAGCCAAAGGCTTCAAGCTATGGAAGGCCATGACCGCGATGCAGCGCTGGGCGATCATGAACAAGGCCGCCGACCTGATCGAGCAGCGCAAGGATACCATCGCCCGTATATTGACGATGGAAAACGGCAAGGCGCTGGTCGAGGCCACGGGCGAGGTGCAGTTCGCCGCCGATGCGACCCGCTGGTATGCGGAAGAAGGCAAGCGCGCCTACGGGCGCATCGTCCCTGCCCGGCTGCCCGGCGTGCGGCAGATGGTCTTCAAGGAGCCGGTTGGTCCCGTCGTTGCGTTCGCGGCCTGGAACTTTCCGGCCAGCAATGTCATCCGCAAGATTTCAGGCGCACTCGGCGCCGGCTGTTCGATCATCCTGAAGCCGGCGGAGGAAACGCCCGGAACCGCCGTGGCCATCGCCCACTGTTTCCAGGACGCCGGTCTTCCGGCAGGCGTTCTCAACATCGTGTTCGGCGAGCCTGCGCGGGTCTCGTCCTATCTTATCGCCTCGCCGATCCCGAAGAAGGTCTCGCTGACCGGCTCGACTGCGGTTGGAAAGCTGCTGCAGAAACAGGCGGCGGACACGTTGAAGCGCTGCACCATGGAGCTTGGCGGTCACGCCCCTGTCATCGTCTATGAGGATGCCGATCTCGATAAGACGCTTGATACGGTCGTCGCATTCAAGTTCCGCAATGCCGGTCAGGTATGCACCTCGCCGACCCGCTTCTACGTGCATGAGGCTGTCTATGGCCGCTTCATCAAGGGCTTCGCAGCCCGCGCCGAAAAGCTCAGAGTTGGGGACGGCCTCGACACCAGCGCGCAAATGGGCCCGATGATTGCGCCTCGGCGGCTCGACGCCATGGACGCTTTCGTCAGCGACGCAACGGCGAAAGGCTCGACCGTCGTCACTGGCGGCAATCGTATCGGTAACAAGGGCTACTTCTACGCACCGACATTGCTGAAAGACGTACCGGATACGGCGCGTATCATGTCTGAGGAGCCGTTCGGGCCAATCGCGCCGACGACCACTTTCTCAACCTTCGACGACATGATCGAGCGGGCAAACTCGCTGCGTTACGGCTTGGCTTCTTTTGTCTTCACCCGCAATCTAAGCCTCGCCCAGAAGACCGAGGCGGCAGTTGAAGCCGGCATGGTCGGCGTCAACCATATGATGGTGTCGACACCGGAAACACCGTTCGGTGGCTTCAATGAATCCGGCTATGGCTCGGAGAGCGGGATCGAAGGGCTTGACGCCTATCTGCGGACAAAATTTGTGACGGAGATGTAGAGTGAGGCGCGAAGTTGCTTCGGTAGCGGCGCCACCTCCACTGCCAAGCATTGGTGCGCTTGAACCGGCTTGATCGCTGGAAGATGGCGCGACCGATACCGATCTCCTTGTCCCCAAGCGTGGGCTCATCATCAGGCTGATTGTCCATTAGAAAATCCGCATCAATCTCACCAAGGAGAGGGGCTGCAGCAAAAAACCCTCTCCTGCCCTTCTCTGCATCTTTCAGCCCCGAATTCGGTGTAGCGCGCCAACGGTTTCGTAACTAGATAACGCGAACACCTCTCACCTGACGCGGCGGCCTCATGAAGAAGATCGGTTTTCTGTCGTTCGGACACTGGGCGCCCTCGCCCCAGTCGCAGACGCGGTCTGCATCCGACGCACTCCTGCAGTCCATTGAGCTTGCCGTGGCTGCCGAGGAACTGGGCGCGGATGGGGCGTACTTTCGCGTGCATCACTTTGCCCGTCAACTCGGCTCGCCGTTCCCGCTGCTGGCGGCCGCCGGCGCCAAGACTCGTAGGATCGAGATCGGCACGGCCGTCATCGACATGCGCTACGAGAACCCGCTCTACATGGCCGAGGACGCGGGCGCTGCCGACCTGATCGCCGGCGGGCGTTTGCAGTTGGGCATCAGCCGCGGCTCGCCCGAGCAGGTGATCGACGGATGGCGCTACTTCGGCTACGCCCCGCAAGAGGGCGAGAGCGATGCCGACATGGCCCGGCGACACACGCAGGTGCTGCTCGAGGTCTTGCGCGGCAAAGGCTTTGCCCAGCCCAATCCGCGGCCGATGTTTCCCAATCCTCCCGGCCTGCTTCGGGTCGAGCCGCACTCGGAGGGTCTGCGCGACAGGATCTGGTGGGGCGCCGCCACCAATGCCACCGCGGAATGGGCGGCGAAATCAGGAATGAACCTGCAGAGCTCCACGCTCAAGTTCGACGAGAGCGGAAAACCCTTTCACATCCAGCAGGCCGACCAGATCCGGGCTTTTCGTGCGGCCTGGACGGCGGCCGGTCACGAACGCGAGCCGCGCGTGTCCGTGAGCCGTAGCATCTTCGCGTTGGTCGACGATCGCGACCGCGCCTATTTCGGCAGCAGTGAGAGCGAGGATCATTTCGGCTACATCGAAGCGGACACGCGCGCCGTGTTCGGCCGCACCTATGCCGCCGAGCCGGACGTCCTCATCGAGGAACTGAAGAAGGACGACGCCATCATGGAGGCAGACACGCTGCTGCTCACCGTCCCCAACCAGCTCGGCGTCGACTACAATGCCCATGTCATCGAAGCGATCCTGACCCATATCGCCCCGGCCTTGGGTTGGCGCTGACACCTCGGCCGAAAACGCCCCTGCCCTTCCGCGAATGCTTTATCGCCATGACAGTTGGTCCTTTGGCAGCCGGCCGCTCGGGTCGAATACAGTTACCCTGTGCGGAAGATCCGGACCCCAGTCCCAAAGCACCAGGTTGCGATCCTCCGTCTCGGCACCCGGGGCAAAACTCGGAACCAGAATACCAGCAATGCCTTGAGGCCGCAGTCGGTCATGGATGGACCATGACGCTGGGCGATTTCCATCGCTGAGAGCCGTCGCCCAGGCGCAGGCCATGTCCTCGAGCGTGACGGAGAATTCTCCCCTTCCTTGCTCTATCGTCAGGTCCGCAACGTCGTCGCAATCGACTTCGTAGGAGCACAGCACGCAAGGGTCGATCCGATGTGCGAAACCCTGGTTGGCTTCCTTGACCGCTGTCATGACGGTCAACGCCAGATAAAGTGCCGGCACACCTTTGGGATTGAACCGGGCGCCTCTGATTGCCGCCCCGTCACCGGAAGTGGGCTTGAAAGACCAACGTGGATCGTGCGCCCTGTAGCAGGTTCTGACAAACCTCAAGCAAAGCCACCAACGGCCATATGATCGAGATAATCGCGGACCGCAGCGGCCTTGCCCTCCTTCACCAGCGCTTCAGCGGTGCGTCCGCCAAATGCTGGAAGCGGCTGAGCCCGATACCAGGCCATCGCCTGTTCCTTGCCGCCCGCCCAGTCCATTACGCGGCTGATGATCTCGAGCATTTCACGTAGACGTCCCTGTGTCTTTGCCGTCCTGCTGCGCTCCGACCGATAGAGGGTCTCGCGAGCAAGGCCCGCGGTCTGGGCCAGCTGGCCCTTGGACATGCCAAAACCGTCCGCAACCTGTTCGATGGCAATTTTCCCGACCCGGTCCATATAGGACAAGATGAGAGGTTCATTCAGCCCGGGTATCTTTAGTGCCTGACCCATAGGATGCGCTCCGCCATATAGATAGCTATATTTCTTGTGCAAAAAATATGGCACATGTCGATGACTTTCAAGTCCGAAATCGAAACCAATCCCGGCCTGGCACTATCTGGCACTATAATGTACGCAAGCAAATGTGCTGCGGTGTGAAGATGGTCGCCAAAGCGCCTCCTCGCGGTACGGTAACTTCTCCGGGGGTACGCGGCGAACAACGCCCTCTCCTTCCCACCGGGCTTCCTTATTTGGTCGCAGGCGGAGCTTCGACCGCCCAGGAAGGATCGGCGCCGAAGGGATGGTCAATGAAGTAGGCCCAAGTGGTGTCAGGCAGCTTCCGATGCACCTCCATCCCGTGATGATGCACTTCGATCGGCCTGCGCTGGTCGTCCTCACCCCTGATGAGCCACTGCGAACGGGTCATGGCGAAGCCTCCTGACACCGTGGTGTGATGCGTGACAACGTCCATGTGAGGCTTCATGCCGATATAGGCGGCCATCGTCTCGCGGATGCCGTCGCGCCCACGCGCTGTCCTGGTACCACCATGGACTTGATCGACCTGAACGATCGACACATCTGGATGATACATCGCAGCAGCGGCTTCGACGTCCTGGGCATTGAAAGCTCGCGCCAGCCAAAGATTGCAGAGTTCAGGAGAAGGTGCACCCATTTCAGGCTCCTTATTGCTCGACAACGTTAGACCTGGCCAACTCCCGTCGGGCTCGTTGGCAATCGCCGATCGGTTGAGGTTGGCGTCTCACAGCTCGAGTTAGGATCCATGGGCATCGGAACAACGGACGGAAGCTGCGAGACAGCATCTCGGAAAGCGAGATGCTCCATACCGTTCCAACAGTGGTCGGACCTTTATCGATCAGGGCTGTCGACATGCTGTAGCGGCAATAGGTAAGCGATGACCGTTTGATCGCCGAGGGCCGGGTCAAAGCCGATAATATCAGATGCGAACAGGTCATAGGAGGGGCGCCTCTGGAAGCCGAGGTTCTCATACAGCGTGCATGCCGGCGTCATGAACGAGGCAGTGTGGAGCGCAAGGGCACCTGCGCCCTGCTGGCGGGCGCGCATCACGCACCATTCGCAAAGCGCGCGGCCATAGCCGCGGCCCTGCGCCGAGGGAGCAACCGCGAGGGTCCTGAGGCCTGCCAGCCCGGGAGGCCAGCCCATGTCTTCGTGGGAAGCCTCCGCGTAGTAGCTGACCGTCCCGACGAGCCGTCCTTGATGTTCGAGCACCGCCAGGCTCGCATCCTCCCATCGCCCCGCAAGATCGCAGGCATCGTTTACGTAAGGTTCAAAGATGTGCCGGGGCAGAGCGTGCCGGAACGATGCGAAGGCATCGGAGACCAGCGTGCTGATTTTATCCAGTTCCTCATGCCTTGCCAGGCGAACGCCCTGCTTCAAGGTGACCGGCATTAAATCTCCCTCACTCGACTGTGACGTGGACCGTATGTAGGGCGTTGCGCGCGCCGTTGTCCGGCTGGACGTTCCCATCCTCGTCCGCCGCCCGCACCCGCAACGCGATTTTCCCCGGAACATTCGGCCGCCACAAGAGGGAGAAACGCTGCCATGCCCAACCGCAGCGAGGTTCGAGGCTGGCCGCACGGTAGCTAGCGCCCCCGTCGAGACTGACCTCCACCAGTGCAGCGGGCCGAAAGGACCAGCCCCACCCCCACACCTGCGTTGGCTGGCCGCGGGCCAGGATCGCTCCCGGAGCCGGGGAAACGAGAACCGACTCCGGAGCAATCTCCCACACCGGGCGATGGAACAACCGGCCGTCGGCCGTTTCCACGACATCGTTGTAGAGCCTCGTGGTGAAGACACTGGTCGGCCGATCGGCTGCAAGATGCAGGCGCGAAAGCCATTTGACGCTGTTTGTGCCGTAATAGCCGGGAACGACAAGCCTGGCCGGGAAGCCATGTTCGGCCGGAAGCGGCGCGCCGTTGAGCTCATAGGCGACGAGCACGTCGCCTTGGGCCACGCGATCGAGCGGCAGATCTTTCACGTAAGCATCGACATGTGCACCCGCGATGTGGCCGTGATCGCAGCCGTAGGACCACAGGTATCTTGCTGACGGATCGACGTCCACGTCGCGCAGCAGTTCATCGAGGGCGACGCCGCCCCAGACGACGTTCGAGACACGCCTGGTCGGAACCTTCGGCTCCTGGGGGTTTCCACAGCATTGATGGACCGCCTCGACGGTCCTTTTCGGCCTTGCATTGAGATCGTCAAGCGACCAGGAGGCGACCCGCCCGACCATACCGTCGATGCCCAGGTGCCAGTCGGAGGCGTTGATCCGCGGAATGCCCAGATGCGCCAGGACGAACATGTCTTCGACGCTTGTAACGGCCTTGCGCATTTCGTGGGGCCGAAGCGGGATGCGCCTGACCCCGGTGGCCGGATCCATTAACGCTCTGGTCGGGGGCCCAGGACGTGGTTCCATCTGCATTCCCTTGCTCTTGCTGCATCACCGGCGATTGCAGAAAGGAAGTTGGCGCGCGGAACCATATCCGCCATAGTTGGCTTTGGTGATACAGCATGCCGCAAAGCGGAAAAGCGTGATGGAGCGACTAGATGATCTCCAGGCGTTTCTGGCCGTCGTAGAAAAGGGCAGCCAGGCGGCCGCCTCACGCCACCTGCGCCGGTCGCTGCAGTCCGTGAACCGGTCACTGTTGGCGCTCGAGAGCGCCGTTGGCGTCGAACTGGTCAAGCGGTCGACGCGAAAGTCGGAGCCGACCGCGGCCGGCCGAGCGTTTTACGAGCGCATCCAGCCGGCGTTCGCAGAGATCCTGCAGGCGCGAAACGAGGCCGCGGGCGCCAGGGATGAGATATCAGGCTTGCTGCGTGTCGGCGCGCCCGTGCTGTTCGCGTCATCATATGTCGGACCGGCGGTATGCGATTTCCTGCGCCTGTATCCCCGGGTCGAGGTCGAGCTGAAAGCCTCCGACGAACAGGTGGATCTGTTCGACGAAGGCCTCGACCTTACGGTCCGGATCGGCGAGTCCGCCAACGAGAACCTGATCGCGCGCCGCGTGAATTCAATGCGCGTCGTCACCTTCGGAGCCGAATCCTATTTCGCCAGGCACGGCCGGCCGAAGCGCCCACAGGACCTCGCCGAGCACAACTGCATTGTCCGGGCCGACCAGGGCATCTTCGATGAATGGCCTTTTTGTATCGAGGGCGATTTTCGGTCCGTTAGGGTGAGAGGTTGCCTGTGCACCAACAGCGCTGCGGTCACACGCACCGCGGCAAGCGAGGGAATCGGACTTGCGCGGCTCCCTTTTTGGCAAATCGCCGATCTCATCGAGCGGAAAACGGTGGAGATCGTCCTTGCGGAATTCGAGGCTGAAAGAATGCCTATCCAATTGCTTTGGCAACCCACACGAGTGCCTCTGCAACGAACCCGGCGGTTCGCGGATCTGCTCGCCGCCCGACTGAAGGCAGAGTTGTTTTGAAACTTGTGACCCAGAAACCCGCGACTCCACCCGATGCAGCCGCAACGACTTTCCGTCCGCCACATCCGCTGCTGCTACTCCCTCTCCCCCGCGCCTTCCATTTTCTGGCATCGGGCTCACCCAATTGTTGAGAATATCGGCACCGAGGGGTTAAACGGCAGGGGCCGTGCCAACGGCAATCTTGGTAGTGGGCTGTGGCGTAAATTGAGGGGGATCGGTAGCGCCGGTATCGCGCACCTTGATCAGCATCAACGCGCCCGCACCTCATGGCTGGCCTGCGACTACTGGACCTTCGAGCGCAAGCGATCCGTCACGAACTCCATCAACACCACGATGACGAAGATCACGAGAATAATGGTCGAGGCATTCTTGTACTGGAACAGGTCGAACGCGACTTTCAGTTCCTGGCCGATGCCGCCCGCTCCGACAAGGCCGAGAACAACGGACGAGCGCACTGCTTTTTCAAGCGCAAAGAGCGTGGTGTTTATCAGCGACGGCATGGCGTCAGGCAGGACGGCCCCGCACAGGACCGAAAACCGCCCGGCGCCGATTGCAAACAGCGCTTCCTGAGGTCTTTTGTCGGCATCCTCCATCGCCTCGGCGAAGAACCGCCCGCAAAAGCCGATCGTATCGACGATGATGGTCATCGTTCCGGCAACAGCCCCGAGACCAACGGCGGACACGAAAACAAGCGCCCAGACCAGGTCTGGAACGGTTCTGAACAACGAAACCAGCATCCTGGAAACATGCCGGAACGGGCCGATCGGGGTTATCTCCTTGGCCGAGAGCCAGGCAAAAGGCAGGCTCAGGACGACACCGATTGCCGTTCCCACGAGCGCGATCTGAAAGGTTTCGATCATGCGCCAGAACACGCGCAGGAGGAAATCCGGCTCGATGTTTGGAGGTATCATGCGGCCGACGAGATTGGCCATGCGGGGCACTCCGCCTGCCAATTGCTCAGGCGAAGGCGCAACCTGCCCGGCGGAAACGATCACGAGAGCCGCCAGAGCGACGGCGAAGCTGAAAGTGAGCGGCGAGACCGACGGAACCCGGCTCGGCGAAAGGCGGTCATGCATCGAAGACGTCTTTCAGATCAGCGCGGGTCACCTGCGCCGTTGGCCGGTCGAAGAAGATCCTGCCCGCCTTGAGCGCTATCATGCGATCGGAATAGTCGAGAGCATGTTCCATGTCGTGCGTGGTGTAGACCAAGGTAATTGCATGTTCCTGGGTGAGCTCGGAAAAAACGCGCATCACATCGTGTCCAGCCGCCGGATCGAGACTTGCCGCCGGTTCGTCCGCTATCAAAAGCTTCGGACGCCGTATCAGCGCCCGGGCGATCGCCACCCGCTGCGCCTGCCCTCCTGAAAGCGCGTCGGCGCGGGCGCCTGCCTTGCCGAGAAGCCGCACATCGGCGAGTGCCTGCATCGCCTCCTCGCGCCAGCGTTGCCTAGCGATGGAATGATGCCAGCCGCGCCAGCCGCCGGGCAGTCCGAGCTTCCCCTGCAAGACGTTTGTGAGAACGGATTGGCGGCTAACCAATCCGTGGTGCTGGAAGACAAATCCGATCTGCTTGCGTATGCGCCGCAGCTGGGCGGCGGATGGCGACGAGCGAAAACTTTCGCCGAGGGTGACGACCTCGCCGCCGCTCGACGGCAGAAGGCCGATAATGCATTTGAGCAGCGTGGATTTTCCAGCGCCGTTCGAGCCAATCAAGGCAACCCGTTCGCGCGATGCTATGTTGAGGCCGATATCGGAGAAAATGGCCTTTCCGTTCGCATAGCTCTTTGCAAGGTCGTGCGCGCGAATGATTGCTGTCATGGTAGACCTCTTGGCCCTGACCGGCCCAGACCGGGATTGCGAAGCAGGCCGGCGGTTAGCCGCCGGCCTTTGCGATGAAGCAAAAGGACGCAGGCCTCAGTTTACGAAGTCGGTAAGGGTCTCTATCCCGATCGTGCGATACATCGAGCGGACATAATCGTAGTCCGAATCCTTGACATCGGTCAGGAAGAAGCCGCCCTTGAATTTCTGGTTGTCTTCGCCGGTCAGGATCGCTTTCATCAGTTCGTTGCCGTTTTTCGCAAAGGCATCGCGGACCTTGACGAGCACGTCGTCTGAAATGTCCTTGCGAGCGACAAGGATGTCGTTTGGCAGATCGCGGCCACGTGCGACTACCGAGAAGGCGACGTCGGGGAACGCTTCACGGACCGAGTTCAGATAGCCGAAATTCAAGCCGATAGCGGCGATGTCGCCGCGGATGAGAGCCTCGGCCGCGATGTTGCGCGATATGATCACCGGTTCGTAATCGGTGGCGTATTTCAGGTTGAAATCGGCCAGCGCCTGCGCCGGGCCGAGGTGCTGAGAGGTGGAGCCGATCGAGCCGAATGCGACCTTCTTGCCCTTCAAGTCCTCAATCGAGCGGATCGGCCCATTCGCCAGTACGGCGATCTGAGCGAAATAATCGGGGCGCTGCCAGGCAACAACAATCTTCGGCTCGTCCAATTCCTTCATGATGACGTATTCAGCAGGACCGGTCAGGACAAGATCGACCTGCCCGGATTTCATGGCCTCGACGGCAGTGGTCCGCGAACTGACCGGAAACAGTTCGATGTCCAGGCCGGTCGCCTCTTCAAGAGCGGTCTGGAAAGCGCCGAATTCCTGCTGCAGAGCCTCCAGTCCCTCCATGTCGGTTACCGCGAATTTCACCGGTTCCGCAAAAGCTGGAAGGGCGGAAGCGAGCGTTATGGCGAGTGCGGTTGCGATGGTGCGGATCATCTTTTTTCCTTTGCTGTATAGACAGGAAACTGTTACCCGCTTACCCCTATACGCAGCAGATGACGTGCTCGTGACATTTCGTCGGCGCCACCGGCAGCCGTAGCTTTTTGAGGGATACAGTGAACTGGCATATCCAGGGTGGTCGCGTCCTTACCGACCGGGGGCTTGCAAAGACGGACCTGAGCGTTACGGGCGGAATACTGTCGGAGGTGCAAGCGTCCCATGCGTCCACAATCGATGCCGATGGTCTGCTCGTGCTTCCGGGTATCGTCGACATCCACGGCGACGGCTTCGAGCGTCAAATCATGCCGCGGCCGGGCGTCCGCTTCGACACCGCACTGGCGCTGAAAGATACGGACCGCCAGCTTGTCGCCAATGGCGTAACCACGGCCTTCCACGGCGTCACGGTGTCATGGGAGCCTGGACTTCGCTCGCTCGACGCTGCCGAACACCTGATCGGCGCACTCTGCGATCTCCGCGATACTCTTGGCTGCGATACGCGTTTGCATCTGCGGTGGGAAACCTTCGCACTTGATCAGATGGCGCAGGTCATACAATGGCTCTCACTTTCGCCGCGACCGATCATCGCCTTCAACGATCATACGACAGGCTCGGTGTTGAACGGCACGATCGCCCGCAAGATCGGCCAGATGGCGGAACGGTCCGGCTTGAGCCGGGAGGAATACATGACGTTGCTCGACCAGATCTGGTCCCGCCGGGCCAAGGTGGCGATCGCGATGGAGAAGTTGGCAGCGACCGCACGGGCCAATGGCAATGTGCTTCTTGCCCATGACGAAGCGTCTCCCGAGGAACGTATGTATTTTCGCGGTCTCGGCGCAAAGGCCTCGGAATTTCCGCTGACGCTCGAGACGGCGAGGGCCGCGCGACAAATGGGTGAGGATGTGATCCTCGGCGCGCCCAATGTCGTGCGCGGCGGCAGTCACAATGGTGCGCTAAATGCCACAGAGGCCATCAGAGCCGGGCTCTGCACGGTGCTGACCAGCGATTACCACTATCCGTCACCCCTGCATGCTGCCTTCAGGCTGTCTTCGCCAGGCGCCAGCGACTTCCCCTCGATCTGGAATCTGGTTTCGGCAAATCCGGCCCGGGTAGCCGGCCTCGAGGACCGCGGATTGCTTGTTGCCGGCACCCGGGCGGATCTGATCCTCGTCGATGCCAGCGATCCGGCGCATCCGCGTGTGGTGGCCACCATGGTTCATGGACAAATCGTCTATTCCTCTGGACTCTCCCGCGTAGACCGACGGTCGGCACAACGATCGCCGGTGAGCAAGGCTTCATGAACCAGAATACGAAAATTCCAACACACGAGCGCAGCGGCAATCGCCTTGTGGCCTTTGACGGCCTGGTCTTTCGCCCACGCAGCGATACGCCAATCTGGCAGCAGATCTACGATCACATCTTCAATCTGATCGAGAGCGGCAGCCTTGCGCCAGGCAGCCAACTTCCCGGAGAAACTCATCTGGCGGAGAAACTCGCGGTCACCCGCATCACACTTCGCCGGGCGCTGCAGCAGTTACAGCACGAGGGTCACCTCACCGCCCGCAAGGGCGTCGGCATCTTCGTGCGAAACCTGCCCTCGACATTCACGGTTCGCGACGGACAGCGCTTTCTCGATAATTTCGAAGCCCACGGCCAGGAAATCGGCACCCAGACGCTGCTGATCCTTCGGGAACCGGCCGAACCGGTCGTGGCGGAGCGGTTGCGCCTCGCACCTGCTACCACCATTATCCGGCTGTGCCGGATCAGAACGTCCGATAAGCAGCCGGTTTACGTCAACACCAAGGTCTTTCCGGCCCATCTCTTTCCTGATTTCGAGCAGAGTTACGGCGCGTGTCAGTCGGTGACCGATGTTTTCCGAGCGCATGGTATCGAGAACTACCGGCGGGCGGAGACGCGCATCAGTGGCGGCTTTGCATCGCCCGACGAAGCGGAAATCCTGCGGTTGACGCCCGGAACGCCCGTATTCCGCATCAATGCCGTCAATGAGGACCGCAACGGCGTACCGATCGAATGGACCCGCGGCTCCTGGCCGCTGACGTCCGTCGAATTCGTGTTCTGATCTTTCTGGTCGGCACCTGGTCCGACAAAAACCGGCCGGTCCGGAACACAAGTATCGACATTGCAGACGGTCAGACGCCGTACCGAAAGCTCTCGCCTGGTCCGGTAAGGGCGGTCGCTGCGTGCGCTGCTCGGGTTTTTTGGGCTGCGTCTCCGCGCCACACCTGAAAGGCTGCCGTTGGTCTGACGGCCGCTCTTTTGACATTGATAGGCCGGGCATCTCTTTCGGATCACCCGACACGGGATCATTTGTCGTGCTGCGTACCAGTTCGTCGACGACGATGATCGGATTCCGTAGCGGACGTAAAAGTGGGAAGGACTGTAATCTTGCCGCGGCCCTATCGCTTCCCGCGGCAACTAAGGAACAGGGTTTGGCTGTGTACACACCGAGCAATAGCGAGCCATTTGCGGTGTTATGTCCTAAGAGCCAAGGACTCGCGTTGACTGTATAGGCCTCATACTTGCCGACACTCCCTTTCAAAGCGCTCGACTGTCATACGCCCAGTGCAACAAGGCTTGACGCTGGCGCGGGCGGCACCGTCCATCACCAGGCTCGCAGGCGCGGCGAAGCTGGCCGACATGGCGGCGTATTGCCTTCCAGCGGCCGATCTGTCGCTCGTCCTCGCCGGGCACGCGACGGCCTTGGTAATAGCGGCAGTACCATTGGAACCAGCCGCGCGGATCGTCGGGATGTATCCAACCCTTGGCCCTCCAGACGCTGAGCGGCTGGCTGGCATCCACACCGAACCAGTTGAGCGATGGATCTTTGCGCCGCGGCGAGAGGCGCGCCTTGGCGAACCAGGTTTGGGGGAATTCGTCACGGCAATCGGTCATGTACTTACCGCCGAAAACCCCGAGTGCCAGCATCTCCGCCGGCGTCAGGTCTGGCCGGAAATCGGGATGGAAGTCACCCCCGGCGGGCGCGACCAGAGCATACCGGTAGCCCTGCTGGATCCGGTCCTTCACATCGACCCACCGCGGCTTCATAGAGCGCCCTTCGCGGCGGTATTCGCGCGGATGCGTCGCCAGATGGAGAAGTTGAGAGCTGACGCGAAGCTCAGCCAGGCCAAGTAGGGGATCAGTAACCAGGCCGCGGCCGCGCTCACCGGGTAGAACAGGACAATTGTGGCGACAATCGAGCCCCAGAGCAACACGATCTCCACCAGCGCCAGGCCCGGTCGCTGAAGCCCAAAGAAGATCGGCGTCCAGGCGGCGTTGAGCAGAAGCTGCAATGCATAGATGCCGAGCGGCAGCGCCGCCCCGGCGATGCCTGCCTCGCGCCAGACGAGCCAGCCCGACAGGGCAATCGACACATAGAGCACCGTCCAGACAGGCGCAAACAGCCAATCCGGCGGCCGCCATAGCGGCTTGTCGAGTTGTTTGTACCAATTGCCCGGCCGAAATATCGTGCCGGTTGCCGCCGCGCCGAAGCTCGCGGCCCCAAATGCGATCAACATGAGCAAGGATTTATCCATATGGCAGAGATGGAGGGGACCGCTTGCCTATGAAGCCGCCCCCTCCATAGGACTAGCGGGTTCGCTCTGCGGCCAGTTCGCCGGAGCCCATCGAGGCAAACAGCGGGACGACCTGCCAGGCCGCCGAAAGCCCTACCAAGATATAGACGATCCTGACGAGCGCTGAGCCCGCTCCAAAGATCGCAGCCACAAGATCGAAGCTGAACAGGCCGACAAGCCCCCAGTTCAGCCCGCCCACGATGACGAAAATGAGGGTCAGGATGTTGATGAACTTCATGGTCTTTTTCCTGGGTTGGAGCTGGATTATCAGCCTTGCGGAGGCAGGATCACCTTATCGATGATGTGAATGACGCCGTTCGACGCCGCGACATCGGTTGCGGTGATGACGGCGTCGTTGACCTTGACGGACCGGCCGTCGACTTCGACGTCGATCATCTTGCCGTTCACGGATTTGGCTTCATCCAAACCTGCCACGTCTGCGGCGGTCACCTTCCCCGGGACCACGTGATAGGTCAGGAGATCAGTGAGTTGCTGCTTGTTCTCCGGCTTCAGCAGGTTTTCCACGGTACCGGCGGGCAACTTGGCAAAGGCTTCGTCGGTGGGAGCGAAGACCGTGAACGGGCCAGCGCCCTTGAGGGTGGACACGAGACCTGCGGCCTCAAGCGCGGCTGCGAGGGTCTTGAACTGGCCTGCCTTAACGGCGGTATCCACAATATCTCTTTCCGAGGCCAGCACGCTGACGCTCGTTGCGAGGGCGAACGCCGCGCCCAGAATCGTGATTTTCAGTTTCATGGCATTGCTCTCGTGTTGATGGACCGATGTGCCGATGCAAACGGCACGGATTGTCATTTGGAGAAAACTCATTTTCTTTCCAATGAAATTTTCGTGATAAAAGAATTCATTTTCTCGTGGCGATAATTCAGCTAGAAATGTTTCACCGGACGAAAAGGAGTTTGCGACGTGCTTTCCGACACGCTCACCAACGAGCTCGCGCGCTATGGAATCGGCCCCCGCGTGAAGGCGCTGCGGCTTAGGAAGAAACTGGGACTGGTGCAGCTCGCCGCCCACACCGGCCTTTCTTCTGCTCTGCTGTCGAAGATCGAGCGCGGCCAGATGTTTCCCACGCTCCCGACCCTGCTTCGGATCGCGATGGTTTTCGGCGTCGGCCTCGACCATTTCTTCACCGCCGAAACGCAAAAGCCGCTCATCGCGGTGGTCCGGAAGGAACAGCGGCTCAAGCTTCCCGTGCCGCCGGACGCGACCCCACCCACATTCTTGTTCGAAAGCCTGGATTACCCGGTAGCCAACCGCAAAATGGAGTCCTTTTACGCCGAGTTTCCGCTCGATGCGCCGACATCGGAGCCGCACCAGCACGGTAGCGTGGAGTTCATCTACGTTCTGTGCGGTCGCTTGGCGGTCGATGTGGTCGGGGAGGAGACGTCGCTCAACGCCGGTGACGCCATGTATTTCGACTCAAGCGTTCCCCACAGCTACCGTCTCGATGGCAAGGAAGTCTGCACAGCCCTGGTCGTGACCGTGCTTTAGGCGCACCAACTGGCAAGCAATGTTTGGGGCAAGGACCGAGCGAGCACTCTCTGCTAAAGACGCTGGTGCCTTTCAGCGACTGAGCATCGCAATCGTGGGTCCAGGTCGCCTGGATCAATACGAAAAGGTATGCTTTTCATATTATCTTATCGGCAAGGGAGGCTCGATATGCCTGTAACCGTCGGTGCGCACCATCTCACGTTGTTCACACACGATATGGACCGTTTCATTCGCTTCTATGAAGAAATCTTCGACGCGGATACGAAGTTCGATCTGTCCGAGCCCGGTCCCGGTGGCCGCACTCTTCGCCACTCGCTTATCGACGTGGGAGGTGGCTTTGCCCTTCATCCGTTCCAAATGCCGGAACCAACGGGGTATGAAGATGGGTCGACGCAGATGGGGAAGAGAGGTCACATAGATCATCTCGCGCTTAAGGTAGATGATGAAGAGCGCTTGCAGGAAGTCAGACGACGTCTGGTGAAGGCCGGCGCTTCGGATGGGACTATCACAGATTTCGGCGCTGTCCGTCTGGTGACCTTCAAGGACCCGGATGGAATGGAGGGCGAGGTTGCACGGTGGACCGACAGCAAGCGCGTGCTCGGATTTGAAGAGCGCAAGCAGGAGCTTTGGCTAGACTGATCGCGAAGGTTCGCAATGGACGGACGCTGCCTCACACCGATGCTCCAGTCATCGGCAGCAACGGGTCGTGAGCCGACGCATCGTATTGCGCGCGCATCCAACTCCTTTGCCAGCCGCTTCGCTCCCCAGCCAAGCGCATGCAGCCGCAGCATCGCTGCCATCTCTTCATGGCTGAAGCATCGCCTTTCCGTGCATCGTTCTCGACAATGCGGGGGAAAGGCGAAATCCCAAGTCGTCGATGCCTCCTCTCATAACCGAGGGGTCGGTTTCTCAGTTCGCCCGACAGCGTGCCCTGACGTTGGTCTGAATGACGTCACGTTAAGTCTTGAAAGGCGCGATCGCGGCAGTATCGAACCGCTAAGGGCGGGAATATGAAACAGTTCGAGACGTCGCAAGACACCCCCGCCTCCCTTCGCTCTATCCCCAGCGGAATCTGGGCGCTTGGCTTCGTCTCGCTGCTGATGGATGTCTCGTCGGAGATGATCCACGCTTTGCTGCCGATTTACCTGGTGACCGTCATGGGGGCATCGATGGTGATGGTTGGCATCATCGAAGGCGTCGCCGAAGCGGCGGCCGCCATCACCAAGGTCTTCTCCGGAGCGCTGTCCGATTGGCTGGGAAAACGCAAGCTTCTGGCTGTCATCGGCTACGGTCTCGCCGCGCTCAGCAAGCCGGTCTTCCCGCTGGCCGCCTCGGTCGAATGGCTGGTGGCGGCACGTTTTGTCGACCGCATCGGCAAGGGTATCCGCGGTGCGCCCCGCGATGCGCTGATTGCAGACATCGCCCCGGCTCACGCGCGCGGCGCCAGTTTCGGGCTTCGCCAGTCGCTTGACACGGTTGGCGCGTTCGTCGGGCCGCTTCTGGCGATCGGCCTGATGTGGCTCAGTGCCAATCAGTTTGTGACCGTGTTCTGGGCCGCTGTTGTTCCTGGCGTTCTGGCGGTTGCGGTGCTTCTCATTGCCGTGCGTGAGCCGGCTCGACCTGCAGACCTGCGCAAGGTGCGCGCGCCGTTGAGTCTGCCCGAGTTGCGGCGCCTGGGCTTGCCCTTCTGGCTCGTCGTTTGCGTCGCTACCGTGTTCACCTTGGCAAGATTCAGCGAGGCCTTTCTCATACTGCGCGCGCAGGACATGGGTTTGTCGATCGTTCTCGCTCCCCTGGTGCTCGTGGTCATGAATGTGGTCTACTCGCTTGCCGCCTATCCGGCCGGCGCGCTCTCAGACCGCGTCAATCGCCTGACCGTGCTGATTCTCGGCTTCTTGATCCTGATTGCTGCGGACCTTGCGCTGGCACTTCCTGAAAGCCTTGCCGGTGTAGCGCTCGGCGTGGCCCTCTGGGGCCTGCATTTGGGGCTTACGCAAGGGCTTCTGGCAACGCTCGTCGCCGATACCGCGCCACCGGAGCTGAGAGGTACCGCCTTCGGGATGTTCAACCTGTCAGGCGGGCTCGCGCTGCTGGCCGCGAGCCTGCTTGCAGGCATGCTCTGGGACGCTTTTGGACCGCAGATGACCTTCCTGGCAGGCGCGGGCTTCACGGCGCTGGCTCTCGTTGGTCTTGGCCTTGTCCGCTGGCGTGTGCCGGCACTTGGGCACAGTCGGAAGAAATCGTGACGACCAGTCATCCGAAACACGGTCTCCGATCGCATCGATGAAAGTAACATTGCTCCGCTTGCTTCGGAGACGTTGGAATCATCCACTCCGTCGTGAGGAACGTACCCTCGAAAGGATGTATTCGGTACTCAAAGGACGAACTTATAATACCCGCCGGCGGCCTCTAAGCTTACTTTGACGCGCTCCGCCCAAACACGGCTCTCCTTGCTGAGTCGCAATGGGCGCAACGCAAGAGATCACATCGCGGGGGCGACCAAATGAGTGATTTCGACTTACGAAAGCCAAACGCTCTAAGCTTATTCCGGCTACTATTTGCGTCACTTGTTATCATATCCCACTCGCAGGAACTTATAGATGGAAACTCTAATCGTGAAGTTCTGAAGAATATCTTCGGTACGTTGACCTCCGGCCAGGTGGCTGTTTACAGTTTCTTCTTCATTAGCGGCTTCCTCGTTCTCGACAGCGCCATGCGAAGCAGCATATACACCTTTATGTCCAGACGTGTACTTCGTATAGTTCCGGGATTTGTTGTAGCATACTTGATCAGCATTAGTCTGGTATTTTGGCTGGGAGGTGGTGACTTTGATGAACTCTCTCCGAGCCGGTGGGCGGCTAAGCTTTTCAAAATGGCGCTCTTGCTGAACCCGGCGCAGGTAGGATCGGCGTTTGCCGGCTCCCATGCACCAGATGTTAATGGATCGCTATGGACTATAGCATACGAGTTTCGCTGTTATGTGCTTGTGGCAATCGTGGTATTCTGCGTCGGCCACGCCACGCTTGTCTTCTCGACCATCTCGGTTTTACTGGCAATCATGCTCGTTAGTTCCATTTCACAAGGTGTCTACTTTCGCTACGATCTAGGAAACTTTGAGCCCATCGGTAACGTGGACGATGCCGTACGTTTTACGATGATATTTTCCATTGGGGCGTTGTTTCAGCTGCTCAAGGAGAATGTGAGGAGGAGCAATCGGGTAGCGCTTTTGTGCTGTATCCTTCTCATAGCAGGGATGTTCTCGGAACGGTTAGCGCCCCTCGCAGTGGGCGTGTTTGGAGGTTATCTGCTCCTGTATTTGGCGTTTCTAAACGAGAACAGCGTCTTAAATTCGATTAACCGAAGAAATGATATATCGTACGGCGTGTATCTCTACGCATGGCCGGTTCAGAAGCTAATGATCATGTATGTTCCGGCAATCACGCCTATGCAGCTAACGATCTTGACCTTGCCTATAGCAGTCTGCGCGGGCTTTCTCAGCTGGCATCTTGTTGAGAAACGCGCGATCCATATGCGGCTGCCGATCCTCCGCTGGCGGTCCGGCGAGCGAAACCGCGTCTATCCGACGGGCGGTCCATCGATGCAATAAACGACGCGATTGCCCGGGCCTTGCGCTGAAGCCCTCGCGCCTGGCGTCTTCGAGCTCATTGTCACCTGTGGGCGGTGCGCATCTAGGACCGACCGCTTCGGCGAACACGCAGATGGTGTCGAACCTGTTGGGCCGAGCGCCCTGCTCAATCGCGGCAGCGCTTTGCGGCACCGGTTCAAATGCGTGGACGCGCCCTGCCGCCCCCACGCGGCGGGGCGCAATCGATGTCGTAAACATTGGTCACCTGCGTTCAGGTTCGATGCATGTGCTGCTGGACCGGCGGCTCGTAGGCGGGCCCCGCGCAAAATCTCGGTCGCCGCTCGCGTTACGATCCTGAGGCCACCCGCCTCGAACAGGTTGCGGAGCGTTACAGCTAGGTTCACTCCGGCCTCCTTCACTCCGCCCTTTGGGCTGGGTGCACCTGACGGCCGTTGGTGAAGAGAGCGGCGGGCCTGACGGGCCCATTCCAACCGACATGGTTTGGTCCGTAGACCGATACGGGTTGAGCGCTACACTGAGGATCGCCGCATGCGCATCACATCGGCCTACAAGCTGCGAGGCACTTGCGATCGCCGCCCACCGCTAAGGCTCAATGACTCACGATCTTTGTGGAAACATGGACCCGCTTGCCTGGGCGCAGTTTCTGATAGACGGACTTGAGCCGTTCTGCGCGCGCCTCCCACGAATACAGCTCGACGGCACGCTTGCGCCCTTCGCTTCCCATTTCGCTTGCCCGGACCGTATCCTCCAGCATCGTGATCAATGCCTGGGCGAGCTCGCCAGGAGCATCGACTTCGACCAGCATCCCGGTCCTGCCAGCTAGAATGGATTCACACATCCCGCCCACGCGCGTTCCCACCACCGGTATCCCGCATGCCATGCCCTCCACGACCGATATTCCGAAGCTCTCGCTGAGGGACGGATTCACAACAATGTCGGCCTCATGGTACGTCGCTACGAGGTCCTTGTGGGGCACGTTACCCATGAAGTGAACTCGATCACGTAACCCGTGGCGCTCGATGAGTTCTTCTAAGTGTTCCCGATATTGGCAATTGCCCCAGCGATCGTAGAAACGGCTCAACGCGGTTACCCGAGGATCCGACGAGAGGCTGGTCAGGAAGTCCAGCGGAAGCGGAGAATGCGGCCCTGCGATCCGAAGTTCCACGTCCGCGAACCTGGCCGCAACCTCACTGAAGGCCTCGATCAGTGTGTGAAGCCCCTTCTCTGGCGACACCCGCCCAACGAACAGAATGACACGTCGGGTTCTGGCGGATGCGGAAGCCCGCTGCTCGCTCGGCCGAAAGTAAGAAACGTCCACGCCGTTACCGACAGTGGCAACGACGCCAGGATAGTCCGGGAATGCAGAACGAAAGGTCGTTGCGATGTGGTCGCTTACGGCGACGACCGCATCCACCACCTTGAGCTGACGGGCCACCTGAGCGTGGTCACGCTGTGACAGCCACTCACACTGCATCTCAAGCACGAGCCGATGAGATGAGTTGGCTGCCTTCAGTTCCCGGCACCACGCCCAGTAATTCATCACATGGACGATATCTGGTTGATCGACGGCGAGGTAGCGACGAACCTTGTTACGATATTGCGAGTGGTCATCGGCCTTCCGATCCAGCCGCAACCAGCGCGCCAGACGCGGAAACTGGTGGATGACCCGCTGCAGCGCGCGGTCACGCCGCGCCGGAGCCCGCCGCACCGCGAACGGCAGGTCCGCGGGCACCGTGTCGTCTCGATAATGCTTGCCATAGAGCGTAATCTGCAGGCCTTCGCCGAGCCGCAGCGCCGTATTGTAGACGATCAGACCGATTGAGTTTTGAACAGGCGGAAAAAGTCTGTCGTAGGGCTGACCGACATATACGAGCTTCATGTCACTCCCCACCGTCAGCTCGTTCAGGCGACTCTTCTAAGTGCAGGGCGGTCTTCCGGTCGGGAGAGGTGGTCGGCGAGGCGGCGAATGCCCTCTTCGAGCGGCACCAGGGGACGGTTCAATATAGCCTTCATCTTGTTCGTGTCAGGACAGCGGCGCGTCATGTCGCCCTCCGCAAGGGGCGGTCGGAATTCCAATTTCGATGACGAGCCCAGCACTTCGATGACAAAGTCGGCCAGCTGTCGAATGCTCATTTCCACGTCGCTGCCAACGTTGATCACTTCGTTCTCGTGCGCGCGCGTTCGATGAACCGCGATGCAAGCGTCAACCGTGTCGTCGACATAGCAGAAGGTGCGGGTCTGAGAACCGTCCCCGTAAATCGTCAGGGGCTCGCCGCGCTGGGCTGCACGCACAAATCGCGGCAGAACGAAATCCTCGCTCTGACGTGGTCCGTAGGTGTTGAAGAAGCGAAAAATGGTAAATGGCAGTCCAAACTCACGCTGAAAAGTGCGCAGATAGACCTCTCCAAGATTCTTCACCACTGCATACGGCAGGCGTGAGTTAAGCGGCGTGGTGCTCTCGTTTTGAGGAAACTCGAAAGGCTCGCCATATACCTCCGATGACGAAGCGAAGTAGACACGCTCGACGCCGGTGTTCTTGCATAGCCTCAGCACGTTCTCGATACCGGTGATGTCGCGCAGCACGAGCAACGGATTTGCCAAAGTCCGCTGCACACCGACCACGGCTGCTAAGTGAAAGACGTGGGTGAAATGGAAGCGGTAGAACAACGATGAGATGTCGTCGAAATCGTTCGCATCCGCCTTTACTACGGTCAGATTGCCCGCGTCTATTTGTACCTTGTCTCGACTTCCGGTCGACAGGTTGTCAGCGACGACCACCTGGGTCTGAGGTAGCTTGACCAACGCGCGAGTGAGGGCACTGCCGATATTGCCCGCTCCACCAGTTACCAGGATCGATTGCGTCATAATCCACCTCAACCGAACAGTTTAATCGACTGATGCAATGTGCGTCCCTTCGCCAAACGCGGCATCTTCGATCTCGCGAGCGAAGGTGGCTCCCAGATCCTTAGGACGCTTGAGAGTTAAATGTGGCAGCGCAAGATTTATTTGACAACTTGGCTTGGGGTAAGCACTTCGGCTGTTCTCCCAATGGTGCAACCCATGCTATTTTCAGCTCCGGGACTGGCAAAGCGCATACATTTTGCTGATTGCTGTGAACTGCTTCCCCGCGGTAATTGAGGCGATCCTTTATTGTCGACATTGAAGCGAAAGTTGCCAGCATCTCATGCAGACTGCTCCAGACCTTCAGGACCTGGTTAACCGCATCCGGACGCGGGACTGCACCATTGGCATCATGGGCCTCGGCTACGTTGGTTTGCCGCTCGCCATGATCTCGCTGGACGCGGGGTTCAAGGTCATCGGTTTCGACATCGACGCGTCTCGGGTTGCACTTCTTAACCGCGGAGAAACCGGCATAGATCATTTGCCTGGTGCTGCCATCAAGGTGGCTGTCGACAGCAACCGGTTTCGCGCCACCAGCGATTTCGCCGACCTGGGCGAACCCGACGCGATCTTGATAGCGGTGCCAACGCCGCTTACCAAAAACCGGGAGCCGAACCTGTCGTTCGTCGAAAACAGCGCACGTGCGATCGCGGAGCGGCTGCGCCCTGGTCAACTTGTCGTTCTGGAGTCGACGACCTGGCCAGGAACGACGCGAGAGGTCGTGCAGCCGCTGCTCGAGGCGACGAATCTTTCTCTAGGAAAGGACTTTTTTCTCGCCTATTCGCCCGAACGGGTGGACCCAGGCAACGATGTACACACCACCGCCACGGTTGCAAAGGTGATAGGCGCCGACGACCCATCGTCCCTACAGGTTGCCAAGGAACTGTACGACCAGATCATTGTGCAAACCGTTCCCGTGGCCTCCACCGCAACGGCAGAGGCTGTGAAGCTGACCGAGAACATATTTCGCTCTGTGAACATTGCGTTGGTCAATGAGCTAAAGGTGATTTTTGACAGGATGGGCATCGACGTCTGGGAGGTGATCGAAGCCGCCAAGACCAAGCCGTTCGGATATATGGCGTTTTATCCAGGCCCAGGGCTCGGCGGGCACTGCATCCCGATCGACCCATTCTATCTGACCTGGAAGGCAAGAGAGTACGAAGTAGCAACGCGCTTCATCGAACTTGCCGGTGAAATCAACACGAACATGCCGCATTATGTGGTTGCCCGCCTTGTGGAGGCCTTGGACCAGCGAGCCAGCCGCGGCCTGAGCGGTTCGCGGATCTTGGTGATCGGGATGTCCTACAAGAAAAACGTGGGTGACACACGAGAAAGCCCATCGTTGAAGCTGATCGACATCATGGAGCGACGCGGGGCAGTCGTTGATTACCACGACCCCTATGTACCGGAAATACCCGGAACAAGAGAGTACGCCACCCTGGCAGGTCGCCGCTCTGTGGATATCTGCGCTAGCAGTCTGGCATCGTATGATGCCGTTGTCATCTCGACAGACCATGATGCGATTGATTGGCAGAACGTCACCAAGCACGCAAAGCTGGTGCTCGATACCAGAAATGCTTGTGCGCGTAGCCAGTCACGCACCGACAACGTCATAAAGGCATGAGCGGCCCGGCTTGCGGCACTGGCTTGGTCAACCTGCCATCGACAACGTCGAATGGTTTAATACGTCGAGCGGTTGAATTCGTTCAGCGCATCGAATTTTCCCGGACTTGAGCGCCCGCGCACCGGTGTAAACTAAACAGGTGGTGCCGGACGAGGTCGCTACGGTTCATGCGGCGCGCCGGCCGATGCTCACCCCTCCCCGTCAGCGGACCTTTTGGTCGCCATCAGCATCCACGCCGACCGCGTCATTGCGCCAGACATGGATGGCTTCGAATGCGTCCCATGCGATCGACACGATGTCGAGATCCCCGTCACCGTCGAGGTCGACCGTCCTTGCTCCCAGATGGCTTTCCATCCCTTCGCCGACCAGCTGCTCGATGAACCGTCCTCCACCCAGATTATGCCAGCTTGAGAGGCGATGTGCGCCGCGATGCTCGCCCATGATAAGATCCACCCTGCCGTCCCCAGTCATATCGGACACTGAAAGGCTGTTGAGGGAACCGCGCGTGGTGATTTCGTGTTGCTCCCAGTCGGAGGAGCTGTCGCCGGGGTTGTGCCACCAATACGCCTTAGCGCTGTCGGCTTTGCCATTTTCCTCGGTCACGACGATGTCCGCACGTCCATCGCCATCAAGATCGGCGGCCGCCACGCGGTCGGGATAGACCATTTCAGGAACTTTTCCAACCTGCCGAAGCTCCCAGTCTGGCGAGCCGTCACCTGGATTGCGCCACCATGCGGCCGTCTTTGCATCGCCGGTCGTGGCGACAAGGTCAAGTAGACCGTCGCCATCGATATCGGCGAATGCGATCCCTTCATCAGACGCTTCGACGCAGATGCGGGTGCGCGGCCATGGCTCGACTGTTGGATCGTCAGGAATCTTAAAATAGAAAACCCCACTGCCGCTCGAGACCGCCAGCTCCGGCTTCCCACCTTTTACGATCTGGGCTAGCGCATGGCCCTGAGAGCCGAGCTCATGACTGGCGGCGGGAACCTCTCCGATCCCGTGCACTTCAAAGCGGTGCGCTTCGATGTCCTCGGCATGGAGCCACACCAGGTGCAGCGCCCTGCCTCCACCGCGCTGTGCTATGACCTCCCCGCGCCCATCGCCATCGAGATCCAGGGCTGCAACCGCGTCCACACCCTCAGCAAGCCGGATCCGTTCCCATTCTGTGCTCCAGGCTTCGGACGGTTGACGGTACCAGAACGGACCCGAGATGATGTCTGTGCGACCATCACCATCCATGTCGGAAAAAGCGAGCCCAAAGGAGCGGACATGCCCGTTCGTTATGCGATGATAGGTCCAGCGGTCGAGGCGGACCGATGCAGGCGGATCCAGCCGATTGATCCAAACTCTGACGGGCGGGTTGCCCACCCAGTTCGCCCCATAGATGTCGAAATCGCCGTCCCTGTCGACATCGGCGACGACGCCGTTGTGGAGACCCACATCGTCGATCACTTGACGGGCCCAGCGCGTTCCTTGCCCGTCGATATTGTAATGGATCGCGAGTGTGCGCTCCTCGGTCGTATGCATCTGCCCGACCACGACATCGTTGTCCCCGTCTCCGTCCATGTCGGCAGCCTGCAGCGTATGGGCGCCCGCGACAGATGGCTGGATGACATGGCGGATCCAGCGGCCCGTCGGTCCGGCGAGGGGCTGGAACCAGGCGACGTCGTCAGTGTGCTCCGAACTCGAAGTCAGAATGTCGGCGCGGCCGTCCTGGTCAAGGTCGGTGACGAGCGCCTTGAATGCAGGATTGAACGGACCAAGCTCGTAGCTGCGCCATAGTGCTGGATCGCGTGCTGCCGCTGCGCCTGGATTGGACGCCCATACTCCTTGCAGGACGAGATCGACATCAGCATCGCCGTCAATATCCCCGATTGCCATTCCCTCTTCGCCTAAGTTGAAGGAGAACAAGCCCACGCGGGTCCAGGAACTGGGGCTTTCTTGGAAGAAAATCATCACTTCGCCAGGCGCCCGAACGACGATATCAACGAGGCCGTCCCCGTCGAAATCGGCCGCCTTGATGTCTTTGCCCCAGCCGCCGACTGCACCGATTTCCCGACGCTTCCAGCTGGGACCGTGGGTCGGGTTATCATTCGGCCGCGGGTTCTCGAACCAGACGAGATTGACAGCATCGGGCCCATCGGCCGTGACGATGTCGGGATCACCGTCCCCATCGATGTCGGCAAGCACGCCGTCGGTGGTGAACTCGACGTGGGGCTTCGCGATTACGGTGCGGACCAGATCGGGCCACCGCCACCAAGACATCGCATCCTCGGGGAAGCCGCCAAGGACGAAATCCAGTCGATTATCGCCGTCTATATCGCCAACAAGCTTTACGTCTCCTGAATAGGGGGCAATCTCTTTGCGTTCAAAAACAAGACCCGACTCTAGCATTTCTTCGGGAGGTCCCTGTCCCTGAGCGGCGTCGCAACTTGCGAGGGTGCACCCGATCATAATGACCGCGATCAGGCGGCCACACATGCTAAATATTGATTTCGTAGCGTGTGAACATTTCGTAGTCGGCCAGCAACCGCCCGACGAAATCTCCCCCCGACAAGTCCGACAGCGTCCGCCATTCATCTTGGTTCTCCAGGCGCTGCATCTGCGACGCATGCGCCGCCAGCGCTTCACGCTTTACGCCGATAACATCGCCAACATAGGCGAGGCTATTGAGCGTGAACGGCGCCCGCAGCCCTGCCGCCGTCTTGATCGTCTGCCGCAAAGTAACACGCCACATATTCGGCAAATCGCCCCACAGACTTGTCCATGGCCAATGGTACCAATACCAGACTGGATACTCGAATACCGTGACAGGACGACCATAGGCACGAAGCGCCGCGCGAACTGCTGCATTGACGGCGACATGATCGGAAGTCGGATCCTTTGCATGGTTCACGAAAACGCACTGCGGCCGCCATGAGTTGAGCCTCGACACGACCGCATCTGTTATCTCATGAAGGTGATGATTGGCCGCCCCGTCTGGAAGGCGTAAGAATGTAACACTTTCGGATGATGCGCCCAGACGACGAACTGCTTCTATGGCTTCGGCCTCGCGTGTCGCCCGCAAGGTTTCAGGATGCATAAGGTGGCGATGAGACGCGGCGCCATCGGTGACGAAAACAAAACGGACCTGGGCGCCCGAGGCAATCTTTTTGGCCGCAACGCCACCGCAACCCAGCGTCTCATCATCCGGATGGGGTGCAACAATGACAGCAGACGCTGACCAGTCGCCTATCTCAAACGGCCTAAGTCGCAGTCGCAATTGATTATCAAGCATGGTGCTGAAGGTCCGCCTAAAAGTCCACATCGGTGCGCTTCCATCATCCGTTCGCTCGCGTCGTTGAACGCCGATCGCCCATGGTAACAGAACTCACTGGCGTGCGAGACCCGTGTTTGCTGGTGGGGAAGGCTTATGAACGTTGGTATCCTCGCGCAGGGTTTGGGCCGCGGCTCGCCAAGGAAACAGAGAGCCGTCCCAAGCCGATGGTCGTGATCGGTCTTCGATGCCGATCCTGTGGCACATCATGATGCGCTACTACCGCGACGGCCATCGCGCTCGAATCAGAGGGCGAGTACATCAAGCGCTGGTTCAGCGATTACATTCCCTTGAACGGTCAGCTTGACGGTCCGCGGCGCAACCCGGGGATGTGAAACGCCAAGCTGCGTGACTGGCGTGCGCTCAAAGAGAAGGGTCGAGCGGGAATATAAGCTGGAAAGGTCTCCGCCGAGCGGACCGAGCACCTTGTTGTTGGGCCAGCACGCAAAGAGACAGTTGCCAAGCCCGCGTCTTGATCGCCCGCGCGGATGGGCGTGTGGAACGCGGGATGGTCAATCGGCAATCAGGCTGCACCAAACAGACATACGCCGTTTGGGGACGTTTACGTTCCCACGCTCCGGCGTAAGGTTTGGCACGATGCACTCGAACGAATTCCAATCCCAGCAACGCGCCCGCGGCGATGACATCAGGATATCAGCCGTAACACCGCCTAATTTGATTGCGCTAGAAAGAGGATCTCCAGAGCTGCCTATGACCAATAAGAACTGGATGCAGCAACCCTTCCTCTCCAACCACAGTATCCTCAGCCATGGGTGCTTGTGGGTGGTGGAATAGAATGACGAGCAAGCACGCTAAACGCTGTCCGTGGCCCGCGACGGCTCTGCGTTCGCGAGGTTCCAGTTCGGCAAACGATAGCTGGAGAGAGGTCGACGGCTCTCCTTTTTATTCACGTAGACCAGGCCAGACCGCTAGCGTCGCAGCCGTGAGACGAAGGCGGAAAGCCTTGGCTGCGCGATCGAGAGTCGCAGGCCTGTATGCCAACAGGCAAAGAGACGTGCGATGACATCGATCGGCGCGAAGATTGTCAGCGGCGCAGCCTGGGCAGCAGTCGAAACATGGGGTCGGCAAGCAGCCATGTTTGCCGTTTTTGTCGTACTAGCCAGGCATCTGGGACCTGAAGCATTCGGCCTCGCCGCCCTCTCCATGGTTGTACCCGTCATTCTTGCTGTTCCGGTCACGATCGGAATACCTGAGGCACTCATCCAGCATCCTAAAATCGAGTCCTCACACTTTGACTCGGCCTTCTGGCTTCTCGCCGCGACCGGCGCTGTGATTAGCGGGCTCATCTGGACGTCTGCCGGTTTGATTGCTGCAGCATTCGGACAGCCCATTCTCGAAGATCTCATTCGCTGGAGCAGCGTGGTCGTCGTAATTCAGGCCCTCTCGTCGGTACCTGCGGCTGTGTTGAAGCGCCAACTCGAGTTCCGCTTGTTCGCGTTGCGTACAATTGCCGGCACCCTCGTCGGCGGCACACTCGGCATCGTCTTGGCAATAGCCGGTTTCGGCGTGTGGAGCATGGTTTGGATGCACCTTGCAAAAGCCGTTGTGGAAACCGCTGTTCTTCTCCTTGGCAGTTCTTGGCGGCCCGGTCTGACCTTCTCCTATGCAAAGGTTCGTGACCTATTAGGATTTGGCGGCCCGCTTATCATCCAGACTTTTTGGAATTTTTTGAACGAGGAAATTCCAAAGGTCCTGCTCGGTACGTTCCTCGGCCCCCATGCGGTCGGAATCTATGCTCTCGCCCGTCGTCCGCTCGACCTTCTGGTGCAAGTATTCCTCAGTCCGCTGATGGCTGTCACCATGCCCACCGTGGCGCGGATTCAAGATCAACCCGAAAAGATCGACCGTTTCTTCAACACGACCGTCCGCATGGCCGGGATAGCGGGATTTCCTGCATTCATCGGGTTTGCCGCGATCGCACCGATCGCGGTTCCCTTTATCTTCGGCCCGCAATGGGCCAGCGGGGTCGTCGCTGTCCAGATTCTCATGCTGCTGGGCCTGCAACGCACTATCGACAGCCTCTGCGCGTTTACGATCCTTGCAATGGGTCACTCCAGGTTGATCCTGATGTTGAACATAGCCTACACTGTTGTCGCAACGATGCTGTTGTCCGTCACTGCGCAGATCAGCCTTGAGTTGACAATGGTGGCGCTCGTAGCCTGCAGCCTGGTCCTCCTACCAATCTTCCTCTTCTACGCTCAGCGCATCGCGCGTATCGACGTGCTGAGACCCCTTGAGATCTTCCCACGACTGGCTCTCGCCGCCCTCCTGATGTTCGGCGCCGTCAGCGCGTGGCTACGCAGCGCGCCTGAGCACGCCGCCGAGGAAACACTCCTTATTGGCGCAATTGTCCTTGGAGCCGCTGTCTATGGTACGGCTCTCTTCGTGCTGCTGCGCTCTGAACTGTTCAATGCGCGAGACTTGTTCCTCAGGCTTCGCGGCTAGTTTGGTGTCGGGCGCCTATAGATGCGGGATTTCGAGGCCCATCCGCGCGAAGTACCGATACTGCCCTTCATCCTTTTTGATGCACCTTGGGCCCGCTTTGGCCAGAGCACGGAATGCCTGCGACGTCGCTGGGCGGCCTGGTGATCTGGTGTGGCGCGAAAGGGCAACGGGAAATGGGAGAAGACCTTGCGCATCCCGCGCTGCCGCAGCAAGGGTTTGCGAGATCGAACCACTTTCCAAACCGCAACCGCGTCTATCGGCGGAATACCGAATCGGCCGGCTGAGCCGTCGTTGTCGATCGGCATGACGATCCACAATCTTCCAGATCCATCTTCTGGGTGAAAGACACTCGTCGCTCTGATCCGGACTGGCGACTCCGGCAGGTCAACACGCTGCGTGTCCGCAGCGGTGAAGAATTCCCCCAACTGCGAAGTAGTGCGGGTTGGCTTGGTGAGTGCAGTACGGCGTGAGACAAGGTTCGCGACAGCGTGCTGAGACGGCTCGGTAAATGGCCGCGAACCACCGATTGTGTTGAAGAAGTCGGTGATTAAGCCGGGCGTTCTTTTCGCCGCGACGAGTTGCGATTGGGTCGAGGCGGCCTCCTTGCCCTAACTGGCTGGGATTGGCGTCCGGGTAGTGCAGATCTTGGCCAATTTCCTGAGGTTCTGGGCGATGGCTGCGAGGTGGAACTCATCGCGGGCACCACAGGGGCCGCGCAATCGCAGTCTGTCGAGCTTCAGGATGCGCTTGAGGTGCGCGAACAGCATCTCCACCTTCTTCCGTTGATAGCGTGAGGTTTGGTAGGCGTCGGTCTTGGCGATGTCGCGGGCCATGTCGCGCGCACCCTCATAGATCG
>NZ_VLKT01000005.1 GCF_007830515.1 Mesorhizobium tianshanense
GGGCTATCGGTCGGGAGGTCGCACCGTCATAGACAGGTCTCGACCCGACCCGCTGCACAGCGTTGGGGGTGGGGCCACGGTGGGGAACTCCCGTCGCTAGTTATGTGGCCGAGCCAACCCGCTCGACGCCCGCCCTCTAGACAGAGGACAGCCCCGAGACGAAGACACGGAAGGCGGTATCCAACCCGCGGATGAGAGCCTGATCAACCGTCGTCTCTGAGCTCCACCCCCAGCCCTGTGCAGCTTCAGCCGATCCAACTGCTTCGCCCACGCCGAGCAGACCATCCGTCTTGCGCTCAGCCTTGACAGGGAACATGAGAGACTAGCAGCCAGCGGGCACCGATGGCCGTGATCGAGCTTTCGCTCGGTCTGACCGGTGATATGAGCGGCCTGCTCGGCACCCGCCAGACCCTCATCGTCGAGGGTGGAGACGACGCCCTGATCCTGCACAAGCTTTCGGGCATCCTCCGGGGCGAAGGCAAGGCGCATCTTTCCGACCGCGTCTATCTATGGCCGGCGCGCGGCGCGCCGAAGACTCCAATGTATGCTGACTTTGCTGTCGGCCAGGGATGGGACTCGGGCGTGCTGCTCGACACCGACCCCGAAGGGCTTGCTGCTGAGAAAAAGATCGAAGAACTGACGCTGAAAGGGCTAGCGGCGGCGCAGAAGGCCCGGTTTCGCGTGCTGATGCTGGGCAATGCGGCGGGCATCAAGCAAACCGACGCCGCCATCGAGGACCTGTTCGATGATCAGTTTTATATCGACTGCGTCAACGCTGCCTTCGGGATCGCGATCAAGGCGGAGGACCTTCCCGCCGATGGCTCGGACATGATTGCAAGGCGCATCGAGACCGTGCTCACGCAGCGCTACGGCCACAAGGAACTCGATAAGCGCCGCGTCATGGGAGAAATTCTGCGCCGCTTCGATGCCTGGGAGAAGGTTTCGGACCTGCCAAAGGACACAGTCGCCAGGGCGGAAAAGTTGTTCAAGGCAATTAATACCGCTTTTGAGGGCGCGCCCGGCTGAGCCGGACCGGGTTCCCCACGGCGATATCTGAGGTTGGCGCGTCCGGCTGGCGCCGGACCGGGTTCTCGTAAACCGAACTCCGGCTTCGCCACGCTATGCCGAGATTTCGGCCATCCGGCTTCCATCCCTCGCGCTAGTGCGGCCCTTCAGGCCGTGAACTGAACGGGCCGTTTCGGCCCGTGCAACCTTTTCTCTCTTGATCCGGGGCTGCCGCCCCCTGCCGTCAAGGCCGGGCGCTATTCGCGTGAAAATCAAAGGCCGTGTCCTCGCTCCGCTGCGGGCCGCACCATCCTTTGATCTTTCAGCCTTGACCGCATTCCACCCGCTCATTGGCGCGGGGCCTAGTCCGGTTGCAGCAGCAGCTGCTGCGCAACCGTAAAACTAGGAGGAAAGACCAATGAATGCAGATGTTTATGAGAGGGTAACGGCGAGCATTGTTGCCGAACTGGAGAAGGGTGTGCGCCCGTGGCTGAAGCCTTGGAATGCAGGGCACGCCGCCGGGCGGATTTCGCGGCCCTTGCGTCATAACGGCGTGCCCTATCAGGGAATCAACGTCATCATGCTGTGGTCGGCAGCCATGGCGCAGGGCTTTGCCGCGCCGATCTGGATGACCTTCAAACAGGCGCAGGAGATGGGCGCGCATGTCCGCAAGGGCGAGAAGGGCAACCTTGTCGTTTATGCCGACCGTATCCGCAGGACAGAGAAGGACGAAGCGACCGGCGAGGAGCAGGAGCGGGATATCCCGTTTATTAAGGGCTACACCGTCTTTAATGTCGAGCAGATCGAAGGCCTACCGGCGCAATTCTATGCCCCGGCGGAACAGCGCCTCGATCCGGTAGCACGCATCGAGCATGCGGAAACTTTCTTCGCCGCGCTGCGCGCCGATATCCGCCACGGCGGCAATCAGGCCTACTACAGCATGGGCAGCGACCATGTGCAGATGCCGCCGTTCGAGACCTTCCGCAATGCCGAAAGCTATTACGCAACGCTGGCGCACGAGTGCACGCACTGGACGCGCCACCCCTCGCGGCTGGAGCGGGATTTTGGCCGCAAGCGCTGGGGCGATGAAGGCTACGCGATGGAAGAACTCGTCGCCGAACTTGCTTCGGCCTTCCTGTCCGCCGATCTCGACCTGACGCCCGAAACCCGGCCCGACCATGCCGCCTATATCGGCTCATGGCTGAAGGTGCTTAAGAACGACAAGCGGGCGATCTTCACCGCAGCCAGCCACGCGCAGCGCGCCGCGGATTTTCTTCACGGCTTGCAGGAAGAAGCCCGCTTGCTGGAGGCCGCGGAATGAAGCGGCCCGAGACCATCATCATCGGGGGACGCGCCTATAACCGGCGCGTCATCCTCGATATGCGGCGACAGCAGCTTGACGCATGGAAGGCGGCGCAGCCCGAGCAGCCCGCGCTCTTTGCCCTGAAGCAGGACCGGCGCCCGGCAGCAGAGCGAAGCGCCGCACGGCGCTATCAGGAACCGAGCCTGCTTGTGCTGATGCAGGAGCGCCAGCGATGAGCGATGCGAGAAATTTTTCCGCGCCCGCCGGCGATACCGGCGGGCGCGGGATTTGGGCGGGCGCTCGGCGCCGGGGGCGCCTCGCGGGAAAAACCGGGATTTCGCCACGCCCTCTGGTGAGCGGGCGCGGCCAGGTTTAGCGCGGCCCGGCAGGCGGCTTAGGCTTCGAAAGTGCCTGAGGCTGATTGCCGGCCTGCTCGCGCTTGGGACAGACCGGCGAATTCATCATCGAGCACGAGGGCATGCGCGTTCGCATCGATCTGAACGGGATCTTCGGCATCGGCAGCAGCGTCGGGTTCTGGCCCGGCTTCGCCGCCGACGCTGTCGATCTGGACAAGCCGTTCTTGAGTCAAGCCGGCTATTGCAGCTTCCTCGGCATTCATGCCGATCCGGCGCCGGGCCTCCTGCCTGGGGAATTCGTGAGCAGAGTCATTGCCGGCTATGTCAGAAGCGGGCTCAAGGGCAGGCTGAAACCCATCGAAGCCCGCTACCGCGAACGCGCCTCGTAGAAGGCTATCCCGGCGCAGTGCCGCAAGGACGGCGCTGCGCTTGCCTTCTCCTCTTCAGCTTTCGGAAAGCGAGCCGCACGGGACGGCGGGCGGAATGAAGCGCCGGGACGTTGAGCGGGAAGATGGATGCCGCGCCATGGGCGGCCCCATGACTCGCGAGAAAATCCTCGCAATCGGGCGGCGCTGCGATCTGTGGATGAGGGGCGGTGGAGGCCGATGCCTGCTTTCCTGTTTCCGCGTTCCTTATCCAAGGCCGTGCCGGCTTCGCCTTTTGCCCTTTCGTTTCAATGACAATCGGTTCTGGACCGGACGCGCTGCAAAGCAACGGGCTGCCCGCACCACCCCTCCCGCCTGCGGCCCGAAGCCTTGGCGAAGGGCCGTGTTGCCCGTTTCCCTCCGATGCTTTCCCGCGCTGATGCCCGGTCTGATCGCCCCAGTCGTCTTGAAACAAAAGCAAAAGGAGAAGACCAATGGCACGTTACGAAAAGAAGACCACGGAAGAGAAGAAGGCACCGGCCCTGATCGCCTATCATGTTCCCGATCGCGAGAAGGCGCCCTGGACGAGGATCGGCGCCGCATGGGACCACAAAGACGGCGAGGGCTTCACGCTCCAGCTCGATCTGGTCCCGGTATCTTCCGGCCGCATTATCCTGCGGGCGTTCGATCCGAAAGCCGAAGAGGAGCAGAGCGCGTAAGCGCTCTGCCATTTTCACCGCTCCGACGGCAGGCGAGGCGTCTGCCGCCGGGCCTCAATGAAGGAGGTTTCAATCACGGCCGCTTATGTCGCCGTCATCCGCAAAGTGCGGGGCACTGATTACTGGGTCGATATTCCGGACATTCCCGGCTGCATTTCACGCGGCGCAACGCCGGACGCTGCGAAGGCGAATTTTCGCGAGGCGCTGGCCCTGCATCGGGAGAGTGCCGGCGATCCGCCGGCAGCGCCCCGCACAGCGGGCCAGTTGACAAAAGAAGAGCTCGAAGACGCAATCGAAACCTACGTCGTCGAGCTTTGAGGGCGCGCGCCGCCTGGCGGCAAGGTCATCCGAATCGGCGCGGTTCAACCAATCAACTAAATCGGGCATCGCCCGAATCATATCAAGTTTGGGTCAGCCGTCCGAAGGCAAATACTTGCGCAAGTTCGCTGTACTAGGCTTTGGGGCCTATTCGGAGCTCGCCACGGGTGCGACCAGCGGCGTGACGCGGCGGATTGCGACGCGCCGGTTCTCGCGTTCGGGCTCCTGGGTTTCAACCTTCAGGTACTGCTCGCCATAGCCCTGCGTTTCCATGTTCTCGGGCGCGATGTCGAAGACGTTGGTCCCCCGCTGTCGTGGCTCAGTTGAGCGCTTTGCCTATGGCTTCCCAATCAGCCTTGATGGCCGCTTGTCGCTCCGAATAGGTCGCACTCGGCAGGCGGCCATTGATCCCAAGTTGACCGGGATGAGCGAGAGCAAAGATCGAAAACTGACCATGCCTAACCGGCTTCCGCGCGTTCATATGCATTCGCCAGTCAGCGGAACTTCCCAGCCAGCTCATCACACCCTGGAAGGCGGGCTTTCCAAGACAAGCTACAACTCTCAGGTTCGGCATATTCTTGGTGACGAACTCAAATACCGGAGCCGACGCCTTGACCCCCTTCGCTGGCGAGACATTCCCTTCCTTGAGGAAGAATGAGGCGTTGCCGTAAAGCACGCCGCTGTCGACGGATTTCCTGCCTGCGAGGTCAATGTCCCTGCCGATGCTTCCAAGATGACGACAAATGTTTTCGTTGGTGATCATGCCGATGCCATAACGGCCATCTCCGTCATTGTGACGCCAAGCGCCTTTTGAGCCGTGCTTTTTCAGGACTGCTCGTACTTCGTCGGCTGGGGCAAAATCTTGCGCCAACAGCAATAGGTTTCCGTCCCAATCTCCGCACAGTGTTTCTGTGCCAAAGAGGTTCGGGCCATCTATTCCGATCTGCAGCGGGTTGACGAAGTCCAGCGGCGGCTTCAACCGACGAACGCTGTCGGGTATGGATGGTGTCTTAAACATGAGGCTCACTCCCTTTTGCCCCACGTTTCTTTCGCAGCTGTGGGGTGCAATTTACTAAGAAAAACTGATCTGGCATGCAAGAAAATCTGCGTGTAAAAACTGATACCTGGAATTAGCAAGTAAATTCAACAAGGTAATCGAAAGGGGGAAATCGCCCCGAGAGCCAATTTGCTGGAGGGTATTCGCAAAATGTTGGATTTGACCATGCACGTGGAAGGGGCGCTAACTCGCGATAATTGGGTCCCGGGTACCCCAATTGTTTTGCACATGCAGCTCCTCAAGTTTTACCATTGCATTTAACCGAGGGTGATTACTCACCCGGTAGGATAGCGGTAAAAAGCAGGTGAACGTGCTGCTGGTGGGGTAATCTATTGGCCATTCTGCGGAATATACGTCGGACGCGGGTTTATATGCCCAGCGAAGGCCCGGCGAGTTGGCAAGCGTTCCTCGCAGAACCTGAGAGGCAATGGCGAACCGGCTATTCGGCAAAGACGCTTGCTCACTGCTGGGAAAACGCTTGCGGCTTGCCGGATGAGATCGCCCAGATGTTCGACGGCCCAGCCGAGTTACTATTGGCCTTGCCCGAGCACAGGGTGCCGCTCGACGGTGGCAACCATGACAGCCAGAACGATGTTTTTGCGCTTATCCGGTTCGGCGATCAGACTTGTGCTGCAACCATCGAAGGCAAGGTGAACGAGCCGTTCGGCCCGACCGTGGGCGATTGGTTTTCGAACCCGTCGCAGGGAAAGCAGGAACGCATGCGTCACCTATGCAGCTTGCTTGGCTTGGATGAAATCCCACCATCCCATATTCGCTATCAATTGATGCACCGGACGGCATCGGCCCTTATCGAGGCGCGGCGCTTCAAGACCGACGAGGCCGCCATGATCGTTCACTCATTCTCCCCGCAGCGAATGTGGTTTGAGGATTTCGTGATGTTTCTGCGCCTTTTTGGCCTAGAGGCAGCACCCGACACCAGAAGCGTACTGACCCTAAAGTCCGGTCAACGGCTTCGATTGGGGTGGGCTTCTGGCAGCGCCGATTTCTGGCTCGTTGAGATATAGGTGATGGACACGTTGCAGCAAGGAAATCAGCCGTTAGCTCGCAGGCTCTACACAACAAAGCAAATGGGTGATGCCTGCGAAATGATGGTGGCGGCGGAACTCACGCTTGCAGGCATCCCCGCATTGAAAGCTCCCGACAACTGGCCCGGTTACGATGTGATCGCGCAACCATTCGACCGGCCAGCGCAACGTGTTTCGGTAAAGTCGCGGACATTTAAGCGCGGTGCTGCCTATGTCGGCTACAACGACTATGACCAATTCGATTGGCTGGCGATTGTTCTACTGCCATCCGAGGGGTTCAAAGGTTCAAAGGTCGCGCAATCTACCTTGTTCCACGGATCGTTGCCGAGCGGTTGGCTCGACGTGACAAGGCAAGCAGTAAGACCGCTGCCGAACGATACTTTCGTGTCGATGAAGTCCCCGAGTTGTTTGCAGAGTGGGATGCCAATTTCGAATTAGCGGCGGCAGTCCCCAACGTTTACCGTTCCGAAGCTACAGGCGTCGATCTATCCGATGACAGTGCTGTGGCGCGGGTTCTCTGATCGAGCCGTTAACTGGAACATAGCGTGGCGGATTGAGGGACTGGGATCGGACGCGCCGGTCGTCGTTGCCCTCTGTCGCCACCGCGAGGTTCCTTCGCGTTCTGTATGGCGCGGCCACTATTTCATGTTCGGCGGCCGTAGTGTCCATTCATCCGACGTTTCGGATTTCCGGGCGCCAGCGGCTAATAGCAGGCGTTCCGTCGTCTCCCGATCGGCGCTGATGCCAGAGGAAAGTTGAGCTGTCGAGCGGAAGCCCTTCGGAAACCGTTTGTCTCGAAGCATCGTCGTTAATCGTGATTTCTGCCTACGCTCATGCAACAGCTTCCGGCCTTCAGCAGTAAATACATTCAGAAAACTTCCGACTATTTCTCCAACGTAACCCATCGCCCCACCTCCATCGTGATAAATAACTACTACCACGCAAGGATTGCCAATGCACGAGCGCGTCATCGCCCTGCGCACAGAGCCGGCCGCAGCATCGCCGATACGGCACACCTGGCCGGCTGCAGCCCGAGCCAGGTCAAGCGAGTGTGGGCGGAACACACGAAAGGAGGAACACAACGATGACCGACACCACGCCCCCGTTCCGTGTTCGTTCGGTCTTATCGTTGCTGAGCGTACTCTCAACGCGATGCCCTCAAATAGTGCTCCAACTTTCGACCAGTCAGCAGCGCGGGCCTTGATTCACATCCGCAATCCAAGCCTCCTTCAATTCCGCTCTCAGCTGGAAACGGGCGGCGCGACAAACGAAGAGAATGCGAAACCTGCAGCGGCAAATGGAGCAAGCCAGCGTGATAGCATCGGGAAGCCCTCCGGGACACGGGACGAGCTTCACAATATCACCATGGCTGTGAGCTCGGCGAGACCGGCAATCGCCGGGTTTAAACCGCTAAACGAAAGCATCCCTAAATACGGGACGCTGACCGTTGTTGCCGACGCGACCGGAATCCTGAAAATAGGGCGTCGCCACCCTTTGGGCGTTGCCACATGACCGAAATCACACTCCGTGACCTGTACTACTGCACAAGTGCGGGCTTCATCCGTGTCGCAGAAAGCAAGACAGACGGTTCGCGGGTCCATATCGACGACGTCGTGTCAGGCCTCACCTGCCAATGCATGTGCCCTGGATGCGGTCGGGACATGGTCGCCAGAAAGGGCGAGCAAAGGGCGCACGTATTCGCTCACCGGGCTCACCAGGCCGATAACTGCAGATCGCCTGGTGAAACTGCCCTGCACAAGTTTGCAAAGATGGTACTCCGCGACCGGCTGCGACTGAAACTACCAGCCATCACAATGACGGACCAGAACGGCGTGCTGGAAGTCTTCAAGGAAGCCGTTTTCGATTTCGACGAAGCGGCTCTTGAGAAAAGGGCGGGCGAAGTCGTTCCTGACGTCATCTGCCGCCGCGGTGGCCGCGACCTTCACGTGGAATTCCTTGTGACGCATGCTTGCGACCCGACGAAGCTTGCCAAGCTCAATGCCATGGATGTCGGCGTACTTGAAATCGATCTCAGAAAATACCGAAACGAGCCGCTGAAGCACCTCGATGAAGCGATTCTCTTCAAGGCGCCCAGGAAGTGGCTTCAGACGCGCATGTTCGACAAGGGCACGCGGATGATGGAGGAGCGAAAAAACGCGATCGAACGCGAGAAGGACGATGAAGCAAGAGCGCTGTGGCAAATCTATATTGAGCGGCCGGCGGAAAGCCAATTCCCGCTCGGGCCATGGCAAGAAAAGGCAAACGAATACGGGCTCCGCAAAGCGGTCTCTGGTGGTGGTCAACACAAGACATGCTTCGAAGTCCGTGACGCCGAGTGGAAGTCGTTTGTCCTGCTCGAGATCGCCTGTCGAAGAGGCCCTTGGCCTTTCGACGCCTTCATGGCTATGTGCAGCAAAGGATGGGTGCACAAGGCGTTCGTCTTCCGGGACAACGACTTGGCGTCCAGAATGCGAAAGCTGGAACGCGCTTACCGCTCTCCGTATGAACGATATTCGGATTTCTTGAAAGACATGACAAAGGCAGGATTGTTGGGACAAGCGGGATCAGGAATACGTGGGTCGATGCTCCTATGGGGAATTGTCGACAAAACGGAGCGCGAAGCGAATTTGCCTGACATAGGGCGGGCAGTTGTGGAACAGCGCATCGCCGATGACCGCGCGAATTCGCTTTTCAGGCGTCCATCGGTCGCCTCCTTCGGCGAGGACTGAGCACTTGGGGTAAGCAGCATGTTCAGAGTCTCACGATCGTCAAGGGTGTCGCGCCAGGCTACGGCGCTTCGAATCGGCGCAAAAAGGTAAGCAGGGCCTGCGTCGGACGCGGCCAGTTGTAGTTGCCAGCATGAAGCCAGCTGCGGGTGTTGGGCACGTTTGTGTTGGCCTTGACCCAGTCGAGCAGCTCGTCATGTGGCACCACAAAACGCTTGCCGACCGTTGTTATATTTAGGATTACGCCCTTGCCAACAAGCTCTCGCACTACGCCTGGACGGTTTAGCGAGCGAATGTGTGGGGATGAATCACTACCATCTCCACTGGCTCGGCGGCGCGGTGCACGTCGATGCTGGATCCCCTCACCCCCAGCCTTTGGGTGGAACTTGTAGTCTGGTGATCCTGGCCGCAGATCGGGTGCTTGGTCGGAGTTCACGACCCTTCGCACGAAAGTCTGGTAAAGCTCGCCGTACCGCTCCGCATAGGCTGTTTTGATCCACGCAGTGATATCTGCGCGCGCCCCATTGCGATGCCATTCCGTCTTGGCGATCAAAAACCAGTTGCACGGGTGAATGTTGAGCAGGAAGCGCCGCTGGAGTTCGGCCCGCGTCCAGTTCGTCCAGTCAAGATCACGATTCTTGACGGGCACGATATGCGCCAGATGGTAGCCGGCGGAATTTAGGGTCTCGCTGCCCACGATGCCAAACATATGAGTAGGAACCTCAGCAAAGAATTGCGCGGACGCGCCTTCAATGGGCTGCTCGCCCAGCAAGAATGCATGAAGCCACCAACCCGGCGCGTTGTCGGATGGCATCAAAACATCTCCCCGAGCGGTCGTATAGAGAGCGCCTCGCTCCTGCCCCCTGACCTGTCGGAAGATATGCACCGGGCGATCGCTCGATAGATAAATGGAGAGAAAAGCGTCAAAGGCCTTGACCCTTTCGAGGGCCGGCAGATTGGGCCCTACAAAGCCGCAGTAGAAGCCGGCGAAATCGCCATCGAACCTTTCCGGGCACCTGATAAGCGCCACGTTTCCTCCGCTATTTGTCTGACCAAGGACGTCGTTAAGAAGGCATTGTCGCTGAGCTCTAACACCAGAACCTTGGAGGACCAAAAACGTAAAGCAATGGCTGCTTACGAGACGCCTTCTCGCGGCTCGGGTTCTACGTGGGCGTTGCGGCTTTCGCGGTTAACTGGCACAAAGAGTGACGATGGCAACCGATACGACGTTCACTCTTGCCCTGTTGATCGACGGCGACAATGCATCGCCAAAGATCATCGTCGGCCTCCTGGCCGAGATCGCCAATTATGGCACTGCCAGTGTCAAACGCGTCTACGGAGATTGGACCGGCCCAAATCTCAAAGGGTGGAAAGAATGCTTGCTCGAGCACTCGATCCAGCCGGTCCAGCAATTCGCCTATACGACGGGAAAGAACGCGACCGATGGCGCGATGATAATCGACGGCATGGACCTGCTCTACACTGGCCGATTCTCTGGCTTCTGCATCGTCTCGAGCGATAGCGATTTTGCAAGGTTGGCGGCAAGGATTCGCGAGCAAGGCGTCACAGTCTATGGCTTCGGTGAGCGCAAGACGCCCCGTCCTTTCATTACGGCTTGCGACAAGTTCGTTTATTTCGATGTCCTCAACACATCCGAACAGTCGGCAGCCGCCCCCCTGCCGAAGACAGCAGCCACCAAACCGGCTGCTGCGCAGAGCAAGCTCGATATGGCCACGCTCGATATGCTATCAAAAGCGGTCGCAGCCTCGGCCGATGAAGATGGGCGGGCAAACCTTGCTCGCGTCGGGGCACACTTGGCGAAACAGGCCCCAGACTTTGACGCACGCAACTACGGCTTTCCGCGTCTCAGTGATCTCGTCGAGGCCTCCGGCATTGTCGATGTCGAACGCATCGGAGAGAACCCAAAAGTCATTATGGTAAAACTCAAATAAGGAAGCCGTCAGTCCGCGCTCACCTGGTCACCAATCCTTATCGGTTGCCGCGTAGCGTTGAGAACTCTTCGTGCTGCTGTTTCCCGATCGACTCCGCCGCTCCTTTGATCCTTTCAGCTTCTTCGCGAGTTCGGGTGCATAGGGTACCAAGCGTCAGATTTTGACCGCTAGGAACATACAGACCATGTGTCCTGCCATCCGCGGCCATCGGAGAGGCATGACCAATTGCGAAATGTTGCCATTTCTTCTCGAGTGGGGCACTGAAGAAGGTGGGGTGCCAAGGGGTTCATTGGCAGAAAATGGGCCGCTTCAACTTCATCGGTGCAATCTTGCTCGCACTTGGATTCAGTTCTGCATCCGGGGCGGCCGAGATTGATGTGCTGGATATCCAGGCTGGTGTCGACTTTGTCATCATCAAAGGCGAAATTACTGAAGGAGACGGCGACCGATTTATCGAAGTCATCCAGAACCGGGAGAAGGTAACAGTCTATTTAGAGAGTCCGGGCGGCCTTATCCCTGAGGCACTGCGGATTGGAGCGGAAATCCGGTTGCGGAATTATGCAACGCTGGTCGCCGGCGGTGACGGGTGTTTTTCAGCCTGTGGTCTGATTTGGGTTTCGGGAGCTCGTCGATACATGTCGCCGGACTCGTTGATCGGGTTCCATGCTGCCTACATTAAGAAAGCAGGGGGCTATCGCGAGAGCGGCGTCGCAAACGCGGAAATCGGTTCCTTCCTCACGCATCTCGGACTGCGGATCGAGGCCATCCGATTCTTCACGATCGCGGGGCCGAGCGACATCCGTCTTCTTACTCCTTCAAAGGCCAAGGAGCTTGGGATCGATATCTTTCTGCTTCAAGGCGATGATGTCGTCACCCCCAACGATTCCCCCACTGGTGACCGCTATGCCGAACGATGGGTACTCTACAACATTCTGCGGTCGCGTTGTCAGGGGTACTTCCAAGCGGATGCCTCGGCTCTCGAGCAGGGTGCGACAGAAGCCTTTGCGAAGGGCAACGAAATCCTTGGAAGCGAGAAGTGGGTCGATCTATGGCTCCAGCTGCTCGATCAGTGGGCGGCCCAGATCGAACCCAGGGGACCGGTGGTGCTCTGTGTCGAGGTCGAGGAGAACTTGCGAAGTCAGGGACTGCCTACCGGAATCCATGGTCCAAGCTTCGATTGCGCGAAGGCTGCCACGCCAGCTGAAAGGACAATGTGCGCCGATCAGAATTTGTGGGCCAAAGACCGGGCCATGAACGCGATATATTTCTGGATTCGCAACAACGTTGAAGCGGACCTACGGAAGCGAATACTGGCAGTCCAACGCGGCTGGCTTGCAATCCGGAACAACTGCGATGCCGACAGTCAGTGCCTGAACTCTGTTTATGACCAGAGGCTTCAGGAACTTAAGCTGGTGGTGATCCGGTAATAGTTGCCGTGCCGTTCAGTTGGCCGATTTCGCAGCGACGTACCCCGGGCATGCCGCTGAGATCACGACGCCAGGCAAGATGTCCTAGCCGTTGAGATCCGCGTCTCCACCCCCGTTCACTTCGCTAGTTCCTTCGATCGGGCCCGCGCCTGAGGGAAGTATTGGTAGAAGGTGACGCGGCTCACTCCCAGGCGGCGGGCGATATCGGCTACCGAGATATCTCCAGCCGCGAGCATGGCTTTTGCAGCTCTCATATCATCTTCAGTGAGCTTGGGTTTTCGTCCACCTTTGCGACCGCGGGCGAGAGCTGCCTTGAGCCCTTCCATGGTCCGCTCACGATTCAGGTCCGGGAAATATTCCGCCATAGCACCGTGCATCTGAAGAGCGAACCGGCCGTGTGCGGTCTCGCTGTCGAAGTGCTCGGTCAGGCTTTGGAACTTGATGCCGTCCTGGCGGAGCTTGTCAATTGTTCGCATCATTTCGACAAGGGAGCGACCGAGCCGGTCGAGCTTCCCCACCACC
This sequence comes from Mesorhizobium tianshanense, assembly GCF_007830515.1. Lineage (GTDB taxonomy): Bacteria > Pseudomonadota > Alphaproteobacteria > Rhizobiales > Rhizobiaceae > Mesorhizobium > Mesorhizobium tianshanense. Next base: position 12,797 of record NZ_VLKT01000005.1, read on the forward strand.
AGCACGTCCTGCGGCCGGAGATAGGCGAGGGCGGCCTCGAATTCCGGACGCTTGCTCCCCGTCTTACCGGACTTCTTCTCCTCAAAGATTTTCTCACATCCGGCGCGCGTCAGCGCGTCTCGTTGCATGTCAAGATTCTGGTCTGCGGTTGAGACGCGGGCATATCCAATTAGCATGTAAGGATAGTGCAAACACAGCGTTTTCCTGTCAATAGATATCCTAACATATTTTCCTTACGCAATTACCGCTCTTCTTCGCCTTAATAAGGCGATTCTCAAAAGTGTAAGGAAAACGGTCGATTTGCAGACACAATGCCGTGCAGACCACGAGACCGCGACCGAAATTATAGCCTCCACTGCATAAGCGCGGTCTTTTTTGCCTATCAGGGAGGCCACAGTCGAAGGTCGTGGGGGGATTGAGGCTTTGCCGTTTGATCGGCTGCCGGGAAGGAGCAAGGAGCGCCATAAGGGGACATTCGCAGCTTGAGTGCACAATGCTTGTTCGCCAAGCTGGTCGCCGTCTTGTTAGCGACGCTCATATGCATGTCTTTCATGAGGCCGTCAGATCGGCTGGGGGGACCGGTTGAGCGGCGAGGCTGCCGGCATGTCTCAACTTAAATCGGGAACACCTTATGCGTAGCAGTTTGGCATTTCGCCCTAGATCGGCGGGTGAAGGGACTATTTTGGTGCTGGCGGCTCAAGTAGGTTGGCCAGAAACACGCATTCCCAGTACATGCTTTCACGCCACGACTCGGGCTTCGGCTCACGCTCCCAAACCCATTGAAACCGATTGGTCGAAAGCCGATCAGGGGCGGGGCAAATGCCGAGTGTCGCGGTCACCGTTGCGGCTGTGGTACCAGAGTGAAGGTACTGGAAAAATGGGTTGCCGGGTACCCGCGCGGCGAGGATGCCGGCTGCCTGGCGAAGCTTGGGTGTATCAACGCCGTTGAGCCGTGCGAGGACGATCCCTGCCGCGACAAGGTGCAACGGGTAGCCTGGGTCATTGACGGCGGCTGAACTGACGAGGAAATCGTCGATGTCGAGCAACACGTCCTCGGGAAGTTTCAGCTCCTTCATTACGCGGCGACAAACGCCGCCATCGGTGCCGAGGGAGTGCGCGGCCATTTCAATACGAACACAATCGGCGGGTCGCAGCGTGCACCGCTTGTCGGCGTCGTCACGACAAAACCGCAGCCAACCACGTTGCACACAACGGTCAGCTATTTCGATCGCGCATGGCCGATTAGTTTCGAGCCACGACGTCCAACGGTCGAACGCGGCACGATCGTGTTTTGTCAGCACGTACAGGAGCACGCCGAGTGACTGGTCAGGTGAAAACGAAACATCGTGGGCGGGTGCTTCCCGACCGATCCGTCGCGGCGAACGCCACCAGCGGCCATCGGGGCCCTGCGCTCGCGCAACGCCGTCGCACCCCGCTGCCACCCCGGCGGTGCACAGCAAGCCGTTGAACAGCGTCATGTCACCATCATCGCAATCGTCAGGGTGGCCAAGGGCCTCCTTCGAAGGAAACGCCGGCGGCGCGAGGTCACACAAATACGCATGGGTTTCCCAAAACGCCCGACGCTCGCTGAGCTCAGTTGCAGACGCGCCAGTGACCAGGATACCGAGTGTGACCAAAGCCCCAATCAGGTAGCGCATTGATTCCTCCATCAGTTTGATTGTCATGGCAACTGGTAGGCGATGATCGTCGTGCGGTCGCCGAAAACTGGCAGCGTGATGACCGTGTCGCTAGCTTTGTCGTAGAGGAGGACGTCGGCATTGTTGACGGCAGCAACAGCTTGATCATCAAGGCTGTCTACCAATGCCGTTTCGCCGGTTGTAGCCGACATCGCTGCGACTTCGTCTTCAGTGAAGTTCCAGGGATCCGCCATCAGGGCGTCAGTCAGCTGCTGATCGCATTTGTCGAAGTCGATTGCACCGCAGCTCACGGCGACGACGCGAATCGCGCCGCGATCGATTGCCTGAATACCCGATATCCCAATCGGCACTTCGGCTGCCGTGACATTCGAGCAAAACGTAACCGTTACCGGGTCGTCCGCGGTGGCCCCCGCCATGACCTTTGCAACACCCGGCATGCCGATTGACGGCTTGCTTGTGTTCGCTGCCTCGATCGCGATCGCTCGCATCACACTGGTCAGGTGTCGCTGCTGCTTTACTGGATCATTCAGGTCGGCAGCAGGCATCGACCGCGCCAGGCACCACTGCCGCTGCGAGGGAATGTCCACTTCGCCTATCGTGGCCGCTTGACCCATCGCGGGCAAAGCCGTGGCGAAGGCAAGGCCGACAATGCCGGTCACAGCAAACCACGACTTAATCATAGCACACCACCTGCCCCACATTTATGATGTCAGTCACAGTTGTCAGGACCGAATTGATTAGCGCTGTTCCCGCGACGGTTTGCGCAAGCTCGAAACTGCCCGCGATGATCGCGTTCACGATCGCGTCGGCGCCTGGGTAGTTGGTGACGATTTGCGGCGAGTATCCGCCGACGAAAACCGTGGGTCCGAATGATGCATAACCCCGGTTACAGTACCGAACCTTGCCGTTGTTGAGGTTGACGACCGGGTTGGTCATAAACAACGTAACGGCTGCAAACCGGACTGCCAGTTTGATTTTGTATTTGAAGTTGATTTCGGGGGTCGTCCACTTCCACTTGCACTTGCGCGGTGGGAAATCACAAATTCCCCAGGTCCAACCGCTCTCTTCTGGAACGATGATCCATTTTTCTAGTGGCGAGTCACAGTCGCGCCCCGACGTTGTGTGGAACGCTACGGCGAGCGGGTTGGTTTGCCCGGACCCAGAGAAATCGCCATCTTTGACAGACACGTCGAAGTTCACACCGGCGACAGCCAAGTTGATTTCCGACGGGACCTTGAGGCGCGAACCATCCTCGCACTTGAAGGCAATCTCGGCGTCAAAGGTTCGCCCGCCTGCGAAGGGGCTGACACTCGCCGAGCCGCTGCCATTGAGCCGGTCAGTTGGGCCGCTCGCATTGAGGTCGATGCGGAAGCTCGGCGCATTGGCGAGGCCCGCGTTCAGTATGCCGCTCGCGTTGAACCGAGCGTCGTCGAGGATCACGGCCTCGATGTCATTGACCTTCACGCGATTGACTTGCCTGGAGCTGATCGACACCGCGGCGTTGCCCACCCGAATGTCGCCCCCGAAGTCGATTTGACCGCTCGACATGCCAACTTCAAACCCTCGAACCTGAAGTGCTTCGAGTGACAGCACATCCTTGTAGCCGACCTTCAGCGCGTTCGCGTCGGCGACACTGAGCGGCGTCGTAAGCCGTGCGTCGAACGTGACGTCACTCGGCTTTTCAGGGTCAGCCGGCTTGTAAACACGATGGCCCTGCGCTTTGAAGCCGACCAGTTCGGCGGTACCGAAGTCGAGGTCGTCGGTTCCGACGAATTCAACCCCAAGGTGTTTGAGGGTGATATCGGGCTCCGTCACGCGGGTGCCGTTGATGTCGATTTCACCACCCGGCTCGATGAAGTGAAACCTGACGTCATCGGCGACCAGCTTGCCTCGTGCAATCAGCAATCGACCGCGCTCGAGGTCGTACAGCAGGTCGGCGCCCGCCTCGGTTGTTAAGGCGAGAGTGGCCTTTGCCTTCTTACCATTTTCGCCGATCCTCAGGATCGGTTCTCCAACGACCATTTGGCCTACACTGGTAAAGATCCGCCCTTCCGAAATTCGGCCAACCTTGAGGTCGGTCGGGTTGCTGAACCGCAGGGTCGTTTCCGACAAGGTGGGCTTTACGCCAGCAATCATCGGCTCAAGGAACGCAGCCAGTCCCAAGCCGAGGAAAAAGTCCTTCGCCTTTACGAAAAGGTGACTCGATTCAAGGTCGGCAAGCGGTATTCTGAGCAGCCCTTTGAGCCGCAACCCTTCGAACTTCCCGGTCAACCCGACCTTGTAGTCCTCGGTATGGAAATTCACTTTCCCTTCGCTCGCCTTGGCGTCAATGTCGATCGGGAACTCGAGGGTCGCAGCCACGTCGGCTAGGCTCGCGGTGATATCATTCAGTGTGAGCTTAAGGGGCTCCTCGACGTCGAGCTTACCGAGCGCGAGTGTACTGGTGGCGATCACGCCACCAAGCGTCAGGTCATCGACGTGGCGCGACAGCCTGAGATCCACGCTGTCCGAAAGATCGCTGCCGCCGAGAAGCGACAGCACTGCCGACGATGGGTTTGAAAAGTGAATTGAGCTGCTGAACTGACCAGGGGTGAGTTCGGCGACGGTCCCCTGGCTAGCGCCCTCGATGACAGACGCGCCGGCGGGTCCAGCGATCAATCCCTGGGCCGCATCAAACGACAGGTCGCGCATGGTGGGGTTCGTTGCTACCAAGCCGAGCGGTAGTTGTTCACCGTTTGCCGACAAATCGCCAAGGGCAAAGCTCGCATCGCGGAACGACACTGTACTGATCGCATTCGACTGCAGCGCCTCGTCTACATGACCATCAACACTCTTAAGCGAAACGCTCAGCACGCCCTCACGCGCGCTCAGTTCCACGCGCTTAAACGTGGCAGCGACACCCTTCAGGTCCAGCCCTGAAATCGACAGCGCATAACTAGCGAACGAGCCCGACTGATTTGCCACCAACCGGCCTTGCCAAAGTGTGGTTGTGCCGCCGTCGAGGTCAAAATGGAACGCCACATTATCGCGGTTTGGCCGCTTCGGGGCAAAGTTCAGGCCCGTGAGCTCGACGCCCTCGAAGTTGATCCGTGCCCCGTCGATCGTCCGGTTCCACGCTTCGATTTCGAACTCGCCTGTGAGCTTGCCGGCTTCAGCGAGGATCGTCTCCGTGTTCTTGATCCAAAGCTTCGCACCCGCGAGCTGAGTGGTCCCTCCGAGGACTGGCAGGTCATACTGAAGGACGTGGCCGAGTTTGGCCGAAAAGCGACCTGGCTCGACCTGAAACCGACTGGTGCCGGCATTGGACTCGAAGGCATGCCCATCGATCTCGATCTGCTCTATTCGCCCCGCCAGCAGGGGGCTGTTGCCGACCGCCGTCTCACGCTCGACGATTTGCTGACAGCTTTCGAGGAACGGCGCGGGGGTCGGCACACCTTTGAACACGACGAGCATCGGCTTTTGCGTGCCCTTTTTGGGCGCCCGCTTCAGGACCGCCCGGGTCCACTTTCCATCGACCGTGAAGGTGGTTTCAGTCGTATCGAGCCGCGTACTCGTTCCATCGATGCAGAACGGCCCGATGAGCAGGCCGGCAGCCGAACTGGCGCTAGCCACAAGGCAGAATAGCCCCGCGCACAACATCCGAAGCATTTTCCACCCCCCCGCCGACAAGGTTTAACTAAGGCTAGCTAACCGCCTAACCGCACCCGAAAAAGTAGCAAATAACCGATCCGATCAGAGGTATCCCGGCTATCACGCCAGCAACGTGCTCGTACTTTTCGCGCGGCAAATTTCCGTCACGCGCCTGATTGTAATCCGAAACCATGCAGTTGGGGTATTTGGTGCCGGTTGACACCCTGAGGAACTCGCGGCCTGGGTCGATGTCTCCCGTTTTCCATTCCACAACGAGGTTGGCGTTCTGGCACGATACGTGGAACAAGTAGTCAGTCGCTCGGGCTTCGCTCGCCAGGAAAGTCGGCACCAGCACCGCGACGCAGCATAGTTTGCGGAATTTCATTGCCTTCCCCCACGGCCGGATCACTCAGCAATGTCGTCCGGGATTTTAGGTGTCACCAGCAAAAGACCGGACGACACCTTCGCGTTGAACAGTTTGTCCGAACGGTCTCCGTCTACCGTCAGGTCCCTGTTGTCGAAGGTTTTGACGAACATCGTCATCCTGACGGTGGTGTCGGGGCGGTCGAGCGGGAGGTCACTGTGCCAGACGATATCACCCTTCTTGGCTGGCCCGGGACCTTCGGTGCTCACCATTTTGTAAATGGTGCCACGGAGAGAGCAGGAGACGTAACCGTCCTTCTTTATGATCCCGAACAAATTTCCCCCACTCCTGAATTCGTCCAGTCTGGCGAAGACGGATATTCCGTTCTCGCTCGACTTGTTCATGTCCTTGCCTTCACACCGTCCGGCTTCGCCGTGGCCCTGCAGCACTTCCAGGGGTTTTTCCAAATCCCACTTCCAACCGTCTTTGGGCGTGGCCACTTTGTAGACCCGGTCGTTGCGGGCTTTGAACTGTCCGAGATTTTGAGTGAATGGTTCTTCGACCCTCACATCGTTCTTGACGACGGTCGAATAGTCGTATGTCCCCAACACTTTAGGGAACACGATCAACGCCAAATCCCTGTCGACGACTTCCTTAGTCCCGAACAGGTAGCGGATGACATTCGAGGAATTGACTTTGTAGCTGAATTTGAGCGCTTGCCGACTGATGGTCCTCTCCTCGACAGGGATGGACAGATTGGACAAGGCGAACTGGGCTTCCTGCTGCGTAAGGGAAATCCTCGGCACCAAAGTCGTCCCGATGGTCAGTTGCGGGTCTGCCTCGCCCAAACTGACCCCTTTGACAGTGACAATGGTCTCGCCGGTTCCTCCGACAACGATCCTTGGCCCATAGCGGGTTATGTACGTCTTGCCGCCGATTATGGGGATGTCCGCGATGATCTGGTTTGCATTCTCGCCGATCTGTTGGATGGTCTCGAGCCTATTGGCGGCATGGTCGTTGGCTTGGACCGTCAACGCATCTGCTTTTGCAAAGATTTCCCTGGTCGTTGCTTTGACTTCGTTGAAGGTCTTGTTGATCAGGTCCGTGTTTGCGAGCCGCCAGGCCTCGATGGCGTCTTTTGCTTCCATGGACGCGCGGGCAAGCAGATAATCACCCTCGGCCATGGCTTTGTTTATGGTGCCGTTGAGCTGACTGAAAAGCTGGTCGACCACAATTCCCATCGTAAGGGTGCCGACTATCTCCGCCTTGGCAATGGACGGATTGCCAAGCGACATCAGCGATATGACGGCTACGGCCGAAGTGAGTTTGGAAATGCTCGGCATGCCTTTTGATCCCCCGTTTACGGCGCGCGGGCCGTCATCACGGGCATCATAAGCGGGATGGGTATCGCCCGCATGACCCAATTGGGTCGAATGCGGGGGCGTTTAGGTACCTCCCAGACGCGTGAGCAAAGCCCTTGGTTCGGGCTCTCGATACGCCCGGCTGCCTTCAGTTGTTGCGAGCTGCTTCCTGGATTTTCTGGCCTGTCAAAGAGCCAATTACGCAGAACGAATGTTCCTTGCCAGCATCGGATCGAACAGGTCTCAATTCGAATCTCGTTCCTGAGAAGTCAATGGCGCTCTGTGTGTCGAAGGCAAACTCAAGGACTGGTCCGACAGGAACGGGAACGGCTATTGGGTGGCCGATTCCTATGCCCCACAGAGAGGCGTTGATCGTGACCGGGACCTCTGTTGGCGACAGCAGGTCCACTTTGCCGCTGGCCCATTTATTTGCAACGGAAAACAGGTTGATTGCAAAAGCAACGGAAACCCCGTCTTTGCGGACCGCGACAGTGTTGTGAGAACCGATCCTGGCCAGCATCTTTTTCAGATGTACAGCGCCTTGAACATTTGTGGTGAAGCTGCCCGTCCACCTGATAGGGCCTTCTTCATGGGGGCCAAGTTGAAAATCCGTTATCTGAACACCCAATGTGATGGATGGTCTGTCATGGAACTCAAGAAAGTTGTTGCCGCTCGCCCAGATCTGACCGTCTATGGCGACGCTTCGCCCAGCCACAGCCAAGGGAATGTTCGCGCGAATGAGCGCCAACAAGACCTCCTGCGACTTCTCCAAATCGGCAACTGCCAGAAATTGTGGAGCTTTCGGCGTGAACGATGGGCAGACCTCGACCGCAGAACTTAATCGGCCTTTTCCAGCGTCTGCTTCATCGGGACGAGCATGCGCGGCAAAGTATGCGGCAGCCCCCAACAGTCCCATGAGCACAGTTGTCCGGAACAGCCGCATCGGATCACCCTCCGTCGCCGATTGAGGCAAGCGCTAAAATGACATCGCCGTCCCCTACGACTTGAAAATCGCCGACTGCAGCCTTGAGGGAAACAGGCTTCATCGAGAAACCGAAAGTTACGCCTGATCCGCCAATTCTCTGCGAGAAGTTCGGAATTGCGGCACTGACGTCCTGTGACAACTCGAATGTCGGATTGACGGAGACAACGCCATCTCCAGCAAAGAAAAGGCCGGCGGCTGAAATGATGCGGGAAACCAATCGGGGGATGGGAGTTTCCAAACCTTCGTTAACGATCCGCAACTTATCGATATCGAGAAAGGCGATATCGAGCTTGGCCCCACGATCCTTGGTGAACTCAACTTGCGCGGAAAATGTCCCTTGGATGCTGGGGACGACCGACAGCTCGCTGTCCAAGACAAACGAGCCTTCAATTTCAGGAAAACCGTTGGATGGCAGGAATTTCAACTGATGAATCTGCAATACGGACCGAAGCGGCGCAACCGGGAAACTGACTGCGAAATCGGAAGCGGCGCTGTTGAGGGTATCGATCGGCATGATGACCGATACGTGTTTGGCATCAGCGGATTCCAAAAATTTCTGATGGAGATCGGAGCTTCTGCTGTTTGCTGATTGCTCCTTGAAGAAAAGGAAGGCGCTGCTTGCAAACGACATGACAATCACAGCGCCAACAAGAATGACCGCGGCCGCCCATGTTATTCTCAGCGTTCGCATCGCGTGCTTCAACAGTTCGCTGATCGACACATGTCGCTTTTATTCACATGCAAACGTAGGCATATGCGGGGTGTCCCGGCGCACACATCGCAGGACAAATATTGATTCGGACCATTTGGTTTGCGCAACGGGGTTCCGGTGCAGTTGAAACGGGGGTTGGTCCCCAGCATCCACAAACCTGCATTCCAAAACCTGGTGGGAACCCAGCTCCCGCCGCCGCAGGGGTCGGCACTATGACAGGCGGCACGAGCGCGCCCGTAATCGGCCCTTGAGCCGTGTCGCACCAACAAGGAGTTCCAACTGGAGCGGAACCATTGACTTGGCAGGGACCTATCCAAGTATGGCAGACATTGGAGCTTCCGCTCGCCGAAAAATTGGCGACCGGGCGGTTTACCATGAACTCGTTCGTAGCTTGTCCTGCCGACGAAAACTCGTTGGCGGTACGAATGGCTGCCCACGCCAAATATCTTGTCTCGGCTTCGTAAGCTTCACGCTCGACGCTCTCGTGGCTCCTGAGATAGCGGATGGCGAAGTCGCGCAAGCCCCACTGCTGGTACTGGCCAACGTGCGTCAGTTCATGAACCCAAAGAGTCGGATTGTAGAGGGCGTCAGTTTGCTCCTTGAAGACGATCACGTAGTCCAGCGTAATCGCTTGTGCCTCGCCATATCGAATTGAGTTCACCTGAAGCGTAAGATCGCCGCCGCCCTGAACTCTAAATCGTGCCGCATCGAGGATATGGTCCGGGATGAATCCGGCCAAATTGTTCCGGATCTCGGGAGGTATGGGCTCCACCCCATTGTTCAAAGCGTCGTCTCTCGACCGGGCAATCATTTCCTGCAGGATGGGTGCACCGGACTGAACAAGGGTTTCATTCACGGCTTGCGAGGCTCCCTCCTCTATGGCTTTGTATGGCGGGATTGCCTCCTTTATTTCACGATGCGCGTCATCGAGCTGGGTTCCGACACCCGGGGCGACCTTATTGATTAAATCGCCAATCAGTCCTCCAGCCGTCGCTGTTGAAGCAAAGCAAGCCATTGCCGTGAAGAAGACTGCCTTCCTTATCGCGGAAAAGCCAAAAGTTATGAGCTGGCTCCTTCTCGAAACGAATGCGACTTTCATCGACATGGCGTCCTCCTGCCAAAAAATTGGCATCTGCCCGACCGAGAGCACCATAAAAGGGAACTGTTGCCGTCCGCATGACCCAATTGGGTGACGCCTACTGTGTTCCTACTTGAAGCCTGGAGAGCAGAGCCATCAGATCAGACTGACGATGGGTCTCGGTCTTCGCAAAGACAGCTTTGAGCTGGTTTCTGGCTGTCTCATACGTGATGCAGAGGTGCTCAGCTACGGCGAGCAGGCAATCTCCCCCAGCCAGCATCCCCGCCAGTTTGGCCTCGGCCCGGGTCAGCCCGAAACAGGACATCAAAACCGTCTCCGTCGGCCGCGACCGAATGTCGGGGTCGACGAAGACCGCGGCGGCCTGGCAGGGCGAAAGGGAATTGTGCGTGACCTTCGGTAGCCGCAGCAGGTAAGCCAGCAGCGGACGCCCTCCGGAGTGCGGTCTCGGCAGCTGGACGGGCGGCATCATTGCGGCCGAGCCGGGAGTTCGGAGCAACTCGTTCAGGCTCCTGTCGAATGTATCGGTGGCATTCCTGCTCCCGGAAACAAGCCGCCCGGATACAATCCTGAGATCTTGGTCCAGCAGGGCCTCGGCCGGTCCGTTGATCCCGACAACGGCACCGTCGCGCCCCAACATCGCAGCCGGCGTCCCGGTCGCCATGAAGGCGTCGCACGCCGCCTCGAACCGGGCATAGCCGATCGCACTGGCAAAGGCGGCCGCTGTTCCCAATCGCTGCGACACATCCGCCAGTTCAATGACTTCCCGGCGATTGAACGGTCCCTGGCGGATTGTTCTTTGGATCGAGAGGCACCAGAGGTCATCTCCTGCAGCTACCTTCACCCCGGCAAACCACCGCAAACCAAATGGGGCGAGGAATTCCTGATAATATGGATGGCGTGCCATTTCGGCTTCCGAGACGATGTCGAGATCGACACCGGCACCTCGTTGGTGAAGGACGGGAGCTATTCGGTAGCGGATATCCCTGTCGATCCAACCGCCTCTCACGTACTCATCAAACGAGGGTTCTAACGTGCGGCCGCGCGGGATGCCGGGCAAATGATTGTTCGCGTCGAACAGTATGGCCCCATAGCTGTGTGTTGCTTCCGATACGGTTTCCATTGCCGCGGGCCAGAGACCCGGGTCGAAAGCAGCCTTGGCGAAGGCCGAGTTGATCGCTTCCAAATTGAACGCAGTGCCCATGTCCTATCCCCTCCCAGGCCGGACAGTGCGAAATTTTCTGCGTTATCAAAGCACAGTTGCCGAAAAACTTCGAGTCGCCCGCTCGCAGGAAGAAAGCCTTCCTTCGGAGTAATCAAGAACTTTGGTAACGGCCATCCGTTTGGATGGCTGGACGCGGTAGATGGAGGTCACAGACTAGGAAAGGGACCGCGGGGGTTCTTCTAGGGGAGCCAATGAGACACCTAGCCAAAATGCTTTTTGCCGATCCTCATCGCCGGGAGCACGGCTGCGGCAGCTGACAGTTGTGACACTGTCTTATGGAGAACATCAGGAATGTTACGTCTGACGAGTCGTCGTACACGTCCCTGCACACGTTAAGTCAAACCTTTGCCAAGGGGCTTGGGCCGAGGCGGCGACGAGTGCGAATACCATCATATGTCGTGTGGTGCGTATATCTCGGTACAGCGACGCCGTAATCGAGCAAGCTTTCAAGTCGCCAGATGGAGTTGCCAGGATCGTTTGGCGGCTCCATCTTTCGTTAAGATCGCATCTCGGGCGGCCATTCCCAGTTCCTGGTGTCATAAGTGTATTTGTAGAAGTATCGCTTCATCCGGGAACCGACTTCAGTGAACCCCTCAAGTTCAGGTCCTTCAGGAATTCCACTCCCGATCAATCCGTCACGCTCTTGACCGTTCATTGGGACGAACTTCAGGGAAGTCGCCGTGCCCTCGGCGAGAGTGGTGTCGACGATCGCCCGCTGCTCCTCGCTGGGTGATGAGTGCGCTTGCGCACCTTCGGGCAGTGCCAAGGCCGAAACCCTACACAGAAGCGGACATCGGGTCCGCAGTCTGGACCGGCAACTCGCACCGACACCGTAGCCTCACCGCCCAGGACCTCCGAGCGTGGCCCGCTGCTTCTTGTTCCGTGTCTTGTTGGGATCTTCGATCGCCCCAACCGACTCGATGCATTCGGCAATATACTCCGGGGGCAGGCCGTGTTCCTTGCCACCTGCAAGGACAAAGTCCTTGTACCAGCCATAGGGTTTGAGGCGGTCGTCGATATAGTCGGGGGTGGCGAGATAGGTAAGGACCTTTCGCCTGCGACCTTTGTCGTTAATGATCGTGACCGTCACGTGCTCGTAGCCGCTTCCGACGCCTTCGGCCTTGTCTAGTTCGGCACGTTCGGCAGGATCGAAGCTGAAAAGGACTCCGATCACGCTATTCTCGTTGCCAGTGGCCAATGCGTTGCACTTCCCGGACTTGTCCACGCTATGCTTATGAAAACGGAGCGCATGACCCGGCAGGGTGGCGATCCCGAGTGGCTTGCAGTTCGGCATACGTTCGCGCAGGCGGGCGGTCGACATGTTGGACCCGTAGGCAAAATAGACGACGTGCTCCGGGGCCCCGGCCTCTGTGTTCTTCAGCGGCTCGATTGTGGGATTTCCCGGCTTCAGAATCGTGCGTAGCGGTACCGTCATTATGCTGCACTCGTCGGTTTCTTCGCCTTCGCGTGTGATGATGGGCTGTCCATCCTCGAGGTCGAGGATTGGAACGGGCCTGCCGGCCCATCCGCAGTCGGCGCAGCGCGGTCGTTCCCAGAGTACCCCGGGTGCCTCAGTATTTTCGCCATGTTCGGGTTGGAGATGCCGCGAGCCGCAGTTCGGGCATTCGCGAGGAACCCCGCGCAACTCGCGAATGATCAACGATGTCGCCATGCCGATGGCGTATTGGATCAACGATTGTGCCATCTCGGCATCAATCCAGGTGGCCGACTTTGAATGCGTCAGCCAGTTTGAAAACGTCCATGCGGACTCAAGCGCACTCTTGAGGACCCCGCGACGCTCTTTGTTGGTATCGCCCGGCAGAAGATCGTTGCAGATGATCTCCGTCCACGCGCGGAAGTTCGCACGCTGTGGCGGTGTGTCTGTCCACATTGCCGCGTCCTGCGCGACGCCGATCAGCTCGAGTAGCGCCTCGCGGCAGCGAACGCCGACGGCCTGATAGTCCGAAAGGTTTTGCGCCTGTGTCACGGCGGTGCCAGCTTCTTCCATCTTCTCGAAGACAGGACCGAACGGAAGAATGCGTAGATCGCCTTCCTGTTGTTTTTCCGTACGGGGGATGCGGAGCATCAGGCCAATATGGAAGGTCAGAGCAAGGTCCATATTAGGGAATTGCTCCTGAGAGTAGGTTTGTGCCGCCCGTGATGACCCACCAGCGATCCTTGTTGGTGTGGATGTCCCACACGTCGTGGCGGGTGTTGAGAACGGCCTCCGAGTAGACCTTCTGCATGAAAGTTACTTCGAGGTCGGGCGCCTGCCATTCAAAGTACTCCCGGACCTCCTCGATCTCGTCTTCGGTAGCTTTCAACATCAGCGGCTCCCGCGAGGGGCTCGTCGCACCGCGCTGCAAAGGGTTTTCGAAAGGCTCAACAATATACCGATGTCGCTGAGCTTTCAAAATCCGGCGCGGCAACGCGGGAAGTCCGCTTTGGGTCCAGCCTGTGTGGAAACGCGTTGATTTGGTAGAGTCATTCCCGATCAGCGAGGGGATTCGGGATGAAGCGGTTTGTCGAGGGCGAGGATCGCCGGCAAGCGACACTGCTTCCCGAGTGCCTGGACGATTACGTGACGCCGGACAATCCGGTCCGGGTCGTCGAAGTCTTCATCGACGAACTCGACCTCGGCGCCGTGGGTTTTGCCGGGGTCGTGCCGGAAGCGACCGGGCGGCCTGCCTATCATCCCGCGACGCTGCTGAAGATCTATCTCTACGGCTATCTCAACCGCATCCAGTCGAGCCGCCGGCTCGAGCGGGAGACCCAGCGCAACATCGAGCTGATGTGGCTGACCGGCCGATTGATGCCGGACTTCAAGACGATCGCCGACTTCCGCCGCGACAATGGGCCGGCGATCCGCGCGGCCTGCGCCCAGTTCGTCGTGCTGTGTCGCCAGCTCAGTCTGTTCACCCGGGCTGTCGTGGCCATCGACGGGAGCAAGTTCAAAGCCGTCAACACCCGCGACAAGAACTTCACGGTGGCCAAGGTCGCCAAGCGCATCGAGCAGGTCGAGGCCAGCATCGCGCGCTATCTGGCGGCGCTCGACCGTGCCGACCGGCAGGACGATGATGTCGCCGAGGCCAAGACGGTGCGCCTCAAGGAGAAGATCGAGGGCCTGCGGCGGCAGATGCAGTCCCTCAAGGAGATGGGCAAGCAGGTCGAGGCCGCGCCTGACAAACAGGTCTCCCTGACCGATCCGGACGCCCGGTCGATGGCGACCAGCGGTAAGGGCACCGGCATCGTCGGTTACAATGTCCAGATGGCCGTCGATGCCGAGCACCATCTGATCGTCGCGCACGAGGTCACCAATATTGGCAGCGACCGGGCGCAACTGGCCTCGATGGGGCAAAAGGCGCGGGACGCTACCGGGTGCGAAGAGATCACGGTGCTGGCCGACCGCGGCTATTACAACGGCGACGAGGTGCTGGCCTGCGAGGGCAGCGGAGTTTTGCCCTGCATTCCCAAGACACAGACGTCCGGCAACGCCAAGCGCGGCCTCTTCACCGTGGCCGACTTCATCTACGACGCCGGGAATGACCGCTACACCTGTCCGGCCGGCAAGCACCTGACCAGAGGAAAGGTGCGTTCGGACCGCCGGGACAATATCGATCACTATCGCAACCTCACAGCCTGTTCGTCTTGCGCGCTCAAACCCAGGTGCACGCCCGACAAGCACAAGCGCCTGAAGCGCTGGGAACACGAAGGCGTCCTCGACAAGATGCAGGACAGGCTCGATCGCATGCCGGACGCCATGACCATCCGCCGGCAGACCGTCGAGCATCCGTTCGGAACGCTCAAGGCGTGGATGGGCAGTACCCATTTCCTCACCAAGACCCTCGAAAAGGTCAAAACCGAGATGAGCTTGCAGGTGCTCGCCTACAACATGAAGCGCATGATCAACATCTTCGGCGTCAAGCCGCTGATGACGGCAATCGCCGCCTGATCACGCCCCGCCTGCAGCGGCCTCATCGCTGCCACGCTCAAAATATAGCGGCCGGCATACGCAATCTGCAATCGCGTTTTCACACGACCTCGGTCACAAGCGCCGGTAGCGAGGAAGGTCCGGTCTGGAGAGGAAAAACCGGCGCCGGAAAGACGGCATTGGGTCATTGCTTCCGGTAGACCTTTCTCGAACCAAGGTCCGAAGGGGTCGATTCACGCCAATGCAAGCTGCCCATGGCCAGGTTCTGGGGAACTGGCGAAACCTCGTCATCTGACGGTCAGCACTTTCCCGCCGGCGGTTTGGGCGGATGAACCGTGTTTGCGCGGCAAGCCACGCGATGGGGGGCAGCGCTGCGATATTTGAGGTCTCCGCGCCGCCCGCCATCGGTCATGCCCGGTCTTGCTGTTCCTGCGCGACGGTTGGCGATTCTCCTTTGCGTTCCGCCTCGAACGCCATCTTCCCCAGCTTTGTCCAGACGCCGCGCGCATGTTTGCCGTCCTCGCTCTGGAGCTTGTCGGCCATCCAGAGCAGCGCGCCGTAGATGGTGGCACGATCATCGCCGGTCAGGTCCACGATGCCTGCCTTGACGACGAGGCCGCCCAGTTCGATCAGGTGCCGCGTGCGCTTGCGGCGCTCGACCTGCCATGTGCGCATGTCATGCCGCGCCCGTGCTGCCCTGTGGCGATTGCGGGCCGCCCGAGTGCGTCGCAGCGCCGCCAGCGTTGCGCTCAGATGCCGGAGCAGATCGCCGCGCTCGCCCCTGGAAAAACGTCGCCCCGCGCTTCGCCCATGCCTCCCGCTTTCCGGCTTCTTTGGTCTCCGCCAGCACGATCAGCGCACCCGCCAGTTCCTCGGCGCTGAGCGCATCGGCGCCGGTGGCGATCACCAGTTCGCCAAGCTGCTGCACCTTGCGGGTCTTCAGTTCGCGCGCCCTGTCCTCCAGCGCCTTCAGTTCCGCATCAAAGTCGCGTGGTTTGCGCATCGTCGTCTCCATGAGTTGTCGATGCAATGATGATAGGTGAGCACTTTGCCGAATGCTCCAGGGTTGCCGGGACGGCTCGGGGCGGGCTGGTCGCTCCCGAGATTTTTTCGAGGGAGGGCGCGCTTATACGTCGTGCCGACGTGGGCTTTGTCGTGCAAATGATCCGGTCGCGATGGCGATCTATCATCTTCACGTCAAGGTCATTGGCCGCAAGTCCGGCTCCAGCGCGGTGGCGTCCGCTGCCTACCGTTCGGCCTCGCGGCTGCGCGACGAGCGCATTGACCGTGTCCAGGATTTCTCCGCCAAGCGCGGCGTTGTCCATTCCGAAGTCATGCTGCCGGACAATGCGCCCGAAACATGGAGCGACCGCGAACGGCTGTGGAACGATGTCGAGGCGTTCGAGGTCAGGAAGGATGCGCAGCTTGCCCGCGAGGTCGAATTCGCCATCCCGCGCGAGATGAGCGTGCGCCAAGGCATCGAGCTTGCCCGCGACTTCGTGCAGGCCGAATTCGTGGACCGGGGCATGATTGCCGATCTCAATGTGCATTGGGACAGGGCAGAGGACGGCATGCCCAAGCCCCATGCCCATGTCATGCTGACCATGCGCGCGGTAAACGAAAACGGCTTCGGCCAGAAGGTGCGGGACTGGAACCGCACGGAAATGGTCGAACGCTGGCGCGAACGTTGGGCCGAATTTGCCAATGAGCGCATGGCCGAACTCGACATAGACGCGTGCATCGACCATCGCAGCCTTGAAGCGCAGGGCATCGCGCTTGAGCCGCAAAGCCAGGTCGGCGCGCCTGCGCATCGGATCGAGGATCAGGGGACCGAAGCCGACCGCGCCGAGTTGCACCGCGAGATCGCGCGCGGCAATGGCGAACGCATCATCGCTGATCCCGAGCTGGCGCTGGATGCGATCACGCATCAGCAATCGACGTTCACGCGCCGCGACATGGCAAGGTTCGCGCACCGGCACAGCGACGGGATCGATCAGTTCAACGAAGTGATGGAGGCAATAGGAAACGCGCCCGACCTGGTCGAACTCGGCAAGGATTCTCGCGGCGAGGATCGCTTCACCACACGCGACATGATCGAGGCCGAACAGCGGTTGCACCGTGCCGCCGAACTGATGGCCGAGAGGGAACGCCATGAGGTCAGCGACAGGGACAGAGAGGCGGCGCTTGCTCGCGCCGAACAGCGCGGACTGTCCCTGTCCAACGAGCAGGCCGATGCGCTGGCGCAGATCACGGACGGCCGCGATCTGGGGATCGTCGTCGGCTATGCCGGAACCGGCAAGAGCGCCATGCTGGGCGTGGCGCGGGAGGCATGGGAAGCGGCGGGCTATGAGGTCAGGGGTGCTGCACTTTCCGGCATCGCGGCGGAAAATCTGGAAAGCGGATCGGGCATCGCCTCGCGCACCATCGCCAGCATGGAACATGGTTGGGGACAGGAGCGGGACATGCTCACCACGCACGATGTTCTGGTGGTCGACGAGGTGGGCATGGTCGGCACGCGCCAGTTGGAGCGGGTGCTGTCCCATGCTGCCGAGGCCGGAGCGAAGGTCGTGCTGGTCGGCGATCCGCAGCAGTTGCAAGCCATAGAGGCGGGCGCGGCGTTCCGCTCGATCCACGAGCGTCATGGCGGAGCAGAAATCGGCGAGGTGCGCCGCCAGCGCGAAGGCTGGCAGCGGGACGCCACGCGCGATCTGGCGACCGGCAGGGCCGGCGAAGCGATCCGCGCCTATGACAGTCACGACATGGTGCATGAGGCCCAGACGCGCGAACAGGCCCGCGACGACCTGGTCGATCGATGGGACCGCGACCGGCAGGCGTTACCCCACAAGAACCGCATCATCCTCACCCACACCAATGACGAGGTGCGCGCGCTCAACGAAGCCGCACGCGAACGGATGCGGGCGGCGGGCGACCTCGGTGATGATGTGCGGATCACGGTCGAGCGCGGCGAACGGAGCTTCGCCAGCGGGGACCGCGTCATGTTCCTGCAAAACGAACGCGGCCTTGGCGTGAAGAACGGCACGCTCGGCGCCATCGAAGAGGTCAGCACGCAATCCATGTCGGTGCGCATCGATGATGGCCGTTCCGTTGACTTCGACCTCAAGGACTACGACCGCATCGACCATGGCTATGCCGCGACCATCCACAAGGCTCAGGGCATGACCGTGGACCACACCCATGTGCTGGCGACGCCTGGCCTGGACGCCCATGGCAGCTATGTCGCGCTGTCGCGGCACCGTGACGGCATGGACCTGCATTATGGCCGCGACGACTTTGCCACGCAGGACCGGCTTGTCCGCACCCTGTCGCGCGACCGGGCAAAGGACATGGCGTCGGATTACGAGCAACGCGATCCCGTGCAGGACTACGCCGAGCGGCGCGGCATCGCCGTGAACGCGCACGTTACGGAAATCGATCTGAAGGCCGAGCCGGACCAGCGGCGCATCATTCTCTACGGCCGGAACCTGCCGGCAGAGAGCGCACCGCCCGATCACGCTGCCATAGAGCGGCCGGAAAGGGAAAGCGTCGGGATCGAAGCGGGCCGCGAAGCGAACATTGCGGAAAGAGAGATCGCGAAAGACCCCGAGGAAGAATTGCGCCGCGCCCGTACGCGGGCGCTCATCCGCCATGCCCGCGCCGTCGGCGTGATCTTCGACGCGGACGATGCCGGCCGCAAGGCAAGCCCCGGAGAATGGAATGAACTGGTCGATGCCCGCAGGGAGTTCGATCATGTGCGGCCGCATGGCTGGCAGGATGTCGAAGCCGCTTACGCCAAGGACGAGAGCCTTGCCCGCGAGGCCGGATCGGGCAAGGTCAACCGCGCCATTCGCGCTCTCCAGCTCGAAACCGAACTGCGCATCGATCCGAGCCGCCGCGCGGATCGCTTCGTGGAGCGCTGGCAGAAGCTCGACCAAGCCAGCCAACGCCAGTATCAGGGCGGCGACATGGCCGGCTACAAGGCAACCCGGTCGGCGATGGGCGACATGGCCAGAAGCCTCCAACGCGATCCGCAGCTTGAATCCATCCTTGCCGGCCGCAAACAGGACCTCGGCATCTCGTTCGAATCAGGCCGCAGCCTTGGTCGCGAACTCGCCTTCCATCATGGGCTGGGGCTCGGCAGGGGGCGAGGCATCGGACTCTAGACCCCGTCCGATTTGCCGCCGTTTCCACGTCACCCTACGACGCGGCAGCGATCCCTCTTGCGCGCCCGTATCGGCGCGCCCTGTCTGGTCTCGACAGTTGTCAGAAACGGCCAACAAGAGGCGGGCCAGCCATGCGCGAACCAGACCGTATCATTCGGCTCAAAACCGTCCTTGTCCGGACCGGGCTGTCGCGGTCCACCATCTACCGCAAGATCGCCGAAGGCACCTTCCCGGCCCAGATCAGGATCAGCGTCAACGGCGCGGGCTGGCATGAATCCGACATCAACAGATGGATCGCCGACCCCGTCTCCTGGCGGCCAAAGAACGAGTTCGACTTCGATGACTGATCGCGCGGCTTAGGCCGAAGTGCAAGTAGTCGTGGTAGTGCGAAAATGGCCCAATGCACCAAGGACTGCCGCGATATGGCCGCTTCGCGCCCTATTGCGGTCGTTCGGCTGTCAATTGATCGCCCCCGAAAGCTGTCGCTAACCTAGCTCACGCCTGATCGTCGGCAATTGGGTGGCTAATCGCGAAACGCGTGCTCAGATGATTTCGTGATAGCGGATTCGACAAGTCTAAGGCTTGTCAGCCGACTTCTTTGGCTCATGCTCGACTAATTTGGTCGCCGCACACTAGACTTTTCGCTACCGGCCCACGCTGGCAGCATGCTACACGACGTTAGTCTCGAACAAGCGACCCGGAACGAATCAATCCTCCTCTTTTAGTTTGGAAATAGAAGGTATTTTTCGTATTGGCTTGGTCACTCGGTCCGCTAAAACAAAGTGAGATCGGTACAGAGGGATGAGTGCGTGGACTACGCCACACTTCAAGGGTTCCTGAACAAGGGTCTGATCGACGTCGGCGGGGACGACACCAAGCTAGAGAAGCTCTCGCAGGCCGCAAAGGACCTCGGGGACGCGCTGAAAAAGAACCCGTCTAAAGCGCTGAGCTACTCCCTCATCGCGTTCGACCCCAACGCGCCCGAGGACGATCCCGTGGTCCAGGAGGCGCTGGCGGCGCTCCAGAACAGGTGGACAACCTACCGAAACACTTTCGCGGCGACGCCGATCGCGGTGATCCGCGCCATTCTGCTCGACGCGCTTGTCAATGCCGCCGCAGAGGACGACCGCGTCGGCGTGTGCTTCATCGCGTCGGCGCGCAACGCGCTCCCGCTCCTGCCCGTCGAGAGCTTGCAGCGGAAGGCGCACTACGAATGGCCGATTCAAACAATCGTAGCCTGAAGGTTCCCGTACCCTCGCACCAGACGAAGAAGGTTCCGCGCCAATCGGACGGTGACGGATTTTTCCAGATTTATTCGGGCGGCATGCGTGCCGCTGAGGCCGCCGATAATGCTTGGTTCATCGAACCGGTATTAGATGGTGAAGACCCTTCGGCAAAAGGCGTGATGTTGCCGCGGCAGGTCCAGGCGTTCTTTGGTCAATACGCATTTACCTTCATCGCATTCCATCGGATGGGTTGGTTCAAGGGCGACTATCACTCCAGCTGGTCGCCATTTATTCCGGGCCAAGCGAACCATTTTCAGGGTCCGGCTGACCTATGGAGCAATGTCGCGTCGAACATCTCACGTGTCCGCACGGCGGACGACATCGCGAAACTGGTGCAGCCGACACGCAAACAAATTGCGGCGCTGCTCGACGATCGGAGCGAGGCGGAGCGGCTCGCGCGTTCAATCAGCCTGAGCCTCCGCAACATGGATATCAGCGTCGAGCAGATTGCCGAGTTCTACAACGAACAGTTGGTCAATCACATGGCAGCAGGACGCCTCAAGGGTGAGCGGTCGACCACGACGCTGGATCAAACCCTCTACGCGCATGTGCATTCGTTCTTTATGCATCTTGGTGCTGCCCGCGATTACCTTGCAGCTCTCTGCGCCCTCCGCGTCGGCAAAGACCCGCAAAAGGTGGACTCGTTTGCGCGCCTCGTCGAGGCGGTCCGACAGGAGCATTTCGATCGCGATCCCATGCTTGGCCTGCTCCGGACCCGGGGCTACTTCAAAGTCAAATCGCCGGTTTCCAGCAAATTCGAGGCGGCAGGCTGGATGGCTGAGGTGACGGATTTACGCAACGAATTCATGCACCGGCGACCCTATGGCGACCGGTTTGCGGAGCACATGGGCTATGCGGAAGCCGTTGATTGCGAAGCGGGTGTCTACCGCTATATCAGGCCCATCGTCGTTGATGGATCGGAACGTGATGTGCAGGATGTAATCACACGCCACTATCGCGAGATGACGGGCCTCTGCTATGAGGCGGCGCAGGTGACAGGCGATGATCTGGCGACCTTCACGTTGACGGACGACGATATCATTTCCGTCGATCTCGATGGGGATGCGTAGTCCCAACTCGGGGTCGGCCGGTCGCCCGCACGTGTCGCTAGCTTCGGGTCGATTTTGTAATGCGACGGAACGTCGTTCGTCCTGCAGCTGCGTAGGCGCAAGCGCAGCGTTTGGCCTGCAGCGGGGACACTGAACTTCGAAATTGAGGTCGTAACATGCAGGCCGCTTTCCTTGGCTCGAACTCCTAGGCGGACTGCCGGATACCGGCCCCGAACATGTCATCCGGTGATCTATCAGCCCCGAAGTGGATCCGACGCTAACCGACTTCGGGGTTCTACCGAATGCTCTCGCGCCACCCGTTGATTATGAACCATGTCCAATTTCCGCTTTTAGCACGGAATATTCAACATGAATTATTAGATTTGGGAAAATCATGCCGGAAAATCCGCGTCTAGCGCGGAAAAGTCGGCACGAAAGAGTAAAGGGCCTCCGTTGAGGTGCGTTGAGATTGATAGGTGTAGAAACCAATCAGCGACGCCGTTCCGTCAGAGGCGAAAGTTCAAAAATTCGACTGAAACGCCCCTGCATTCCAAGATCGAAGCCCTCAGGCCTTTACTTCTTCGTTTTCATCTGCGGACGATCTGCTTCTGCAGCCTCGCTCTCAGCCTTGAGATCAGCAATCAGGACTTCGAGCTCAGAAATATGCTCGGTGAACTCGTCGGGAAGCGGAACGGCTACCGTGTCGGCGGCCGGATTGTCATGGCTGTGAGTGTTTGCACGGGTCATGCCCTCGTGGAATCGGATTGCCAGTGCGTCAGGAAAGCGAACGTAGCGCAACAACTGGGTCTGAATGACATCAGTTCCACGTCGGACGATATCCCGGAAGATCACTTCCTCCACCACGCGCTCGTAAGTGTCGCGCAGTCGGCCATAGAGATTCTTCACCTGATATTCGTAGTCCGCCGGGCTCGCAGCATGTAGCTTGGGCAGAGGCGCCGCGTCATTTTTCAATCGGCTGATGCGCTTGGCGACGTTTTGCCCCTTCCACGGCATCCCTGCCGTGTCCACTTTGCCAGCGGCAGTTTTGTCGCTGAACAGTGCAACCGTCACAGGCTCGATGCCAACTTCGTCAGCGGCGCGGGACAGCTCGTTAAAGAAGACAATATCGTGGGTAAACACGACTACCTGTCGCCCAGATGCCTCCTCCGCGATCCGTTCGGCCACCCTGGCGCTTCTATCGCGATCGAGGGACGACACGGGATCGTCAATCACAATTGGTCCTGAACCATCGGTCAAGGCGACTTCCGTGAGGAACCCAGCAAGGGCCAATGCACGCTGCTCGCCCTCGCTCAGGATCTCCGACGTCACCTTGGTCAGTTTGGTCTTGGGATCAACCTCGAATTCCGCCTTGGTCTGACCGCTCTTGCGTGCCAAGCCGACGTTGAGATGCATGATATCGAAGCGTGCCCGTTCGGCATCAAAACGTGTGACAACGGCATTGGTCAGATGAGCGTCTACAAGCTCATTCGCGCGCTGCGTAATCCCCCGGGTCTGAACGTCTGCGAGAGCCTTTGTGTAGCCATCATCAACGACGAGCAAGTTCCGCCGGGTGGTGAGCTTCAACTTGTTGGCCATCAAGAGCTTCCGATCCTCGAGCTCTGCTCTCTCGGCCATCAGCTTGGCCCGCTCTTCGCTATTGCCAGCCTGCGCCAGTCCCTCCTTCTCACCTTTCAGTCTGAGCGCAAAAGCTTTCAGCTCGTCGATCGGCACGACGAGGGGAGGAACCATCCCGACTTCTTGGCCTCTCAGTCTCGTGAGCGCCTCTTCCCGCCTTACGACCGCTGATGTCTGGAGGTTCGCGAGTACATCGGCCAGCACCTCATCGCGCTTTCGGAACTGTTCGAGGCGGTCAGCAAAGTCAGAGGCGCGAAGACAATTCAACTCGTGAACTCCTCTCAGCGCGTCTTGGACCGCTTGCTCCGCCTTCCTGGAGGCGGCATCAAGGGTGTCATCCATGTACTTTTGAAATCGCTGCATGCGAGCAGCACCATCCGGCAAAAGCGGCTGCTGGCACAACACGCATGCCGCGGCCCCACCGTCCGCCATCAAAACCGGGAACTCTTTCTCTTTGTAGGCTTCCGTCACCGAGTAGTCGCGCGCCGCAGCCCAAAGCGACCGCCAGGCATCGCCGCCGACACCTGACAGGGGCTCGTCGGTGAACAAAGCGCCGGCGGCCACCGTGGCCGCCTGGCGTGCCGCGGCCGCTGTTGCGCGGAGCTCTCGAAGTTTTTCCAGCGCGCCATCGGTGAATGCCGATCCGATGGCGTCGGACTCGAGCAGGAGGGCGTCTGTCCATTTCGAAAGCGCATTGACGTCGGCGGCGGCGGCGGCACTTGCGGAAAGGGCAGCAGTCAGTTCTTCGATACGCTGCTCATCGGCATTGCTGAATGACGTCGCTGACTCAATCTGGGCGTCACTTGTCAACTTGTTCAGCTGCTTGTCGAAGAGCTGAGCCTTACTATTGCGCTGAGCGGCGAAAACGATCGAAGTCAGGCCTACCTTGTTGCCGATTGCTACCGCCCGTTCTGCCTCCAGTTTCTCCTTCAAGATGATGCAGATGGCGTTCAGCCGATGCGGGAGGGCTAGTCCGAAGGGAAGAAAGCGGATTTGATTTCCACCATCGACGTAAAGCTGCGCGGACGCCGTATCGAAGACCGCAACTTGCATGAGCTGCGGCGATGCCGCCTTACCGGGCGACCAAGGAATCACCACATCACCATCTCCGGCATCGACCACGATCTCGGCCGTCTGCGGACCGGGCGTGCTGCCATAGACATCAGCAAGAACCTTGAGCTTGACCGGATTTTCAACGCGCGTACGACAAGCTGTGCGTAGGATCCTTACAAAACCGCTCTTGCCACTTCCGTTGCGGCCATAGACGATCGTCAGAGCCTTGGGGCAGAAGGTGAGAGATGCCTTGGGCACCAGCCGATTCACGTTCTCGACATTGGCGATGCGCGTCAAGACGATCGGCTGATACTCGCCGTTTCCAAAATGAGCTTTCGTGAACGGTATGGCAGACGGCGGCCCAGCAGCAAGTTTGAAGCCGGACGCGGACTTGACCATAGCCAGCAGGGCGTCGATGTCAGCGTCTGTAGGCTCGTTGCTGATCGCCAGCCGCCGAAGAGCGTCCCGCTTCCAGGATGAGAGCGTCTCTGACCATTCCAAAACGTCATCAATCGGCGCCCCCGCCATTATACCTCCCCCCGATAATACCACTTGCTCTTTCCTATTCGCTCTGGACGATATGCTGTTTCGCCCTGGCGATTGCCTCGTCCAAGCGTGCACGTGAGACCGCCGCAAGGCGCTCTACCCCGAGGAGACGGGCCAGATCACGTGCAGGATCGGGCATGTCCAAGAGGCCGGGGTTCTCGATCACCACCGAGGCAAGCTCAGCCAGCGGTATTTCGGCAATCGAACGTCGGGCTTCCTCATTGACCGGTTGACGGTATGGCAAGAGGTCCGAGACGGTGCCCTTCTTCCAGATGAACTCCCCGCTCGGCTCTTGTGTCCTGTCGAAATCCCGCAAGTGAAGGTCGATCCTCTCGCGGATGCGCCCTCCTGTGCGGAGCCAACCATGAACCCGAGCAATCCGTTGGGCGAGGACGTCTGTTCGCAATGGACTCTCGGTTTCGACGACGATTTCAATCATGCCATGCAGCGTCGCGCGATAACCAAATTCGAAGAACTGATTGGGGTCTGCCCGGAAGCTTGCGAGATCCGCCACTCCATAACGCCCTTCCCCGGCGCCCCCGGTGGGAAGCTGGCTCTTGGTTGTCGAGGTCATGTCAGGATGGCTGGGTGCTGCGGGGATGTTCACCGATACGAGTTCGGTCTCGGCCGTCATCGATGGCGATGGAGGCTCCTCGGTCGGCGTAGCGTGGTCCTCGGCGAACTCGTCGATCGGCTCGACCTCGTGTCCCATGTCCCAGTGAGACTCGGTTTCCGGTTCCTCGGGGGCACGTTGCGCCCTGCTTTCCTCTAAAAGGGTTTCCAGGCTGGCGTGCAACCGTTCGGCACATCCCTTGGCGTCGAACCACCAATCCGTTGACCAGACGCGCAGGATGTTCCAGCCAAGCCCCTTCAGCACTTGTTCGCGAACCTTGTCGCGATCTCTGGCCGTTGACGACCGGTGATAGGTCGCACCGTCGCATTCCACACCCGCCAGGTAAGCGCCAACCAAATCCGGGTGGCGGATCGCAAGATCGATCCGGAAGCCGGAAATCCCGACTTGTGGGATGACAATCCATCCCCGCCGCTCCAATTGCGCGGCCACGGCTTCCTCGAAGGGAGAATCAAAACCACCGACGGATCCGATGTCCCGAGCTGGTAGCGCGATAGCACCTCTTTCGGCATAGTCGAGGAACGTCTTCAGATGCTGCACGCCTAGCGCCTTGCTTCTCGCAGGGTCGATCTGGTCTGCTGTGAAACCGGAGAAGACGATGAGCTCCTGACGGGCGCGTGTCACGGCGACGTTGAGACGTCGCTCGCCTCCGTCACGGTTCAGTGCCCCGAAATCCATCTGCGGCGGTTTTCCGGAGGCATCCTTCCAGAATGTGATCGAGAACAGGATGACATCCCTCTCGTCGCCCTGCACATTCTCAAGATTCTTGACGATCGTTGGCTCGACGCGATCTTCGGCGAAAAACCATTCGAGTTCAGGATGGTCGCGACGCGCGGCATCGAGCAGGTCCAGGATCAGGGACTGTTGCTGGGCATTGAAGGTGATCACGCCAAGCGTCGGCCGGCCATTCTCCGGGAGTTTTAGCCAGTTCTTCATCCGCGCGACAGCCTCAGCCGCTACAGCCTCCGCCTCGATCCGGTTCGTGCGGCTCTTACCGCGGTCATAGACGCCGTCCGACACCTTACGCAGATGCACTGCACGGTCCTCGACTGCCGGCGAAGGGAACGTCACCAGCCGGTTCTGGTAATAGTGATGGTTGGAGAAAGCGATCAGGGATTCGCTTCGGCTGCGGTAATGCCACCTTAAATCACGGACCGGAATGCCGGACGCCCTTGCCTCGTCCAGAATGCTTTCCAGATCCTTCTCGTGGTCGGCGATCTCCTCTTCGTCCTCGTTGCGTCCGAAGAAATTGGTCGGCGGCAGCTGCTTGGGATCGCCCACGATGATGGTCTGGCGGGCTCTGGCAATGGCGCCCACCGCGTCCCAAGTGGTGATCTGAGAAGCCTCGTCGAAGATCACCACGTCGAACAGAGCCTGGTTCGGGGGGAGATACTGGGCGATGGAGAGCGGCGACATCAACATGCAGGGGGCCAGCTTCGAAAAACATTCCGGCATTCTGCCGATCATGTCTCGGATCGACTGGCTCGGCCGCTGAAGTTCCATCTGATGTCGCAGTAGTCCCAGCTCCGAGTTGCGCGAGACGCCCTGGACAGCCGGCAGGCCATGCGCGATCGAACTGATGACGCGCTGCGTGGCGTGCGATCGCGCCAGATCGTCGATCTCCCGGAACTCCTTGATGGCGTTCTCGTGCTGAAACCTGCGGAAGTTCCGCAGGACAAGATCCTCATCAAGGACCTTCGGAAGCCACCATCGGGCGTAACCTACGCGAAACGCCGAGCGCGCGTGCTCATGGCCGATGGTTCCCTTCTCGATCTGCTCGACCAGAGGGGCAAGGTTGTGGCTGATTGCCCTGCTCCTGGCCCGACACCAGGCCGACCAGTCTCGCAGCAGATTTCGCGCGCCTATGAGAGCAGCGAGCTTCGTGTTGAGCGCCGCGAGATTTGGGCCGTCAGCGCTGTCGGGAATGTCCCGCCCGGCAATCTCACCGAACACGCGACGCGCGACCTCGAGGCTTTTCGTGGCAGCAAGAAGCCGGTCTCCTGCTTGGCGTACCCTGTCATTTTCCAGCATGCCGCGAAGGCTCGGCGCGACAGAACGCAGAACGGATCGTATTTCCTCTTGAGAGCACCCGGGAATATGCAGGGCACCGCGAAGTCGTTGGGCGAGATCAAGGATATCCGCCACCGCCTTTGCATCTGTTGCCAGGCCATCGACCCGCAGCGGCTTCCCAGTCAACGGGCTCTGGTCGATGGTAGAGAGAGCTTGCTTTATCCGCTGCAACAGCGGCAGGTCCCGGCCGGGGTCAGCAATGCCGAGTTCAGCATAGCCCTGCAGAAGCTTCTGGACCCTGCGCCTGCCAAGCATGGAGTTCGGCCAGAAAGATGCCTTCGCTTCGCGCCATTGGCGGTCCAGACCATCGGGATCCATCTCGCGGACCTGGGCAACGCCATAGGTAGCGGCAAGGCCTTGCTCAGCTTCGCGATAAGTGTTGATCGAACGTCCCAAATCAACGAGCGCGGCCCTGCACTGAGCGAAGTCTCGGTCGAACGCAATCGAGATGTCGCGACCTCGGCTTTGGCTCAGGACCTCTGCCAGCTTTGAAAGACTCTCGAATACGGCGTATGGAACCGGCTCTTTTGGGCCGAGGCCCAAGCTGGTGAGGTAGTCCCCGATCGTGCTTGTCAAAAGTTCGATTGCGGTCTGAAGCGATTTCGCTGCGGAAAGCAGGTTTTCTTGCCAACCGATGCTCCACTCGCCAACATCGATCAGGTCGAGTGCCGGCTCACGGTCGACGGATGCAAAGACAAGGCCGACTTCTGCGGCAAGCTCTTCCAGATCGAAGAGTGTTTGCGCGTCGTGCGCATCGTGCGCCTGCCATGTGAGCACAGGCGCAGGCTCATCTGCCGATCTAAGGGCGATCCCCAATGCCAGATAGGGCGTCCAGCCGTTTGTGAAGCGCATCGACGTAGGCATTCAACTCATCGCGCCTCACGCGAAGCCGCTCGTTGACGGCGACCCATTCGGACGCGTCGGTCCGGCCGCCATGTTCCCAGGAAGATTTCAACTGCCCGAGAAAATGCTTGCGGTCGGCCTTGTTCGAATGCAGCTCGATACAGTGATTTCCCAGGCCATGTTCCCGCAACCGGCGATAGACGACGTCGAGAGCCGCCGTCTTCTCGGCCACGAAAAGGACGGTCTTGCCCACACCCAGGCAGTTGGCGATCATGTTGGCGATGGTCTGGCTCTTGCCCGTTCCTGGGGGACCCACGATGACGAAGTCATGGCCCTCGGCAGCCGCAAGACTGGCGGCCGTCTGCGATGAATCCAAAGGAAGAAGGCTTATGATGCTCGAGGGCGCATAGGCGCGGTCCAGGTCACGCCCCTCGCGGAATGGCGATTGTCCATCCGCAGCCTGAAAAGCCTGCTCCGGTGTGTCTAGGAGGTGGCGGACGACCCTGTTTTGGCGCAGCGCCTCGGTCCGCTCCACCAGATCCTTCCACATGAGAAACTTCGCGAAGGAAAAGGTTGATAGCGCGGTCTCGTCGATCACCTCCATTCCGGGAACGTCACGCACGGCCTGCCTCATCATGGTGAGTACCCGCGGGACATCAATGCCATTGTCGTCCAGCGGCAGATCGCCTCCAAACTGCGGAAGGCGCAGATCGAATTCCCGCTCCAGGAACTGAAGAAGCGTCGCGTTGAAACGGGGTTCGTCCTCATGGAAGCGGATCGTGAAGCGCGAAGTCGCACTGCGGCGCTCGAGCCGTACCGGCACGAGAAGCAGTGGTGCCCGATAGCTGCGGTCATCGTCTGGCTTCTTTTTCCAACGTAGGAAGCCCACTGCGAGGAACAGGGTGTTTGCTCCGCCTTCCGCGAAATCGTTACGGACCTGTCGATGCAGGTCGATCAATCTGGCGTCCAGCTGACGGGCGTCCAGCGTCGACGGCAGCTCGTCCCTGAGCAGAGCCTCCGCCGCAAACCCGCGCTGAAGGTCGCGCCCGTGGACGTCGCGATAAAGCACCTCGTCGCGCTCACCCAAGGGGTTCTGGTCCGGGAGCGATATGAGACGGATAGCGACACCATTTGCGAGCCGATCCTCCAGGTAGGCCACGTCGGTGCACAGAAAGGGGATCGTCTTCTTCGAATCCGGAAGATTGAGGAGCCGGTTTCGCAGCGCCAAGTCGAGGAGCTTTTTCTGCCAGCGGTCGATACGGCCGGCGGCATTGGTCGGCTTTACCTCGATAGCCTCGGCCGGCAATTCGCCAATGGCTGGCGCCGGGGGAAGTGGCAGAACGGCGGCGACGTCCGCCTCATCCTCAACGGCATTGCGGCGGATCGGCTCGTGTGAGGCGAGCGGCGTTATGCCGCCGCTGCGAGAGCGGCGTACGTCTATAGCCGCAACAAAGGCGTGCGCCTGGTCCTCCGCCAGACGGTTGCTCAACGCACTTTGCGCCCCGTCAAGTGTGAGCGCAGGTCGATGGGTGACGCCAGTTGTCTCGAAAGCAATGAATTCGCGGGACGCCAAAGCCTTGCGGACCTCCATCTGATCCGTCTCAATGGCATTGGCAAAGGTTCTCTTGGTCAGCCAGACGCCGGCCGCTGCATGCCCATCGAACATTAGGATGCCCGGATGCAAGCCGGCAGCCTCCAGGGCAGCGGCAAACAGAAGCGTGGTGTCGAGGCAGGTCGCAAGACGCTCCTGCGCGATCGTCGTCGGGCGCCTGATCTTCTGGCCTCGGCTCTCGAAGCTGGCCGGCGGCTCCGCATAGTGCAATCCCATCCCAGCGACCGCCGAATAGATGGCGGCGGTCAGCATGTATGCCCGCTGGGGACTCTGGGACTGATAACCGTCCAAGCCACTCGGGTGACCATGCGCGGCAAGTCGTTCCGCCGCGGCCCGTAGGATCTGCGCCACACTCGGGTCATTCGGCATGGCGAATGCTGGCAGCAATTGAGCCATGTCCGCAACGCCACCCCATTCGTCGCGCGCAAGCAGTCTGACTGTCAGGCGTCTTTCGTCGAGAACCTTCCCCGCCGAAGTGAGACGAAGCGTGATCTCACCGCGTTCGGCCTCGTTCAAGCCGGCGAGATAACCGGCATCGAGCTCGACTTTGCGGTCGCTCAACGAAAGCCTGTCGCCGGGGATAAGCCGATCTACTGTCCACGTCTTCGGCCGCAGGAACGACGGTGAAGATGTCAACTCAAGACGGCAGTTTTCAAAATGAGAGGCCGAGTTGTTCTCAATTCGTATCGAGCGGATGACCGGTATCGCATTCTGATAGGATGCATACGTGAAGCTGGACGCGACATCGGCAACGATGCATGGCGCAGCAGAAATATCGGATGCGGAACTGTCAATTGTTGCATACTGAGAATTATCGGCTGATTCCATTGATTCAGCACCCCCCCTTTTAGAGACTAGCGGCTTTTTTCTTTTTGAAGAAGGCTCTTGTCGTATTTTTGGATGTCTGATCAAAACAAGAAGCTATTTTGTCAGCTTGATAGTTTTGGATGTACAGATGAGTTTCTGGGCGGCCGCTGACTGCAGCATTTCCCGGCGAAACCCATCAAGGGTCCTATCGCCACACTCCAAACCCTTGAAGAGAGTTGCCGAAAGCGGTTGGGCTTTGCTAACCGGGTGTGCGGGGTGGCGAAGCCGGCTAGCAAGCGTTTGAATTAAGAGTCCCCTGAGCTCGGACCGCTGGGCCCGAGTGTCGAAAAATTCGCGTCGAACCACGTCCCTTGTTCGGGGTCGGAGATCGCCCAATGGCATTTCGCTTCATACATACGGCCGATATTCATCTCGACTCGCCGCTCCGTTCCCTTGCGATGCGAAACTCCGATCTTGCCGAATTCGTCGGAGACGCCAGTCGCCAGGCGTTTGTCTCCATTATCGATCTCTGCCTTGCGGAGCGTGTCGACGCACTTGTCATTGCCGGCGATCTTTATGATGGCGATCAGACTTCGATGAAAACGGCTCGGTTCCTGGCGTCGCAGATGACTCGCCTCCACCAGGCCGGTATCCGGGTTTTCAAGATCCGCGGAAACCACGACGCAATGTCGCGGATATCGAAACAGCTCGTGTTTCCGGACACGGTAACGATCTTCGGTGGCCGTCCCCAGTCAGTGCTCCAAACAGCCGGCGGGCTGGACGTCATGTTCCATGGATTGAGCTTCGCGAATCCAAAGGCACCGGAAAGCCTGCTCCCCAAGTATTCAGCTGCCCGTGAAGGGGCGGTCAACGTGGGCATCATGCACACCAGTCTGGCTGGATCGCCCGGGCACGACGTCTACGCCCCTTGCAGTGCCGCTGACTTGCACGGCCATGGTTTTGACTACTGGGCGCTTGGGCACATCCATGTCCGGAAAGTCCATCCTGGAGTGAGCACGGTGGTGATGCCAGGAATGCCGCAAGGCAGGGATATCAACGAGGCCGGTGAAAAATCAGTCACACTGGTAACGATACGTGACGACCGTTCCGTTGTGATCGAGGAAAGGCTGACGAGTGTCGCACAATTCGAGCGGGTGAGCGTCGACCTAACCGGGACGATTGAATGGTCTGAAGTCGTCGGACGAATCCGATCCGCGCTCGAAGATATCCGGCCTTCCGTCAGGTCCCGGCATGTTGTGGTCCGTCTCGGTCTGACCGGGGCGTCGCCTCTGTCGTGGACACTGATCCGCGATAGGGACCTGCTCCTCGCCGAAGCCGAGCAGGCCGCGGAACAGGTGGGTGACACATGGGTGGAAAAGCTCGAGCTGGACCTCGCTGCGCCCAAGACGGAAACTGCGGAAGGCGTTGCGGATCCGATCTTCGAACTTGCCGAATCCATGCGCGCCGATGCCAGCTCGGAAGCCTTCCGTGCCGAGGCGAGGGCTTTTGTCCAGAAGATGATTGCGGATCTTCCGCCCGACGGGCGCGACTTCGCCGGAAAGGACGAGGCTGCGCTGGAATTATTCCTCGACAGGGTTCTTGTCAGCGGCGCTGACTTGGTCACGGCCCGCCTCAAGGCAGGTGGATCGCAATGAGGCTCCGGCGCCTTGATCTCATTCGTTATGGAAAGTTCACCGACAGGACGATCGAGTTTGGACCAAAACCGGATTCCGGGCCCGACTTGCATATCGTGTTCGGGCTGAATGAGGCCGGCAAGTCGACCGCGCTCTCCGGCTATCTGGATTTGCTGTTCGGGATTGAAGAACGCAGCCGCTACAATTTCCTCCACGAGTATAGCGCGATGCGCATCGGCGGCGTGCTCGAATTCGGGGGAGAGGAGCATGCGTTCTCACGAACGAAACAACGGAACAACTCGTTGTTGAACGCCGTGGGCCAACCGGTGAGCGAAGTGGCGATTACGGCACATCTCGCAGGTCTGTCCCGGGACGCATATGGCACCATGTTCTCGTTGGACGACGAGACCCTGGAAGCAGGCGGAAAATCGATACTGGAATCGCGTGGAGACCTGGGCAAGCTCCTGTTCACAGCCAGCGCGGGTCTTGGGCACGCGAGCGACACATTGAGCGCGCTCGAGGCAGAAGCGGACGGGCTCTATCGGAAGCAGGCACACGGAACCGAACTTGCGCTGCTCAAGAAGCGACTTGCGGAACTGAAGTCCCGGAAGGATGCGATCGACACATTGGCTTCGACGTTCGAGACCCTTGAGGTCGAACGTCTTGACGCGACGGAAAAATACGATCGCAGCATCACCGAACGGTCGGTGCTGTCGGCCCGGCTCGATACCATTGCGAAGTATCTACGCGCAGTCCCGATCCTAGCGGATATCCGACGTAAGGCAGCCCGTTTGGCTGAGTTGCCGGACATCGCTTCACCGCCAAGGACCTGGACAGGTAGTGTCGCCGAAATGATCGATGAGGACGCCAGCCTGAGAACCCGGCTGTCGGCGAACATCGACGAAGTCGACCGAGTGACGATGAAAATCGCATCGGTTGAGGTGGATGAGGTGATCCTTGCGATCTCCGAGCGGGTTCGCGGACTGGCGGATCGCAAGGTGCGCTATATCTCGGCAGGCTTGGACCTGCCCAGTCGTAAGACGGACCTGCAAATACTCGATAAAGCCGTAGCGACCTGCCTTGCCGCTCTGGGAAGGTCCTCCGAGCCAGAGCCTGCCGCGCTGCTTTTGCCTGCTGCCATTGTTGGTGCTGTTCGCAATATGGTCGAGCAGCGATCCGGAATCGCCACCAGCGTGCGCGTCGCCCGCGACGAAGCCGCGGCAGCCCTAGATGCGCTCCGGACGGCAAGTGAGCGGGTCGGGGAAGAAAGGGCCGTGCCCGAGCCAGCCAGGGCAAGGCTGACATCGGCTTTGTCAAAAGCGAGGGGGAGTGGGCACCTAAAGGAGATCAAGACGGCCCGTGAGGCGGAAGACGAGGGCGGAATTCGATGGGAGGCGGCGGTTCGGCGCCTGCATCCCTGGTCCGGAGATGCTCAGGCGCTGGCTAAGATCTCAGTTCCGACCGCCCGGCAGGTTGGCGCATGGAAAACACTCGCAGCAGAGCTTGGAAAGAGCAGGGCGGTCCTTTCCGAACGTCTTGCCGAATACCAGGGCAATCACGAGTTGCTCTCGGCGCGGCTGGACGCCCTTCGCGCCTCGGTCGACGTAACGGACGATGAAGCCGCCGCAGCCATCCGGCGTGCCCGGGACGAGGCTTGGACAAGGCATCGAGATGACCTTAAGGGCGAAACAGCGGACGATTTCGCGGTAGCGTTGGCTCGTGACGACAGTGTTGGAGCAGTTCGTCTGGCCAACGCGCGGGAGCTCGCCGAGATCCGAACAACGACCCGCAGCCTTGCCGAAACCGCGGCCGTCATCTCGCGTGCGAGCGCCCAACTTTCCCAGGTCGATTTGGACGTGGAAGCAGCACTGTCGGAAATCCGCGTATCGGCAAGAGATCTGCTCGGTGACAGCCTGGTATCGTCGCCTGAGCGTCTCATCGAACTGATCGAGGGCTTCACTTCTGCCCGGACCGATGCGCTCGTGGCGTGGGAGGAGATCGAGGTTGCACGGAAGAAGGCTGGGCGGGCGGCCGACGAGAGGGACCAGATACGCCTGGAGTTAAGCGGCGCGCTGGAGAGTGTCGGAATACAGTCTGACCCCGGAGAGAGTGTGGACACGATCATGGCCGTCACAGAGCTGTTCCTCGACAGGCAGCTCAAAGTGGACGCTGAACGTGCCGAGGCGATCCGAACAGTTAGCGCGAAGGAGGAACATCTGGCAGCCAGACGACGGGCTGCGGACGTGGCAGAAAGGCGTGAGGAGGACTGGCTGGCCGGCGTTGCCGAAGTGCTTAAGGGTACCTGGCTCGAGAGCGGCATATCGGCACCCGGCGTCGGGAACGTACTCGATCAACTGGCTGAACTGTCCAAGACCCTTCAGGATCGGGATGCCATGCAGCTCCGCATCGAGAAGATGGAGGCAGACAAAGATAATTTCATTGTCGAAGTTACCGCTGCTGCAGCCGAAGCGGGTGAACCGGCGAACGATGACGAACCGGAACAGCTGGCGATCCGGCTTGCTGAGCGCTTAGAGCGCGCCGATCGCTCGCGCGAGGCGAAGGCAAACCTCGTCGAAGACCTGCAGCGCCTGCAAGATGTTCGTGACGCCCTCGGCATCGAAATCGCGGCGCATGAGCGACGCAAGAACGAAGTCTTGGGCGTCTTTGGCGTAGCCAGCCTATCCGAAGTCGTGGAACGCGACGAGCTGCTGCGGGACAGAGATCGTCTGCGCGCTGCCGTCACCGAACTTGAGGAGCAGTTGTCGGCTGAGCTCGCGGTGGAAGGCGTCGTGCAGGCGCGCTCGCTATTGGATGCTCTCGATTTCGATGGCCTCGCAATCGAGAAGGCTGAAAGCGAGCAACGGCTTCGGGATCTTGACGAGACGATACAACAACAGCTTATCCGGCAGACGCGAGCGTCCGACAAGCTGGACGCCATTGGCGGCGACAGCGCTGTTGCCCGAATAGATGCCGAACGTCGCACCGTTCTTCTCGAGATCGAGGAAAAGGCAGTCCGCTATATCGAGCTGAAATTGGGAGTCATGTCCGCTGGAAACGCTCTGCGCACATACCGCGAGCGTCATCGCTCCGGGATGATGGCGCGGGCATCTGACGCTTTCGCGCTCATCACGCGCGGTCAGTACTCGGGTCTGGCAACCCAACCGGTGAAAGGCAGTGAGGTCCTCATCGCCTTGCAGCACGACGGGCAATCCAAGGTCGCCGACGCGCTGTCAAAGGGCGCGCGTTTTCAGCTCTACCTGGCCCTGAGGCTTGCCGGTTATTACGAGTTTGCCCAGTTTCGACCCTCAGTGCCATTCATTGCCGATGACATAATGGAAACCTTTGACCATTTCCGTTCCGAGGAGGTTTTCAGGTTATTTGGTGAGATGGCAAGCGCGGGTCAGGTGATCTACCTCACGCATCACCGGCACCTATGCGAGATCGCCAAGGCTGCTGTGCCTGGCTTAAGGATCCATGAGCTTGGATAACCTTTGATGGCCGCTTCGCGCCACAATGTCAGACACTTAGCTCAGCTCTGCCACTACCTGAAAGCTGACGTGCCGACGGAACGCTTTGCGATTAGCGAGATTAACGGCTGTTCAGCACTAAACACTGAATTTGAAATGACACAGGCTCGCGTAACATGCGGCACGACATTAACCGCGATCGCGTGGACGAGAGGGGCGATCAGGCACAGGAGAACGCCTGTGTGCATCAGGCTGATCAGCCCGCATCTCGGCAAAGATCCAGTCACGGAATGCCTTAACCTTCTTCTGCCGCAGCGCGCCTTCCGGATAGACGACGTAATATTTCGACCGCGATTTCAGTGCGAGGTCGAAGGGCCGCACGAGCCTCCCTGCCGCGAGGTCAGCAGAAACCAGCGAGCTCCGGCCGAGCAGCACGCCTTCGCCGTGCACCGCCGCCTCGACGGCATAAGTGGCGGAATCGAACTTCACGCCGCTGCTCGAATTTATGCCTTCGACACCGGCGTGTTGCAGCCACGTCGCCCAGTCGATGCGGAAATTGTCGTGGATAAGCGTGTGATGTTTCAGGTCGCGCGGCAAACGGAGCGAATGCTCCCCTTTCAGCAGCTCCGGACTGCAGACGGGTGAGACATCCTCCTCGGACAAGAATTCCGACACTACCCCTTCATAGCCGCCGGCGCCGTAGCGGATGGCGATATCGATACCGTCGCGAATGAAATCCGCTAGTACACCGGATGTGGCGAGCCGCACATCGATGTCGCGATTGTCGCGGTGGAACCGATACAGCCGCGGCACCAGCCAGCGCCCGGCAAAACCGTCCGACGTACTGACGGTCAGCACATTCGCCGAGCGCGCCGCTGTGGCGACGAGCGTCGCTGCACCGATCCGGTCCAAAGCCGTGCCGATTTCAGCAGCGTAGATGGCGCCCGCGGGTGTGAGCTTAACGGACCGTGTTCCCCGCTCGAACAGCTGCACGCCGAGCCTGTCCTCGATGTTGCGGATCGCCCGGCTGATCGCGCCGTGCGTCAGGTTCAGCTCCGCCGCGGCATTGGTGAAGCTCAAATGGCGGGCGGCGGCGTCGAAGGCCGGGAGAGCGGTCAGAGGCGGGAGTTTCCGGGGCATGGCTATTTGTGAGCGTTGATCACAAATCCTGCACAATTACTCGTTTGTCGTCCAGCCCCGAATTGCCCAGATTACAGCCATTCCACCCCGCCGCCAACACCGGCGCAACCGTGAAAGGAACAAGCTGTGAGCACTGTTCATGCAACATTAAACACCTGCGGACCCGTCGAAATGACCCGCGTCCACTCTCCGCTGGAGGCATTCAACGCGCTGCGCAACGTCGCGACCGCGTTTGCCGCCCGCCTGACCGCCGGCATCCAGCACCGCTCGACGATGCGCACCCTTGACCGCTTCTCCGACCGCCGCCTGCGCGACCTCGGCTTCGAGCGCGACTGGGACGGAACGGTCATCCCGATCGTCGACGGCAAATAACTCAACCGCGTCCTCCCCAACAATCATTAAGGACAAGAGCCATGCCAAAGATCTTCCCCCACCTCTGGTTCCAGAACCAGGCCGAAGAGGCGATGGAATTTTACATATCCGTGTTCAAGGACTCGAAGGTCCTGAGAACGACAAACATCCCGGACCCCGAGATCTCGGTCGTGCGCTTCGAACTGGCCAAGCTGCCGATCGTTGCTCTCAACGCGAACTCGCCGACGCGATACAGCGAAGCGTTCTCCTTCCTCGTCGAGACTGAGGACCAAGACGAGACCGATTATTACTGGAACGCGCTGATTGCCGACGGCGGCAAGGAACAGCCCTGCGGCTGGCTGACCGACAAATTCGGCGTCTACTGGCAGGTCACGCCGACCGCGCTCTTGAAGATGCTTTCAAATCCAGACCGCGAGAAGGCGGAGCGCGTTCTGCAGGCCATGTATAAGATGAAGAAGATCGTCATCGCCGACCTCGAAGCGGCTGCCGCCACCTGCGGCTGACGGCCCTCATCTATCATCCACCACCACATCATTTCATCGGAGCAATGTCATGACGTCTCTCGACGGCAAGAAGATTCTTATTTTTGGTGGCAGCCGCGGCATCGGCCTCGGCGTCGCGAAGGCAGCACTCGAACGGGGCGCGGAGGTGTTCATCGTCGGCCGCTCGCCGGAAAAACTGAAAGCGGCCGAGAAGGTGCTCGGCAAAAGCACGAAGGTGCACGGCATCGCAGCGGACATGACGAAGGAGGCAGACGTCGCCCGCGCCTTCAAACAGGCCGGCGCGATCGATCACTTCATGACGACGGCCGGTACGCCGCCACCCAACGACTCGATCGGCGATATCGACATCGACGCAACGCGCCGCTTCATCGACGAGAAGATGATCAGCTCGATGACGCTCGCCAAGCACGCGTCGAAAGCCTTGAAGCGTGGCGGCTCAATGACGTTCACGTCCGGCATCAACAAGGACAAGCCGCCGGTCCCCGGCGGCTCGGTGGTGGCTGCCGTCGCCCAATCGTTCGACGCCTTCGCTCGTGCGCTGGCACTCGAACTTGGACCGACGCGCGTCAATGTCGTCTCACCTGGTTGGGTCGACACGCCGATGTTCGACGAGATCGTCGGTGACGCGAAGCACGGCTATTTCGAGGAACTCGCTGCCCGCCTGCCGTCCGGCCGCATCGCCAAACCCGCGGACGTCGCGCCCGCCTACATATACCTGATGGAGAGCGACTTCACGACCGGCGAGACGGTGCACATCGACGGCGGCCACCGGCTGATCTAGCGAAGCTCGCCCGAAGTCGATGCAATGGATGCGCCGATCGGCCGGCGAGCGCCGATGTCGATGGTCTCCTCGCTCGCCAGCCCGATGTCCGCCAGCAGGCGATCGTCGAGATGAAGTGTTCGAACGGTGGAGGCAGCCGCGCGGACCGCCGGACAAGGCCGCGGCGAACCGGGAGACCGCCCCATGACCCGGCATGACATGGTCCAGCGTTCAGCCGCAGGCACTCAGCCTCCGGCAACGGACGCATGCGCTTCCATGGTGATCATCGAGGCCGACAGGGCGGCGCCCAGCCGCGCGCCGGGCCGACAATACCGCGCGGAGGCGCAACGAAGCGGCCTGTCCGCATCCATCATGGCGCTTCCCGACGGCGGTCGCACCATCCCCGACATCAGCCGAAATCCGAAATCCCCATAGCCATCGCCTGTGGCCCGCGGGTTCGTTCTTCGGGGACTTTCGTACGCCTGCCGGCGCCCGAAACTCTTCACGCGAGCTGCCAGTCCGCTAGCGGCCCCGCTGCCGACTAGTCCCCTTTCGCTTCCCTTCTGGCCAATGGTGCCCGAAGGAGAAGCACGATGGGACATTTCCAGCACGATCCTGCGATGCCGGAGCGCAAAGCTTGGAATGCTAGCCGGAACGTCGCGCGCGCGATCGAGCGCTCTTTTTCGTCATCCAACGCATCTCTTCGCAACGAACCTCAGGTTCAGGTCCCACAAAAGGTCTTATAGACGCGGCCATCGCGCGGTGGTGGCTCGGCATAGCTCGCGAAGCCTGGCTGGACTTCGTATGGCTTGCCGAGCACGGTCAGAAGGTCCTCGAACGGTCCGAACTCCTGTTTCTCCACGGCGGCCTCGATGACCGCCTCAACGCGGTGGTTGCGCGGGATAACGGCCGGATTGACGCGCTGCATGGAAGCCCGGCGCGCTGAACCTTCCTGCGGCTCTTGCCCGAGCCGTTTGCGCCAGCGCTCGGCCCAATCGTCATATGGGGCAGGGTCTTCGAAGAGGCTGCGCACCGCGACGTCGCCTTCGGGTCCCATAGCGGCCTCGCTCAGGCGTCGGAAAGTCAAGGTGAAGTCCGCCTTGCCAGCGACCATCCGATCGAGAAGATCCTGCGTCAGCGCAAGATCGCCCTCCCGCTCCGACAAAAGTCCCAACTTGCTACGCAAGCCACTATTATACGCGTCGCTGAACCGTGCTGCGAAGGCAGAAAGCGCCTCTTGGGCCTGCTCCACGGATTTGTCCTGATCCTCAGCCAGGAGGGGCAGTAGACACTCCGCCAGCCGCGTCAGGTTCCACTGGGCGATCGCAGGCTGATTGGCATAAGCGTAGCGACCTAACTGGTCGATCGAGCTGAATACCGTCTTGGGATTGTAGATGTCCAGAAAAGCGCAGGGGCCATAGTCAATCGTCTCGCCGGCGATAGACATGTTGTCGGTGTTCATAACCCCGTGAATGAAGCCGACGAGCAGCCACTGCGCTACGAGGTTCGCTTGGCGCGCAATCACACTTTCCAGCAGTGCCAAGTAGGGGCGAGCAGCACCCGCGGCATCCGGGTAGTGCCGGGCGATCGCGTGATCAGCGAGAGCCCTCACCGCATCCACGTCCCCGCGCGCCGCGAAGAATTCGAAGGTTCCGATCCGCATGTGGCTGGATGCGACCCGTGTCAGCACTGCGCCTGGCAGGTAGGTTTCTCGTATCACCTCATCACCCGTCATGACCGCAGCAAGCGCCCGAGTGGTCGGAATGCCAAGAGCCGCCATGGCCTCGCTGACAATGTACTCGCGCAGAACGGGGCCAAGCGCCGCCCGCCCGTCGCCGCCGCGGGAAAACGGTGTTCGGCCGGAGCCCTTTAGCTGGATATCCCGGCGCACTCCTTCCTGATCGACGATCTCGCCTAGCAGGATTGCCCTTCCGTCGCCGAGCTGCGGCACGAACTGGCCGAACTGGTGTCCGGCATAGGCGGTAGCGATCGGCTCGGCACCTTCGGGAATCCGTTTGCCGGCAAGAATCTCAACACCTGCCTGCGTGGCGAGTTCTACCGGGTTGAGCCCGAGCTGGACGGCCAGCTCCTGGTTAAGCTTGAGGAGGTGCGGTGCGGAGACCGGGGTCGGGGAAACACGCGCATAAAACGAACTCGGCAGCCGAGCATAGCTGTTGTCAAATGCAAAGCGTACCGTCATTCACACTCCTCAAACATCAACGGCAGTCGCGAGACGCTTCGTCGGTCGCAAAGATTGTTATTAATGACAATAGTGCCATCAGACTGCCGGTCCGTATGCTGATGTGGCGATGCTCGAACTTCATTTCCAGCTACGTGCCAGAAATGGATGTGTCAGTGCCTTCGGGCAAGTAGCCTCTTCGAGCGGAACGGCTACGACGCTTCTCGCGCCAGCGAACGTTTGGTCTTCGCGAATCGGTAGCCTTAAGCCGCCATTCGGCCCCAAATGAGGCGTTCAATCTCGCCGATTTGGGCGGCTAGCCGCACATGTGCGGCGGCTCAAAAAGCCCATTGTCATGCGCCAGCGGAACGCTGTGACAAGCGAACACCAGCGCCGCCACCGTTCTCCGGAATGAATTCGATCCCGGCCGCTTCGAAGACCGTACGAATTGCAGCGATGGTTGAATTCTTTAACTGCTCGCCTCTTTCTAACCGCGCGATGGTATCGGGAGATACATTCGCTTTTAGGGCTAGCTCTCGAGTCCCCCAGCCCAATGCGACACGTGCCATCTTGCATTGAACTGCATTCATTTCGTAACCGTGGTACGATTTTTGTTGATCCATCGCCGCATCTTCAATATCGTACCTCTGATACGATTTTTCGCTTGAAAGCGGCTGCTGTCGGTGTGCAACCACCCTCAGCAGCCTGACCACAACCCAAGCTGATTGGAGCTCGGATCATGGCTGATTCCGACAATAGCATGACTCTGCCTTTCGTCACTCGCAGGCGAGTGCTTGCGGGAGGGATGTTCGCGTCCACCGCTTTGATGCTTGAGA
Source organism: Mesorhizobium tianshanense (assembly GCF_007830515.1). Taxonomy (GTDB): domain Bacteria; phylum Pseudomonadota; class Alphaproteobacteria; order Rhizobiales; family Rhizobiaceae; genus Mesorhizobium; species Mesorhizobium tianshanense. The sequence goes on from NZ_VLKT01000005.1 coordinate 54,342, forward strand.
AAGGTGCGCTTGCCGGCAACGAAGCTGCAGCCAGTATGCCGCCCGACCCAGCGCTGGTGCTCTGGCGCGAATGGCAGAATGCCCACAGGTTGACCGAGCGGCTTTGCCGCAGGCAGCAGCGTCTGGAGACGAGGCTTGTCGAGAGCGTCGGCTTTCCTTGTGTGACCCTCCGCCTGCCCGAGGGTGAGGACGTGACGGTCCACTCGATCGAGGCGCTCAATGAAGTGCTTGGCAAAGAGCCGGATAGGGCGGCTCTCCGCGGGACGGCCGAAGCTGATTTCGCGGTGCATCAGGCACGCTGGGATGCGGTTGCCGAGGAGACCGGTTACACCGCAGCACTCAGGGCCGAGCGCGAGGCTGGCGAGCGGGCACAGGATCTGCTGGAAGCGTTCTCAACCACCCCCGCCACGAGCCTCGCCGGCGTGGCGGGCAAGCTCGATGCCGTGTTGCGCGAGGGCGAAGCCTGGGAGGGCTGCTCCGAGTTCCCCTGGCCGCAAATCCGCTCGGCGCTCAACGATCTGGTGCGCATCGCACAGCAGACGATGCCGGAACAGTTCTTTCAAGGCGAGCAGCAATCCAAGCTCCGCAGGCGGCAGTCCGGCTGCTGTTTCCGCGCCTGAAAGACGAAGAAGGAGATGAGATATGAAGATCCGTCCAGCCCAACTTCCGGCTTCAGCCGAGAACCCCTCAACTCGCAGCGAAGCGTCTGCCTCCCATCACCCTTCAACCGTGAGGGGGTCATCTCACCATCCGACGGCGAGCGATCCCAATCTGCTGGACGCCTTCACCCGCGACGCCGCCCTGGAGAAATGGACCGTGCCTGAAGCTGCAGAGGCAGCGAAAGCCATTTGGGGAGAGACTGCCGCGACCACAATCGCCTGGCACGCCTTCTCGGCGCATTGCGACGGGCGGACACAGGAGTTCCGATTCTGGTTTCGGGTATTCACCCATCTTCAAGCGGGTTCGCCCGATTCCGAAGCGGAAGCAGCGTCCGGCAAGGCTCGTCCATGCTCTTCTCTATAGGGAAGATTATGTCTATAGGGAAGATTATGTCCGGCGAGGGAACTGGCCGCTTGTCGAGAGGAGCCAGCCCGTCAAGGCCAGAGCCGCTTCGCGGTGGCGCGTGCAGCGCCAGCCTTGACCGGCAGTTTTCGGCCCGGCGGCCGCTTTGGACGCAGACAAGGCTCCGGCACGAGCGTTACCGCTCCACCCCTCGGACATTACTCCGGCAATTCGTCGCCCTTGATCGGCGCCTTCCCTTTGCCGGCCCGACTCAGGATGTCCAGCGCCTTGGGGTTATCGGCACGGGCAGCGCGTTCCTGAAAGTAGCTTTCCGTGCGCAGCGCCGAAAGCTTCTCAGCGACTGCAACGTTAATGAACTGGTTGAGCGGCACGCCTTCGCTCTCGGCCACTTTGCGCGCCTCATCGAGAAGCGAGAGCTGAAGCCGCAGGGCGAAATTGCTTCTCCTCATGTCTTTGTCTCCAATCGTCTCAGCGCCTCACCCGGCGACAGCACCATGATACCGAAGCGCTCGGCCACCTTGCCGAAGTCGCGTAGGTTGAACGTCACTATAGCATCCGCCCGTCCGTTTACCGCAGCTTCCAGCACCATGTCGTCGTCCAGGTCGCGAACGGCGGGTCGCCAGAGAAAGAGAAGGCGAACCGGCTCGGCGACGGCCGCCACGGCATCGAGCAACGCGTTCACATCCTCGACCGACAGGCCGGAAGCCTCAAGGTGCTCGGGCCTTGTCATGACCGCCACGTACTCGATCATCAACGGCACCGAAGCGATGAGCGTCAGCCGGCTCTCCAAGGCCGCCACCAACAGTTGGCGCGAGGCGCCAGCGTCACTTCGGATCGCCGCCACCATGGTCGCCATATAGAGAAGCAGTGTCATACAAAGCATACTGGATATCGCGGGCGATATTGCAAGAGGGCAGAGCTTTTGGCGATTTGGCCTGGCTTCGGAATTCCAAATCGCAGTGCTCAAGTATTTGCACGCCACACTACGACAGCGCGGCAACTGAACTTGTCTTGCTGATCATCACGCCGCTCAATGCCCTCGATCTACACAGAAGAGCGGGCATGCCATGGTGGACGAGGCTGGGAACGACAGTGCAAGCCATGATTACAGGGCTGAGATGTCGGCACGAGAGATGGCTGAACGAGCCGTCCTGTCGATCGCCCGTTTGTTGGGTCGGCGGGTTGCTCGGGAGCATTTCGAGGAATTGCAGGCGGCCAACGACAACAAAGCTCATCCTCCTGAGAAAACACCGTCAGAAGGGGAGGGTGGGGACGGCGGCGGACAATAGCAACGAGAGGAAGAGGAGCAATTCATGACCCGTGTCGCGCTGTATGCTCGTTACTCATCTGACAACCAGCGCGAAGCCTCTATCGAGGATCAGCTGCGGCTTTGCCGAGAGCTCGCGGCCAGGGAGAGGTGGACTGTCGTTGGAACCTATGTCGATGCCGCGATATCCGGCTCAAGCATCATCCGTCGACCAGACATCCAGCGGCTTCTCGCCGATGCTCAAAGCGGGCAATTTGAGATCATTCTAGCCGAGGCACTCGATCGCCTGTCACGCGACCAGGAAGACGTTGCCGGCCTCTTCAAGCGGCTGCGCTTTGCAGGTGTCAGGATCGTCACTCTCTCTGAGGGCGCCGTAGACGAACTGCACGTGGGCCTGAAAGGAACGATGAACGCGTTGTTCCTGCGCGATCTTGCCACCAAAATCAGGCGGGGCCAAAGCGGCCGCATATTGAACGGCTACAACGCCGGCGGCCTCTCCTATGGCTATCGTGTGGTCAAAAAGCTCGATGAACGCGGCGAACCGATCCGCGGTCTGCGCGAGATCGATGAAGATCAAGCCGAGGTCGTGCGTCGGATTTTTCGGGAGTTCGCGGCTGGTCAATCGGCGCGTGCGATAGCTGCAGGGCTCAACAAGGAAGGTATCCCATCACCCTTTGGGGGTACGTGGGGCCCCTCGACCATCAATGGCAATCTCAAGCGGAGAAGCGGCTTTCTCTACAACGAAGCCTATATCGGGCTGCTCGTCTTCAATCGTGTCCAAATGTGCAAGGATCCCGAAACTGGGAGGCGCATCTCGCGGCCGAATCTGCCGGAAACCTGGCAGGTCGTTGAAGTGCCGCATCTGCGTATCATCGACGATGAGCTGTGGAATGCGGTGCAAGCCCGCAAGAAGCTTTATGGAGGCATGAAGCTCCATCACCGCCGACGGCCGAAGCACATGTTCTCGGGGCTTGTGCGGTGCGGCCGCTGTGGCGCTTCCTATACGGTGAAAAACAGAGACCAGCTTGCTTGTGCCGCGCACCGTGAGAAAGGCACTTGTACCAATAACAGGACGATCCGTGTTGGCGAGCTTGAGAAGCGTGTGCTTGAAGGCATCCAGCGGCGCTTGCTGGCGCCCGATGCCATTGCGGGCTTCCTTGCTGAATATCATGCTGAGCATAAGCGACTGAACGCCATGAACCGCGAACGGCAAAGGCAAGTCGAAAGGCGGCATGCCGGCATCGACAGGCAGATCGCTAACATCGTCGATGCCATCGCTGACGGTGTCGCGACGACCAGCATGAAATCGAAGCTGCTGGACCTCGAGCGCGAAAAGGAGAATCTGGCCCGAGAGCTTCAGGCGATGGCGGCCGCAGCAAGCATTGTGGAGTTTCATCCGACAGCGGTGACGGTTTACCGTCGGCAAGTATCCGAGCTCCAGGACGCATTGCAATCCGATGAGCGCGAACGCCACGAGGCGGCGAGGATCATCCGCTCGCTGGTCACGGGGATCGAGATCATTCCGACGGAGCGTAAGGGACAGGTTGAGCTGAAAGTCCGCGGTGCTCTGGCGGAGCTTCTCAACCTGCCAAATCGTAAACCAGGAACAGCGCCTAGCGCTGCAGTGATGGTAGCGGGAGAGGGACTTGAACCCCCGACCCCAGGATTATGATTCCCGTGCTCTAACCAACTGAGCTACCCCGCCAGGGTGGCGAAAGGCCCGAAATCCACCTTAAATCGGAAGGCATATCGAAGCGTTCGCCAAGGTCGGGCGGATATAAGGTTGGGACGGCAAGCCTGTCAAGCATCGATGCAGCCGGCATGCCGGGCATATTCCGTCGCATCGGAATCGGTTTTCGGAAAGCACGATGCAAAGATTCAAAGTCTTGAGACGCGCACTGAGACGCGCACTTTGTGCGTCCAAGTGGACGCATGTCGCTCTAGTCGCCGAAAAGGTTTGCCGGGCAGACATTTGAGCGCACATGCCGGGGTTGAGTTCGACGGGGCGCGCCGCTATGTCTCGGCCACGAAATTCTAGAGTTGGAATTGATGAAACCGCGCATTGCAGTCCTCGGTTGCGGATACTGGGGCAGCAACCACATCCGCACCCTCAAGGCGCTCGGCGCGCTGCACGCGGTCTCGGACGTCAACCGTGCCCGTGCCGAAGGGTTCGCCAGTGAACAGGATTGTCTGGCGGTCGAGCCGGAGGCGCTGTTTGTCCGCAACGACATCGACGCCATCGTCATGGCGCTGCCGCCGCAGTTCCATGCCGACATGGCGGTGCAAGCCGTCCAGGGCGGCAAGGACGTGCTGGTGGAAAAACCGATCGCGCTGACGGTGGCGGATGCCGAACGTTCGGTGAAGGCAGCGGCCGACAACGGCCGCGTCTTCATGGTCGGCCATGTCCTGCGCTTCCATCCCGCCTTCGAGACGTTGAAGGCGCTGATCGACAATGGCGAACTCGGCGAGGTCCGTTATATCCATTCGCACCGGCTCGGGCTCGGCAAGTTCCATACCGAGAACGACGCGCTGTGGGATCTTGCGCCGCACGATCTGTCGATGATCCTCGCCATCACCGGCACGGAACCGATCGAAGTGCGCGGCGAGGGGGCAGCGCTCCTCGATAATCTCAGCGATTTCGCGCATCTGCACATGCGCTTTCCCAACGGTCTGCGCAGCCATCTCTTCGCGTCGCGGCTCAATCCCTACCGCGAACGACGGCTGACCGTGGTCGGCACCAAGGCGATGGCGGTGTTCGACGATGTCGAACCGTGGGAGCGCAAGCTCGCCGTCTACCGGCACGCGGTATGGCAAGACAGCGGCCAATGGGCCTTCACCACCAACGAGCCATCCTATGTGGCGGTGGGCGAGGGCATGCCGCTGACGCGAGAGCTCGAGCATTTCATCCAATGCATCGAGACGCGGGCAGAACCGCGCACCAGCGGCGAGGAAGCCATCAGGGTGCTGCGCATCCTGACCGCGGGCACGGTTACCCACACGGGATCGTCTTCCTGAGAGAAAAATGCCGCTGTGTTAGTTGGAGCCTGATCCATCCCGGTAGAATCGGGATCATTCGGCGGGAACTTGCGCTGGCCGGGCTGCCAGCCGCGTCAGCATCGCCTCGGCTTCGGCGCCACGCTCGGAACGCTCGATGAAACCGCCGCCGAACACACGGGCCTCGTTTTCGTCGTCGGAATAGAGCACGCAGGCCTGGCCGGGAGCGATCCCGGACTCGCCGTCGACCAACTCCACCGAGGTGATGCCGGCGCTGTGATGCAGCACGGCCGGGCGTGGCGGGCGTGTCGAGCGGACCTTGGCGAAAAGCTCCAGCCCGGCCGCCGGGATGTCGGACAGCGCAGCGTCGCCCAGCCAGTTCATGTCGCGCAAATAGATCTTGTGCGTCTCCAGCGCTTCGCGCGGGCCAACGACGACGCGGGCCCGGTCGGCGTCGAGATGGACGACGTAGAGCGGCTCGCCCGAGGCTACGCCGATGCCACGGCGCTGACCGATCGTGTAGCGCAAAATGCCTTCATGGCGGCCGAGAACGCGGCCGTCGATATGGACGATGTCGCCCGGATTGGCGGCAGCCGGCTTCAGCTTGGCGATGATGTCGGAATATTTGCCCTGCGGCACGAAACAGATGTTCTGGCTGTCCTGCTTGGCGGCGACCGTCAGCCCCATGTCCTCGGCCATGGCGCGAACCTCCGGCTTCGACAGGCCGCCGAGCGGAAAGCGCAGATAGTCTATCTGTGCCTGTGTGGTGGCGAACAGGAAATAGCTCTGATCGCGGTCCGCGTCGACCGGCCGGTACAGGGCGCGATGGGCGCCGTTGGCGCCGGAGCGGATGTAATGGCCGGTGGCCAGCGCATCGGCACCGAGCTCCTTGGCGGTCGCCAGAAGGTCGGCGAACTTCACCGTCTGATTGCAGGAAACGCAAGGGATCGGCGTTTCGCCGGCCACATAGCTCTCGGCGAAGGGATCGATCACCGCCTTGCGGAAGCGCTCCTCGTAATTGAGCACATAATGCGGAATGCCGAGCGTCTCGGAGACGCGGCGCGCATCGTCGATGTCCTGGCCGGCGCAGCACGAGCCGGCCCGGTGCGTTGCCGCGCCATGGTCATAGAGCTGCAGCGTGACTCCGACGACGTCGTAGCCATCGCGCTTCAAAAGACCGGCAACGACCGACGAATCGACGCCGCCCGACATGGCCACAACGACGCGGGTGTTTTCGGGACATTCGGGAAGATCGAGGCTGTTCATGGCTCTTTCGTTCTGCACGGCACTTGAATGCCAATGGCAGGAATATAGGTCAAGCTTTCCAGGTGCGCCAGCTTCGCGAACTGGCCGATTTTTTTTGAACGGATTCAGCGCTTGCGGGCAGATATCTCAAATGCCGACGAAAAGACTAACGCGGCGTTCATGATCCTTACCTAGCTATTAGGGTCTGCTTAGGCAAATTTTAAAGCTGTGGCGGTATTGTGGTGTGGATTGGGTCTTTGAGTTTTAGTAGAGAGTACGATGACCGATCTTGTTAGACCGCGAGTCAAATATGTTATTGGGCCGGACGGCAGCCCCCTTACGATTGCCGACCTGCCGCCTACGAACACACGTCGCTGGGTTATCCGGCGCAAGGCGGAAGTGGTGGCGGCTGTGCGCGGCGGGCTTTTGAGCCTCGAAGAGGCGTGCCAGCGCTACAAGCTGACCACCGAGGAGTTCCTGTCCTGGCAGGCGTCTATCGACGAGTACGGCCTTGCCGGATTGCGAACGACGCGCATCCAGCAATATCGGCATTAAGACTGATTCGGAGTCAAAAGGCGCGAGAATCCGCGCCCTTTTTTGTTTTGCCGGAACGGTTCTCTCTGCTTCAGAGCGTCAGCACCACCTTATCGATCGGCTTGGTGGCGAGAAAGGCATGGGGAGCGCCTGCCTTTTCGAATGGAAAGGTCTTGCTACGTGGACGGCAAGCTCTTTCGCATCGACAAGCTTGCCAAGTTCCGAGCTTGAGATGCTGGCCAGCAAATGGGTCAATATGGTGGTCTGCGCATTGCGCCGGGGCCGGCTGCGCAACGGTGAATTGGCGCGCAAGCTCGAAGGCATCTCCCCGAAAATGCTGATGCGGACGCTGCGCCTCCTCGAACGCGATGGCCTGGTACGGCGCGAGATCTTTCGGGTTTTCCGCGGGTCGAATACGAATTGACCGAACTCGGTCAGAACCTGGCGGGGCTGCTCAATCAGATAAGGTCCTGGTCGGAGCAACATGCGCCCGACATCAAGAATGCCCGGGCACGGGCGGTCGCGGAACATGAAGGGGATTTGGTAGCGTAGGCGTGAAACTGGTGGCTGCTCGACCAACGAGCGGCGACGTTTCAGATGAGCAACGCCCTTATCGCCAGGCGTTCGATTGGCCTTAAAAGCCTTGTTTTCAACCGATCATGGCGCTGCGGCCGCCGGTCTCGGCGTCGCGGATCTTGGTGTCGCGCGATTCGAGCATTTCCGCTTTGGAAAGTTCCGCTTCGGCTTCGCCGAGCAGTGATTCGGCAACGCTTCGCTGCTGGGCGAGGTCGCTTTGCGAATTTCTGAGGTTGTCGCGGCGCAGGCGCGCTGCCTTGGCGAAGGTTGGATAGGCAAAATGGTTGATGTCGGTGATGCCGGCCTTCTTTTCTTCGGCGGTGATCTGAAGCTCCAGTTCCACTGCCATGCGCTCGAACTCGGCGATCATCATGTCGAGTTGCAGCAATTGCCGCCGCTTCTCGTTCACCTGAAATTGCTTCAGCCGAACGAGGTTTTCACGTGACTTCATGATTCGGTACTCCTGGAAACGCACACCTGCACATATCGTCCAATCCACCTGGCAAACGCAGGCTTCACCCGTCTCCACCGACTTTACCGGAACTATGGGAAACAAACTCCTAAAGTTTTTTACCGGCGGTAACCATTCGTTTACGGGCATTGTTAATCATACGGCTCAGGACTTAAGGCCGGGTAAAAATTCCGGCTCTCGACGCGGAAGCACGGCCGGCGAGTCCGAAGAGTCACTTAGTCTGGCTTATTAATGTTTTGCATTAGCGGTTTGGTCCTGTGATTCGTCATTAGATTCAACAAGGTGTAGAAAGGGGTTAAAAAATCTGATACCGTCATCGGCACGGAATTAGGTTTTGTTAACCATTCGATGGCAGCCTCTGCTCAGGCAATCACTGCTCCGGTCCTGGACGGGTCGTGAAATGGTCCGGCAGCAGAAAAGGGGAATGAAATGCGTGTTCTGCTGATAGAAGATGACAGTGCAACCGCACAAAGCATCGAGCTGATGCTGAAATCGGAAAGTTTCAATGTCTATACGACCGATCTTGGCGAAGAAGGTGTCGATCTAGGCAAGCTCTACGACTATGATATCATCCTTCTCGATCTCAACCTTCCCGACATGTCTGGATATGAGGTCTTGAGAACACTTCGTCTTTCCAAAGTGAAGACGCCGATCCTCATCCTCTCCGGCATGGCCGGCATCGAGGACAAGGTACGCGGCCTCGGCTTCGGCGCAGACGATTACATGACCAAGCCGTTCCACAAGGACGAGTTGGTCGCCCGCATCCACGCTATCGTGCGGCGTTCCAAGGGCCATGCCCAGTCGGTCATCACCACCGGCGACCTGGTGGTCAATCTCGATGCCAAGACCGTCGAGGTCGGTGGCCAGCGCGTGCATCTGACCGGCAAGGAATACCAGATGCTGGAGTTGCTCTCGCTGCGCAAGGGCACGACGCTGACGAAGGAAATGTTCCTCAATCATCTCTACGGCGGCATGGACGAACCGGAACTGAAGATCATCGACGTCTTCATCTGCAAGCTGCGCAAGAAGCTCGACGCCGCTTCCGGCGGCCAGAATTACATCGAGACGGTTTGGGGCCGCGGCTATGTGCTGCGCGAGCCGGAAGATATCCGAGTCAGCGCCTGAGCCGACAACGCCGACCCGATCGGACAAAAATCCGGCTTCGGCCGGATTTTGCGTTTATGTTGCAGATATTAGAGCGTGCGTCCGCTTAAACGCACAAGGTACGCTCCAATGTGCACATGGTCCTTTTCGGGACCGAAGGTCGGCTGACAGTCGGAGGGTCAGGCGGCTGTTTTCAAGGTGCGGAAGCACTCGAGAAGTTGCGGCCGGTTGAACGGCTTCAGCAGATAGCCTTGAGCGCCGGCGCGCTTTGCTCGCATGATCGAAGCCACGTCGACCTCAACCAGCGAAATCAGGATCTGGGGCCGAACCGGGCTTTCCATGGCGCGCACGCGGCGGATGACGTCCACCGCCTGTATGTCCGGCAAGGCGCCGTCGACGATGATAATGTCCGGCATGTCGGCGGCGCACATCTCAACCGCGTCAAGCCCGCTGGCTGCTTCGATAACCAGCATGTCGGAACCATTCAGGATGCGCTTTGCAACCTTCCTGATGACGCTCGAATCGTCGACGAACATGCAGCGTTTCATTTCCGGCCCCCTTTGCCATGCGGCAATCCGGCAACGTTACCGTACTGAAAGACACCATAGGTCCATCCGGTAAAGAAGCCGAAAAGCCATTACGTAAAATTTTTGCAAGAACGGCTTTTACGTAGACTTCTTCATCGATGCTTCAGGTCGAGCTAGGCGCGGAGGCTCGTCGCATTCGAGTGTGGTATCTCATTAAGTATTGCCCGAAAAAATACTTATCTGTTCTTTTCAACCAGCTTGGCAAACTTCAGGCAGCGGAAAGCACGATTTCTTCCGCTGTCGCGTGAATCGATATCGTCATGTTGGCCTCGCGCGCCAGAAGCAGCGTGTAGTAGGGTTGCACCGAATGCGCGTCGATCGGTTCCTCGGGCTTATGGCCGGAATGGAGTTCCAGGAATTTGGGTGGCACGCGCAGCATCGGACCGCTCGCGGCGAGCGCAAAGCGTGGTTCGGTGTCCAGGTTTTCAAGTGTGACTGCAAGCTTGCCGCCACGCGGAATGGCGGCGTTGGCGACGAGAATGAGGTTGAGCAGCAGCTTGACCTTGTTCTTGGGCAACAGCGCGCGGGTTCCGTTCCAGACCAGTTCCGGCTTCTCGTTCTTCAGGAAGGCGATGGCAACGGCCTCGGCGTCTCCGGTATCGATCATCATGCCGGCAGAACCGGCTGCGCCGAACGCGATGCGGGCGAATTGCAGGCGGGCCGAAGCGTTTCTGGCGCTCTGGCGAATCAATTTCATGGCGTCTTCGTCGGCGCCGCCTTCATCGAGCAGCTCAAGCCCGTTGTTAATGGCGCCGACCGGCGAAATGATGTCGTGGCAGACCCGGCTGCACAAAAGCGCCGCGAGATCGGGTGCGGAAAGGGTGAAAAGCTCAGCCATAGGCGAAAGTCCCTGCAAAATTTCACTAGAAATGGCCGGGCGATCAATGATCGGGCCTGTCCAAACGAATCACGCTCTCTCCCAAGGCCTACTGAATACACAGCGCCTGAGCGTGCAGCAACAAATCCGGAATTGTTGTTATCGAAAATGGTGTGTTCACGCAGGGTTCGGGACTGCGCGGGCGACGCGAAACCAGCCTTCTAACCGCCATCTTCATGTGAAAGCTTAATGGTTGAAAAAGGATTACGGCATAGTTTGCCCATAACAGTCATCCTTAACGGCCGCCAAAGAGCCGTACGGATGCGAGGCGTCGGCGAAAGTGCTCCCTGACGGAGATTGGAAGCATGTTTTCCCGATACTACGACCGGACTTTCTTCCGTGTCATCTCTGACCGGAGTTTTTTCCGTGTCATCTCAATGGCGATCGCTCTCGTGGGTCTTGTCGTCTTTTCAACCTCGGCTTCGCGGGCCCAGCAATACACCGCTCAGGAGATCGTCGATTCCGGTCATAAATTCTTCGGCGCGACGTCGGGCGGGCTCGCAACCGTCGTTGAGAAGATCTTCTCCTCCTACGGCCTGCCCAATGGCTATTTGCTTGGCGAGGAGGGCTCGGGTGCGCTGATCGGTGGACTGACCTATGGCGAGGGCACGCTCTACACCAAGAATGCCGGCGATCACAAAGTGTTCTGGCAGGGGCCGTCACTTGGCTGGGATTTCGGCGGCGAGGGCTCGCGGGTGATGATGCTGATCTATAATCTCGACGATGTGAACAGCCTCTACAATCGTTTCGGCGGCGTTGCCGGCTCTGCCTATATCGTGGCCGGCGTCGGCTTCAACGTGATGAAGAACAACAATATGCTGCTGGTGCCGATCCGTACCGGCGTCGGCGCCCGGCTTGGCGTCAATCTCGGCTATCTCAAACTTACCCAGCGAGCCACCTGGAATCCGTTCTGAGCAGGCGGTTGCCTCGTCACCTCGAAACATTGCTGCGGCAGACCCTTGCCGCAGCGCTGGAATTCCGTCATGCGAACGTGGCACAGTCCCTGACGGTTGTTTGCCGTCCATAACGGATAGTCACCTTGGTTCAGTCGGTCCTGTTCTTTGTCCTCGGCTTTCTCTGCGCCGCCTTTCTGGCGCTGATGATTGCCCCGGCCATCTGGCGGCGGGCCGTGATGTTGACGCGCCAACGTGTCGAGGGCTCGATGCCGCTGACGCTGGCCGAGATCCAGGCGGACAAGGATCGCATCCGAGCCGAGTTCGCCATGCCGATGCGCCGGCTCGAAATGAGCGTCAAATCGTTGCGCGAGAAATCGGCTGAACAGCTTGTCGAGATCAGCCACTGCCACGAGGCCCTGAAGGGGCTGGCGGTCGAGCAGAAGGACAAGAAACAGGCACTTTCCGAACTCGAAGCCAAGGACAAAGAACTTCGCCAACGCGAAGACCAGTTGCAGCTTCTGTCGGATCGGCTTGCTCAAGCCGAGCGCGCTCTGGAAAAGCGTGCGCTCGAGCTGGAAAAGCTGGAGCACATGTATGACGACGCCAGCTTTTCCTCCAGCAGCCGCCAGATCGAACTTGTGGCGCGCGAATCCGAACTGCAAAAGCTGGCCGACGACATTTCAGTGCTGCGCAGCCAGCGCAAGGAGGCGGACAGGCGTCAGCAGGAGATCGCAGCCGAGAGCAAAGCCGCGCGAGACGATTTGAAGGCTGAGAAGAAAAGGGCCGGCGACCTGGACAAGAAGGTCGAGCGCCTGCTCGCCACGCTGGCCGATCGCGAGGACAAGCTTGGCCGCCGCGAAAAGGAAATCGCGCGGCTTCGCGAAAAGTCGAAAAACGAAAGCGTGGAAAACGCGTCGGCGGTGCGTCTCGTCGGAGCGCAAGGCAATCAGGCTGGTGCGGCCGTCCAGGGCGACGACGTCGAAAAAGCGATCGCCAAGCTCGACAGCGACCGGGAGCGGCTGGAGGCGACGCTGACGGCGCTGGCCCGTGAGAACAAGAGGCTGAAAACGGATCTTGCCGCCTTCGAGGTATCCAAATCCGAAGACGGCAACGACACGCGCCTCGCCACAGCGGCGTTGCGCGAGCAGATGAGCGACCTGGCGGCGCAAGTCGTCGTCTTGACGGCGAAGCTCGAGGGGCCTGAGTCGCCGATTGCCAAGGTGCTTGCGGCACCCAAGCAACCGGGAGGTGGCGAACGCAGCCTTGCCGATCGCGTGCGGGCGCTGCAGAAGGCCGAATCGACGCATTGAAACGCAGGCAGTGGATGCTGTCTCTCGCGGCTCAGGCCCTGCTTGCGGAAAAATGATGCAATGCGATGGCCGACGCGGCGGCGACATTCAGACTGTCAAAACCTTCAGCCATACCGATTCGCACCGTCAGCAGGCGGGCGAGCAGGCTCTCGGGCAGGCCTTCGCCTTCGGTGCCGAGGTAGAGCGCCAGCCGTTCAGTCCTTTTGGCATCGCGGATGTCGGTTTGCCCGCGTGGCGACAATGCGAACTGGCCGAAGCCCAGCCGGTTGAGCGCCGCGGTGAAGCTGACGGTCTCGGTGAAGGAGGCGAAGGGAACTTTCAGCGCGGCGCCGACCGAGACGCGGATCGCCTTGCGATACAGCGGATCGCAGCAGGTTGCGTCCAGGAACACGGCATCGGCGCCGAAGGCGGCGGCGTTGCGAAAGATGGAGCCCATATTGTCATGGTTGGCAATGCCGACCAGAACGACGATCAGCGCGCCGGCGGGCAAGGTGTCCAGCAAGGCCTCAGCGGGCTGCGCTACGCCCTTGCGACCGATCGCCAATATGCCGCGATGCATGTGGAAGCCGGCGATTCTGTCCATGACCTCGCTGGCCGCGACGTAGATCGGAAGATCCATTGGCGCCTTGCGCAGGGTTTCATCGAGGCCAGCCAGCCGGCTTTCGAGCACCAGCACCGATTCGGCCGTAAAGCGTTTGGCCGCGAGCAGCATTTCGAGCACTACCTTGCCTTCGGCAACGAAGCGGCCTTGCCGGCCGGCAAGATCGCGCTCACGGATGTCGAGATAGGCGGCGACCCGCGGGTCTTGCGGGTCGTCGATATGAATGGGGCGCATCTGTTCCTCAGCGAGGAAAAATTATCAGCGAGGTAAAAAGCACGTGAGCCGGTTCTTGTCTCTATGCATGTCGTCATCCCGAAAGCGCTGCGCCCCAGGGTTCACGCCCAAGAGCATGCTTTGGGGGTGACATGCATCAATCGGTCAAGCCCCGGCACGGCGCAGGCGGTAGGCCATCTGCGACAACTCACCCTCACCGAAAATCCCGTCAAGCATGTTGAGAAGTTCGCGCACGGCCTCGGATTTGCAAGAATAATAGATCATCTGCCGGTCGCGTCGGGTCTCGACGAGATCGAGCGCCCGCAATTTGGCCAGATGTTGTGACAGGGCGGATTGGCTGAGCAGAACCTTCTCTGCGATGGCGCCGACCGACATTTCACCATCCGCCAGATAGTTCATGATCAACAGTCGTTTCTCGTTGCCCATCAGCGTCAGGAACGTAGCTGCTGATTCGGCGTTGGCGATTAGTTTTGTCGAGACCATCGATCCCCCATACCTTCCTGCTTATCCGACGCTATGGGGGCAATAGCGTCTGACTCCATAGACTCACTTGTGAATGTGCGCTGGCGATTCAACGCTACCGGGAAAGGGTAGAACATTTGGCTCAAATCTCAAGGGTTGCTTTCGATCCGAAGCGATTTACTGTCGGGCTGTGTTTGGTCAACCGCCCGGCCGGTCTTTGCCATGTCGACCAGAACGTGCCTGAGTTCGCGCGCCGCCGCCAACGGCTCCGGGAAGAAAACCCGACAGACATCGTCGCCCAACGCCAGGTCCATGCCATCGGCATCGAAGCCGGTGACGACCCAACCGTCACCTCCGGCTCCGGCGAAATGGCGCGCATAGACGGCAATTGCATCGCTATGGTCGGCATTCATGTGGTCGAGGGCGGATTGTTCGCCGGCGGCAAGCTCTTCGACGACCGGTGCGGTTGTGACCAGATCGGCGCGCTCGAGCAAATAGGCCTTGCCGAAGCCGCCGTTGAGGCTGGCGCGCTCCGGCTCGAGGCGGAAGATCGAGAAGTCGCCAAGTCCGACATAGAGCTTCGCCTTGGGATTGCGGTTGAGATAACGCCGTTCGGCGCGGGCGTGCTCGCCGGATCCGCGCTCGATCCTCGCCGCTCGACAGACGAGCGTTATTCGCGGGTGCGCCAGCGGGTCGCCCTTGCCGGGCTCGCCGACAAGCAGCGAACAGCGCGGGTCGGCAAGGATCGCGCCGGTATGCGCGGACAGCATCGATACGAGGACCAGCGGCGTGCCGTCGATATCGGTGGCGACGCCAACCCTGCTGGCCAGCGGCGAACCGGTCCCGGGCTCGATCACTGCCAGCGCGCCGAAACGGGCGCTGCGGATCAGAGTCTTCGCCAGCCTGATCGCCTTGGCGTCGGTGTCGCGAATCACGTCCTTCTTCCGTTCAGTCAAACGCTCACCTCGTTAAGTTGATCTCTTGTCTCTAGTTATCGATCAATCACACCGGATTTGACAAGGGCTTCAGTCTCGCTTTTCGAAAGGCGGAGGCGCGCCAGCACGGCCGCCACCTGACGATCGTGATCGGCCGGCATGGCGGCAAGTGTCGGCCGGGAGCGCGAAAAGCGCGGTGCCGGGGCGGGGCGCTCAAGCGCACCCGACGTTACAAAGGCGTTGCGAGCGCGGTTATGCAGATGATCCCCGGCTTCCCGCAGCGACAGAACCGGTGCAACGCAAGCATCGGTCGCAGCAAAGAGACGGTCCCAGTCGTCCCGTGTCTTCTGTCCGACCCGATCGACAATGGCGGCGCGCATCTCTGGCCACAACGTCCTGTCGTATTGGCCGCGTACAAAACGCTCGTCGAGCGGCAGCAGTCTTGCGAATTCGGCGAAGAACCGGGGTTCAAGACAGCTGACGGCGACGTGCCGTGCGTCCGCCGTCTCATAGGTGTCGTAGAAGGGCGCGCCGGAATCGAGCAGGTTCGCGCCGCGCCTGTCACGCCACAGGCCCGCCGCCATCAAGGCGTGGACAGGCGTCGCCAGCATCGAAGCCCCCTCGGCCATCGCGGCGTCGATCACCTGGCCCTTGCCGGAACGCGAGCGCTCAAACAAGGCGGCCAGCGCGCCGGCGATCATCATCATGGCGCCGCCGCCATAGTCGGCGACGAGGTTGAGCGGTGGGACCGGCCGGCCTGCTTCCTGCCCGATGGTGTGCAGCACACCGGAATAGGCGAGATAGGTGATGTCGTGGCCGGCACGACCCGATAGCGGCCCATCTTGACCGAACCCCGTGATGCGGCCGTAGATCAGCGCCGGGTTGCGCGCCAATGCCGTGTCCGGGCCGAGACCAAGCCGCTCCATGACCCCAGGACGAAACCCTTCGATCAGCATGTCGGCCTTTTCGGCAAGGCGCAGCACCAGCTCGACGCCTTCCTGGCGCTTCAGGTCAATCCGCAGGATGGAGCGGCCGTGACGGTCGATGTCGTACTCATCCGGTAGCGACAACAACGGCTGGGTTGATCCAAGCCGCTCGATGCGCAGCACCTCGGCCCCCATCTCCGACAACATCAGGGCGGTCATCGGCACCGGTCCAAGTCCGGCCAATTCGATCACCGTAAGACCGGCGAGCGGGCCGGTCTTCGCTGCCGGGGAGACTTCGGCACTCATGGTCGGCTACTTCGGCGCCATCCGGATGGCGCCATCAAGACGGATGGTCTCGCCGTTGAGCATCTGGTTTTCGACGATGTGCAGCGCAAGCGCTGCATATTCGGAAGGCTCGCCGAGACGGGACGGGAAGGGCACTGCGGCGCCCAGCGAATCCTGCACCTCTTGCGGCATGCCGGCCATCATCGGCGTCTTGAAGATGCCAGGCGCGATGGTGCAGACGCGAATGCCCGAGCGGGCAAGGTCGCGCGCCACCGGCAGCGTCATGCCGACGACGCCGCCCTTGGATGCCGAATAGGCCGCCTGGCCGATCTGGCCGTCATAGGCGGCGACCGATGCGGTGTTGACGATGACGCCGCGCTCGCCGCCCTCCAGTGGCTCGAGCTTCGCGGCCCGGTCGGCGACGAGGCGGATCATATTGAAGGTGCCGATCAGATTGACCTCGATCACCTTGCGGTACTGGTCGAGCGGGTGCGGACCGTCCTTGCCGATCGTCTTAATGCCAATGGCGATGCCAGCGCAATTGACCAGGATACGAGGTTCGCCGAGCTTTTTTGCCACTTCCGCAATGCAAGCCGCACCGCCGTCGGCGCTGCTCACGTCGCATTGGATGGCGATGCCGCCAATATCGGCCGCAACCTTCGCCGCGCGCTCGATGCCGAGGTCGAGGATGGCAACGCTGGCGCCCTTCGCGGCCAGAGCACGCGCCGTCGCTTCGCCGAGGCCGGAGCCCCCGCCGGTGACGATAGCAATCTGGCTGTTCGGGTTCATGTCGGCGTCCTCCATCCTGCCGGGCGCATGCTACGAAGCCCTACAGGACGGCGCAACAGCATACGGATGGTCACGCCATCGCGGCGACGTGCGCGGCAACCCTTGCCTGATCGGCGTGGCAAACCTCCCCCACCAGCCCTGCCACCGCGCCCGGCACGATCTCATGCGACAATAGCCGGTCGAGATCGACCGGGCGCGGCATGGAGATTTGCCCACGCGGGATTCTCTTGAAGCCGAGCGGGCCGTAGTAGGGCTCGTCGCCGACAAGTATCACGGCTGGTACGCCGGCCTTGGCGGCGGCTCCCAGCGCGATCGCCACCAGCCGGCGGCCGATGCCGAGATTCTTGAAGGCCGGCCGCACGGCAAGCGGCCCGAGCATCAGCGCGCGGCTGGCGCCGGCCGCGATGCGCGTCATGCGCACCGAGGCGACAACGATATCGCCATCGACGGCCACGAAGGACAAAGCGCGCTCATGCGGACCGCCCTCACGGATCTTGTAGGCGGCCAGCACGAAACGGCCCGGCCCGAAGGCTTCGTCGTTGATGGCTTCGATTTCGGGGTCATGCGCCGGGGTTTCCGGCAGGTATTTCACGTCGGCAAGGCTCATGGTCTTTGCGTTCCGGTATACGGGGAAAGGTTTGCTGCAAACGGCAGCGTTCGCCAGTCAGCGCTTCATCAAGCGCGGGCGCCCTTTCGTCGTCGGTCGAACCGGATCAAAGCAAAGTCGAACATGCGGATTTTCCGCTAGCACCAATCTTCAGCCACTGCAATCGGCCGTTTTCGCCTGCCGCCCTTCGTTGCTGCCCTGCGATTGACGAACTGTTCAACGCCTGGCGATTTCCATGCGGTCGCATTGCGCCTACATCCCCTACACAGACGAAAGGACATCGCATGGGATTGCTGGTCGACGGCAAATGGCAGGATCGGTGGTACGACACCAAGGATAGCGGCGGCCGGTTCGTGCGGGCGCAGTCGCAGTGGCGCGACTGGGTCACGGTTGACGGCACGCCGGCCGAAGGTCGCAAGCGCGGCTTCAAGGCCGAGCTCGGTCGCTACCATCTCTATGTCTCGCTTGCCTGTCCCTGGGCGCACCGGACGCTGATCTTTCGAGCGCTGAAGAAACTCAAGGGCGTGATCTCCGTCTCGGTCGTCCATCATTTCATGGGCGCCAACGGCTGGACGTTCGTGGCCGAGGACGGCGCCACCGGCGACACGCTCAACGGCCTCGATTTGCTGCATCAGATCTACACCAAGGCCGATCCTGCCTATTCCGGCCGCGTGACGGTGCCGGTTCTGTGGGACAGGCGAGAGCAGACGATCGTCTCCAACGAGTCCTCCGAGATCATCCGGATGCTCAATTCAGCCTTCGACGAATGGGGCGACGCCAGCCTCGATTTCTATCCGAAAGCGCTGCGCGCCGAGATCGACGCGGTCAATGCGCTGGTTTATCCCTCGGTCAACAACGGCGTCTACCGCGCCGGCTTCGCCACGACCCAAGCGGCCTATGAGGAAGCTTTTGGCGAACTGTTCTCGGCGCTCGACCAACTTGAGGGTCGCCTGTCTCGCCAGCGTTATCTTGTCGGTGACCGCATCACCGAGGCCGATTGGCGGCTGTTCACCACGCTGGTCCGCTTCGATCCGGTCTATGTCGGCCATTTCAAGTGCAACCTGCGCCGCATCGCGGACTATCCGAACCTGTCGAACTATCTGCGCGACCTCTATCAGGTGGCTGAGGTCGCAGGCACGGTGAGCCTGCACCATATCAAGGCGCACTATTACGGCAGCCACCAAACGATCAACCCGACGCGCATCGTGCCGGTCGGGCCGGAACTGGAATACGCCGCGCCGCATGATCGCAATCGGTTTAGGAAAGCGGCCTGATCTACCAGTAGGGTGACACCGCCGCGCCGCCAAAAATCTCGGCAAGCCGCCGCAATGTGGCCGATGTCGTCCCCTCCGGCAGGCGGTCGAGCGGGAAGAACCCGGCTGCGGCGATTTCGCGGTCCGGCAGCTTCGGCGCCGCCTGATTGAATTGTTCGACCAAATAGAAGCCGACATGGTCGCGGCCGCTGGCCCGATGGTTGAAATGCATCGATTTCAGCACCGGCGGCGCCGAAAATGCAATGTTGCCCTCCTCGGAGAGTTCGCGCGCCAGCGCCTCGATCAGCGTCTCGCCCACCTCGACGCCGCCGCCTGGAAGCTGCCAGCCCGGAACATAGGTGTGGCGAATGAGGAAGACGGAATTGGAGGCGCGGTCGTGGACCAGGCCGCGCACGCCGAGCGTCATTGGTCGCCTCAGCACGAAGTACAGATGAAACAGCCTTGCCCTGAGACCCGGCCAGCCGGTCTGGCGTAACGCTTGCTCTGGATCCGGAAGTGTCATCACCCACGAAACCGTGGGTGGAAAGCAGCGCGCGCGTCGCTTATGAAGAGAGAATGTTCAGGCTCGCGCATATTTCCGATATCCATCTGGGGCCGCTTCCCGATGTAACCTATCGTGATCTCGCCTCCAAGCGGGTGGTCGGTTACGTCAACTGGCAGCGCAACCGCCGCCGCCACATGCACGATGCCGTCATCGACACGATCATTGCCGATATGAAGGCGTGCGCACCGGACCACCTTGCCGTCACCGGCGATCTGGTCAATCTGGCGCTCGATGGCGAGATCGAGATGGGTAAGCACTGGCTGGAGACGCTGGGTTCTCCCGATGATGTGTCGGTCGTTCCGGGAAACCACGACGCCTATGTGCCTGGCGCCTTCGACAAGGCCTGCCGGTCATGGGCGGCATGGATGACCGGCGACGGCGTCAATACGCCGGTCGACCGCGACTCTTTTCCCTATCTGCGCGTGCGCGGCAACGTCGCGCTGATCGGTGTCACGACGGCTCGGGCCACGGCTCCGTTCATGGCTAACGGTTTCTTTCTGGAAGATCAGGCGGAAAGATTGCGCGAAGTACTCGATGCCACGGTCAAGCGCGGGCTGTTCCGGGTGGTCATGATCCACCATCCGCCAGTGCGCGGCGCCGTTTCGCAGCCCAAGCGGCTGTTCGGCATCACGCGCTTCCACAAGGTCGTTCACCGGCATGGGGCCGAGCTTGTGCTGCATGGCCATTCGCACGAGCCGACACTGTTCTTCATCGGCGGTCGCGGTGCCAAGATTCCAGTCGTCGGCGTCGCCGCCGCGGGGCAGTCGCCCGGCGGCGGGCACCCAGCAGCGCAATATAATCTGTTGGACATCGATGGCGAAAAGGACAACTGGCGGATCAGGCTGACGCGACGTGGGCTGACTGGGCCGGCCATCCCGCCTTCCGACCTGGAGGTTCTGGAACTTGGCGCGGACGCTATGGCCTAGAGCCTGTTCCATCCCGATCGAATCGGGATGGGGCTCTATCTTCTTGTTTGACCATGATCTTCAGCGAAAACCGGATTCCACTTTTCGCTACGCGGACCTTCGGTTCAGAATCATGGTCTAAAGCTCAGTCCCATCGCAACGAGGCGGTCCCAGAACAATACAATCGATACAGCCAGCCCGACCAGGGCGCCAGCGGCGACCAGGCCCAGGCCGGAGAGGAAGGCCGACCAACCCTTGCCGCGCGAGACGGACCGCAGCGGCGGCTCTGCTTCCAGGACCAAGGCAGGGTTCAGTCCTGCGACAGCGTGCTCGACCCCGCCTTCCATTATTCTCTGGCGTTCGACGACGCGCTCCGCGACATAGCGCGTTACCTGATCGGCAACCGCTTTCATCTCGGTCGATTCTGCGAGCACTACGCGGCCGATGCGGGTGTCCTTGAGGAAGCGATAGGTGCGCCGGTCGCGCGCCATGGCGACATGGCTGACGGCGTCGATCCACAGGCGCGGCTGCAGCCCGGACGACACGGCGAAGTCGAAATTGTCCATGTCGGCGGGCACGTCGGCGAAGATAGGCGCGAGTTCGGCGGCAAGCAATTCGAGCCGCATGCGATGCGCCTCGCGCATGTCGACCACGACGTCGTCGCGGTCGGCGAAGGCGTTCTTCACATCGCGGATGGCGTCGGACAGTTTTCGCGACTGATCGATCTGAGTGATATTCTCGCCTGCGTCCTTCATCGGCGTTTGCCTCGCGGGTTTGGTTAACAACGAATTAACATAGCCGTCGGCAAAATGCACTTGCGAGATAGACAGGCCTTTAAAGCGCGCCGCGCCGGAAAGGGTCGATGCGATGCGCTTTAAGTCCTTGTTTTTATGCATGCCGTTATCCCAAAAACCGCTGCGCACCCTCGGTTCAAGACCGAGGGCACGCTTTTTGGCGACATGCTTAAGCGGCTTGCCGAAAAAACCCGGCCGGAAGCTGCGCCATCATGCCTGGCAGGAGGGATCAGTTCGCTGCAGCGGATTTTGGACGAAGCGGCCGGCTACGGCGTTTCATATTGCGGTGTACGATCCCGGCGATCAGGCCGGGCGCTTCCTCGACCAGCATATGGCCGGCCTCCAACACATGGTGCAGGTGGAAATGCGCCGGCAGAGCATCGGCCTGGGTGAAAGGCAGCACCGCGTCATCTACCCCCCAAACCACCATCACCGGCATGGTCAGCGTTTCGAGCCGTTCGCGCGGGATGGAGCCCTGCCGATCGTCCCTGGTCATGGCGGCCGCGATCTCGACAAGTTTCTGCAACTGGCGGGGACGCGCACGCATTTCGCCGAGAACATCCACGATGCGCTGCGAGGGCAGGCTTTGCGGTCCGGACATGGCGGCGAGGCAGGCGCGAATCTCGCTCCTGTCGGCAGCGGCGGCGTAACGGCGCAACAGTGGCCCATTGATCTCAGTTCCAAAGCCGCCCGGCGCCAGAAGCGTCAGCGACGCTATCCTTTCGGGTTCGGCCAATGCCATCAGCACTGCCGCCGCTCCGCCCATCGAATGGCCGACGAGATGCACCCTCCTAATTTTGCGCGTGGCGAGGTCCGCAAGAACGGCCCGAGCTGCCGCCTTGGCCGGACCGCCACCCGGAAAATCGAGGGATAGCCCATGGCCCGGAAGATCATAGGCCAGCGTCCGTGAACCAGGCGCGAGTGTCGGAACCACCGCGTGCCAGTCGTGGTGGCAACCGCCGAAGCCATGCAGGAAGACAACCGCCTTCGGGCCGGCTCCCCGTTCGGCAGCGTAAAGGGGTGAAATCATGAAAATTGATGGTTTATTGCAAGGTCAACAGGACACGAAATTCCAGAATGTGGCTGGATTGCGCCTTGTCCAAGCCGATAGCCAGTAAAATTTTCGCGATCAGCCGGCCTAATTCAGAAAAGCCTAACTGGCATTGCCAAGCCCGGCGGCACGCAAGGCTTCGACCAGCCGGTCGGTCAGATCGGCGGGGTATCTCCTCTCGACGAAGGTCGCGCGCGGATCGGCAGCGAATTTCGGGAATTTGACAGTCATCTCGTCCACGAGTTCGTTCGCCAGGTGATCGCGGCCGGCTGCCTTCGCGCCGATCAGCCGCGCAGCCAGATAGTGCGATTTCGTCGCCGTCGCTTGCAACGCATCGCTGGCAAGCGCGGCCTTGTTCATATCGCCCGTCATGAACTGGCCGACGAAAAGCCCGTAATCCCACCAGGTCGGATGGGCGCTGGAGGTTTCGGCGGCGTGAGCAAGGATCGGTGTTCCCTCCCTGTACCTACCGGCGAAAATCAGCCCATAGGCGTAAGCTGCTGCCATGCTGAGGTCGTAAGGGTTGAGTTCGTAGGCCTTGCGCATCCAGCGGATCGATTCCTCCGAATTGCCGAGGCGGGAATTGAGATAGCCATAGGCGCGGTGCGCATAGGGGCTTGTCGGCCCCATCTGCACGGCTCGACGGGCAAGCGACATCGCCTGTTCGATCGTTGCGCCGGCTGGATAGGCGTAGTGATCTGTGGCCGCCTCGAGATGCAGGCCCGCGAGTTCTGAATAGACGAGCGACGACTTCGCATCCAGCGTGGCAAGGTTTTCGAGACAGCGATAGGCGGCCTCATGGCTCTTGGCGCTCTGGTCGAGATAATACTTGTCGTTGAGCAGCAGACATTCCGTCAGGCCGGTTTGAATGCCGCTCTGTTCGATATAGTTGTAGATTGTGCCCGAGGCGGGAATGGCCGAACTCAAAATGCCGGCGACGCTGTCCTCGACGGTGGAGGGTGTGCTGTCGGCGGCAGTCAAATTGCGTGACAGCAGGACCCGTCCGGTCGCCACGCTTTGAAGCTCCAGGGTAACATCGCCTGCCGTTGGTCCCGGCAAGACATCGAATACGAAGCTGATCGCATCGGTGACCGGATCTGGCGGGCCTTCGGCGTCCCGGCCGATGAAGTTGACCGTATCGAAGCCGCTGAGGCCGGCGCGCAGCGATGCCGCGACGCGGGCAGCCCCGGCGCTGTCGGCTTTCACCGCAATGTAGACGAGCGGAAGGGTTTCAATCGGAGCCCACGGCGCGATGCTCCCGGTCGCCACTGCGCTTTCGATCGTCGACGCGGCATCGCCTCCCGCCAGCAATGCGCCGCTTCCCTGACGAAGGATCAGCACGCCCAGCATGGCGATGACCAGAACGATCGCCAACCAGAAGAACTGGAGATGGCGCTGCAGCGAGGGTGGCGGCTCGCGACCGACAGGGGGCATCAACGATGCGGCATGTGCGGCGGCCATGCCGGGTTCTTCGAGCGATCCCGACAAGTCGGCCACCGCCTCGACGTGTTCCTTCGGCTCCGGGTCGACCGGCAGGCGGATCGCGTTGAGTTCATAGGATGGAACATAGCCGCCACGCGGAATGGCGATGCGGATCGGCTCGGCAACACCCTCATTGGCAAAGTAATGCTGCAGAAGGTCGCGCAGCCTGCCGGCCTGCACCCGCACCACGGCGTCGGTCGACGGATCGAAATCGCCGTCCTTGCCGAAAACATCCATCGCGATGGAAAAACCCTTGAGCTTGTCGGCATCGCCTGCCTGCTCGCGCTCGACCAGATAGCGAAGCAGTTTACGCGCTCGCTCGGATCGTCCGAACGTTTCGCTGGCTAGCAATCGTTCCAACGTCTCGCGCACTGCGGGGGCGGCAGGCGTGGCATGCTGCAAGTGTCGATCCTTTCGAAGTCGGCACAGGTTGAGACGCGATCATATAGCGCCTGCATGGCCAGACAAGCATGCATCCATTATGCGATCGCGTACCCCACCGGATAATTTTCCGGTGGTTAATGGTGCGAAGGACCAGGGGCAAGATGATACCATCTGAGTTCATCTTGCCCAGCCGTCAGCTTTCGACGGCTGGTCTAGCCGGTCTTTTGGCCGACGATGCGGTTGGCGGCGGAAACCACGGCTTCCAGCGAGGCGGCGACGATGTTGGTGTTGATGCCGGCGCCGAACAGCTTGCCGCCGGGATGCTCCATCTCGACATAGGAGATGGCCGAGGCATTCGAGCCGCGCTGCATGGAGTGCTCGGAATAGTCGAGCACCGACATCGGCACGCCGACATGGCGCGACAGCGCGTCGACGAAGCCGTCGATCGGGCCAGTTCCGGAGCCTGATATCGTCACCTCCTTGCCCCTGTCGAGGATGACCGCCTCCACCGCACGCCGGCCCTTGGTCTCGATGTCCGGATAAGTGTGGTGGTCGAGGAATTTCAGCCGCGCGCCGGGTTGGTCGACATAGGTGTCGAGAAAGCGCTCGTAGATGCGCTTGGCCGGCACCTCCTTGCCTTCGGCGTCGGTGATCGCCTGGATAGCTTGGCTGAACTCGATCTGCAGGTTGCGCGGCAGGTTGAGGCCGTAATCCGCCTGCAGCACATAGGCGATGCCGCCCTTGCCGGACTGCGAGTTGATGCGGATGATCGCCTCGTAGTTGCGCCCGACATCGGCCGGGTCGATCGGCAGATAGGGGACTTCCCAGTACGGCGTGTTGGCTTTGCGCAACGCCTTCATGCCCTTGTTGATGGCATCCTGATGCGAACCGGAAAAGGCCGTGTAGACGAGCTCGCCGACATAGGGATGACGCTCGGGGATCTTCAACTGGTTCGAATATTCGTAGACGTCCTTCATCCGGTTGATGTCGGAGCAATCGAGCTCGGGGTCGACGCCTTGCGTGTACATGTTGAGCGCCAACGTGACGATGTCGACATTGCCGGTGCGCTCGCCATTGCCGAACAGCGTACCTTCGACGCGGTCCGCGCCCGCCATCAGGCCGAGTTCGGTGGTGGCGATGCCGGTGCCGCGGTCGTTGTGCGGATGCAGCGAAATGAGCAGGTTCTCACGGTTGTCGAGGTTGCGGCACATCCATTCGATGCGGTCGGCATAGATATTGGGTGTCGACATCTCGACCGTGGACGGCAGGTTGATGATCAGCTTGTTTTCCGCCGTCGGCTTCACGATCTCGGTGACGGCGTTGCAGATTTCCAGCGCCACTTCGAGCTCGGTACCGGTAAAGCTCTCCGGCGAATATTCGAAACGATAACCGCCGCCGGCTTTCGCCGCCATGTCGGTGATCATCTTGGCCGCATCGGTGGCGATCCGCCTGATGCCGGCGACGTCCTTTTCGAAGACGACGCGGCGCTGCAGTTCGCTGGTCGAATTGTAGAAATGCACGATCGGGTTGGTGGCGCCCTGCAGCGCCTCGAAGGTGCGGGTAATCAGTTCCGGCCGGCACTGCACCAGCACCTGCAGCGAGACATCGGCTGATACATTGCCCTCTTCGATGCACCAGCGGGCGAAATCGAAATCGGTCTGCGAGGCCGACGGGAAGCCGATCTCGATCTCCTTGAAACCCATATCGAGGAGCAGGGCGAACATGCGCGCCTTGCGCTCGTGGCCCATCGGGTCGATCAGCGCCTGGTTGCCGTCGCGCAGGTCGACCGAGCACCAGATTGGCGCCTTGTCGATGACCTTCGAAGGCCAAATACGGTCGGTGAGACCGACGGTCGGGTAAGGTTGGTATTTGCGGGCTGCCTCCGGCATGCCCCGGGCTGCCTTTGCCCCAGGCTTGCCGATCTCCCCGCCATTTGGACGGATGTCTTCTCGTGCGTTCATTGTCGTCTCTCCCGGCGGCTCGCGGGATCCGCCTTCAGGCGGATTTGGTGCCGAGCGGCGCCTTTACCAGATATTCATTCGCTTGATGTGACTTGCCAAGGAGCATGCGCGTGAGCGGCGGTTCGACCGCCGGGCGCTCCTTCAGCGAACCCGGCGATCGCCGATAAGGCCGAGAAGCAGCAGGGTGGAAGCAAGCGCGCGCGCGGTCTCGCCGGCAAAGCCGGTCTGACGGGAAGCGACGGAGGTGGCGCGCGTGTTCATGGCGGTTCTCATACAGGAGCAGCCAAAGCGAGGCAAGTGGGCTGCGACAGTGGTGTCGTAAAGCAGATGAGTTGTCCGGATTAGGTAGCACATGAGTTGTCCGGTTTTATCGCCGCCAATGGAGGCTGGGGATGAAACGAGCAGCATGGGGAGACCATCGACATACCCTGGCTTTATCGGCATGGGCGCGAGGCCGGCGCCGCCGGACTGCTGCCGGTGACGACGGAGATCAGAAGCGGTAGCGCAAGCTGCCGAACAGCGAACGGCCTTCATCGCGGTAGCAATAGCCGGCCGAACAGATGGTCTTCTGATTGTCGAACAGGTTCTTAGCATTGACCTGCAGCTTCACGCCTTCGAGCATGGGGTTGCGGTAGCCGAAATCGTAGGAGAGCGAAGCGTCGACGAAGGCGCGTGCATCGTTTTTGAAAGTGTTGGTGTCATCGCCGTAGCTGCTGCTGGCGACGCGAACGCCTGTGCCCAGCCCCAGCCCCTCCAGCGTGCCGTTTTCGAATTGGTAGTGTCCCCAAAGCGACAGGATGTGATTTGGCGTCGCCGACAGTTCCTTGCCCACGGTTCCGTCGGCGCCGCGTTCGATTTTCACCCGCAGATAGGTGTAGGAGGCAATGAAGCTGAAGCCGTTGTCGAGGGAGGCATTGGCTTCCAGCTCGACGCCGCGCGAGTTCAGGTCGAGCTGGCGCTGCTTGTTGATGCCGTCCCAGACCTGGAAGACGACACCGTCCTTCTGGTCGATGTCGAACAAGGCGGCGCTGACGGTCGCGTTGTAATCCGGAATTTCGTATTTGACGCCGATCTCCTTTTGCGTCGCGATGGTCGGGCGGGCGACACGGGAAACATTGCTGCTGACGTCGTCATAGACGAAGCCGATGTTGGGCGAGAACGACGTCGAATAGTTGACATAGGGCGTTAAGCCCCATTCGGTTTGATAGGACAGGCCGAGCCGGCCGGAGAAGGCGCTGTCGTCCTGCTCGGACTGAGTGAAGTCGGCGGCGGTGGAGGTGGTGTCGACCCAGTCGTAGCGACCGCTGGCGAACAGGGTGAGATCGTTCCACTCCATCTGGTCATGCAAATAGACGCCGACCTGGTTCATCTCCTGCCCGCCGGCGTAGGGGACCGGAGCGGCCTTGATGTCGTCGACGGAGACGTAGGACAACCCGCTGCCGGCATCATAGTCCGACCAGGCGTAGTCGACGCCGGCTACCGCCGTGTGCCTGACCGGGCCGGTATCGAACTCGAACTGCGCCATGTTGTCGACGACGAAGTTCTTCATGTTCTCGGTGTAGTGGCCCCAGTAGCGCAGGAGATCCGGGCCGCTCGGATAATGACCGCTATATTCGATGTCGCTGTCGACGGCGTTGTAGCGAAGGTTCTGCCGGACCGTCAGCACGTCGTTGAAGCGGTGCTCGAATTCGTAGCCGATGCGGCCCTGGGTCTGGTCAAGATCGTTCCAGGCAGGGTCGCCCTCATAAACGTTGGACAATACGCCATAGGCTGAATTGTAGAACGCGGCCGTACCGCCCGTGACGGATTTCGAATATTCGCCGAGAATGGTCAGCTTGGTATCCTCGTCCGGCTTGAAGGTGACCGCCGGCGCCAGATAGATCTTGTCGTCGGGATAGCCGGAGAGGTCGGTGTCGCTTTTGCGGCCGAGGCTGGTGAAGCGGTAGAGGATACTGCCGTCCTCGTTCACCGGCCCGGAAGCGTCAAGCCCCGCCTGGAAGCGATTATGCTCGCCCATGAGCATTTCGACTTCGCGGTACTGCTCCTCCTTGGGGCGTTTGGTGACGACGTTGACGATGCCGCCCGGACCGCTGACGCCATAAAGGGACGAAGCCGGGCCTTTCAGGATGGTGACGCCCTCGATGCCGTAAGGCTCCGTCTTGAACCAGGCCGAAGGGCCGTTGTACTGGCGCAGCCCATCGCGGAACATGCCATTGTAGAAGGCCTGGAAGCCGCGCAGAAAGAACGCGTCGTAGCGAGTATCGAAGCCGAAACTGTTGGGATTGGCACTGGCCGTGTAATTGAGCGACTCATTCAGTGTGCGCGGCTTCTGGTCTTCGATCTGCTTCTGCGTCACCACCGAAACGGCCTGCGGAATCTTGGCGATCGGCGTGTCGACCTTGGTGCCGATGCGGTCCTTCTTGGCGACATAGCCATCTTGCACCAGAATCTCGTCGCTCTCGGCGTCCACCAATATCTTATCGAGGACGGTGATGTCTCCGCCGTCCTGGGCGTGAGCCAGCCCGGACTGGCCGAGCATCGCGGCGCCGCCCAACAATGTTATCCCCAAGCGCCATGCCGTCGGTCGTGTCCGCATTAACTCGTCTCCACTCTCGTACAGGGTTGCGGTCACGCGCTCTCAAATTTGAGTATTTGAGTCAAGTATTTTTTCAACTTGCGCTCCGGCTGGCCGGGATTGTCGCCGGGCGGCAAAACGCGTCCGGTTTCCGAGGAGCCGGCTACGAATGCAGGGGAAGACGCGGCAGGTCCTTATTCCCTCAGGCTTCGCGCCACCAGCCGCGCCACGCTCGGCCCGACCAGCAGCACGACGAGGAAGCGTGCCGATTGCAGCGCCATGACGAAGGAGATGTCGACGTGCTGCGCGGCGGCGGCGATGATGGCGACGCTGTCCATGCCGCCGGGGCTGGTCGCCAGATAGGCGGTCAGCGGATCAATGCCGATCAGATGGCTGATCATGTAGCCGAGCCCGCCGCAGAAGGCGATGAGGATGATGATCGAGCCGACGATCTGCGGCAGCGCCCTCGTCGCATGGCGCAGAATTGCCCGGGTGAAATTCAGGCCGATGGTCCAGCCGATCATCGTATAGCCGAGGGCGAGCAGCCAGGGCGGCAACTGCATCGTGACGCCTAGTCCGAGATGGACCGCGGTGCCGAAAATGAAGGTGCCGAGGAAGAAGGGCGACGGCAGTCTGAGCAGCTTTCCGATGAGACTGCCGACGAGCGCCACGCCAAGTGTTGCGGCAAAGGCTGCCGGCTCGATCGGCGGGAACCAGACGATTGCCGGGATCTCGATGCCTGAAGTGTCGACCCACAATTTTGCGACGATGGCCGCTGTCATCGAGACGAAGATGACGCGCAGATACTGCATGAAGGCGACGAGGCGCTGGTCGGCTCCAAAGGCACCGGCCATCAGCACCATGGCGGTGGCCGCGCCCGGCGATGAGCCCCAGACCGCGGTGGTGCCAGGCAGGATGCGCCAGCGGCTGATCAGCCAGCCGAGCAGGCTGGATGCCGCGACGGTCGCCACCACGGTGCCGAGGAACAGCGGCCATTCCTTGTAGAAGACCGGAAAGATGTCGGCTGAGATCGAACCGGCGACAAGGCAGCCGACGATCGCTTGGGCGGCGCCGAACAGAGGGCGCAGCACGCGCACCGTGGCGCCGTTGGTCCCGGCCAGGATCGCCGCCAGCATCGGTCCGATCAGCAGCGCCGCGGGCAAGGCGGCGAACTCCAGTGCGCCAGCGAACAGGATCGAGAAAATCAGGAGGGCCAGCCACTGCCAGACTTTGGGCATTCGCGCCATGCGTTCGACGGTCGGCTGGTCTGGCAAGGAGTCCATTTTTTTGGTCTTAGACCCGAAGAGGGGAGATGCGAACCCCGCGGCGGCGAAAAATGCGTCCGCTCTCAGGCGTCAGCCGGTTTTGACGGCGGGCAGGCCGAAGCCGCCTACCGGCTGGGTCTCGACCTGGAATTCGAAGCCGGCGATGATCGGCCGCGCCTTGGCGATCGCCGCCTGGACTTCCGGCAGTTGCAGCGAAGCCTTGTGGCTTGCCTGGTCGGTCCACACCTCGGTCACCCAGATCGCGTCGGCATCGGCCGGATCGGTGGCGATGATGTAGCTCAGGCAGCCAGGCATGGCGCCGGTGCTGGCAAGCAGGACATCCATGATCGCGTCGCGCTGGCCGCGCGTTGCCCGCATCTTGCCGATCAGACCGTACATTGCCGTTTTCTCCATTGGCTTGCGCGACAAGTATGCAGGTCGCCGCTCACGGCATCAACTGGCCACCATTCACCTCGATCACCTGGCCGGTGATGTAACCGCTCAACAGAGCCGAGGAGAGGAACAGATAGGCGCCGACGCAGTCCTCGGGCGTGCCGGCGCGGCCCTGCGGAATGGTGGCCACCATGGCCTTCATCTGCTCGTCGGTGGAATAGCGCTCGTGGAAAGGTGTCGCGATGGTGCCCGGCGCCACGGCGTTGACGCGGATGTTGAAGCCGATCAGTTCCTTGGCCATGCCGCGGGTCACATTGGAGACGAAGGCCTTGGCCGAGCCGTAAAGGCCGGCGCCGCCGCCGGCGCCATTGCGCGCTGCGATCGACGAGGTGTTGACGATGAAGCCGCCTTGGCGCTTCAGCCATGGCATCGCCTTGCGCGAGGCCGTCAGCACGGAGCGGGCGTTGAGATCCATCACCGCGTCGTAATGCGCCTCGGTCTGCTCGGCATAGGGCACGCGCCCAAGCATGCCGCCGGCATTGTTGACCAGGCCATCGAGCCGGCCGAAGTGTTGAGCGCTGTCCTCAACGACGCGCTCGACATCGGCGGGGACCGAGAAATCGCCCTGGACGAGGAATACCTCGCCGCCGCCGTTGCGGATGGTCCCGGCCAGGTTTTCGGCAGCCGCCCGACTTGAATTGTAATGCAGCGCGACGCGGCATTTCTGTGCGGCGTAGGCCAGTGCAAGTGCCGCCCCGATGCCGGTCGAAGCGCCGGTGATCAGCACCGCTTTGCCGGCGAGGTCGGGGATGACCAGGGTGGGGATGACGAGGCTGGTTGTGATGGCTGGCACGTCTATTCCTCCGGGACTCTTGCCTACTCTTCGTAGAGGCTCGCCGCCCTCATGTTCAAGTCCGAAGGGACTCAGGGCCGCAAATAGGCGTAGCCCTGGCGCTGCAATTCGGCGAGCTTGACGACGCCACCGGTCTCGGCGGCATGGAAGCCATCGAGCAGATCAGTGAGCGCAACATCCATGCCGTGCATTGTATTGGCGCAAGCATGCGGGGCCAGCCCGTCGCGAACCAGGCTGGAAAAACGGCTGGAGATGGCTGCGGACGCGCTCTTCGACTTGAAAGCGGCGAGTGCCGGGCCATGCACGACCAGCACGATGTCGACCTTGCCGCCGGTGCCGTCATAGTGGTTCCTGATGTTGCCAAGCACGAAGCCGACCTTGTCGAGATCACTGAGGTGATAGGCGACCTTTTGCCTTTCCTCCTCAACGGCACCCGCCTGGACCTGGCGCAGTCCGAAAAGGCCGGTGGCTCCGGCAAGTGCCACGCGAAAAATGTCGCGGCGCCGCATGACTTCCTCCTCCTGTTGCCGGCTTCGCAAATTGCGTGGCCTCGGCCTCGATCCTAGCATAAATTGGAGCCACGTCCTGTCGGGCGAGGAGGGGCACATGATTTCGAAGACCATTATGGGCGCCGGACTTGGTGTCGCCTTGCTTGCCGCACTTGCCGGCACGGCGTACGCCGATGATGCACGCGAGCTCACCGAACTCAGCCCGGACGGCAAGGATGCCTGTTTCGGGCGTGTTTACGATGCAGCGCATCTGAAGGCGCATTCGCACCAGAAGGTGGCGCGGATCTTCTTCTACCATGGCAACGATCCGGTCAGCCACCCGAACGAGGAGCCGAGCAGCGGTCCGTCCGGCTACACGGGCTTCTTGGCCACGACGGTGCGCGGCGCCAAGAAGCCAGAGTGGGTCGGCGGTTGGTGCGGCAAGGGCGATCCGCAGTCGAGCGAGATCCACTGTGGCATGGAATGCGACCGCACCATGGCCTCACTTAACGTCGATGAAAAAGGCCGGCTGATCGTCTCTGGCGTGCAGCGCAACCTTTATCTCGATGCCGGCGCCGAGGAAGAGTTGGGCGAAAAGGAATATGCCAAGCAGGCACTCGGCACCGAGGATGACGGCTTCCGACTCGACCGCATGCCGGCGGAGACCTGTAAGGCCGAATTCGCGCGCATCGATCCGGTCGATCCGGCGCTGGGAGCGCCGCTGCGCGAGCGGCTGAAACCGGACCAGCCCTTCTGCTACGGGCGCGACTACGATGCCGCGCATCTTGGCTCGCATCCAGATCAGCTCACCCAGACCATCCGGGTTTTTCGGGGCCCGATCGAGCTGGCCTCCTTCGTCAAGGACGGCGATCCCACAAACTGGCCAAACGGCGCCGACATCGCCGTCTCCGTCACCACGCGCCAGAACGCCGCCGAGGTCACGCAGAGCTACAGTTGTGAAGGCGAAGCGGACCAGTGGCGCTGTGCGGCGAGCACCAAGATCAGCGACTTTGCCTGCGATATGGCGGCCAGGGAGTTCTATCTGCGTCGCGGGGTCAACGGCACGATGATGCTGGCCAACCCCAACAGCAGCCTGCCGATCGTGGACTTGTGCTCGAAGGCGGCAGAAGGCGACACCAAATCAGACGACAAGGTCTACCGGCTGAACCCGATGCCGCAATCCGCCTGCACGCCTTGAGATTTGTGGCAGGCCATCTTGTCTATGTGACGAAGTGGTATATATCTTTGCCATATAGCATTGAGGAGATTGGCACGATGGAAAAAGCAAAGGTGTTCTGGTCAGGCCGCTCGCAGGCGGTGCGGCTGCCAAAGGAATTCCGTTTCGAAACTGACGAGGTTTCGATTCGCCGCCATGGCCAGAGTATAATCCTCGAACCGCTCGCGAAGGATTGGGCTTGGCTCGACCAGGTGATAGGTCCGCTCGACGATGATTTCGCCGAGGCAGCACTGGAACGTCCAACTGAGCAGGATCGGCCGGCTTTGGATGACGTTTTCAAGTGATCTATCTGCTCGATACCAATGCCGTCATCGCGATCATGAAAGGCGACGCGGATCTGCAGGCGCGGCTCAAGCCACACAGGCCGCAGGATTTCGCACTTTCGGCCATTGTCGTGCACGAACTCTACTACGGTGCTCAAAAGAGCCAGCGAAAGGCCGACAATCTAGCACGCATCGAAGCGCTGCAGTTCCCGGTGCTCGAATTCGATCGGGAAGATGCAAGGCGTGCCGGCGAGATTCGGGCGACGCTCGCGACGTTGGGAACTCCGATCGGTCCCTACGATGCGCTGATCGGCGGGCAGGCGCGTGCCCGGAACCTCACGTTGATAACCCGCAAGGTCCGGGAATTCGAGCGGATCAAAGATCTCGCAGTCGAGACGTGGTGAGCAACTTCATGCGAACGGTACGGCCGTCGTGCCCTTGGGCAGTTTTGCCTCGTCGTCGGGCTCGACATGGATGGTGACGCGAACCGAGGGGATTTCTGCCTTCAGCGCGTCCTCGATGCGGTCACAGATGACGTGGCTGGCGCCCACCGACATGTCGGCATCGACGACCAGGTGGAATTCGATGAAGGTGGCGCGGCCGGCAATACGCGTCTTCAGATCGTGGACTTCCATCGCGCCCTTGCAATTGGCCGAGATGAGGTCGCGGATGCGCATGTGCTCCTGCGTGTCGACGGCGCGATCCATGAGGCCGCTCAGCGATTCTCCAGTAAGCTTCCAGCCTTGGTAGAGAATGTTCACCGCCACGAGGAGCGCAAGCAGCGGGTCGAGGATTTGCCAGCCGGTCATCACTGCGGCGACAAGGCCCACGATGACACCAACCGAAGTCAGCACGTCGGTCATGATGTGCTGGCCGTCGGCGACCAGCGCCGGCGAACGTTTGGCGCGGCCGTTGCGGATCAGCAGGAAGGCCCACATCGCGTTGACGAGAGCCGCGACGGCGTTGATCGTCAAGCCTTCCCAGGGCTGTTCGAGCGGTGCCGGGTTTTGCAGCGACTGCCACACCTTGGCTATGATCAGCAGCGCCGCCACGACGATCAGCACACCCTCAAGTACCGCGGAGAAATACTCGGCCTTGTGATGGCCGAACGGATGGTCGCTGTCGGCCGGTTTATGGCTGATGCGGATCGCCCAGAGAGCGGCGGTCGCGGTGATGACGTTGACGATGGATTCCAGCGCGTCGGAATAGAGGGCGACAGAGCCGGTGATCCGCCAGGCAGCAAACTTCAGTCCCATTACCAGGAAGGCGACGATGATCGACCAGAAGGCGAGGCGCGCGACCTTGCGCTTGGCGGCCGCGTTTGCTGCGGTCGCCGTCCTGTTTTCCGTTTCGGCCATAGTGGCTAAGCCGCCTTTTCTTTGGCCTTGCGCGGCAGATGCGCAACGATGTTCTCGATGATGCGCATGCCGGCGTTGTGGCCGAGCGTCATGATCGATTCCGGGTGGAACTGCACCGCGGCGATCGGCTCCTTGCGGTGCTCGAAGGCCATGATGACGCCTTCTTCCGTCTCGGCCGTGACGATGAAGCCGTCGGGCAAGCGCACCGGGTCGGCGAAGATCGAGTGATAGCGGCCGACCGTCACCTCCTTGGGCAGGCCGGAAAAGATGATGCCCGGCTTCGACACGCGGATGCGCGACGGCTTGCCATGCATCGGCACGTGCAGTTGGCGCAGTTCCCCGCCATAGGCTTCGGCCAGCGCCTGCAGGCCGAGGCAGACGCCGAAGATCGGCAGGTCGCGCGCGCGGGCCCGTTTGATGGTGGCGGCGCAGTCGAAGTCCTTCGGCGTGCCGGGACCGGGCGACAGCACGACCAAGTTTGGCTTCAGCCGGTCGAAGACCTCATCCGGCACCGGCGTGCGCACGGTCGACACATTGGCGCCGGTCTGGCGGAAATAGTTGGCCAGCGTGTGAACGAACGAGTCCTCGTGGTCGACCAGCAGGATGTTGACGCCGTCGCCGACGCGCGCGGTGCTGCGTTCGGTCTCGGCGGCATTGCCTAATTTGGCGTCGCGGATGGCGGAGATCATGGCGGATGCCTTCAGTTCGGTTTCGGCTTCTTCTTCCTCGGGAATGCTGTCGAAAAGCAATGTGGCGCCGGCGCGCACCTCGGCGATGCCGTCCTTGATGCGAATGGTGCGAAGCGTCAGGCCGGTGTTCATGTCGCCGTTGAAATTGACCATGCCGATCGCCCCGCCATACCAGGCGCGCGGGCTCTTCTCGTTCTGCTCGATGAAGCGCATGGCCCATAATTTCGGCGCGCCGGTAACGGTGACCGCCCAGGCATGCGACAGGAACGCGTCGAAGGCGTCCATGCCTTCGCGCAGCCGTCCCTCGATGTGGTCGACGGTGTGGATCAACCGCGAATACATCTCGATCTGGCGGCGGCCGATGACGCGCACCGAGCCTGGGTCGCAGACCCTGGACTTGTCGTTGCGATCGACGTCCGAGCACATTGTGAGTTCGGATTCGTCCTTCTTCGAATTGAGCAGCTTCAGGATCTGCTCTGAGTCGGAGATGGCGTCGTCGCCGCGCTTGATCGTGCCCGAGATCGGGCAGGTCTCGACGCGGCGGCCGTTGACGCGCACGAACATTTCGGGCGACGCACCTATCAGGTATTCGCCTTCGCCGAGATTGATGAAGAAGGAGTAGGGCGAAGGGTTAATCGCCTTCAACTTGCGGGAAATATCGGAGGGCGGCGTCTCGCAGCGCTCGTAGAACATCTGGCCAGGCACGACTTCGAACAGGTCGCCGCGTTTGAAACTCTCCATCGCCTTGCGCACCAGATTGGCATATTCGCCGGGGTCATGGTCGCCGCGCGGCGGGATGCGGTCGGCTATCTTGAACGGCTCGACGATTTCGTCGCGGGGCATTCCCTCGGTCGAAAACCCGTCGCCGGAATAATCGTAGCGGTCGGTCCAGGCCTTGGTCGAATAGTGATCGACGACCAGGATCTCGTCGGGCAGGAACAGCACAAGGTCGCGCTGGCTTCGTTCGCGCTCGAGCTTGTAGTCGACCGGATCGAACTGGAAGGCGAGATCGTAGCCGAAGGCGCCGTAAAGGCCAAGATTGGCGTCTTCCTCCGTCTTGAACAAGGCGGTGATGGCGCGCAGAACGGTGAAGACGGAGGGAACGCGGCTGCGTTCCTCTTCGGTGAAGACGCGGCCGGGCTCGGCCACGTCGAGGCGGATCAGTCTCTTCGACGTCTCGGCGATCGTCACGTCGTCAAACCCGCCGAGCGCCTTGCCGATCACCGGCAGAAGCACCTCGCCACGGCTGTTCAGCGCCTCGATGCGCATGGCGCGGCCGCGCGCCGAGATCACCAGCGGCGGGTCGATGATGGCGGTGTCCCAGCGCGTGTAGCGGCCGGGATATTCGTAATTCGAGGAAAACACGGCGCCACGGCGCGCATTCAGCCCGTCGATATAGGCGTCGATCGCACCTTCGTAAGGCCGGTCGTGGCGCTCGCGGGTAATCGTCACGCCACCGGCCGTGACGAAGCGCTCCGCCCCGTTCTCCAGAATTTTTGTCGTCATTGCCGTCTCCATCAGCGTCTTGCTATTTCAGCTTCTTGGGGCAACGGACCCGGGGATGGCTTGAAAAAACAAATGGCCGCCCGGACATTCCGTTGCGGCCACCCTCTATTTTCACGCGCACGCGTTCGAACAGGCCGCTGTCAGCGAGCCCACCACCAAACGGTCTTGATCGAGCGCATGTTCATGGGCGATTCCAATAGCGGCGATTGAACGGCCGCGCAACTGGATTCAAAGGGGAAGGGCTTGAGCCTCAGTCCTCCAGCGTCCCCGACCTTGCATCGGCGCTCTTTCTGTCGCCGACCAGCTTCAGCAGGTCTTCGCCGGCGCGGATAATGCGGCGGGACCGCCGTGTCAGGATGACGCCCGCCTGCGGCGCGAACACCTGCGTGCGGCCGCCGACCTCACCCGGCGCATGGACGATGGTGGCGAGAAGTGCGCCCTTTGCCACACGGTCGCCGGGCTTCACCTCATAGAGGATCGCGCCGGCCCGGGGCGCCGGCATCATGTCGATGTTTTCGAGCGGTGCGACGATACCGGTGAAAGAGCTTGGACCGGTAAAAGAGTTGGAGCCGGCAAACCCACCAGGCGCGGGCAGGGCCTGATCCTGGATCACGCCGCGCGTCACCAGCAGCCGATAGAGCCCTTTGGCGTCGGAGCCGGCCAGAGCGCCGTCGACATCGAGTATGCCGCGATACTCGACTGTGGTGGCGACGCGCCGGTCGAACCGCGCCACTTCGGCCGGGGCCTCCAGATACGGCATGATCGAGGCACCCTCGAAAGTGCCGTCGGTGTCCTCTTCCCACAGCACCACGGCATCGACGCCCATGGCAGCCGCACAATCAGCCATCGCTGGCCACAGGCTGGCGTGGATATAGAGATAGGCCAGGCCCTCGTCGTCGCAATGCAGGTCGAGGACGATGTCGTGGCCGATCGATAGCTGCAGCAGCCGGGTCTTCAGCCGCTGGTCGGCCGTGCCAAGCGCGGTGTCCGGCAAGAGCGTCGCGTCCGGCGCGGCCAGCAGCGGAAAGCCGCGGTTGAAGTTGGTGCGCGTGCCCAAGTGGAAACGGCCCTGATGCTCGCCGAAATGATACTGGGCGCGGCCGATCGGATTGGCTTGGGGCACCACGGTGATATTGCCCTTGACGCGGCCTTCCGCTTCGGCCTTTTCGAGCATAGGCATCAGCGCATCGATGGCGACGACCCCTGGCAGTTCGCCGGCATGAAGCGCCGCCTGCAGATAGGCTGACGGTGCCGACTTGTCCGCTCCTTCGAAGCGGAACACCGAAAATTCGTAGGAAATGCCCTCGCTGTCGCCGGCGATGCGCTCGATCGATTTCTGCATGGGAATGCCTCCAGGAACAGAGGCCGAACACATGCCCTTTCCCCAATACGCTGTCGATTGGTCCAGTCCGCGGCGCTATGGGCGCAACGAGCGCCGAAGCGCCCACTATTTAGGCCAGCGGCGTCAATTCCTGGGCTATGGTGGGCAGAAGTTCCGAGACGTTGGGGTGGATGTGCACGGCGCGCGCCAGCGTGCTGACCGGCGCCTTGGCGTACATCAGGTCGAGCACGCAGTGGATTGCCTCGTCGCCGCCAGGTCCGAGCACCGAACAGCCGAGGATTTCCTTGGTGTCGGCGTCGACCAGGATCTTCATGAAACCTTGCGTCTCGCCCTTTTCGATGGCGCGGCCGACGCGGGTCATCGGCCGCTGGCCGACCAGCGCGCGACGGCCGGACTTTCTTACCGCCGTCTCCGTCATGCCGCAGCGGCCGAGCGGCGGATCGATATAAAGGGCATAGGCCTCGATGCGGTCGCTCACCTTGCGCGGATCGTTGTCGAGAAGATTGGCGGCGACGATCTCGTAGTCGTTGTAGGAGGTGTGGGTGAAGGCGCCCTTGCCGTTGCAGTCGCCCATCGCCCAGATGCCGGGCACGCTGGTGCGCAACTGGTCGTCGACGACGATGAAGCCGCGTTTGTCGACCTCGACGCCGGCCTTGTCCAGGCCGAGATCGTCGGTGTTGGGAGTCCGGCCCACTGCCAGCAGCACATGCGAGCCGACCGCAGCCGCCTTGCCGGCAGAGAAAGTCACGGCGATGTCGTTGCCATGTTTGACAAAGCGTATATCGTCGGCGCCGAGATGGACGGCAATGGCCTCGTTTTCGAGGACGGACAGGACTGCGTCAGAGACATCCTCGTCCTCGCGGCCGATCAGCCGCGGGCTCTTTTCGATCACCGTGACCTCTGAACCGAAACGGCGGAACATCTGCGCGAATTCGAGCGAGACGTAGCTGCCGCCGACGACGACCAGATGGCGCGGCAGTTCGTCGAGATCCATCATCGACGAATTGGTGAGGTAGGAAATGTCGTTGACGCCTGGCAGGTCGGGCACCGAAGCGCGGCCGCCGGTGTTGAGGAATATCTTTTCGGCGCTCAGCAGGTCGTTGCCGACGCGCACGGTGTCGGCGGTAACGAAGCGCGCATGGCCGCGATAAAGCGTGCATTTGTCCATGCCGGCAATCCAGCTTTCGAGATTGCCGCGGGCGTCGTTCGACACCTTGTCCTTGCGCGCCTTGATCGCCTTGTAGTCGACGCCGACCGGGCCGGAGAGCGTCACGCCGTAGTCGGCGGCGCGGCGGGCCAGATGCGCGGCATAGGCGCTGGCCACCATGGCCTTGGTCGGCATGCAGCCGGTGTTGACGCAGGTGCCGCCGACCAGTTTCCGTTCGACCAGCGCCACGCTCATGCCGGCCGCCGTCAGCCGGCCGGCGAGCGACGGGCCTGCCTGTCCTGCGCCGATGATGATGGCGTCGAATGTCTTCGCCGTCATGCCACGGCCGCCACGATGAGAAGGCCGCCGATGATCGCCACCGCATCCTCGATGAAGGCGGCGGGCGGGTCCTTGCCGAAGGCGGCGGCCAGGCGTTTGCGTAGTTCGGCGCCGCCCAGCGTGCCGATCACCGCGCCGATGGCGCCGGCGATCAGGCCGCCGATGGTGGCGCCGCCGGTCGCGCCGATCACCGCACCGGTGAAAGCGCTCATGACGATGCGCGCGCCGAACTGCTGCGGCACCTTGCGGCTCGGCGTCGACGGTAATTGATCGGTGACCAGCTCGACGATGGCCAGGATGGTGAAGATGCCGACAGCGATCCAGTGGCCCATGAAACCAGCCCAGGTGCCGGCGACAGGCAGCCAGCCGAGATAAGCGCCCCAGGCGACGGCGGCGGGCGCCGTCATGGCGCGCAGGCCGGCGACGACGCCGATCAGAAGTGCAAGCGCGTACAGCATGATTGATCCCCTCAACAGCAGGGCTCAGGACAACCCTGCCGGAGCAGGCTAGCATAGGCGCGGCATTTGACCAGAGGTCTGCGATCTCTGGCGCAGCCCGATATTATGGACTGAGCTTTGACACCACGTCGAACCAGCATGCTAAGTTAGGAGGGCATCGCCTTGGACAGAAGCGAGCGTGTAAAAATGGCGGCGGGCGAGTGGTATACTTGCCTCGACCCAGAGCTGGAGGCACTGCGCATCGTCGCCCGCGACGCGGTGTTCGAGCATAATTCGCTGCCGCCCCGACGACGCGGCGACATGGGATCGGCCCTAAAGTCGCTGCTCGGCGCCGCCGGCGAGGGCGCCCGGATCGAAGCGCCGTTCCACTGCGCCTACGGTTTCAATCTCTTTCTAGGCGACGGCGTCTTCCTCAACGCCGGCTGCACCGTCCTCGATACGGCACCAGTTCGCATCGGCAAGGGGACGCTGCTCGGCCCTAATGTGCAGATCTATTGCGCCGAGCACCACAAGGAGGCAGCGGGTCGACAGGCGGGTCTGGAGATCGCCAAGCCGGTCGAGATCGGCGAGAATGCTTGGATCGGCGGCAGCGCCATCATCCTCGGCGGCGTCAGCATCGGCGATGGCGCCAACGTCGGCGCGGGTGCGGTGGTGACGCGCCACGTGCCTGACAATACCACGGTTGTCGGCAACCCGGCACGGCCGGTCAAGCGCGGCTGAGCATCCAGATCAGCGCGAGGCGGCGCGTTCGTCCTGGGCGCTCTTCGAGAATTCACGCCGGTACTGCACGGGCGAGGTTTTGAGCCGCGTCGCGAAATGCTGACGCAGCGAGGTGGCGCTGCCGAAGCCGGCCTCGAAGGCAACCATGTCCATCGATTTCTCCGTTGCTTCCAGCAGCCGCTGCGCCAGCGCGACGCGCTGGTCGGTCAGCCAGTCGCCGAAGCTGGTGCCGATCGATTTTTGGAAGCGGCGCGTGAAAGTCCGGCGGGTGAGGCCGGCGGTGGCGGCGACACTGTCCAGGCTGTGCGTCTCGCCCAGCGTCTTGCGCACCGTGTCGAGGGCCTGTGTGAAGCGGTCCGCATTCCCGGTCCTGGCGATGGGACGTTCTATGAACTGAGCCTGCCCGCCTTGCCGATGGGGAGAAAGGACGATCTGCCGGGCAAGGCGAAGGGCTGCCTCCGCGCCGTAGCGAGCCCGCACGAGATGGAGACAGCAGTCAAGCCCGGCGGCGACGCCGGCCGACGTCAAGACATCGCCATTGTCGATGTAAAGCATGTCGGCGTCGACGATGATGTCGGGATAAAGCGCCTGCAGCTGCTCGGTATAGGCCCAGTGCGTCGCGGCGCGCCGCCCCGAAAGCAGTCCGGTCGCGGCAACAGCGAAGGTGCCGAGACACAGTCCGACAATCAATGCGCCGTTCCGGTGCGCTCGCAGGAGCGCCTCTGCCAGAAACGTAGATGGCGGATTTTCGAGGTCTCGCCAGCTTGGGACGATCACAATGTCCGCGCCGTCGAGACTGCCAAGCCCATGCGGCGCGGTCACGGTCAACCCTGCTTCGGTATGGATCGGCCCGCTCTCGATTGCACAGATGCGGAAGTCGAAGCGCGGCAGGCCGAGTACCGTGCGATCCTCGCCGAACACCAGGCATGGCACGGAGAGGTGGAACGGGCTGATGCCATCGAAGGCGATGGCGGCAACGATCGGATCGGCCATGATGAGCACCAATGAGGATTAGCCCAAAGTGTCCCAATTCTTTCGAATAAAGTCAATTGGGACACTTTTCGCGATCCGGCGGCAGGCCTATCGTCGACCAATCGAAGCCAAACGGGAAAGGAAAACTCCATGTCGGAACCAGCCAAAGCGCCACGCCGCGCCCTCATAGTCGTCGACATCCAGAACGACTATGACGGCGGCAACCTCGCCATCCAGTATCCGCCGTTTCGCGACAGCGTGGTCAACGCGGCACGAGCTATGGACGCGGCCGCCGAGGCAGGCGTCAAGGTCGTGGTCATCAAGCAGTTGGCGCCCGAAACGTCACCGGTTTTCGCCGAGGGCAGCCATGGCGCCGAATTGCATCCCGAGATATCAACGCGAAGCCGTGATCATTATGTCGAAAAGACCTTGCCGAGCGCCTTCACCGGTTCGGACCTCGAGGACTGGTTGCGCGCCAACGCCATCGATACGATCACGATCGTCGGCTACATGACGCACAATTGCGATCTGTCGACCATCATCCACGCCGTCCATATGGGTTTTGCGGTGGAGTTCCTGTCCGACGCGACCGGCTCGGTGCCTTATGCCAACAGCGCCGGCTATGCTTCGGCAGAGGACATCCACCGCGTGGTGACGATCATTTTGCAGTCGCGCTTTGCCGCCGTTCTCAAGACCGCCGAATGGATCGACTGCTTGAAGACCGGCGCGCTGCCCGAACGCGACACGATCTACGCTTCCAACCAGCGTGCGCTGGCACGGAACGCCGCTTAGAAACTTGTCGCGGAGAAGCAAAAGAGGGCGCTGCAGCGATGCGGCGCCCCCTTATCATTCCGGCCTTCAAAGCCCTCAGAACAGCCCTTCGATCTGGCCGATCTCGTTGAGGAAGATCTTTTCCGAGGACGGAGCCTTGGGCAGGCCGGGCATGGTCATGACCTCGCCGCAGATGACGACGATGAAGCCGGCGCCGGCCGACAGCCTGACCTCGCGCACCGGCACGGTGTGGCCGGTCGGCGCGCCGCGCAGGTTCGGGTCGGTCGAGAAGGAATATTGCGTCTTGGCCATGCAGACCGGCAGTTTGCCGTAGCCGGCGCGCTCCCAGGCGTGGAGCTGGTCGCGCACCGACTTGTCGGCGATGGCTTCAGAACCGCGATAGATGCGCTGGACGATGGTGTTGATCTTCTCGAACAGCGGCATGGCGTCGGGATAGAGCGGGGCGAACTGCGACGCGCCGGATTCGGCCAGCGCCACCACCTTGTTGGCGAGATCCTCGATGCCGGCCGAGCCGTTGGCCCAGTGCTTGCACAGGATCGCCTCTTCGCCCATCGAGGCGACATAGTCCTTCATCGCCTGGATTTCAGCGTCGGTGTCGGAATAGAAATGGTTGATGGCGACCACCGCCGGCACGCCGAACTGACGGATGTTCTCGATGTGACGGCCGAGATTGGCGCAGCCCTTCTTGACCGCCTCGACGTTCTCGTGGCCGAGGTCTTCCTTCTTGACGCCGCCGTTCATCTTCATGGCGCGCACTGTGGCGACGATGACGGCTGCCGCCGGTTTCAGGCCGGCCTTGCGGCACTTGATATCGAAGAACTTTTCGGCACCGAGATCGGCGCCGAAACCGGCTTCGGTGACGACATAGTCGGCGAGTTTCAGCGCCGTCGTGGTGGCGACGACCGAGTTGCAGCCGTGGGCGATGTTGGCGAAGGGGCCGCCATGCACGAAGGCCGGGTTGTTCTCCAGCGTCTGCACGAGGTTGGGCTGCATGGCGTCCTTCAAGAGCACGGCCATGGCGCCGTCAGCCTTGAGGTCGCGGGCATAGACGGCCGACTTGTCTCGGCGATAGGCGACGATGATGTCACCGAGGCGCTTTTCCAGGTCCTTCAGGTCGGTGGCGAGACACAGGATCGCCATGACCTCCGAGGCGACCGTGATGTCGAAGCCCGCTTCGCGCGGGAAACCGTTGGCGACGCCGCCGAGCGAACAGATGATCTCGCGCAGCGCCCGGTCGTTCATGTCCATGACGCGGCGCCAGACGACGCGGCGGATGTCGATGCCGAGGTCGTTGCCCCAGTAGATGTGGTTGTCGATCAGCGCCGAAAGTAGATTATGCGCCGTGGTGATGGCATGGAAATCGCCGGTGAAATGGAGGTTCATGTCCTCCATCGGCACGACCTGCGCATAGCCGCCGCCGGCGGCACCGCCCTTGACGCCGAAATTGGGGCCGAGCGAGGCCTCGCGGATACAGACGATCGCCTTTTTGCCAATGCGATTGAGACCGTCACCGAGGCCCACCGTGGTCGTCGTCTTGCCTTCGCCGGCCGGCGTCGGGTTGATGGCGGTGACGAGGATCAGCTTGCCGTCCCTGTTTGCCTTCACCGACTTGATGAACTCGGCGGAGATCTTCGCCTTGTCGTGGCCATAGGGCAAAAGATGCTCGCTCGGAATGCCGATCTTCTGGCCGATCTCCTGGATCTGCTTCTTCTTGGCGCCGCGCGCGATCTCGATGTCGGACTTCACTTCGGCCATGGCGGCTTTCCTCTGGATTGGACGGTGGAGGGGACGGGTTTGATCAGTGTGGTCGCAAGCCTGTTCGAAACAGCCCGGCATTGCAGGCGAGGGCACGTTCTAACCCCGTCGCTGCCGTGGCGTCAACTTGCATGCAACTATGTTTCCTATGAAGAAAGATGACTCTGGTCTCCCGGTCGACCTGTTCCGGGTCTTTGCGCCCGGTTGTCGCGCCGTATAGAAGCCAGAGCACGCGCCGTTTCGCCGTCTCAAAACAG
Source organism: Mesorhizobium tianshanense (assembly GCF_007830515.1). Taxonomy (GTDB): domain Bacteria; phylum Pseudomonadota; class Alphaproteobacteria; order Rhizobiales; family Rhizobiaceae; genus Mesorhizobium; species Mesorhizobium tianshanense. The sequence continues at coordinate 98,870 of NZ_VLKT01000005.1, forward strand.
CCGCGGAATGCACGGAATGCGACAGGGTTCGGGCGCTGGTCGGCGCTTCGGGCGGTCGCGTTAGAATGCGCCGATCTGATGCATCAGACCCAAGCCGTCAAGTTGACCGAAATGTTCGACCACGATGCCGTTCTCAACGCGATCAATGTGAATCACACCAACCGAGACGCGATTTCCGCTCGGTTCGACGCCATGGAAGATGCCGGTGTGCGTGCCCTGAAAGCGGCAGCGCGTGACCACGCTGCCGGCTTCGCTGACATAGCCGTCGATGACGTGATGTCCGTCCGGGAATCCGACAAAGAATTCAGCCAGGGATTTCTGCCAGTCATCGAAGCCGATCGGGTTGGCGCTGCCGAGATGAACGGCCAGATCCGGAGAGGCCAGACTGGCCAGTTTGTCCCATTCCTGCGTGTCGATCGCGGCATAGAAGTTTCGAGCAACTTCCCGGATATCCATCTCGTGTCCTCGCTGGCAGCGCCCCGCGGTTGAGCGACGACGAAACGATCAGGTTCCACCTTTCACAATTTGCTTCGTTCACCGATCCAGAACGGACCTGACCTCGACGAGGTTCGATCGTACCCTAAGCACATAGAATCCCATCGTGGTGAGGTGGGTGGGCATGATCCAGCCATCCTCGCGGCCGTTGGAGATTATGAAAGGCCGGATGGCGAGCGCCGCCTTGAGCTGGCTTTCCACGTTATTCCACAGCGGTGTGAGGCCGCGATTGTCGATGACCTGCTGGAAGTCGTGACGCGCCGCCGTCAGGATGCCGTAATAGCCGTAGAGCTGGCCGTAGGCGAACCAGAAGCGGTCGTCAGCGCGCGTGTCGAACCAGCCGCTGTTGAAGTTCTGCGAACGGTCGCGGATCATGTCCGACGTCGAACCTATGTCGCTCGCGATCCGGTCGACGAACTGCATCAGATTGTCGGCGCGCGCGTTGAAGGCAGTCTCGCATTTCATGAGCCGGTCGTTGAAGGCGCGAAGGCTGGTCGCCGCCGTGCGATAGAAACTCGGCGTCGGGGTTTTCGGACCAAAGGGCCTGAGGCCGAAATACCAGGTTTCCTCGTCGAATGTGATCGCGCCGCGCGCATCCTGCAGGTTCTGGTCGATCTGGCTGGTGCCGCGGACGCGGCCCAGCGTGTCGACAAGCTCGATCGTGGTGCGCCGGATGGCCTGATTAACCCCGCGCTGGAAGGAGGCCTTGTTGTCGAGAAACGGCGTGTGGTCCCAGTCCATGCCGAAGAGCCCGAGCTTGTAGAGTATCATTGACGAGATCCATGCGTTCTCGTTGACGTTGAAATCGATGAGATCGGCCGCGACCTGGACAATGGCCGAGTTGGTGCAGGTCTTGACCTCTCCCTCGACGCCAGCGGCTTCCCCGGTGGCAGGAGGAGCGGGCTGCGCCGGGGCGGTTCCGGCCGGCTGCATGAAATTATACGCCTCCGCGTAGGCGGGATTGAAATTGCTCCAGACCTGCGTGTTCCAGATGAAGTAGCCGTAGAGTCCGATCAGCACGAGCAGTGCGAGGCCGAGCACCGCCTTCAGGATCCAGCCGCGCTGCGTGTACCAGCGCCCGGCCCACATGAACGGCCACAGGATGACGCCGATGACGAAACCGATGCCGCGGCCGATCCACTGGAAGATCCAGGTGAAGAAATTCACGATCGGATCAAGCATGGCGATGTCACCCCCTCAGTCAGTCAGGCCATAGAGGCGTGTGCGAAACGCCACCTTGTCTTTCAGATATGTGGTTTTCAGAACGTCCACAACATGCGATCGCCAGGCGTCGCTGAAGCCGCCATAGTCCCTGTAGAAGCCCGGTTTGTTGAAGACGTAGCGCGAGACGAAGTCCTGCGGCACGAAATCCGAGATCAGCTGGTTGGTCAGCCAGGCGTCGGGATGGTCGGGCTTGGCCCGGATCACCAGGAAACGCTGCTGCGGGAACACGTCCTCGATCTTGAGATAGCCGAGGTGAGCGATCTCGCGCTTGGCGGCGTTGAGAAAGGGAAAACTGCCGTCCCTGGCGATCAGGTCGGCATGGCCGTGGATCCAGGTCTGCAGCCAGACCTTGTCGACGTCGGTCAGATTGCGGTCGGGCTCGGCGTCGCGGATCAGCGCGCGCACCACCATTTCGGCGCGATGTTCGAGATAGCCTGACGTTTCGATCCATGAGGCTCGCGGCAGCTCGATGCGTCCGGTCGCGGCGAGGAACTTGAACACCCTGTCGGCATCATTGATCGAGAGGTAGCTCACTTGCCACGGCCGCGAGCGGCGGAAGCCGGGTGCTGCCGGGTCGCTGATCACGGTCGTCATGTCCGGGTCGACGAACACGTAGAGCCCGCCGAAATGGCTGGTCCAATAGGCGCTGTGGCGAAAGATCACCTGATCCGGCACCAGCGCGTTCTCGCGGATGTCGCCGCAGATCTTGGCCAGCTCCACCATGCGGGCGAGCATGGCGTTGTCGCGCCAGGCGTCCGGCTCCTGCTTCAGCCGGTCGACGAGCTTGCCGAGTTCGGCGGCCTTGCCGAGCACGTCCTCCGCCGACAGCACCTTGAACTCGACCTGGTTGATCGACAGCAGATCCTCGATGTCGTCGACCTTGGGAACCGAATCCTCGATCTCGCCATAGATGACATCCTTGATGGTCAGCGCGTCGATGGCGCGCTGGTTCTTCGACATGAACTCGAACATCAGTTGCGACGTGTTGGAAAAGGCGGTGTGCACCACCGGCAGGTCGATCTGCGACGGCGTCAGGATGATGAAGCGGCGGTTGATCTCGTTGGGATCGAGGTAGTTGTAGTCGCCGCATTCCTCGGCTACCTGCGGCGAGAAGCCGGTGCGGTCGATCTCGAAGCTCTTCAGCTTCGTCGGCTTCAGGCCGAAGGCGACCATAGCCTTGTTGTAGCGCTGGATGAGATGCGGCTCGTCGATGGTCAGAAGCCGGCCGTAGATCAGCTCATTCTCGCGCAGCAGCTCGGATTTCCTGGCGGGGCTCATCTATCCCTTCTTCCACAAGGGGGAAGGGGGCGTCGGCGCATCTCACGCATTCCACAGGCCCTTCTTCTTCATCTCCTCGATCTCGCGCACGGCGCGGTCGCGCAGGCGGGTTTCGCGGATCATTTTGGTCACCGCCGCGTCGTCGGACTTGTCGGAGTAGCGGAACTCCGAGTCGGCGTAGCGGTTGACCTCCTGCATGACCATGTCCATCGAGAACGGCCCACGCAGTTCCTCGATCATCGCCTTCTTGTCGTCGTAGCTCTTGTGAATGAAGACTTCCGGCTTCTCGAACCATTCGTCCGGCAGCTCGATGTCCATGGCGCGCATCTTGATCGCGTCGGTGACGTTCTTGATGGCGCGGCCGGTGAAGCGGGGTTCGGCGTCCTTGATCATGTGCAAATAGGTGCCGATGTCGGCCATCGACTTCGGCGCGCCGTTCTCCTTCATGTAGCGCTCATAGACCCGTATGAGCCCGTCTTCCCTGGGCTTCTCGTGCTCTTCATAGGCCTCCATCACCGCGCGCTGGATTTCCTGGGCGGCGTAGAGCTTGTGGTCGCCGAGCGGGATCTTGTGGTTCTTGCCGGCGAGCAGCACGAAGATGTCGATGTAGTCGTCGCGCGTTTGTGGCCCATCGACCAGCCAGCGCGCGCCGGCGCGCTGGCGCAGCGCGTCGTCGACATTTTCGGGATAGTTGGAAAACATGCCGAAGGAGCAGTTGCCGCGCACTACGGTCGCCGCGCCGGCAAAGGCATCCATCAGGACGCCGGTGATTTCCTGCTGGCCGGCCGAGGCGCGGTCGTCGGAACGGCGCGCCGCGACCTGGTCGATATCGTCGATGGTGCCGAAGCCGATGACGCGCGGGTTCAGCACATTGTTGATGAACTGGCGGCAGTTCTGGCCCGACTTGCCCTGGTAGGACGAGATCTGGTCGACGCCGAAATTCTCGTAGGCGAAGGGATAGCCGGCGACCTGGCAGTAACCGTTGACGAGGCCGGCGATCATCTGGATCAGCGTCGTCTTGCCGGTGCCGGGGGCGCCATCGCCGATGAAGGTGAACAGGAAGCCGCCGAGTTCGACGAACGGATTCAGCTCGCGCTCGAAGTCGTAGGCCATCAGCATCTTGGCGAGCTTCACCGACTGGTATTTGGCGATGTGGTTGCCGACGACCTCTTCCGGCTTCTTGAAGGTCATCACCAGCGGCTTCGACCGCTTGCCTGGTGCGACGTCGAAGCCGTCGAGGGTGAAGTCGTCGACGTCGATGCGGATATGCGCGTTCTCGAACGGGCCGATGCCGTCGAAGCGGGCCTTTCGCGCCAAAAGCCCGTCGATCGCGACACGGGCGAAGGCGCGCGCCCTGGTCATCAGGTCGGCGTCGTCCTTCGAGCCTGATATCGCCCTGTCGAGGCCAGCCACGATCGACTTAACCGCATCCTGCGGCGTGTCGAACAAGAAGTCCGGCTCGGGCGTGTCGTTCGGCGCCTCGCCGTCGCTGTCGATCAGCTGGTACAGATAGGAGGCGAGGCTGAAGGCCGAAATGTAGGCCGAAGCCGACAGCAACTTCTTGAAGGTGGCGGCATCGTCGCCTTCGAGCGGGGCGCGGGCGTTCCTCGCCTGCAGGCTTTCGAGGTCCGAACCTTCGGCGAAGACATCCGATATGGCCAGCGCAATCGCCAGCCCGCGCCGGGTGCGAAACAAAAGCATGTGCTGCGCAATGCTCAGCAGCTGGTCGTCGGGATGGATGGCGCCGACGGTCTTGGAAAGCTCGACCTCGCGCGTGCGCCGCACCGAGCCGACCGAGACGGTCGAGACGAAGCGGCGGTTGGTGCCGGCCAGCGCGGTGCCGGATTCACGTGATGGGTCCTCCAGCACGACGATGCGGGTGATGAAGCTCTGCGCGGTGGCGCGGTGCTTTTCGATTGCGGCTTCCGAAATGGTGGTCAGGCCGGTGTCCATGAAGGATGCTCCGCGGTTTGACGGTCAGACGTCACTGATGACCTGTCCCTTCGACAGGATGTGGACCTTGTAGCCCGAAAAGATCTTCTGCGCCTCGCCGGCGGCGTAGAGGGCCTGATAGGCCTCATGCGGGATCAGCGCGTGGTTCTCGTAGCTCGACACGCCTTGGCGCGCGGCCTCCAGATCGTCGGTGTTGATGAAGAACTCCTGCGTCGTCTTCTCGCTCGAAAACAGGCCCTTGCGGCCGGGTTTCTCGGCCTTCGAATAGACCTCCTGGACGGTCCAGGTCAGCAGCCAGGCATTTTCCGGCTTGCGCACCTTGGCCAGCACGTCGCTCACCGTCGAATTGTTGTCGGTGATGCCGGCCGAATAGAAGGGGCCGAGCACGACGCGGCGCAGCTGCTTGGGGTGGAGCGGCTCGAAATCCTTGTCGAGGTTGACGGCGATCGTCGCCGGCGACAGCGTGTAGGCGGAATTCTTCTCGGTGAAGTCGTCGAAGCGGTGGGCAAGCTCAGGATTGAGCAGCCCTTCAACGGGAAGCGGAATGTCGACCTTGTCGTTGAGCTTGCCATTGCGGTCGACAAGCTGCTCGACCATCTCCTCGGAGGAATCCTCGACCGTCACCATGTAGACCAGCGGCAGGTTGGCGCTGCCGTCGAAGGTGGCCCAATGGACGAGGTAGTAAGGCCGCCCCGTCTTCGGATTGACCGAGACTTTTGCCGTCTGCGCCAATGTGAACGGCCCGAAGGTCGTCTCGCTCCTGACGCCCTCCAGATAGAGCCGCTCGGCCATCGATTTCTGCAGCGCCTCGGGGAATTCCTTGTGGCGCAGGATGAAGTCGGCCATTTCCTCGCGCAACTCGCCGGCCAACGGTATGTTGGCAAGCCGCGTATCGGCCTGGCGGCGGTCGTTTTCCAGTTCGAGCACGTTCTGGAAGACCGGAAAGCCGCTTTCGGCGCGCGAAATGCGGAACGTCTCCATGAAGCCCAGCCGATTGCGCCAGCAGGAAAAGGAGTTGTCGAGCCGCGCAATGTATTCAGCGACGATCTTGGCAACGATGCCGTGCCGGTAGAGCGGCGAGCGGTCGTCGCGCATGAACACTTCGAGGCCGCTGAGGGCTGCCGAGATCGCCGAGAAATAGCGCGCCGCCGCTTCGTTTTCAGGGGTCATGATACTGATAAGTGCGGCAATTACGACTGCACGTAGTTGGCCGAATTGTGCTTCTTCAGCACATCGTCGAAGCGGCGGGCAAAGGCATCGTCGGCCAGCTTCTTGCGGCGCTGGATGTCTGCGGTCGCCACCATGTTCTTCTCGTGCATTTCGAGGAGATCGCCAATGTGCTTCTGCGAGGCCGCGCCGATGCCGGCCATGGTCTCCTCGGCGGTGTTGTCGACCTGGCTGCCCAGCGTGTTGATCTTGTGGGCGACGTCCTGCTGGGCGGCGGTCTTCAGCGAGTCTTCCAGGGCCTTGTAGAGCACGATGCGCTGCTCGGTATCGATGGTCAGCTTGTTGATCAGCGTCGACTGCGCCGCGATCTGGTTGTTGAGCGAATCGACAAAGGTCTGGAACATCGAGGTGTAGCGCTCCAGCGTCTGGCTTTCGGCCAGCAGTTCCTGCTCCTTGGCCTGCTTCTCGTTGTACTCGGTGGCCAGTTTCGAACGCTCGCCTTCGAGCTGCGTGCGCTCCTTCTGGCTGGTCGAGGCGGCGATCTTGTTCTCGATGTCGAGCAGCATCGGGTTGAGCTCCTCGATGCGCTTCTGCACGGCCTCGAGATTGGACATGGTCGTCTTGCGGCGTTCGATCACCTGCGAGAGGCTGGCCTCGGACGTCTTGTAGCGCTGGTCGAGGACCTCTTTCTGCGCCTTGAGGATGCCGACGATGGTGTCGGACTTCGCCAGCAGCTCCTGCAGATTGCCGGCCAGCGACATGTTGCGGACACGGTCGGTGCGCATGCGCTGCTTGCTCTGGCTGGAAAACATGCCGATGAAGTTTTCCCAGCCGGTGTAGTTCTTCATGCTCTCGAATTCGGCGCCGAAGACGTTGGTGGCATCCTCCAGCCCGATGATCAGATCGGCGATGTTGCCTTCCATCACCTTCTGCTGCTTCAGCACATCCTCGATGCGGGCGTTCTCGAGTTCGAAATTGGCGTCGCCGATCTTCTTGTCGGCCTTGGCGAGCGTGTCGAGCACTGTGCCGGACTGCTCGATCTTGGAGCGCATGTCCTGCACGACCTGCTTGGTCTTGGCAATTTCGGCATCGAAATTCTGCAATGTCGCCATGGGGGCCTCCCGCTTCGGCATCTGTTTCATGTCGCGAACCGCCGCGAATATATGTGTGGCATGGGGGGAAGGGAAGGCGGAAGATTAGGAGCCGTCTTAAGGATGGCGCCGAACCCGGCACAAAAAACCGCCTCGGCGGCGGGTCACTGGCGCAATCAGTACCATGCTGGAATTATTAGCATAACTGCCGGCACAAAGCAAGAACAAACATGTGATGATCACGTTTCTTCGCACCTCCCTTTGTCCCGGTCGGGTGCCGTCACTGCTCCGGTCAGGCTTTGGTGAAGCCGATGAAATCGTCGGGCGTGGCGCGGCCCATTTCTTCTTCCCAATGGCGGCGGCAGAGCGAGACATAGACGTCCTTACCGATCGCCACCTGCTCGCCCTGTCTGGCCACCTTGCCGTCCGCGCCGAGGCGCACGACCATCGTCGCCTTGCGGCCGCAGCGGCAGATCGTGCGCACCTCGCGCAATTCGTCGGCGATGGCGAGCAGCGCGCGCGAGCCGGAAAACAGCTTGCCCTGGAAATCGGTGCGCAGGCCGTAGCACATCACCGGGATGTTCAGCCGGTCGGCGATGCGGGCGAGCTGCCACACCTGCTCCTCCTCTAGGAACTGCGCCTCGTCGACGAAGACGCAATGCACCGTCGTATGGTCGTGATGCTCGGCCATCCGGGCGAACAGATCGTCGCCGTTGCGAAACATCTCGGCTTCCGTCTCCAGGCCGATGCGCGACGAGATCAGCCCGGTATCGCCCTTGCGGTAGTGGCCGGCGACGAACAGCATCGTCGTCATGCCGCGCTCGCGGTAATTGTACGACGCCTGCAGCAGCATCGTCGTCTTGCCGGCATTCATCGTCGCATAGTGGAAGTACAGCTTGGCCATGCCGCCCTTTTGGGTGTGTTGATATTCAGGTGATGCCGGCCTGCAAACGGCGGATTCCTGCGCTCACGTACCAAAAGTACGCTCCGCTCCGGTTCTCGGAAACCACCGTTTTCGACTCGGCCTGACCTGAATCTCAACACACCCTAAGCCGAGTTGTCCCGGCGCGGGGAGGGGGCGTCCTCACATTCCACCAGAAAAGGCGCATTTCATCAAAAAAGCGGCTGGCCGCCAGAAAAGCGGCTGGAGCAGCGGGTGGCGTGTCGCTGATCGGCCAGCCGGCGCCGTTGTTCGCGATTGCCTTATCGCTTGAAACCGCACCAGAATGGTGTTTGGCTGACGAAACAAGGCGGAGATAAAAACCGTAACTTCGCTTCGCCAAAGAATCGAAATGGGAGAATAACATGTCGCGTATGAATTCCTTTGTCGCCGGCCTCGGCCTGGCGGCCTTTTTGTCCACCAGCGCGGCTTTCGCCGCCGATCCGGAAAGCTGCAAGACGGTGCGCCTCTCCGATGTCGGCTGGACCGACATCCAGGCCACAACCGGCGTCGCCTCGGTGCTGCTCACCGCGCTCGGCTACGAGCCGGAGGTGATCCAGCTTTCGGTGCCGGTGACCTATGCGTCGCTGAAGAACAAGGACCTCGACGTCTTCCTCGGCAACTGGATGCCGTCGATGACCAACGACATCAAGGACTACACCGCCGACGGCTCGGTCGAGACCGTCAGCGAGAATCTCAGCGGCGCCGGTTACGGCATCGTCGTTCCGACCTATGTCGCCGATGGCGGCGTCAAGACGCTGACCGATCTCGGCAAGTTCAAGGACAAGTTCGATGGCAAGATCTACGGCATCGAGGCCGGCAATGATGGCAACCGCATCATCCTCGACATGATCAAGGACCCGGCGGCCAATCTCGAAGGCTTCGAACTGGTCGAATCCTCGGAGGCTGGTATGCTCACCCAGGCCGAGCAGTCGATGAAGGGCAACGAATGGATCGCCTTCCTCGGCTGGACGCCGCATCCGGTGATGGGCGCCATGAAGATCACCTATCTCGACGGCATGGGCGACAGCGGCTTCGGCGCCGCCACCGTGCATACCAATGTGCGCCAGGGCTACATGACCGAATGCCCGAATGCCGGCAAGTTCATCGCCAATCTGAAGTTCGATCTGGACATGGAAGGCGAGATGATGGACGGGATCCTCAAGGGCGGCGACGCCAATACGGTCGCGACCGACTGGCTGAAGGCGCACCCGGACGCGATCACCCCCTGGATTGCCGGCGTGACCACTTTCGACGGCGGCGACGCGGCCGCGGCGGTCAAGACCGCGCTCGGAAGCTGAGCCGATTTTGCATTCGGTAACCGGAACAAGGGCAGCCACGGTAGAAAGGGCTGCCCTTTTTCATATCCTGTGACAAGATGACCGTCCGGCAAGGACGGCGCCGACAGAAGAGGGGCTAGATGGATCCGATTTCAAAATTCCTGGTCAGCTACCAGATTCCCATAGGCGCCTGGGGAAAGGCCTTCTTCACCTTCCTCACCGACAATTTCAACACCGTCTTGAGGGCCTTTTCCAACGGTCTCAATTTCCTGCTCGACGGGATGGTCGACGGGCTTCTTTTGTTGCCGCCGGTCCTGCTCATCGCGCTGATCGCCTTGCTCGCCTATGTGCTGCAGCGTTCGAAGGGGCTGGCGCTCGCCGTCTTCCTCGGACTGCTGTTCATCCTCAACCAGGACCTCTGGAAGCAGACGGTGGAGACGCTGGTGCTGGTGGTTGCCGCCGCCGCCGCCTCGATGGCGATCGGCGTGCCGCTCGGCATCTGGGCCGCGCACAAGCCGAAGGTCTACCGCTTCATGCTGCCGGTGCTCGACCTGATGCAGACGCTGCCGACCTTCGTCTACCTGATCCCGGTGCTGACCTTGTTCGGGCTCGGCAACGCGCCCGGCCTCGTCGTCACCATCATCTTCGTCATCCCGACCCCGGTCCGCCTCACCCATCTCGGCGTCACCTCGGTGCCGAAGTCGATTATCGAGGCGGGCGAGGCTTTCGGCGCCACCAAGCGCCAGCTGCTCTGGAAGGTCGAGCTGCCTTCGGCGCTGCCCACCATCATGGCCGGCTTGACCCAGTCGATCATGCTGTCGCTGTCGATGGTGGTGTTCGCTGCCCTTATCGGCGCCGGCGGCCTTGGCACCGAGATCAACCGGGCGCTCGGCTCGCGCAGGATCGACCTCGGGCTCGAGGCCGGCCTCGCCATCGTCGTGCTGGCCATCGTGCTCGACCGGATGACCCGCATTGGCGTTGGAGGCAAGAAATGACCGTCGCCGTCGATTTCAGGAATGTCGACATCGTCTTCGGCTCCGACCAAGCCGGCTCGCTCGCGCTCATAGACAGCGGCGCCAGCCGCGCCGAGATCCTCGAAAAGACCGGCAATGTGCTGGGCTGCGCCGGCGCAAGCCTCACCGTGCATGAGGGCGAGATTTCCGTGCTCATGGGCCTGTCAGGCTCCGGCAAGTCGACGCTGTTGCGCGCCGTCAACCGGCTGAACGTCGTTTCGCGCGGCCAGGTTCTGGTCAAGGACGGCGACAAGACGGTCGATGTCGTTACCTGCGACGAGGCGACCCTTCGGCGGCTGCGGCAGAAGCAGGTGGCGATGGTGTTCCAGCAGTTCGGCCTGCTGCCGTGGCGCACGGTGGAGGAGAATGTCGGCCTCGGCCTCGAACTCGCCGGCGTGCCCGAAGCCGAGCGCAAGGAACGCGTGCATCGCCAGCTCAAGCTGGTCAATCTCGACCAGTGGGCGAAGAAATATGCGCACGAGCTTTCCGGCGGCATGCAGCAGCGCGTCGGGCTGGCGCGCGCCTTTGCCACCGAAGCGCCGATCCTGTTGATGGACGAGCCGTTCTCGGCGCTCGACCCGCTGATCCGCACCAAGCTGCAGGACGAGCTGCTGCAGCTTCAGGCCGAACTGAAGAAGACCATCATCTTCGTCAGCCACGACCTCGAGGAGGCGCTGAAGATCGGCAGCCACATCACCATCATGGAAGGCGGGCGCATCGTCCAGACCGGCGCGCCGGAAGACATCGTGCTGCGCCCCGCCAACGACTATGTTCGTGACTTCATCGCCAATGTGAATCCGCTCTCGGTGCTGACCGCCTGGAACGTGATGCGCGACCGCCGCGACCTCGACCACGGCGAGGACGGCTGGGTGTGGCTCGACCGTCGCAAGACGACGCGTTTCAAGATCGACGAGCACGGGCTGGTGGTGGCTGCCGAACGCAATGGCAAGCCGGCGGTGTGGGTCTCCTGCGCCGATGTCGAGGCGCATCCGGAGGAGACGGCGCAGGTGTTTTGGGCCAATCCCGGCACGTCGCTGAAGACGGTTATGTTTGCCATGTACCGCTCGCAGACCGCACCGGTTGCGCTGTTCGACGACCAGTCGCGCTTCGTCGGCGCCATCGGCGTCAGGGATGTGCTGTCAGCGGTATTGCGGCGATAGAGGGATGCGTTCAAATTGAGCTGCCCACCCCGCTCAATCTATTGGTTTTAGCCGCATTTCTGCGACGCCCAGTGATTCCAGGCACAAGGTTGCTATACCGGCGAACTGGAAAGTCGGCGAGGATGTCATCACGGCTCCGTGTCGGAAGAGGACGCCATGAAGTAATATCCGCAGGGCTGGAAAGCGCCCAAACCCTACATCCGGATCGTGCCGCAGCCGCGCGGACAGGTGTGCAGGAGAGCGTGATCGCGAACCGAAGGTCCGCGTCGGCGAAAAGTGGCGACCGATTTTCGGGATCATGGTAAATAGAGCCCATCCCGGCTCTGTCGGAGAGGCGGGAATTCAACGGAGCATGTGGCAGAAATGATCTTCCGGCAGCTCTTCGACTCTGTCTCGGGCACCTACTCCTATCTGCTCGCCAGCCGCCGGGGCGGCGAAGCGCTGATCATCGATCCCGTGCTGGAGAAGGTCGATCGCTATCTCCAGCTCGTGCGTGAGCTCGACCTCAAGCTCGTCAAGGCGGTGGACACGCACCTGCACGCCGACCACATCACCGGCCTGGGTGCGCTGCGCGACAAGACCCAGTGCATCACCGTGATGGGCGAGCAGACCAAAGCGGACGTGGTTTCGATGCGACTTTCAGATGGCGACAAACTCACCATCGAGGGGCTTGCGCTCGACGTGATCTACACACCCGGCCATACCGATGATTCTTACAGCTTCATTCTGCCGGACCGGGTCTTCACCGGCGATACGCTGCTCATCCGCGGCACTGGCCGCACCGATTTCCAGAATGGCGATCCGCGGCAGCAATATGAATCGATCTTCGGCCGCCTGCTCAAGCTTCCCGACGAGACGCTGATCTACCCGGCGCATGATTACAAAGGCGAGACCGTCTCGACCATCGGCGAGGAAAAGGCCTTCAATCCGCGCCTGCAGGTGAAGTCGATGGAAGACTACGTCGAGATCATGAACAATCTGAAGCTTGCGAATCCGAAAATGATGGATGTCGCCGTGCCGGCCAACATGAAGGTCGGGTTTCATCAGGAAGAGATTGCGCGGCGTGACTGGGCTATCACGGCCGAGCAGGCGCTTGCGCTGGTGGGAAAGCCCGAAGTCGTGCTGATCGATCTGCGCGAGCGCTCCGAGCGAGAACGGCACGGTATCATTCCGGGGGCGCTGCATGTGCCCTATACGACGCTGCAGGAGAACATCGCCGCGGGCGGCATGCTGCATGAGCTCGCCAGGTCGACCAGCAGGCGACTGCTGTTTTATTGCGCCTTCGGCGAGCGCTCGGCCATGGCGGTTCAGGCGGCACAGGATGCGGGGATTGCCAGCGCCTGGCACATCCATGGCGGCATCGACGCCTGGCGGAAGGCGAGCGGCCCGCTCACGCGCTAGTGTGGCTGTCTGATCCCAGGCTTTGGTGATGCAATCCCCGCCGCCAGCGGCAATCTCGGACTTGTGAACGGCCGCGCCCGCCGGACCGCGGTTCGCGGGCGGCTCAAAATGGACGACCGCTTTTGCCTATGTCAGAATAAAAGCGAAATTCTTGCGCGCAACTGCCGGTTCCGATGCCTGAGATCGTCACCAAACCCAGCACTAAAACGAAGCCGAAGATCGAACGGCCGAAGCTCTACAAGGTCATCCTCCTCAACGACGATTTCACGCCGCGCGAGTTCGTGGTGACGGTGCTCAAGGGCGAATTCAAGCTGAGCGAGGACCAGGCGCGGCGGGTGATGATCACCGCGCACCAGCGCGGCGTCTGCATCGTCGCCGTCTTCACCAGGGACGTCGCCGAGACCAAGGCGACGCGGGCGACGGATGCCGGCAAGGCCAAGGGCTATCCGCTGATGTTCACGACGGAGCCGGAGGAATGAGAAGCGGTCGCCCGTAGGGGCGGCGGGCAGGGCCGCCTTCCCTTCTCCCGCAAGGAAAGAGGTGCTGCTACCGCCCCTCGCGGTACCACATCGAGCCCATGGCCAGAAGCAGCAGGCCGAGGCCGAGGAACCCGCCGAACAGCGGCACGCGCGAGACGGCCTTCAGCACGCTGTCGTCGGTGGTGCGCAGGCCGATCCAGTCGTTGCCGGTGGCCGCGCCCGAGGCGCGGACCGGGACGACCGAGGGCAGCGTCACGCCGCCGGCGAGGTTGCCAAGGGCCGATGACGGCGCCAGCCGGCGCACGCTGCCGCCGGTGGCCTCGGTCGGCGCTTTCAGCCGGCCCTCTGTGGAGACGACGTCGGTGAATTCAGGCGCGTTGACCGGGCCGACATGGGCAAGCGCCTTCAAATCGCCATTGCCGACCTGATAGAGGCCGATCTCGTTGGTCTCGATGCTGCCCAGGAAGACGCCGGGTTCGGATCCCTCGAGCTTCACGGTCATCGCTTTGCCTGACGGGGTGATGATTTGCGCCGGGCCGGGGTCGTCGCTCATCGTCTGGCGGCGGATTTCCAGCATCATGCCGCGGCCGTCGGCGATCAGCCGCTCCTCTTCGAGTTCGGGCTCCTTCATCAGCCAGTGGGCGATGCGGCGATAGAGCTGGACATGCGGGCCGCCGCCCTCGAAGCCGCGCGCCCACAGCCAGCCCTGGTCGGACAGGAACATGCCGACGCGGCCTTCGCCCTTGCGGTCGAGCAGGAGCAGCGGGCGGTTGTCGGCGCCCTTCATTACCGCCTCGCCTTCGGGGTTCTCGACGCCGATGGTGCGGAACCAGCGGCTCCAGTGCGGCGGCTCGGTGGCGGAGCCGTCGAGCGCGCGCGTCACCGGATGGCGCTGGCCGAGGTCGGTGAGGCGCGGGTAGAAGGCCTTGTCGACGACCTCGCCGGTCGGCATCGCCGGCAGCGCCGACATTAGCGGCGTGCGGGCGATGGAGCTTTCGCCGGCGTACTCCGGTCCCGCGGCGATCAGCAGCGCGCCGCCCTTTTCGACATATTCGGCGATGTAGTCGTAGTAGAGGATGGGCAGCACGTCGCGGTGCTGGTAGCGGTCGAAGATGATCAGGTCGAAATCCTTGATCTTCTCGACAAACAGCTCGCGCGTCGGGAAGGCGATCAGCGACAATTCGTTGATCGGCGTGCCGTCTTGCTTTTCCGGCGGCCGCAGGATGGTGAAATGGACAAGGTCGACCGAGGCGTCGGACTTCAGCAGGTTGCGCCAGGTGCGCTCGCCGGCATGCGGTTCGCCGGAGACCAGCAGCACGCGCAGATTCTCGCGGATGCCGTCGATCAGCGCGATGGCGCGGTTGTTGGTGTCGGTAAGTTCGCCGGGCTCGGGGTCGATGGCGAGTTCGACGATGTTGCGGCCGGCGCTGGGAATGGTCACCTGCAGCGGCATGGCCTGGCCAATGACGGCGCGCTCCACCGAAACCTGCTCGCCATTGACCGACACGCGCACATCGACCGAGCCGGCCTCATTGTTGGTGGCGATGACGCGATAGGTCATTTCGAGCGGCTTGCCGACCAGACCGAAGCGCGGCGCATTCTCGAAGCGGATGCGGCGATCCTTTTCCTGGTCGTTGCCGGTGATCAGCGCGTGCAGCGGGGCGTTGAATTCGGGTGTGCCGGCGGGGACGTCATGCACCTCGCCGTCGGTGATCATGATGGCGCCGCCGATGCGCGAAGGCGGCACGTCGCGGAAAGCGCTTTCAAGCGCACCGAAAAGCCGCGTTTCAGTGCGCTCCTCGGCGGCTTCCGACTTGCCGGCCTCGACGACGCGGACGTCGAACTGCTTGAAGCGGCCCAGGCGCTGCTGAAGCCCGGCCAGCGCCTCGTCGGTCTGCTTGGTGCGCTCGCCGATGTCCTGGCTCTGGCTGCGGTCGACGACGACGGCGACGACGCTTTTCAGCGCCTCGCGCTCTTCGTCGAGGAACACCGGGTTGAGCAGGGCCGCACCCAGCGCGAGCAGGGCGGCGAAACGGAAGACTGCGCCGCGCTGTCGAAACCACAGGCCGGCCAATGCCAGCAGCAACAGCGGCGCCAGCACCAGGCCAAGCAGTGGCAAGGAGATGAGCGGTTCGAAGGCGAGCGACCAGTTCATGGCTTACTGCCCCAGCCGTTCGAGCAGCACCGGCACGTGCACCTGATCGGATTTGTAATTGCCGGTCAGCATGTACATCATGATGTTGACGCCGGCGCGCAGCGCATAAATGCGCTGCATCGGGTCCGACGGCACGGTCGGCAAAAGCGGGTCGCCATTCTCGTCGACCGCCCAGGCGCCGGCGAAATCATTGGCGGTGATCATGATCGGCGAGACGCCGTCGCCGGTGCGCACCGGGCGGTTCTCGACGTTGCTGGCTTCGAGCGAAGCCGCGACCCAGAGCGGGCCGCCGGCGAAGCGTCCGGGAAACTCAGGCAGGATGTAGAAGGACTTGGTCAGCACGTGGTCCGATGGCACCGGTTCCAGCGGCGGCACGTTGAGATTGCCGAGGATGTCGCGCAGCCGCTCCGTCGCCGGGCTGGCCGAATCCGCGCCGATGCCGGTGGCGAACTGGTCGCGCGTGTCGAACAGCACCGTGCCGCCCTGCTGCATATAGGCATCGACGCGGGCGATCGCAGCCTGGCTCGGCATCGGCGCGGCAGGGTCGATCGGCCAGTAGATCAGGGGATAGAAGGACAGTTGGTCCTTCGAGATATCGACGCTGGCGGGCGCTCCCGGCTCGAGCGCGGTCTTCTCGATCAGGAAGCGGGTCAGGCCCTCCAGCCCGGCCTGGCTGATCGAATCGACGCTCCGTTCGCCGGTCTGCACATAGGCGATCCGGGTCTTCGAAATGTCCTCGATCGCCCGCTCGTCGCCCGGTTTGGCATCGTCGGCGCGGGCGATGTCGGTTTGGCCGACCGGGGCGCCGAGCGCAATCAGCAGGGCGGCGGTGGTTGCGGCAGCGCGGGCGCGGCGGGGCCGGCGCGAGAACAGTCCGCCCATCCAGAACACGGCCAGCGTATCGAGCACCATCAGCACAAGGGCTGCCGCCACCAGCGGACCCTTCAAATTGTGCGATTCATCGAAAGCGTACTGGACGGTGGTGACCGGCACGGTGATATGAGGACGGACCAGCGGTGCGAAGCTGCTTTCGGCATCAAGCAGATTGTGGGCAAAGACGCCGGTCTCGGATCCGTACAGGCCGGGCGGGTTCTCGAACGTCACCGGCAGCGGGCCGGCACCCGGCACCAGCGGCCGCGCATCCGGCGTCGGCGGCACCAGCGTGCCGTCGGCTGATATCATGCGGTAGGGCGCCAGCGAAGTGGCGGCGGCTTCGGCGTTGGCGACCGCGGCACCCTGATTGCGCGACAGTTGCACGATGCGCCGCAGCATCTCGACGAAGCTGCCGGAGATCGGCAGGTTCGACCATGTCGCCTCCGGCGTGACATGGAACAGGACGAGCGTGCCCTTGCCCTTCTTCATCCCGGTCACCAGCGGCGTGCCGTCGGCAAGCGTGGCCCAGGTGCGTTCGACGATGTCAGGCGTCGGCTCGGCCAGCACCTGCCTGGTGACGGTGACCTCGGCGGGCGGAGCGAGGTCGGCGAAGGGGCCGGTCTTCGGAAAGTCGGTGACTGGCTGCGGCGTCGTCCACGACAGCGCGCCGCCGAGCGAGCGCTCGCCGGTGCGCAGCCTGACCGGCAGCAGGTCGTCGTCATTGCCGGCGGCGACCAGCCGCGAGCCGGCGAACCGCACCAGCGTGCCACCATTGTCGACCCAGTCGACTAGCCTTTGCCGCACCTGCTCCGGAATGGTGCCAATATCGGCCATCACGATCATCGCCGGATTCTGGTCGAGGAGCTGCGGGATGGCGTCGGCAAGGTCGGCGCTAGACGGTTCGGCCAGATCGGCAAAGGGCTGCAGCGCCCGGCGGATATAGTACAGCGGCGACAGAAGCGGCTGCGCCTGGTCGGCCTCGGCCTGCGACAGCAGCCCGACGCGGCGGCGCTTGGAACTCTCGTCAAGCACGCGGACCGCGCCGGCCTGCCGCTCGTGGTCGAGCGCGATCGAGGCGAAGTCGTTGCGCAATTCGAACGGCACCGCCATCGTGCCGGTGGCGGTGGATTCGCCGGGTGAGAAGGTCAGCGTGGCGTCGGCGATGCGGCGGCCCTTGTCGTCGAAGGCGCCGGCGGTCACCTGAGCCGGCGCCGGATCGCCCGGCGCGCGGATGGCGGTCAGCTCGAAACCGTCCACCTGATTGTCGGCGCCGGTCAGGCCGATCAGGGCAGGCCGGTCGGAAACGGCCCAGACGACGCGCGCGGCGTTCTTCGACAAAAGCGTGTTGAAGGCGGCCTCGTCGCCTTCCGCCGCCAGACCGTCGGCGAGCACAGCGACGCTGGCGCCCGGCAAGGTCTCCAGGGTTGCCGCGACGCGGGCGTAGACGGCAGGTCGGTCGGTCGGGATCGGCCGCGGCTTTGCCGCGCGCAGCCGGTCGAGCGCGGCGGCGGCGTCGAAGGGGCCGATCTCGGCGTTCGGCTTTTCGGCGGTGAAGGCGATGATTACGGGCACGTCGTTGGAGCTGGCGTCGGCGATCAGCCGTTCGGCGGTGGCGACGCGCTGGCCCCAGTCGGCGGCACTTGCCCAGTCATTGTCGATGACCAGCGCAAGGGCGGCGCCTTCGGCCGGCAGTTTTTCACGCGGGTTGAAGACAGGTTCGGCCAGCGCCGCAACGATAAGGGCCGCCATCACCAGCCTGAGCAGCGTCAGCCACCACGGGCTCTGCTGCGGCGTCTCCTCGCGCTTCAGCACGCGGGCCAGGATCTTCAGCGGCGGGAAGATCTCGGTCTGCGGCTTAGGCGGGGTGAACCGCAAAAGCCACCAGATCACCGGCAGGGCCAGAAGGCCCCACAGCACCATCGGCGCCCCGAAGGAGAGCGGCAGCCAGCTCATGCGCGGATCCTCCCGGCTGAGCTGCCATCGACGGTCATCGCCATGTGGACACGCACCAGCGCTTCGGAGGCGAGGCGGTCGGTGTGGTTGACGGTGAAGCTCCAGCCGAGCCGCTTGCACCAGGCGGCCAGTTCCTGGCGGCGGGCGGTGTAAAGCAGGCGGTATTCATCGCCCAGCGTTTCGGCGCGGCCGGCGGTCAGCTTGTCGCCGGTCTCGGGATCGGTGAATTCGGTGCGGCCGGCATAGGGAAATCTCTCCTCGGCCGGGTCGGCGACCTCGATCAGATGGGCATGCACGCCGTGGCGGGCGAGCACGTCGAGCCAGGCGATGGTGTCCTCGACGGGATCGAGGAAATCGCTGACGATGACGATGTCGCAGAAGCGGCGGATGCCGGACAGATCGGGCTTTGCCGGCAGCTCGCCGGCATGGGCGAGCTGCGCCGCGATGCGCTCGGCGCCGTTTCGGGCGGTGAACGGATCGGTCAGGCCGGGCCAGGCGATACGCTCGCCGCTGCGCGACAGAAGCTCGGCCATGGCCAGCGTCAGCACCAGCGCGCGGGATTCCTTCGAGACGGTGGCCCCGGTCGATTTGTAGAGCATGGAAGGCGAGGGGTCGGCCCACAGCCACACCGTATGGGCGGCCTCCCATTCGCGGTCGCGCACATAGGTGTGGTCGTCACGGGCCGAGCGGCGCCAGTCGATGCGCGAGGAATCGCCTTCGACATAGGGCCGGAACTGCCAGAAATTCTCGCCGATGCCGCGCTTGCGGCGGCCGTGCCAGCCGGCGATCACCGTGTTGACTATGCGGCGCGCCTCGACCAGCAGGTCCGGAACCAGCGAAGCGCGCAACCGGCCGCGGGCGAGCGCGTCACGCGTCGCTGCCGGTGCCTGTGCCTCGCCTATGCGCGCCATCAGATCCCTTTTGCCAGTTTCGCCACCACGTCGCGCACGGTCGTGCCCTCGGCGCGGGCGGCGAAGGTCAGCGCCATGCGGTGCTGCAGCACCGGCTCGGCCAGCGCTCTGATGTCGTCGACCGACGGCGCCAGCCGTCCATCATAGAGCGCGCGGGCGCGTGCGCATAGCGTCAGCGCCTGGCTGGCGCGCGGGCCCGGGCCCCAGGCGACGTGCTTGTCGGTCTCGGCATTGCCCTGGCCGGGGCGCGCCGAGCGCACCAGATGGAGGATCGCGTCGACGACGCTTTCCGGCACCGGCATGCGGCGGATGAGGGTCTGGATCTCCTTCAGCCGCGCCGGCTGCAGCACGTTCTGCGCCTTGGCGTCCTCGATGCCGGTGGTTTCCAGAAGGATGCGGCGCTCCGCCTCGATTTCCGGATAGAGGATGTCGACCTGCATCAGGAAGCGGTCGAGCTGCGCTTCAGGCAGCGGATAGGTGCCTTCCTGCTCCAGCGGGTTCTGCGTCGCCAGCACGTGGAAGGGCGCCGGCAGGTCGTGACGGACGCCGGCAATGGTGACGTGGTATTCCTGCATCGACTGCAGCAGCGCCGACTGGGTGCGCGGCGAGGCGCGGTTGATCTCGTCGGCCATCAGCAGCTGCGCGAAGATCGGCCCGGAGATGAAGCGGAACGAACGCTTGCCGAACTCGTCCTGCTCCATCACCTCGGAGCCGAGAATGTCGGACGGCATCAGGTCGGGCGTGAACTGGATGCGGCGGGAATCGAGGCCGAGCACGATGCCCAGCGTCTCGACCAGCTTGGTCTTGGCGAGGCCGGGCACGCCGACCAGCAGCGCATGGCCGCCGGCCAGCAGCGCCACCAGCGTGCGTTCGACGACGCTTTCCTGGCCAAAGATGACGCGGCCGACACCATCGCGAACCCTGGAAATGTCGGCCAGCGCCGTCTCGGCCTGGCCGATCATGTCCTTTTCGCTGATCGGGCTTTCCTTGATCATCACGCTCATGCAGCATCGATCCTTCTCGTTGGAAATACCAGCTTGCACCTTCGACGCCGCAGGATGCCGCGATTCGGTCTGGCATGGCGCCTGTCTTTGAACTTAAATCACAGACTTAGGCTGACAAGCGGAACAACAGTGACTATTTCGTGACCATGACAGAACGCGCCGACGATCCTGAAGCGAGTCTGACGGCCGCCACCGAGGCGTACGGGCTCGAAGCGCTGATCTCGCGTGCCGCCCGCGCGGGCAAGGGGCCGGCGCCGGTGGAGCGCTGGAATCCGGCCTTTTGCGGCGATCTCGACATGGAGATCAGACAGGATGGCAGCTGGTTCTACCAGGGCACGCCGATCGGCCGCATGCCGCTGGTGCAGCTTTTTTCCTCCGTGCTGCGCAAGGACGAAGACGGCAGGACCTATCTGGTGACGCCGGTGGAAAGGGTCGGCATCCGCGTCGTCGACGCGCCCTTCATCGCCGTCGAGATGGACGTTTCCGGCACCGGCGATGGCCAGGCCATCACCTTCCGCACCAATGTCGGCGACGTGGTTGAGGCCGGGCCGGAGCATCCGCTGCGCTTCGTCGACGAGGATGCGACCGGTGGCCTGAAACCCTATGTGCTGGTGCGCGGGCGGCTGGAAGCGCTGGTGGCGCGGCCGGTCATGTACGAACTGGTCGAGTATGGCGAGGAGATCGAGGTCGGCGGCAGAAGGATGTTCGCCGTCCGCTCGAATGGCGCGGTCTATCCGATCATGCCGGCGGAAAAACTGCAGCGGCTGAGCGCGTGATGGATCAGATGTCGCCGACACCGTTTTCCGCCGAGGATTTTCGCGCACGTGTCGCGGCACAGCCGCTGGCGCATGCCGCCGATGATTATGGCGACCATCGCTTCAATCCTGGCCATCCGCGTTTGAAGCTCGCGAAGGCATTGCGCGATGCCGCCGTGCTGATCCCGGTGGTCGATCACGGACGCGACGCCACGGTTCTGCTGACCAAGCGGGCGGAAAAGCTGCGCAACCATTCGGGGCAGGTGGCCTTTCCCGGCGGCACGATCGATCCAACCGACCCGACACCGGAGGCGGCGGCATTGCGCGAGACATTCGAGGAGATTGGGCTCGGCCAGGACCGGATCGAGATCATCGGCCGTATGCCCGACTATGTCGCCGGCAGCGGCTATCGCATTGCCCCGGTGCTGGCAATGGTGCGGCCGGGTTTTTCACTGGCGCTGAATTCCGATGAGGTCGACGACGCCTTCGAAGTGCCGCTGCGCTTCCTGATGGACCCGGCTAACCACGGCCGCGAGAGCCGCATGTGGGACGACCTGGAATGGTTCTTCTACGAGATGCCCTATGGCGGCCAGCGCATCTGGGGCGTCACCGCCGGCATCATCCGCACGCTCTATGAAAGGCTCTATACGTGAGCGGCCGGGTGTCGCTCGCTGGCAGGGCCGAGTGGCTCGGCGACAAGCACCTGCAGCGCCTGCTGGCGGCGCTGGCGGACGGCGGCGAGGAGGCGCGCGTCGCCGGCGGCGCGGTGCGCAACGCGCTCATCGGCCAGCAGGTCGCCGACGTCGACATCGCCACCACTTGCCTGCCCGATGAAACCATCCGCCGCGCCGAGGCGGCGGGCTTCAAGGCCGTGCCGACCGGCATCGAGCACGGCACCATCACGATTGTCGCCGGCGGGAGGCCGTTCGAGGTGACCACGTTGCGCGCCGACGTCGAGACCGACGGGCGGCGGGCCAAGGTCTCGTTCGGGCGCGACTGGAAGGCCGACGCGGAACGGCGCGATTTCACCATCAACGCACTCTATGCCGAGGCCGACGGCACGATCGTCGACCTGGTTGGCGGCATCGCCGACATAGAGGCGCGCCGGCTGCGCTTTATCGGCGATCCGAAAGCGCGCATCCGCGAGGATTATCTGCGCATCCTGCGCTTTTTTCGTTTCTTCGCTTGGTATGGCGACGGCCGGCCGGATGCCGAAGGGCTGAAGGCTTGCGCCCGGCTCAAGGGTGGGCTCAGCCAACTCTCGGCCGAACGCGTCTGGTCCGAACTGAAGAAGCTGCTGTCGGCCCCCGACCCGTCGCGCGCCTTGCTGTGGATGCGCCAGGCCGGCGTGCTCACCAGCGTTCTGCCGGAGAGCGAGAAATGGGGCATCGATTCGATCCATGCGCTGACCAGGGCCGAGAAGGATCTGGGCTGGACGCCGGAGCCGCTGCTCAGGCTGGAAGCAATCGTGCCGCCGGACGCCCCGCGGATGAAGACGCTCACTGAGCGGCTGAAATTTTCCGTCAGCGAAGCCGGCCGTCTCAGGCAGTGGGCGCTGACAGCGCCCGTCGAGCCGAAGACGACCGAAGCGGAATTCGCAAAACGGCTCTATCGTGGCGATTACCAGGGCCTTGTCGATCGCTTGCGGCTGTCGCTCGCTTCCGCCCGAGCCCGCGCGGTCCAAGACAATGACGCGCTGCTCGAAGCCGGCGGCCTCTCGCGCCTGCTGGCCTTCGCCGGAAGATGGAAAAAGCCTGGCTTTCCGCTCAAGGGTGCGGATCTGACGACGCTTGGCGCGTCGCCCGGGCCGAAACTCGGCGCAATCCTAAAAAACCTTGAAAACGAGTGGGTCGAATCCGGCTTTGCGCTCGCTCGCGGCGCGCTCCTCAAGCGCGCCGCGGAGGCACTCGAAAGCTAGGCAAAGTCAGGCGGCGTCGCGAGCCTTTTCGATGCGCGAACGGATGGCTTCGATCATCGTCTCGCGGATGATCGTCTCGCCATGCGTCTCGCGCATATGTTCGACCGCACGACGCATGACTTCGGCTTCCTCATCGGCGCGCGTATGCCAGTCGCAACCCGGAACGAGCGAGCCGCAGTGGAATTCCTTCATCGGATTTCTCCCTTTTTCCTCCTTGGAGCGCCGCGCGCTTGCTTGAACGCGGAGCTTCAGCACCTCTGATCGACGCATGATCCTGTCGGAAACCGGTTCGGTTTTCGGGTCACGCACGAGGGGAGCAAGCATAACACGATTGAATGGGCTTTGGTTGCGGCAAAGACCGAAAAAGGCGGAGCATCGCTGCTCCGCCTTTTTTACGCTACCCCTGAGCAAGACCAGACATAGCCTCGTCTTGCTCCTGCGGGCAGGCCGTCACTTCACGATTCTGACTGCCTCGGCAATTTTGTGCTTGCCGCTCATGTCCCACGAAACGCGGACCTTTTCGCCGGCCTTCAGGCCAGGATTCTTGAAGGCCTTGGGCAGCGTAAAGGTCGATCCGTCGTCCAGAACAAGGCTCATGGCCGTTCCATCATAGGTCTTGACCGTGCCCGTGGTGTGCTTGACCGCTGCGAAGGCAGCGCCACCAGAGGCAAGAACGGCAGCAGCCGCAACCGACATAACAAGCTTGCGCATGGCATGCTCTCCTGGAAAATGAGGGCACCTGATTGGAAAGGGTGCCCCACTCAATCTTGGGCCGTCCGGTCGCGTCGGGTCACGGTTCCAGAGGAGGCGAGAACCGCCGGCGTTTCCCGGCCCGGAACGGAGAATTA
The DNA here is from genome assembly GCF_007830515.1 of Mesorhizobium tianshanense. GTDB lineage: Bacteria > Pseudomonadota > Alphaproteobacteria > Rhizobiales > Rhizobiaceae > Mesorhizobium > Mesorhizobium tianshanense. The sequence continues at coordinate 122,768 of NZ_VLKT01000005.1, forward strand.
GTCCTGTTTTTTCAAATGGATATTAGACGAAAAAGAAATTCCGTGCGCCCATTCACCGCCAAGATCCAGCGATTTGGACCTGATTGCGGCTCACGCCCGGCTCACCGAGATTTTACGGCCATTTCACCTCTGGCGGCAGGCTGGACAGGATCGAGGCGACGTTGCCGCCGGTCTTCAGTCCGAAGATGGTGCCGCGATCGTGAAGCAAGTTGAATTCGACGTAGCGGCCACGGCGAATGAGCTGCTCCTCGCGATCGCCATCGGTCCAGTTATCGTTGAAATTGGCCCGCACGAGATGCCCATAGACGACGAGAAAAGCGCGCCCGACATCCTGGACGAAGTTGAAATCGGCGTTCCAGCCGCCTCTGTCCTCGTCCGAATGCAGCCAGTCGAAGAAGATGCCGCCGGTGCCGCGCGGCTCGTTGCGGTGCGGCAGGTAGAAATACTCGTCGCACCAGGCCTTGAATTTCACGTGGTCGGCGACGCCAGCGTGCTTCTCACAGGCGAATTGCATGGCCCGGTGGAAGGCAACCGTGTCCGGGTCGTCCTGGGTGCGGCGACGGTCGAGCACCGGCGTCAGGTCGGCGCCGCCGCCGAACCACTGGCGCGAGGTGACGACCATGCGCGTGTTCATGTGCACGGCCGGCACGTTGGGGTTCCACGGATGGGCGATCAGCGAAATGCCGCTCGCCCAGAAGCGCGGGTCTTCCTCGGCGCCGGGCATCTGGTTCCTGAACTCCGGCGAGAACTCGCCATAGACAGTGGAGGTGTGGACGCCGACTTTCTCGAAGACGCGGCCACGCATCATCGACATGGTGCCGCCGCCGCCGCGGCCTTCGTCGCGCTCCCACGGCGTCTTTTCGAAGCGGCCCGGCGACCATGACGCCTGCGGCCCCTGCAGCTCCTGCTCGATCTGCTCGAAGGCGGCGCAGATGCGCTCGCGCAACGTCTCGAACCACAGCCGCGCCTTCATCTTCTTCTGTTCGATGTCGGCCGGCAGCCCCGCCGCTATTTCGGGTCGTTGCAAATGCTGCCTCCGGTTGTGGGGCGCGCACCCCGACAAATGACTCGTCTTTTCCGGCCGCGATCCCTAATCTCTTGGGTGTAAGGGTCAAGTGTGAATGGAGTTCTTTCGTGCGCACTCCGGCAAGACCGCCGCTGGATGGCCTGAAGAAGAGGCTCGACCGTTCGCGCGCCGAGCGCGAGCGCATGCCGCGCGACGGGTTCCTGCGTGAGACCTTCGTCCTGCCGCGTTCCGATGCGCGGCTCAAGGCGCAGGAATGGTTCGAGCGTTTCCCCAAGCAGGCCTACTGGACTGAGATCGAAAGCTGGTTCGAGCGACCGGGCGACGTTATCGAATTCACCATCAGGCGGCTGCCGGCTGCGGATTAACGAGCTACCAACAACCGCCTTGCTCCCGGGCCTTGGGCGCCCAATCGGTCTTCCTTGTTCCGCAGCGGGCACTTGTCGATCGACATGCAGCCGCAGCCGATGCAGTCGGTCAGCCCGTCGCGCAGCTTCTTCAGCTGGGCAATCTTCTGATCGAGCTGGTCGCGCCAGGCCGTTGAAAGCAGATTCCAATCCTCGCGCGTCGGCGTGCGGCCTTCAGGCAGCGATTCAAGCGCGGCACCGATCTCGGCCAGCGAGATGCCGACCTCCTGCGCGATCCTGATGATCGCCACACGCCTCAGCACGTCGCGGCCGTAGCGCCGCTGGTTGCCCGATGTGCGGTGGCTGCGGATCAGTCCGCGCGCCTCGTAGAAATGCAGCGCCGATACCGCCACCCCGCTGCGCATGGCGACCTGGCCGACCGTCAATTCCGTCACCCCAGCCATTCGAATTTTCCGCTTGACCTCAAGTTAAGTTGAGCTTGTAACGAAGAAACCCAGGACATGCAAACCGCAGGAGAAGGCAATGTGCGCCTGGGTGAGAATGACAAGAGAGGGCGCGGTCGTCAGCCGGGAAGCGGCCGTGATGGCTGCGCCCGCCGACGGTCTGCAAATCCTATCCGAGCTGCCGGATGGCCTCGCCGGCCACCATGGCGACGGAAAGCGCGACGTTGATGCTGCGCGCGCCGGGCTGCATCGGAATGATCAATCGCGCATCCGCCGCCTCGTGGACAGGATCCGGCACGCCTGCGGATTCGCGGCCGAACAGAAGAACGTCGTCGGTGGCGAAGGCGAAATCCGTGTAGGCGGTGGCGGCTCTGGTCGACAGCAGCACCAGCCGCCGCGTTTCGCTTCTGCGCCAGTTCTCGAAGGCATGCCAGTCGACATGCCGGGAAAGCCGCGCCATTTCGAGATAATCCATGCCGGCCCGTTTCAGCGCCCGGTCGGCAAGCGGGAAGCCGGCCGGTTCGATGATGTCGACCCCCAGGCCGAGGCAAGCGGCGAAGCGCAGGATTGTCCCGGTGTTGCCGGCAATATCCGGCTGGTAGAGCGCGATGCGGAGACGGTCGTTCATTTCCGCGCGTTTTTGATCCGTGGCAGATCGGCCACAGGGGTCTCGCGGTTTTGGAAATTGCTGGACTGGCGGGTGGTCATTTTCTGCGAAGTCGGTTATATGGCGGGCATTGTCAACCCGAACCGATGGAGGGGTAATTCATGATGATCATGTACATCCAGCGCCCCTCTTGTGGGCTTACCAGCCTGCCGGCGGTTTCGGTACGACGATTCTCCTGACCTTTTAGACTTCGATCGCACCGATTCTTAGCCGAAACCTTTTTCGGCCTTCGAAGGAATCCTGCGATGTTTTTCAAGTTGTCGAAGGGGCTGAACGCCCCACCTGAACACGCCTCTGTTCAATCCTTGCCGTTCGCTGGCCATTCGCCCGCGACCAGGCCGGACTCACACTTTTATCTGTATTTTCACATGGAGGACGGACCGATGTTCGATCCCTGCAAAATTCCCGGCTCAAGAAACCTGCACGAGCGCAGGATGGCGACATGGGCGCTTTTGATCGGCGAAACCTATTCGTCGGCGGTTCACGCCGAGACCCGCCGGCGCCCGCATCGCGGCATGCTGCCGGACGTCGATTTCTCGCGCGCGGTTCCCGACCGTAGCCGGCCGTCGCTGGTGCGCCGGCTCATCAGGCTGATCCGCCCTGGCGCAAAAGCCGGCGCGAAACTCCGGGTTGTCGACACAGCGCCGTCAGGATCGTTCAACGAGCCTGTCGGCGAAAATCCCGCGACGTCCTATATGGCGCGAAGCAGGATCGGCGGCCCGGATGATTCCGGGACGCCGATCCAGGACGCTACCCGCTCCCAAGACGCTGTGCGCCCCCGCGCCGCGTGAGCGAAAACAAGCATGTGAGTGCCAAGACAATGTTCCGCTGGTTTGAAAAAAAGCTCGATCCGTTCCCCGCCGAGGAGCCGGTCGAGCCGCCGAGGACGCTGATCGCCTTCTGCGTGCACTATACGCGCGGCGCCTGGCCCTACATCATTTTCGATGCGGTGCTGGTCTCGGCTATCGCTCTTGCCGAAGTGTGGATGTTCGGCTTCCTTGGCCGGATCGTCGACTGGCTGTCGGCGCAGAATCGCGAGACATTCCTTGAGACCGAGGGCTGGAAGCTCGCCGGCATGGCCTTCGTCGTGGTGTTCGCGCTGCCGGCGACGGTCTGGTTCCATTCGCTCATCAGCCAGCAGACGCTGATGGGCAATTATCCGATGCGTATCCGCTGGCAGGTGCATCGCTACCTGCTCAAGCAGTCGATGACCTTCTATCAGGACGAGTTCGCCGGGCGCATCGCGACCAAGCTGATGCAGACCGCGCTCGCCGTGCGCGAATGCGTCATCAAGCTCATCGACGTGCTCAACTATGTCGTCGTCTATTTCCTCGGCATGCTGGTCATCGTCGGCTCGGCCGACTGGCGGCTGGCGGCACCGCTTGCCGGCTGGCTCGCCGGCTATATCTTGTTGTTGCGCTACTTCATCCCGCGGCTGGGCAAGGTCGGCGAGGAGCAGGCCAACGCGCGCTCGACCATGACCGGCCGCGTCGTCGACAGCTACTCCAACATCCAGACGGTCAAGCTGTTCTCGCATGCGCGCCGCGAGGCGTCCTTCGCCAGGGAAGGCATGGCCGGCTTTCTCGAGACGGTCTACCGGTCGATGCGGCTGGTGACGCAGCTCTACGGCCTGCTCTACATCCTGAACTCGCTGCTGTTGTTTTCGGTGACCGCGATCTCGCTGTGGCTGTGGCTCGGGCAGGCGGTGACGATCGGCGCCGTCGCCGTGGTCATCGGCCTCGTGCTGCGGCTGTGGGGCATGTCGCAATGGATCATGTGGGAAATGTCGGGCCTGTTCGAGAACATCGGCACGGTGCAGGACGGCATCGGCTCGATCTCGCTGCCGCGCCTGGTCGAAGACAGGCCCGGGGCCAAGGACATTGCCGTGACCAAGGGCGAAATCCGCTTCGAGGATATCCGCTTCCACTACGGCAAAAAGAAGGGCGTGATCGAGAGCCTGTCGCTGACGGTGAAGCCGGGCGAGAAGGTCGGCATCGTTGGCCGGTCTGGCGCCGGCAAGTCGACGCTGGTCAACCTTCTGTTGCGCTTCTACGACCTTGAAGCTGGCCGGATCCTGATCGACGGCCAGGAAATCGCCTCGGTGACGCAGGATTCGCTGCGTGCCCAGATCGCCATGGTCACTCAGGACACCTCGCTGCTGCACCGTTCGGTGCGCGAGAACATCCTCTATGGCCGGCCGGACGCCAGCAACGAGATGCTGGTCGAGGCAGCACGCCGTGCCGAGGCGCTCGATTTCATATCAGGGCTTTCGGACGCCAGTGGCCGTAAGGGTTTCGATGCGCATGTCGGCGATCGCGGCATCAAATTGTCCGGCGGCCAGCGGCAACGCATCGCCATTGCCCGCGTTATGCTGAAGGACGCGCCGATCCTCATTCTCGACGAGGCGACGTCCGCGCTCGATTCCGAGGCCGAGGCGGCCATCCAGGAGAACCTCTACAAGCTCATGCAAGGCAAGACCGTCATCGCCATCGCGCACCGGCTCTCGACCATCGCGGCGATGGACAGGCTCGTCGTCATGGACAAGGGCCGCGTCATCGAGGAAGGTTCACATGAGGAACTCGTCGCCAGCGGCGGGCTCTATGCGCAGCTTTGGCAGCGCCAGTCGGGCGGCTTCCTGCTCGACGGAGGTGCGACCGCCGACGATGCCATCGTCAAGGGTCAAGCAGCGGAATGATGGCAGCAGAGTGATGGCTACCAAATGATGATTGCCGTCTATCGCTGGTTCGAGAACTGGGTCTATCCGTTCAGGGAGCCCGTGAGCCTTCGGCCACCGATCAGCGTCAGGGGGTTCCTCTGGCACTATGTCGGCCAGGCGAAGGTCGCCTTCTTTGCCATGCTGGTAATCGGCGGCATCGCGCCGCTGGTCGAGGCCGGACTCTTCTACTTCGTCGGCAGGCTGGTCGATATTCTCGACCAGCTCCCCGGCGAGCGCAACTGGGACGCGCTGTGGACTGCCGCCGGCCCCGAACTTGTCTTCATGGCCGCCGTGGTGCTGGTCATCCGCACCATCGTCGTCGGCCTGGCGGCGCTGGTCGACGAGCAGACGATCACGCCCGGCTTCTACAATCTGGTGCGCTGGCAGGCGCACCGCCATGTCTCGCGCCAGTCCTACGCCTTTTTCCAGAACGATTTCGCCGGCCGCATCGCGACCAAGGTCTGGCAGGCGGGGCAGGCGACTGGCGATTTGATGGAGAGCTTCATCGAGGTCGTCTGGTTCATGGTCGTCTATACGGTGACGACTCTGGTGCTGGTCGCCGGCCTCGACTTGCGGCTGGCGGTGCTGGTGGTGATCTGGCTCACCGCCTTCGGCTGGCTGGCAAAACGCTATCTGCCGGCCATCCGCGAGCATGCCGAGGAAACCGCTGAGGCCGGTTCGATGATCACCGGCCGCATCGTCGATTCCTATTCGAACGTGCAGACGCTGAAACTGTTCTCCGCCGACGGCGACGACCGCTATATCAGGAGTGGTTTCGATATCTATCTCGACGCGCTGCGCCCGTTCACCCGCAGGCTGACCGGCCTACGCATGGCGCTGACGATGCTGTCGGGGATCATGATCACGGCGATCGCCGGTTTTGCCGTCTATCTCTGGGTCGAAGGCTCGATCACCGTCGGCGCGGTCGCCTTCACGCTGTCCCTGGTGCTGCGGCTCAATATGCTGCTCGGCCGGCTGATGATGCAGCTCAACGGCATCCTGCGCAATCTCGGCGTGCTGGAAAACTCCAAGGCGCTGATCTCGCAACCGCTCGGCCTGACCGATGCGCCTGACGCCAGGGAGCTTGTCGTGACCGGCGGCCGGATCGACGTGAAGAAGGTCGAGTTCCACTACGGCAAGGGGTTCGGCGTGCTCAACGGCATCGATCTCGTCGTGCGGCCGGGCGAGAAGGTCGGGCTGGTCGGGCCGTCCGGCGCCGGCAAGACGACGCTGGCCAATCTGATCCTGCGCCTCTACGACCTCGAGGCCGGCAAGATCACCATCGACGGTCAGGATGTCTCCGAGGTGACGCAGAATTCGCTGCGCGCCAATATCGGCGTCGTCAGCCAGGATACCGCACTTTTCCACCGTTCCCTGCGCGACAACATCAAGCTCGGCATGCCCGACGCAACCGACGCCGAGGTGATCGCGGCGGCGAAAAAGGCCGAGGCGCATGACTTCATCCTCGGCCTGCGCGACAATCGTGGTCGCCAGGGCTACGAGGCCTTTGTCGGCGAGCGCGGCGTGAAATTGTCGGGCGGCCAGCGCCAGCGCGTGGCGATCGCCCGCGTCTTCCTCAAGGACGCGCCGATCCTGATACTCGACGAGGCGACGTCGGCGCTCGATTCCGACATCGAGGCGGCCATCCAGGAGAATCTGACGAGGCTGATGGAGAACAAGACGGTCATCGCCATCGCGCACCGACTGTCGACCATCGCGGCACTCGATCGCCTGGTGGTGCTCGACGGCGGCCGCATCGTCGAACAAGGCACGCATGACGAACTGGTCGCGCTCGACGGGCTCTACGCGCGGCTGTGGAAACGGCAGTCCGGCGGGTTTCTGTTCCACGAGGAAAGCGTGCTGGAAGAGACGCGGCCGGCGGAGTAGGGCCGGTATTTTCCGCGAAAAAACCGGAGTGGATCATGTCGGTGCGAATGCCATCGAATTTCGGACGGTCCGGCGCGCAGGAGTCGGCGCTCGACCTGCTCGGCCATGAAATCCTCGGCGAAAAGGCGGCGGCGCTCGGCCGCGCCGGCCGGCGCGTGGAAGAGACGTTGACGAGGTTGCGTGAACAAGGCGACGATGGCGAACAACGTGCCCGGCTGCTCAAGGACGCGGCGGAGGCGGTCCACGGCTATTTCATCCAGCGCGAATTGTGCGGCTTGCGCAAGCACGAGGCGGTGATCCGAGAATACAAGATCCCCAGGGTCGTGCTGGCCAGGCTCGGCGCGAAATAGATACCAGTTTGACCATGATCTCCAGCGAAAACCGGTTTCCACTTTTCGGGATCATGGTCTATTCCAGCCATTCGGTGATGAAGCTGCCGTTTTCGTGGATGTCTGTGGTCTCCAGCGGGCCTGGGCCGAGATTGGTGAATTTGTGCGGCGTGTTCGGCGGCACGATCAGGATCTGGCCGGCCGACGCCTCGATTTGCCGGTCACCGACGGTGAACAGCCCGTTGCCGGCGCGAATGATGAATATCTCGCTATAGGGATGCATGTGCAGGCGTGGGCCGCCGCCGATCTCCGGCAGATAGTTGAAGATCAGGCAGCTTTTGGAGCCGTAGGCGCCGCATTGCAGTTCGCCCTGCCAGGGCTGGGGCCAGCGGTCGGGCGCCCGGGCCCATTTGTCTCTGTCGATGACATGCGCCATGAGCCGAGGATAGACCGAGGCCGGGTCTCCTGTCGAGGCAAACGCGGGCGCCGCTTTGCGGTTGATTTCCGGTCGTTTTCGCCACGCGGCCGGGCGCTGGATTGTGTCCCCGCGACAATCTGCCCTTGTGCCTTCACCCGTCTGGACAAAAACAGGCTTCACGCATAAACCGAAGTCCAAATGCCGGAGGAATTCGCTAGCCTGTTCGCCATGCGCTGTCGGGTTGGCGTGAATGAGCGGGGAACAAGGCTCGGCCACCGGCACGGAAGAGGCGAAAGGATCAGGCACCCGTGAGCGCAACCGACATCCAGGATCCCAACCGTCGTGATTTTCTCTACGTCGCCACCGGCATGGCCGCGGTGGTCGGCGCGGGTGCCGTCGCCTGGCCCTTCATCGACCAGATGCGCCCGGACGCCTCGACGCTGGCCCTGGCCTCGATCGAGGTCGACGTCTCCTCGTTGGAGCCGGGAATGTCGCTCGTCGTGAAATGGCGCGGCAAGCCGGTCGTCGTGCGCAACCGCACCGAAAAAGAGATGAAGGACGGTGAGGCGGTCAATCTGGCCCAGCTCAAGGATCCGCTCGCCCGCAACGCCAATCTGCCGGCCGACGCGCCGGCGACGGATGCCAACCGCACCATGCCGGGCAAGGAGGCCTGGATGGTGATGGTTCAGGTCTGCACCCATCTCGGCTGCATTCCGCTCGGCCAGGAAGGCGAGTTCGGTGGCTGGTTCTGCCCGTGCCACGGTTCGGTTTATGACACCGCCGGCCGCGTCCGCGGGGGCCCGGCGCCGGAGAACATGTCGGTGCCGGTGTTCCAGTTCATTTCCGACACCAAGATCCGTATCGGCTGAGGCTAGGGGACATTTCGATGAGCGAGGGACACTCGACCTATACGCCCAAGACCGGTCTCGGACGCTGGTTCGACGCCCGCATGCCGCTGCCGCGGCTGGTCTATGACAGCTTCGTCGCCTATCCGGTGCCGCGCAACCTCAACTATGCGTGGACTTTCGGCGGCATCCTGTCGATCATGCTGGCGGCGCAGATCCTGACCGGCATCGTGCTGGCCATGCACTACGCGGCGGACAGCACTCTCGCCTTCGATTCGGTCGAGAAGATCATGCGCGACGTCAATTCGGGCTGGCTGCTGCGCTACCTCCATTCGAACGGCGCATCGTTCTTCTTCGTCGCCGTCTACATCCACATCTTCCGCGGCCTCTACTACGGCTCCTACAAGGCGCCGCGCGAGCTTCTGTGGATACTCGGCTGCATCATCTACCTCTTGATGATGGCGACAGGCTTCATGGGCTATGTGCTGCCCTGGGGGCAGATGAGCTTCTGGGGCGCGACCGTCATCACCGGCTTCTTCAGCGCCATCCCGCTGGTCGGCGACTGGATCCAGCAGCTTTTGCTCGGCGGTTTCGCTGTCGACAACCCAACGCTTAACCGCTTCTTTTCACTGCACTATCTTCTGCCGTTCATGATCGCCGGCGTCGTCGTGCTGCACGTCTGGGCGCTGCATGTGGTCGGGCAGTCGAACCCGACCGGCATCGAAGTCAAGTCGAAGACCGACACCGTCGCCTTCACCCCTTACGCGACCATCAAGGACGCGTTCGGCATGATCGTGTTCCTGTTCGTCTTCGCCTATTTCGTCTTCTACCTGCCGAACTTCCTCGGCCACCCGGACAACTACATAGTCGCCGACCCGCTGAAGACCCCTGCCCATATCGTGCCGGAATGGTACTTCCTGCCGTTCTATGCGATCCTGCGCGCCATCACCTTCAATATCGGACCGATCAACTCCAAGCTCGGTGGCGTGCTCGCCATGTTCGGCTCCATCGCCATGCTGTTCCTGGTGCCGTGGCTCGACACCTCGAAGGTGCGCTCGGCGGTCTACCGGCCTTGGTACAAGCTGGTCTTCTGGCTGTTCGTGGCCGATGCCGTCCTGCTTGGCTGGCTGGGTTCGCAGCCGGCCGAAGGCAGCTATGTCTTCATGGCGCAGATGGCGACATTGGTCTACTTCGCCTTCTTCCTGGTCGCGCTTCCTGTTCTCGGCCTGATAGAGACCCCGCGGCGGTTGCCGAATTCGATCACCGAGGCGGTACTCGAGAAGAACAAAGGTGGCGGTGGCGGACATCCGGCCGGCGCGACAGCCGCACCGGAAACCAAGGGCTGAGCATGACCCCGAAAAGTGGAGACCGGTTTTCGGACGAGATCATGCTCGAGACGACGACAGCGCGGCAGAGAATCTCAAGGGGATTTGGCATGAAGAAGATTCTCACCTCACTGGCGCTGCTCGGCCTTGTGTTGACAGGCACTGGGGCCGCGACCACCGGGGCCATCGCCCAGGAGGAGGCGCACAACGAAGCCGCGCCGACGCACTTCCCGATACACGAGCCGAAGGAGATGGACTGGAGCTTCGCCGGGCCGTTCGGGACCTACGACAAGGCGCAGTTGCAGCGCGGGCTGAAGGTCTACAAGGAAGTCTGCGCGGCCTGCCATTCGATGAAATTGGTGGCGTTCCGCACATTGGAAGATCTTGGCTATTCGGAAGCGCAGGTCAAGGCGCTGGCGGCCGAGTACACGATCAATGACGGCCCCAACGATGCCGGCGACATGTTCGATCGTCCCGGCATACCGTCCGACCATTTCCCGGCGCCGTTCCCCAACGAGCAGGCGGCAGCGGCCGCCAATGGCGGGGCTGCCCCGCCCGACATGTCGCTGCTGGCCAAGGCGCGCGGCGTCGAGCGCGGTTTTCCGCGTTTCGTCTTCGACATCTTCACGCAATACGCCCAGGGCGGTCCCGATTATATCCACTCGCTGCTGACCGGCTATGACGAGGAGCCGCCGGCGGGCATGGAGATACCGGAAGGCACATCCTACAATCCGTATTTCATAGCCGGCGTGTCGCTGAAGATGCCGAACCCGCTTTCCGACGATCAGGTGACCTATGACGACGGCTCGCCGCAGACGGTTGACCAATATTCCCGCGACGTGTCGGCCTTCCTGATGTGGGCAGCCGAGCCGCATCTGGAAGACCGCAAGAAGACCGGCTTTCGCGTGCTGGTCTTCCTGTCGCTGTTCGGCGCGCTGGTCTATCTGACCAAGCGCAAGGTGTGGGCCGGCGTGGCGCACTGAGCTCCGCAAAGCCATAAGATCAAAAGGGCGTCGAAAGGCGCCCTTTTGCATTTTCCGAAGGCGCCCTTTTCGTTTCCGAAGGCTGGCGGCTCCAGTCCTTTGCCGGACAATTTTCTTCCAGGCGCCATATCACGGTAGCTGTCGCCGGCCGCGCCGGGTTACGATCGGCCGGAGTTCCTTTCACGTCCTCAAGTCGAATCGGACGAATGCCCCGGAGAGCCCGCCCATGAAACCTTCGCTCGAAGACACGCTGCTTGCCTCAATCCGCACCATTCCGGACTATCCCAAGCCGGGCATCCTGTTTCGCGACATCACCACGCTGCTGAGCAATGCGCGCGCCTTTCGCCGTGCCATTGACGAGCTGGTGCATCCCTATGCCGGCCAGAAGGTCGACAAGATCGCCGGCATCGAGGCGCGCGGCTTCATCCTTGGTGGCGCAGTCGCCCACCAGCTCTCGGCCGGCTTCGTGCCGATCCGCAAGAAGGGCAAGCTGCCTTACGAGACGGTGCGCGTCGCCTACAGCCTCGAATACGGACTGGACGAGATGGAGATGCATAAGGACGGCGTGTCTCCGGGTGAAAAGGTGATCCTGGTCGACGACCTGATCGCCACCGGCGGCACCGCGGAGGCGGCGGTCAAGCTGTTGCGGCAGATCGGCGCCGACATCATCGCCGCCTGCTTCGTCATCGACCTGCCGGACCTTGGCGGCCGCGAAAAACTCGAAGCGATCGGCGTGCCGGTCAGGACGCTGATCGGGTTCGAAGGGCATTGATGCGCTTTTCCTTCTTCCCCAGGGGGAGAAGGAAAAAAGCGCCTTACCCCACTTTCACCAGCACGGCGCTTTCGAACTCGATGACCTTGTCGCTGGTCGAATCGAAGGCCTCCGAGCGAAGCGTGAGCAGCCGCCAGCTCGGGCGCGAGCTTATGGGGCGGTGGGCAAGCGCGGTGCGGGTGAAGGTAACCGTCTCTCCGGCATAGACGGGCTTCGGCCATTTGAGGTTCCTGAAGCCGGGCGAGGGGCCGAATTCGGGCAAGGGACCAGGGCCGGTCCACCGGGCGCCCTCGGTCTCCATGCGGGTCTCGAGGTTCAATTTCATCCAGGTGGCGGCGGTGTGCCAGCCCGAGGCGCACAGACCGCCGAACACGCTCTTCTTCGCCGCCTCTTCGTCGAGATGGAAAATCTGCGGATCGTATTTCCTGGCGAAGGCCTTGATCGCCTCGGATTCGAATGTGTGCGAACCGAGCGTGACGGTGACACCGATGCAGAAGAACTCGTCCAATGTCATGAGAGGCCCTGTGCGGCATCACGCGCGAGGAACATGACGGTGTTCTCGAGATCGAAGACGCTCTCGCCGCGCTGGTTGAAAAGCTCGCTGCGCATGGTGACAAGGCCAAGCTGGGGCTTGGATCTGGACAGGCGCTTGGCAAGGACGGTGGTGTTGCCGCTCAGGATGTCGCCGGCCAGCACCGGCTTCTTCCATCGGACCTGATCGACGCCAGGGGCGCCCTGGCAGGTCGAATCGAGCAAGAAGGCGTCGCATAGCATACGCATGAATATCGCGCAGGTGTGCCAGCCCGAGGCCGCCAGCCCGCCAAGGATGCTGGCCTTGCCCGCAGCCTCGTCGAGATGCATCGGCTGCGCATCGAATTCCCCGGCGAATTCGATGATCTCGGCCGCACTCACCAGCTTCGTGCCGAGGTCGAGCGAGACGCCCTCGACGAAGTCCTCATAGGCCCAAGTCTTTCCGGTCATGGTCTGGAATCCGGTTCAAGGTTGTACGATCGCGACGGATCGGGGTTCCCGGATGCAGGCGGGGCGGGATTTGGTCAAGTAATTTCTAGTGCGCCAGGCCATCGCGCCGAACGGACAACAGAAGGTTCGACGGTTCTATAACCAGCCGCGGCGGCGGAAATACCAGAAGGGCAGGATCGCCGACAGGATCATCAAGCCGATGGCGAAGGGGTAGCCGAACTGCCATTTGAGCTCGGGCATGATGTCGAAATTCATGCCGTAGATCGAAGCGACCAGCGTCGGCGGCAGGAAGATGACGGCGGCGACGGAAAAGATCTTGATGATGGCGTTCTGCTCGATCGAGATCATGCCGAGCGTCGCGTCGAGCAGGAAGTTGATCTTCTGCGACAGGAAGGTGGCGTGGTCGGCGAGCGACAGCACATCGCGCGACAAGGTCTTGATGCGGGCGCGGATGTCCTTGCTCATCTTGGTCTGGGTCGAGGCGTGGGTGAGGAAGCCGGCGAGCCGCTGCAGCGAGATCAGGCTGTCGCGGATCGAGGAGGCGATGTCCTCCTTGCGGCCGATGGCCTTCAGCAATTCCTGGAAGTCGCGGTTGCGCTTGGAAGCCTTGGTCGAGCTTGCCTCGAAGATGTCGCGCGAGATCGTCTCGATGTCGCGGCCGGCGCGCTCCAGAATGTCGGCGAGGCGGTCGACGATCGCCTCCAGCAGGCCGATCAGGATGGTGTCGCCGCTGGTACAGCCGGTCGCCACCTTCTCGGCGCGCAGCGGAAAGGTCTTGAAGGCCTTCGGTTCGTGGTAACGCACGGTGATCAGCCTGTTGCCGGCCAGCACGAAGGTGACCGGTGACATCAGGGGATCGTCGGCCTCGGTCTGGGCCGGCAGCGTGGCGGTCATGAAATAGGCGCCGTCCTCGATATAGAGGCGGCTCGAAATCTCGATCTCCTCCATTTCCTCGCGCGTCGGAATGGCGACACCGAGCCAGGTCTCGATGGCCGTTTCCTCTTCCTTGGTCGGGCTTAGAAGGTCGGCCCAGACGACCTTGTCGCTGTTTGCCAAGAGATCGTCGGCGACGCGCAGGCGATCATTGTCCACGACGAATGCCTTGATCATCGCCGGTTCTCCCTTGCTGTGGCCAAAGAGCGGTGCGTTCGGTAGCGATGCGTCGTTTCGGATTGCGCGGGGCGGGCGCTTCGACGAAAGCCCGAGCCCGGTGCAGACGCCCCTTAGACCGGGCATTGCGGGCAGTCAAGCCGCGTGGGAGGGCCTGTGCGGCCGTGCACGAGGCTGTGATCGCGCCGGCGGCCATGATGGCTGCCGGCACGCCGTCGGTCGGGTCAGGTGTTGAACTTGAACAGCATGATGTCGCCGTCCTGGACGACATACTCCTTGCCTTCGTCGCGCGCCTTGCCGGCTTCCTTGGCCGCCACTTCGCCGCCCAGCGTGATGAAGTCGTTGTAGGCGATGGTCTGGGCGCGGATGAAGCCGCGCTCGAAATCGGTGTGGATGACGCCCGCCGCCTGCGGCGCCTTGGCGCCCTTGTGCACGGTCCAGGCGCGTGTCTCCTTCGGCCCGACGGTGAAATAGGTGATGAGCTGCAGCAGCTCGTAGCCGGCGCGGATCACCTTGTTCAGGCCGGGTTCCTCGAGGCCCAGCGTTGCGAGGAATTCCATTTCCTCGTCGTCGCTCAGCTGCGCGACCTCGGCTTCGATCGCCGCGGAAATTACCACGGTGCGGGCGCCTTGCGCGGCGGCCATCTGTTCGACCGCCTTGGTGTGTGCGTTGCCGGTGGCGGCGTCGGCCTCGGCGACATTGCAGACATAGAGCACCGGGTGCGACGTCAGCAGGTTCAGCCCCTGCAGGATGCGCAGATCCTCAGGCGCGATGCCGTTGAGCAGGATGCGGGCGGGCTTGCCGGCCTGCAGGAGTTCGAGAGCGGCTTCCATCATGGGAAGCACGGTCATCGCCTCCTTGTCCTTGCCGGAAGCGCGCTTGCGGAACTGCACGATGCGGCGCTCGAGGCTGTCGAGGTCGGCGAGCATCAGCTCGGTCTCGACGGTCTCGGCGTCGGCGACGGGATCGATGCGGCCCTCGACATGGGTGATGTCGTCATCCTCGAAGCAGCGCAGCACATGGACGATGGCGTCGACCTCGCGGATGTTGGCCAGGAACTGGTTGCCCAGCCCTTCGCCCTTCGAGGCGCCGCGCACGAGGCCGGCGATGTCGACGAAGGAGATGCGGGTCGGGATGATCTCTTTCGATTTGCCGATCGCCGCGATCTTCTGCAGGCGCGGGTCGGGCACCGCCACCTCGCCGGTGTTCGGTTCGATGGTGCAGAACGGATAGTTGGCGGCCTGCGCCGCCGCCGTCCTGGTCAGCGCGTTGAAAAGCGTCGACTTGCCGACGTTGGGCAAGCCGACGATGCCGCATTTGAAACCCATTTTTGTCCGGTCCTATCGGGAAATCGAAATTTGATGAGGGCTATGGGCGAAAGCGCCGACGATCGTCAAGCCCTCCAGCCCCGATCGGTGGCGAGGCTCAATCCTTGCCGCCGAACAGCTTCTTCAGCATGGCGGCCATCGGGCCGGTTTCAGGCGGCTTGATTGCCGGCTGCTGCGGCCGCGCCTGACGGATATGGCTCTGCTGTTTTGGGCTTTGCTGTTTCGGGGCGGACTTTTCCGGCTCGGGCGCGGCACCGGTCTTGCCCTGAACAGCGAGGCTGAGCTTGTTCATGAAGCCGGATTCGTCGCCCTTGACGATCATTTCCGCATGAGCACCGATGGCGTCGAGCAGCGGCTCCAGCCACTCGCGGTCGGCCTTGGCGAAATCGCCAATCACATGATGGTGGACGAATTCCTTGACGCCGGGGTGGCCGACGCCGATGCGCACGCGGCGGTAAGCGTTGCCGACATGGCCGTCGATCGAGCGGATGCCGTTGTGGCCGCCTGCGCCGCCGCCGGTCTTCACGCGGACCTTGCCGTCGGCGAGGTCGATCTCGTCATAGAAAACGGTGAGCGCCGAGGGATCGAGCTTGTAGAAGCGCAGCGCTTCGCCGACCGACTGGCCGGAATTGTTCATGAAGGTCTGCGGCTTGATCAGGACGATCTTTTCGCCGCCAAGCGTACCTTCGGCGATCAGGCCCTGGAACTTCTTCGACCAGGGCGAAAAGGAATGGCGGCGGGCGATCGCGTCCGCCGCCATGAAGCCGACATTGTGCCGGTTGTTGGCGTATTTCGCGCCCGGATTGCCGAGGCCTGCAAACAGCAGCATCGTCACCTCCGGGCGGAAAGGGATTACTTCTCTTCTTCGTCGGCAGGAGCCGCTTCGGGTTCGGCCGCTTCGACCGCCTCTTCCGTTTCCGGCTTCATCGCCGAGGAGCCGGCAATGGTCGCGATGGTGAAGTCGCGGTCGGAGATCACCGGCTTGACGCCGGCCGGCAGCTTGATCGCCGAGATGTGGATCGAATCGCCGATATCGGTGCCTGTGAGATCGACGGTGATGAATTCTGGGATCGCATTGGCCGGGCAGTGGAACTCGACCTCGTGACGCACGATGTTGAGCACGCCGCCGCGCTTGATGCCGGGCGACTTGTCCTCGTTGACAAAGTGGACCGGCACGTCGACATTGACTTCGGTGTCCTTGCCGATGCGCAGGAAATCGACATGGACCGGGAAATCCTTGACCGGGTCGAGCTGGAAGTCCTTGGGCAGGACCTGGATCTTCTTGCCGTCGACATCGATCGTGGCAATCGTGGTCAGGAACCCGCCGCCATGGATCTTGTAGTAGATGTCCTTGTAGGTGAGGGCAATCGCCAGGGGAGGCTGCTTGTCACCGTAGATTACTGCAGGCACTTTACCGTTACGGCGAACTGCACGGGCGGACCCCTTACCGACCTGTTCGCGCGCCTCGGCCTTGAGCTCGTAAGAAGCTTGGCTCATGGCATTTCCTTTCGCGTTGTTCTGGAGCGTTCGCGGCCGGCAGGTGCCTGGGCCGTAAACGTCGAAAGCCGTCATGGCTATGCATGATCTGGTCCAAAATCTTTTTTGGGATCACGCAGGCCGGACAGCCTTCCGCCGCGTTGCCTCCAAGGGTGTCTACGCGGGTGGCGGCTCTATAGCGGAAGGCGGGGCGGGGTGCAAGCCGTGCCGGTAGTGGTTGCGCCTTATCTGAATCTCGGCTTTGCGCCAGCGGCGCACCTTCTGGTGATGAAAGTCAGCTCCCGACGCAATCGGACTTAGTCTTATCGGGAAAACGCATGTCTGGCGCTGCCCTCGAACATGCTGGCGGCCCGAACGGCCGGCTCACCAGTGACGCCTGGGTTCATCCTGGCCAGAAATTGATCCAACTAAATTCATCTTGGGCTAACGGGCCGTTCTCTCCGGGCGCGGCCTCACGCGCGCGGGGCCGACGGGACGGCCTTTTAGGGCCGGCAGTGGGCCCTTCGTCACGGCGCCGTCGGCGATGGCAAGCATGCTATCGAAGAATTCGCCGCCGGTCGCGGATTTCGGCGGCATGGCGTCGTGCATGATGCTGATCACGGTCGCGTCTGGGCAAACGTCCTTGATGGCCTGATGAAACGCAACCGTCGCCTCGCCGTCCAGTGCGCTGGTCGGTTCGTCGAGGAACAGCAGCCTCGGCCGCAGCAGGAGGATCCGCGCCAGGACGACCCTTTGCTTCTGACCGCCGGAAAGGAGTTGGTCCCAGCTATGTCCGTCGCGGCCCTCCTCGGCAAGGTCACCGACGAAATCGGCAAGGCCGGCCTTGCTCATCGCTGTTGCGGCCTCGCCGTCCGGGTGAGCTTCGACGGAGTCGGGCAAGCATATCAACTCCTTCAATGTTACCGGCGGCAGCTTGACGTCCTGCGCGGCATACAAGGTCCGCACGTTCCTAGGCAGGACGATGGTCCCGCGGCCGTGGGGCCACAAACCGTTGATCGCCTTGAACAGCGAAGACTTGCCGCTGCCCGATTCTCCGACCAGCAGGGTCCATTCGCCGCGCTTGAAGTGCAGGTTGCCTGTCGTGACGAAGGGCTCGTCGTCACCCGCATGCATCAGCTCCAGATTCTGGATCGTCACGCCGAACTGCGGATCCTGCCTGGCGTAGCGGAACTCCGCGTGGCCAGTGCGGGCATAGAATTCGCGCGGGTGCCGCACGTCCTCGATCGCCTGTGCAAGGTCGGTTACGCGACGGGCGTTCGCCTTCAGCGTCGCAATCTCGGGCATGACGTGGATGAACCACGAACAATCACCGATGAGCGCATTGGTCAGTTCGGCGCCGGTGACATAGGCTTGCAGGCTGATCTTGTTCTCGACGTAGGGAAGCAGGCCGGGCGCGTAGGCGACGATGCGCGAGCCGAAGAAATTGTAGACGAGCTCGAAGCCCATGTAGCTCGCGGTCAGCCTGTTCAGGCTCGCCCAGGTGCGGTCGATATTGAAGTAGCGCCGCCTGTGGATGCCCCCCTGCGCTTTCTCCCCGCTCGCGGCGGCGATGTGGAAACTGCGGTGAAGAAGCGTGTTCAGTTCGCTGCGGTAACTGCCTTCGGCCCATTGCATCCTGTTCGACAGCCTCTGGAGCGTCGCTCCCAGCTTCACCGCGACGAAGGTGTTGATGGGGACATAGGCAGCGATTGCCACGACCGTCAGGCAGGCGCTGCCATAGCTGCCGAGGAACTCCAACCCGCTGACCTCGGTTGAGGTCGCGATGACCTTCTGGCCGACGAAGACAAACGACAGGACTACGCCTGCGATGCCCATCGCGAGGCCGATGGCGCCGCCGGTCATGCCCTTGATGGATTCCTGGACGCGCTGGTCGATATTGTCCAGCACCGAGGCTTCGTAAGGGTCGGCCTTCGCCGCGCCGTGCTGCAGATGATAGTGCGTATGGTTGTCGTCGAGCAGCGCTTCGTTGAAGCGCCGGTCGAGCCAGGCGCGCCATTTGCGGTGCAGGGTGGTTGAGAAGTAGTGGCGGACCGAGGTGAAACCGACGTCCTTGAGGACCACGATAGCGACCAGGGTCGCCGCGCTTGCCAGAAGGGACGCCGGCGTCGTCGGGTTTTGCGGATGGTGGAGAAAGGCTATCGCATTGACCAGTTCGCCCGATGCTTCGGCGAACCAGACGCTGGCCATTGCCGATAAAGCGGTGAGCACGACGATGATCGCCGTCAGCCCCCAGGCCACCTGCCATCTGTCGGAGAGCCAATAGGCGCGCATCAGGCCCCAGAAGCTGCACATCGAGGAAACGGGCCTCGACCGCGGCTGTTTTTCCCGGCTACGACTCCGCCAGCGCAAGGCACCCTCCCGACGTCGCTGCCTGTGATCAGGACATTCCTATCCGCACCGCTTTTGCCCAGACATGGTCGCGCGCTGCGAACTTGTCAAATGCCACGAGGCGAAGGGTCCGCAACACGTGGTCACCGCCGCGAGGGTTATCCGACACTGGGCAAAGCTACTCGTGGCGCAGCGCCTCGATCGGATTCAGGCGGGCAGCCTGACGCGCCGGAAAGTAGCCGAAGCCGGTGCCGATCAAGGCCGAAAACGCGAAAGCGACGAGGATGATCGCGGGACTTGTGACGAAAGGCACGTCCAAATAGACGCCCACCGCATAGGCGAGCCCCAGGCCGAGCAAGATGCCGACGATGCCTCCGAACAATGCGAGGACCGTAGCCTCGACGAGAAACTGCGTCAGAACCTGGCGTTCCAGGGCGCCGATGGCGAGGCGGATGCCAATCTCCCGTGTTCGCTCGGTCACCGAAACCAGCATGATGTTCATGATGCCGATACCGCCGACCAGCAGGCTGACTGCCGCCACGGCACCGAGAAGACCTGTCAGAATCGTGGTGGTTCCCGACATCGTTTCGGCGATCTGGGTCATGTCGTTGACCGAAAAATCGTCGTCTTCTCCCGCGGTTATTCGGCGGCGTTCCCGCATCAGGCGTTCGAGGTCGCCTTGAACCTTGGTGGTCGAGACGCCATCTCTCGCAGCCACCATGATGGTGCCGATGTCACTGTTGCCGGCAATGCGTCGTTGGAAGGCGCGCAACGGCACGATCACGGTGTCGTCCTGGTCGGTGCCCATGCCAGATTGTCCTTTCTTGCTGAGGACACCAATCACCTCGCAAGAAATCTTGCCGACCCGAATTCTCTGTCCCAGCGCATCCGTGCTGCCGAACAACTCCGTCTTGATCGTATCTCCGATCATGCAGACCGCGCTGCCTCGCTCTTCCGCCTCAAGGAAGCCACGGCCCGCGACCACCTGCCAACTGCGGACGATCAAATAGTCGGCCGTCGTGCCGACGACTGAACTCGACCGGCTTTCGCCGCCGAAGATGATGGTGGCAGAGGACTGCGCAACGGGCGCTACGGCGCGGATTCCCGCGATCTGGTTCCGAACGACGCTGACGTCCCTCGATGTGAAGGATTTGGCCTGGGTACTGGCTCGCCCCGGCCCGAACTGTCCCGGCATGACGAAGAGCATGTTGCTCCCCAGCTTGCCCAGCTCCGCCGTCACCTTTGCCGTCGTTCCGTTGCCGATGGTCACCATCGCAATGACCGCCGCAACGCCGATCACAATGCCGAGCACCGTCAGCGATGACCGCATCGGATTGCGCAGGATCGCCTGTGCTGCAAGTTTCAGCGTTTCAGAGAACACCGGCCGGCTCCTGCTGGCGGTCAGATTCGATTTTGCCATCGACGAAGCGAATGACCCGCCGGGCATAAGCAGCAATATCTTCCTCGTGCGTGACCATGATCACGGTGAGGCCCTCGTCGCGATTCAGGCGCGTGATGATGTTCATGATCTCCCGGCTGATGCTGGTATCGAGGTTCCCTGTCGGCTCGTCGGCGAGCAGCACGATGGGGCTGGTCACAATGGCGCGGGCGATCGCGACGCGTTGCTGCTGCCCTCCCGACAGTTTCGCCGGCGTATGCTGGGCGCGATCCGCCAATCCCACCTGCTCCAGCGCATGCAGAGAGCGGCGCCGCCGCTCGTCCTCGGGCATGCCGCGATAAATCAGCGGCAGCGCAACATTCTCGATCGCTGTCGTACGCGCCAGCAGATTGAAGCCCTGGAAGACGAACCCAAGCATGTGACGACGCAGCAGAGCCCGCTCGTCCTGGTCGAGCTCTCTGGTTGGAACGCCCTGGAAGAGGTATTCGCCCGAGCTTGGAACGTCGAGGCAGCCCATGATGTTCATGGCCGTCGACTTGCCGGAGCCCGACGGCCCCATGATTGCAACGAAAGCGCCGCGCTCGACCAGAAGGTCCACCCCCGCCAATGCGCGGACTTCGGCTTCTCCGCTGCCATAGACCTTAGTCACGGTGCGGAATTCGATTAGCGGATGGGAAGAGATGTCCACCGCCATCGTCTCACTCTGCGGCGACAGCGTCGACCACGAGGTCGTCACTCTCGGCGATGTCGCCGGACATCAGCTCGGTATTCTGCCCGTCGGTAGCGCCAACTTGGACCGTCACCTCGGTCGGAACCTTGTCGCGCATCACCCAAAGGGCTCGCGCTCCACCGGGGAGTTCCGCGGTGGTCACGGCTTTCATGCGGGGAGGCCTGAACAAGCCGAGGATGCCGCTGCTGATGCTTTCCTCCGGCGGTGAATAGCGCAGCGCCGTATTCGGTACGAGCAAAGCCGACTTGATGGTTTTGACCACGATGTCTGCCGTTGCCGTCATCCCCGGACGAAGAAGGAGTTCGGCATTGTCCACCTTCAGGAGCGCTTTGTAGGTGACCACGTCGTTGACCGTCTCGGAGACGACGCGGATGTCGGTGATTTCGGCAGGAAACGAGCGGTTGGGATAAGCGTCTACCGTAAAGCTCGCGCTCTGGCCCACCGCAACGCTGCCGATGTCGGCCTCGTCGACATCGACTTGAACCTCCATCTGCTTGAGGTCGCCGGCGATCGAAAACAACACCGGCGCCTGAAGCGACGCAGCCACGGTGGAGCCTTCGTCGATACTGCGTGTCAGCACGATGCCGTCAATCGGTGAAGCGATCGTCGCCCGGGCCAGATTGGTTTCCGCCATCTGCAAATCCGCCTCCGCCACCAGCACCTCCGCTTCGGCGGCTTGGAGAGCAGCCGCATTGGCATCCATGGTCAGGCGCGTGTCCTCGAGAGCCTGTGTGGACATGATGCCCCGGTTGAAGAGCGCCGACTGGCGCTCGTAGGTGGTCACGGCCGCATTGGCCGCCACCTTGGCCTTCGCGGCGTTGGCCTTGGCGACGGCCAGTTTTGCCCGGGCGCTGGCGACGCTTGCCTTGAGCGTGTCCGTGTCGAGTTCGGCGAGCACCTCGCCGCGATGGACGATGCTGTTATAGTCCACATTGACCCTGCGGATGATCCCGGAGATCTCGCTCGAAACGTCGACCTCCGTGATCGGCTGCATCGAGCCGGTCGCCGTCACGATGACGGTGAGGTCGCCCGTGGTGGCCTTCTGCGTCGTGTAGGTATAGGCATTGCCTTGCCCGAGATACAGCCAGCCCAACAGCCCGACGGCCAAGACCGCAGTTGCGGTGATCAGCCAACGCCGAATGCGGCTGGACATGCCCTTTTTCCGAGGCGCGGCATCGCCCAGGATTTGCTGTAGCGAAGGCGCTGGCACCGCCTCTGGAACGACCCGAAGCGTTGGTGGCTGGGACCGACTGGGTTCCTGGGTTGGCATGCTTGCCTCACAAGCGTTGGTGCGGAGGTGAGCAATGCCTGTTCACTCGTGGCCAGGCCTTGACGTGAATCAATTGGGAATCGACTTGGGCAGGGGCACGCGTCTGGGATGCTTTGTTTCGCGAAGTGTGAGGTGTGGAGGGAACTCAATTGGAGGCTGGTCAGGCAGGCGAGCGGGCGGCGATGGTGACGTCGTTCGCAAAGCCCCATGAATTTCAGAACCTTCGACGGTGTCGCCACGAAGGTCAAAAGCCGAAGTCCAACTGGGACTTCAGCCGATCGTGGTCCCGGCCTCGAGCTTCCTCGCTTCCCGCATGTTCGGCAGGAACACCGTCAGCAGGCCGAGCAGCGGCAAATACGAGCAGACCTGAAAGACGAAGTCGATGCCTTTCATGTCGGCGATGACGCCGAGCACGGCGGCGGCGATGCCGCCCATGCCGAAGGCGAAGCCGAAGAAGATGCCGGCGATCATGCCGACGCGGCCGGGCACCAGTTCCTGCGCGAAGACGACGATGTTGGAGAAGGCCGAGGACAGGATCAGGCCGATCAGCACCGTCAGGATCATCGTCCATTCGAGATTGGCGTAGGGCAGGACCAGCGTAAAGGGCAGCACGCCGACGATCGAGAGCCAGATCATCGCCTTCTGTCCGTAGCGGTCGCCGAACGGGCCGCCGAGCAGGATGCCCAGCGCCGAGGCGCCAAGGAACAGGAACAACATGACCTGCGACATCTGCACCGACACGCCGAATTTATCGATGGCGTAGAAGGTGTAGTAGCTGGCGAGGCTGGCTATGTAGGCGTTCTTGCTCAGCACCAGCAAGGTCAGCACCGCCAGCGCGCCGATCACCCTGCGGCGCGGGAAGGGCGAGATGAAGCCCGCCGCCTTGCGGTTAGCGAGCGAGGCGCGCAGGCGGCTGTACCAGCCGCCGACCCGCCACAGCACGATAATGCCGATCAGCGAGCCGACGGCGAACCACGCAATGCTGGCCTGGCCGAACGGCACGACGATGAAGGCAGCCAGCAGCGGCCCGATGGCCTGGCCGAGATTGCCGCCGACCTGGAACAGCGATTGCGCCAGGCCGAATCTGCCGCCCGAGGCGAAGCGGGCGATGCGCGAGGATTCCGGATGGAAGATCGCCGAGCCGATGCCGATCAGCGAGGCGCCGATCAGCAGCAGCCAATAGTGTCCCGCATAGGCCAGCACGATCAGGCCGATCAACGAGGAGGCCATGCCGTAGGGCAGCGAATAGGGCATCGGGCGCTTGTCGGTGACCATGCCGATCAGCGGCTGCAGCAATGACGCCGTGACCTGGAAGGTGAAGGTCAAAAGGCCGATCTGCCAGAAATCGAGACCGTAATTGTCCTTCAGCAGCGGATAGATGGCCGACAGCAGCGACTGCATGATGTCGTTGACACAATGGCAGAAGCTCACCGCCAGAATGACGGTGAAGGCCGTCGCCTGCGCCGAGGCGTGGCTGGCCGGCGCGGCGGGCGTTGTCGCTGTGGTATCGGTCAAGGCAGGCTCCGTGGTCTTTTTGGCAGGCGATGCCGCGGGAGCGCTTATAATCCCGTTGCGAAGCGACTTCTTTCGTGGTTTGGTCCAATAGTTTCGCAAGTGGGCCACGACCATGGCAGAATTGATATCATTTCTGGAGGCGCCGCCCGGCGATCTCGGCCGATTGCACCGCGAGCGGCTGGCCTGGCTGGAGGGGACCAGCGGCCCGATCGTGGCGCTGCCGTCGGAATATCCGGACGGCTACAACGTGCCCAACCATCATCACAGCCGCAGCCAACTGCTGCACGCGCTGCGCGGCGTCGTGCTGGTGACGACGCAGCAAGGCCGCTGGATGGTGCCGCCCGACCATGCCATGTGGATACCGGCGGGCATCGAACATTCGGTCGAAATGCTGGGCAATGTCAGCATGCGCTCGGTCTATGTCACGCCCGATGCGATAGAGGGCCTGCCCACAAGGCTGCGCGTGGTCGGCATGACGGACCTGATGCGCAGCCTGATCATCGAGGCGGTGACGCTGCCGGCCGAACCGCGGCCGACCGGGCGGACGGGGCTGGTGCTCGGCCTTTTGCTGCACGAGATACCTAGCCTGCCCGAGCAGCCGCTCGGGTTGCCTTTCCCATCCGACCCCAGGCTGGCAGCACTTTGCCGGCGCTTCGTCGCGGCACCCTCGCCGCATGCGACGATCGACGAGTGGGCCGATATCGTCGGCATGAGCCGCCGCTCCTTCACCCGCGCCTTTCATCGCCAGACCGGATTGTCGCTGTCGACATGGCGTCAGCAGGCCTGCCTGTTCGCGGCGTTGCCGAGGCTGGCGGATGGCGAGCCCATCACAAGGGTGGCGCTCGACCTCGGCTATGACAGCGTGCCGGCCTTCACCACCATGTTCAGGCGCATGTTGGGAACCTCGCCGCGCGGCTATATGCGCGGGTCAAGGGACAACTTCAGGGTGTCGAACGGGTAGCGCGGCAGATTTCAGTCGAACAGGCTCGACACCGATTCCTCGGTCGCGGTGCGCGAGATCGCCTCGCCCATCAGGTCGGCGATGGAGATGACGCGAATGTTGGGGGCGTCGAGCACGCCTTGCGTCGGCTGGATGGAATCGGTGATGACCAGTTCCTGCAGCTTCGAGCCGCTGATGCGGGCAACTGCGCCGCCCGACAACACACCATGGGTGATATAGGCGGTGACGCTGGTGGCACCGTTGGCAAGCAGGGCATCGGCGGCGTTGCACAGCGTGCCGCCCGAATCGACGATGTCGTCGATCAACAGGCAGTCCTTGCCGGCGACCGCGCCGATGATGTTCATGACTTCCGATTCGCCGGGGCGCTCGCGGCGCTTGTCGACGATGGCGAGTTGCGCATCGAAGCGCTTGGCGAGCGCGCGGGCCCGCACCACGCCGCCGATGTCGGGCGATACGACGACGACATTGGCAAGCTGCTTGTATTTTGCCTTCACGTCGCGGGCCATGACCGGCACGGAAAACAGATTGTCGGTCGGGATGTCGAAAAAACCCTGGATCTGGCCGGCGTGGAGATCCAGCGTCAATACGCGGTCGACACCCGCCCGCGTGATCATGTTGGCGACCAGCTTGGCCGAGATCGGCGTGCGGCCTGAGGCGCGGCGGTCTTGCCTGGCATAGCCGAAATAGGGAATGACCGCCGTGATGCGCTTGGCCGACGAGCGCATGAAGGCATCGATCATGATGAGCAGTTCCATCAGGTGATCGTTGGTCGGGAACGATGTGGACTGCAGGATGAAGACATCCTCGCCACGCACATTCTCCTGGATCTCGACGAAGATTTCCTGATCGGCGAAGCGCCTGACGCTGGCTTTGCCCAGCGGGATGTTGAGATAGCGGGCGACCGCTTCGGCCAGCACCCTGTTGGAATTGCCCGCGAAGAGCTTCATGCACCGTTCCTGGTGAAGTATGGAGACTCTGACAGACTCTCTTGAGCCTCTCAGTCGGGCTTTTAGCGGCCCGTGCCGGTATTGCAAGCGTCGTGATCGGGAATCCGCCGGCTAATCTCAATAAACGTTTTCGGCGAGGGAAGCCGGCAACATGTCAGCTCGCCAGTCAGCCCGCTTGACCGCCTAGCCATGTGGCGAACTGGTCGATCGTCTGGTCGGCGATCGTCTGCATGGTCTCCGGCGCGACCGCCGCCCAGCCTTCGCCACCATTGGCCGAGGGCGCCTTCTGCTGACCGTTGATGCGATGCAGCCGGTTGCCTGCCGGGTCATAGACGTCCCAGACATAGATGACGGTGGTGTCCTTGCCTTCCGACATCGTCGAGAAATAGCCTTTCAGCACGTGCGTGGGGGTCTGGCCGGCGCTGCCGGCCAAGGTGATGCCGCGCTGCTTGGCCCGCGTCTGAAGTTCCGCGGTCAGCGGTGTCGCGGCTTCCACCGAGGCGCCGACGATCGGCGCCACCATCAGGCGGGTCCGTGCGATGACGGCGGCGCTCTTTGCGGGCTGCGCTGGGGCGGAAGGTTGTGCCGTCGCGGAAGGCTGTGCCGTTGCGGAAGGCTGGGCGGTCGTTGCAGGTGGAGTGGTCGTTGCCGTCGTACCGGTCCCGGCCGCGGGCACGGCCTGTGTCGACTGCGGGGCGATGGCCGAGGGTTCGAGAACGTCCTTCGCACTGGTGCAGGCGGCCAGCGTCAGCGCCGCGAGCAGTGACACGGTCGTCACATGCGATCGCCTCATTGCCTCAAAACTCCCTGGCGATGAACGCCCCTTGCATTCTTGCCATTATGGATTCATCGCACGATCAAGTCGAGATCATGGCGGGACAGCGGCTTCGGCTGCGACTCGGTCGTCAGATAGGTGCGGCCAAGCGTCATCGCGGTCTCGGTTTCGGAGTCCATGATGATCATATGGGCGAACAGCGTCATGTTTGGCGCAATGGGTTCGGGATTGCCCTGATAGAACATCGGCATGTCCATCCATGACGGGGTGAAGCGGGCGCCAAGCGAATAGCCGCAGGCATTGAGCCTGTGCTTGGTCAGGTTGTGCGCCTCGAGCGTGCGGGCATGCGCGTCGAACACGTCGCCGAAGGTATTTCCGGGCGTCATCGCCTTTTCGACGGCCAGAAGTGCGGCGCGCGCGGCATCGAACAGTTCCTGGTGACGTTTCGACACCTTGCCGGTCAGCACGGTACGCATCATCGCCGCATGGTAGTGATGGAAGACGCCGGCCCATTCGAGCGTCAACTGGTCGTTCTTGGTCAGCTTGCGGCGCCCGGCCTTGTAACGGCAAAGCAGTGCGTCCGCTCCCGAGCCGATGATGAACTCGTTGGCCGGATAGTCGCCGCCGCCGGCAAAGATCGCGCCCTGCATGGCGGCAAGGATCAAGGCTTCGTCGCCACCCTGCTTGATCAGCGGCAGGGCCGCGTCCAGCGCGTCGTCGGCGAGGTTCGCGGCCTTTTCCGCCTTGGCGATCTCGGCCGGGCTCTTGAACAGGCGCAGCCGGTTGATGATGCCGGAAGCGTCGGCGATCTGGCCAAAGGTCTGCAATTGCTCGTCCAGGCGCCGGCCATTGTAGGCGGTCAGGCCGTGGGTGTCGTATTCGACGCCGATGCGGGCGCCGAGCAGGTCGAGGTCGTTGAGCAAATTGCGCAGGTCGATCGCCGGATTGGCGCCGTCGCGATCGGTCCACAGCAGGATGTTGTCGATGATCGAGGTGTGGCGCGCCTGGCGCAGATCGGCCGAGCGCGTGAGCAGGATCATCGAACCGTCTGCCTTCACCACCAGGCACTGGAAGAAGCAGAAGCCGAACGTATCGTAGCCGGTCAGCCAGTACATGCTCTCCTGCGCAAACAGCAGGACGGCATCGAGCTTCTTCTCGGCGATCTCGATCATCAGCCGATCGCGCCGCGCGTCAAATTCCGACCGTTCGAAATGCAGCGCCATTATTCCGTCTCCAAAACGATTGCCGAAATCTGCCGTCCGTAATCCGGCTCCTTGCGATGCACGGTGCGCCGGTAGGAATAGAACAGATCCTCCTCGGCGTAGGTGCAGCGGCCGAGCCCGCCGGCGGTCACGCCCGCCCGGGTCAGCCGATCGACCGTATAGAGGTTGAGGTCGAACATTGCATGTCCCCACTTCGCGGCAGGCGCGAAATAGCGGATGTTGTCGGCACCGGCCTCGACGAAGCGGGCGACGAATTCCGGCCCGACTTCGTAGTTTTCGGGGCCGATGGAAGGACCGAGAACAGCAACGATGCGCTCGCGCCGGGCACCGAGGCCTTCCATCGCCGCAATGGTGTTTTCCAGCACGCCCGACAAGGCGCCCTTCCAGCCGGCATGGGCAGCGCCGATGACGCGCGCCTCGGCATCGGCGAACAGGACCGGTCCGCAATCGGCGGTCGAGGCGCCGACGGCGATGCCCGGCCGGTCGGTGACGATGGCGTCGGCCTTCGGCCGCTCGCCGAAAAAAGGCTCCCTGGCGATGACGACGTCGGGCGAATGGATCTGATGGGCGGTCAAGAGATGGCTTGAAGGTACGCCCATCCAGTCGGCGACGCGGCGGCGGTTCTCGGCTACCTGCGTCTGGTCGTCGCTCGAGCCGGTGCCGATGTTGAGTCCCTGGTAGATGCCGCTGGAGACGCCGCCGATGCGGGTGAAATAGCCGTGGCGAATGCCTCTCGCCCGCGCCTTTTCCAGCAAGGGCGACCGAACGGGATCCGGTTTGGTCTGATTCAGCATGGCGGCGTTGTTGTCCGTGTGGGCGATTTCGTCAAGCTACAGTCCAAAGATCGGCTACAGTCGAAAGCCGGGAGAGTGGGAGAGGCGGCAGCGAAAAGTCAATCCGCCGTTGCAAAGGGCTGAACGGCGATGCCGGCAGGCAGGACGGCGAGCACCTTGAAGAGGTCGCCCATGGCCTGCGGGCCGGCGAGGCGTTCGACCTCGCCCGCAATCTTTTCGCGGGTCGCCTCATTGGCATTGGCGCCGAGCTGGCCGGCGCGTTCGAGAAGCCCCATTCCCACAAGGAATTCACCTTGCGTGGAGAGATGGGCATCGAGGCCATGCGCCCGCACAATCGTGGCAAGGGCGGCGAAATCGACATGGGCGGTGAGATCGGCTTCGCCCGGATTGGCCAGCACGTCTTCGTGATCGTGCTTGCGCAGGGCCTGCAACGTGTCGCCGACCCCTAGCTGGAGATGGCCATAGTCGAGGAATAGCCCGGTGCCGCCACGACTGGATATGCGCTCAGTGATGGTCGCCATCAGCGCGGCTCGGGCCGGTGCGACCTCGACGATCGCGCCCTGTGGCGCGTTTTCGGCATCGTCTGGCAGCAGCGTCGGATCGACCGAGCCGGCACCGGCGAAGAAGCGCAATTCGTCCGTGCCGTCGAGGCCGATCATCCGTTCGCGCCAGCCTGTTCCGGCGCGGACGAACTGGCGGATGGGCACCGCGTCGAACAATTCGTTGCCGACGATGAAAAGCGGGGTCTGCGGCAGCGTGTCGATGCTTTCGTGCCAGCCGATCGTTGCCTGCGTGGCGGCAAGCGTTTGCTTCTGGACATCTGCCAGCCGCGGGCTGGTCTCGATCATGGCGAAGGATGCGCCGGCGGTGAGCGCCGGATCGAGCCGCGAAAGCGTGCGCAGCATGTCCTTCATCAGCGTGCCGCGGCCGGGGCCGATCTCGGCGACGGTGACCGGCATCGGCCGGCCGGTCGCCAGCCAGGCTTCGTAAAGCCAGACGGCGACCAGTTCGCCGAACATCTGGCTGATCTCCGGCGCGGTGACGAAGTCGCCGGCAGCCCCGAACGGCTCGCGCGTCGTATAGTAGCCGTCCTGCGGATCGAACAGGCAAAGCGCCATGTATTGGTTGACGGGGATCGGCCCCGCCGCACCGATCAGCTCGACGATGCGGGTTTTCAGCCGCGTCATACCGGCTGCGATTGCGTCACCGGGCCAGGGCGACGCGCGTCCATTTGCAAAATACGCCCTTGCCCTTTGATTTTACACATCGTGCTTTCCCAAAATCGATTCCGATTTTTGGGCCGATGCGGTAGCCGTCGCCATCGCCCAGATGCCGGCCAGCAGCATCGGCAGCGACAGCACCATGCCCATCGTCAGCCAGCCGGTGCCGAGGAGGTAGCCGAGTTGCTGATCGGGTTCGCGGAAGAATTCGACGAAGATGCGCGAGAGGCCGTAACCGGCGATGAAGGCGCCGCCGACAAAGCGCGGCGTCTTCAGCTTGAGCCTGGAATGGGTGAGGAAGCGCAGCACCAGGAACAGCACCAGGCCTTCGAGCAGCGCCTCGTAGACCTGGCTCGGATGGCGCGCAAATGGGCCGCCATTGGGGAACTCGACTGCCCATGGCACGTCCGTCGGCCTGCCCCAGAGTTCGGAGTTGATGAAATTCGCCATGCGGACGAGGCCGAGCCCCACCGGCACGCCGGCCGCCACCACGTCGAACAGCGACCATGTGCGGATGCCGCGGGACCAGGAAAACAACGTCATGGCGAGAATGACGCCGAGCAGCCCGCCATGGAACGACATGCCGCCCTGCCAGACGGCAAGAATGTCGAGCGGGTGGGCGATGTAGCGCTGCAGGTCGTAAAACAGCACGTAGCCGGTGCGCCCGCCAAGCACCACGCCGATGGCGGCCCAGACGATGAAGTCGTCGAGATCCTCGGGCTTCATCGGCAAGGTGCCGTCGGGCCAGAGTTTTGTGTTGGTGACGAGCCGCTTGGCATACCACCAGGCGAAGAGAATGCCGACGATGTAGCCGACGCCATACCAATGCACCGCCAGCGGCCCGATCTGGACGATGACCGGGTCGATGTTGGGGAAGGGCAGGGCGGCCAGCGGCAGCATAAGGTATTCGCTCAACAGGATCTCCCGGTTGCGATCGCGTTCGGGCGCGGACCATGCGGCAGGGTTTTGGCGGGGTCAAGGCGACGTGGATGCTTGCATTCCGCGTCGCGCGCCACTACGTCAAATCGACCAAGCGAGGATTTGCCATGTCGACCGGACCGAACCGCATTCTCGATGAATTCGCCAAGCTGATGACCGACGCCGCGGGTGCCGCGCAAGGGGTGCGGCGCGAAGTGGAAACCGCCTTCAAGGGGCAGGCCGAGCGCGTTCTCAACTCGATGGACCTGGTGCAGCGCGAAGAATTTGAGGCCGCCCGCGACATGGCTGTGAAGGCCAGGGAAGAAAATGCCCGTCTCGCTGCGCGCATCGAGGCACTCGAGGCGAAGCTCGCCGAATTGGCCGGGCAGGTCGCACCCGCGGCCGCGGCAAAGCCCAGATCAAAAAAATAATCGTTAAACTTTTCCACAAAGCACAATCGCAAAAAGCGCTTTGTCGTGAATCGCTTACCGGCATTGCATGAATCATTGTGGTCGCGGCTTTCCACATGCGAATGACGCAGCGCGAAAAATTTGGCTGGTCACGCGACTCCCGATCAATAGACTGAATTTGTTGCATGATTCGGAGCAGGGGTCATGCGCCGGGCGGTGGGGTCCGGTCTGGGGTCTTTGCGTTGACGAAGTCCCGGCCGTCCGAGTTCTAGACAAGATTGTTCGTCGTGTGTGCCCCACGGAGCGTGTGGCGCTCACTAGAGCGACGTGCGTCCACTTGGACGCACAAAGTACGCTCTAGAACTTTGAACGTTCGCATCGGGCCGATGCGAAGGAACGACAGGAAGCATTCCATGGAACTTCTCGAACTCGAATTCTCGCGCGAAATCCATCCGGTGGATGTTATCGAGCAAGTAGCCCACAACAACGACTGGTCCTTCGAACGGGCCGGCGACGATGAGATTTCGATTTCGGTTGCCGGAAGCTGGACCGACTACCATGTCTCATTTTCCTGGATGGAGGATTTCGAGGCGCTGCATCTGGCCTGCGCTTTCGACATCAAGGTGCCGGAGGGGCGCGCTCTCGAAGTGATGCGGCTGCTTTCCCTGATCAACGAACAGATGCTGTTCGGCCATTTCGACCTCTGGGAGCAGGAAGGTGCGATCATGTTCCGCCAGTCGCTGCTGCTCGCCGGTGGGGTCGAGCCGTCGAGCCAGCAGGTCGAGGTGCTGCTGTCGTCGGCGCTGGAGGCCTGCGAATGCTATTTCCAAGCGTTCCAGTTCGTCGTCTGGTCGGGAACCTCGGCCAAGGACGCGCTGGCCGGCGTCCTGTTCGAGACTTACGGAAACGCCTGAGCCAGGTCCTGACCCTCAATGAGTTCGAGCAGCCAGCGCAAGCCCGAGATCAGTTTCGCCGATTTCGACCGTGTCGATATCCGCGCCGGCACGATCGTCGAGGCCGAGCCCTTTCCCGAGGCGCGGAAGCCGGCATTCAAGCTGAAGATCGATTTCGGCGCTGACATCGGGGTGAAGAAATCGTCGGCGCAGATCACCAAATACTATGCGCCCGAGACGCTGATCGGCCGGCAGGTATTCGCGGTGGTCAATTTCCCCCCGCGGCAGATCGGACCGTTCATGTCGGAAGTGCTGACACTTGGCTTTCCCGACGAGGAGGGCGCCGTCGTCCTCGGCGCAATCGAACGCAGGGTCCCCGACGGCGGCCGCCTGTTTTAACAGGACTCCTCAGGCCGCCAGCTTTCGTGTGGTGCCCAGCGCCTCTTCAACCGTCTCCAGGAACATTTCCGCGCAGGCTTTCCAACTGTAACGCATCGCCCGTTCGCGCGCCTCGGCCCGGTCGACATGGAGCGCGGCAAGCGCGGCCTCACGCAAATCGTTGGACACCGCCCCGCCAACGCCGTCGCCGACAATGTCGATCGGTCCGGTCACCGGATAGGCCGCGACCGGCGTACCGCTGGCCAGCGCCTCGATGATGACATTGCCGAACGTGTCGGTGCGGCTGGGGAAGACGAAGGCATCGGCCGAGGCGTAGATTTCGGCCAGTTCGTTATTCGGGCGGTGGCCAAGGAAATGGGCATCGGGGTATCTGGCCTTGAGCTTGGCCAACTCCGGCCCCTCGCCGACGATCACCTTGCTGCCAGGCAAATCGAGGTCGAGGAAGGCGATCAGGTTCTTTTCGATCGCGACGCGGCCGACGCAGAGGAAGATCGGTCCCTTGAGCCCCAGATCCTTCCGCTTGTCAGGCCGGAAATGGTCGGTGTCGACGCCGCGCGTCCATGGCCTGAGCTTGGTGAAGCCGCGCGCCGACAGATCGTCCGCCAGCGACTGGGTGGCGACCAGCGTGCCTTGTCCGGAATTGTGGAAATCGCGAAGCCAGCGATAGGTCCAGGCTTCCGGTATAGGCAGCCGCGCGCTCAGATATTCCGGAAAACGCGTGTGATAGCTTGTCGTGAACGGCCGGCCCGCCTTGCGGCAGTAGCGCCGCGCCATGATGCCGAGCGGGCCTTCGGTGACGATATGGATATGATCGGCGTTGCGCGCCGCGACAAGGCGCGCGACATGGCCTGGCGTCGTCAGCGCCAGCCGGATGTCCGGGTAGGTCGGCAGGGGCAAGGTGCGAAAGATGCTCGGCGTCAGGAAATCCGTCTCGACGTCGAAGGATTTCAGGGTTTCCGAAAGCCGTTCCAGCGTATGGACGACGCCATTGACTTGCGGGCGCCAGGCGTCGGTGACCATCAGGATGCGCATAGCAGCTCTTTGCTTGAAAGGTCGTCGGTTTCCTTGATGCGAGGCCGCAAGGCCGAATCAATCAGGATCGCGCGCTTCATGCGCGCTCTTCAGCATGGTTTCATGACGGGCCGATGAAGGCGCAGGCCGATGCGTAGGTTCAAAGTGTTAGAGCGCACTTTGTGCGTCCAATTGGACGCACGTCGCTCTAATCAGGCCGGAACCTTGATGACGGCGCGCAAGCCGCCGAGCGGGCTCTTGTCCAGCATGATGTCGCCGCCATGGCTGCGGGCGATGTCGCGTGCGATGGAAAGGCCAAGGCCGGTGCCGCTGGCGTCGAGGTTGCGGGCCTCGTCAAGCCGCACGAAAGGCTTGAACACGCCCTCGCGCTTTTCGGGCGGAATGCCCGGACCGTCGTCGTCGATGGTGACGAGCAGCGTGCCGCGGCCATGGTTGGCGTTGATCTCAACCGCCTTGGCGTAACGGAAGGAATTGCCGACGATATTGGACAGCAGCCGGGCGAAGGCGTGGGGCCGCACATGCACATGTGGATCGCCGGTGAGCGCAGTCGACAGCTTGCGCTTGCGCAGCGTGGCCTCCTCGCCGAGCTTTTCGAAATAGGCTTCAAGATTGAAACGGCCGGCGTCTTCCGCCGCTTCGCCGCGGGCAAAGGCGAGATAACCTTCCAGCATAGACTGCATGTCGTCGATGTCCTGGCCGAGCGCCTCGGTGTCGGCCTTGGTCCCGGTCAGCGCAAGCTGCAGCTTGAAGCGGGTGAGGATGGTTCCCAAATCGTGACTGACGCCCGTCAGCATGGCGGTGCGCTGCTCGAGCTGGCGTTCGATGCGTTCGCGCATCTGGATGAAGGCAAAGCCGGCGCGGCGAACCTCGTCGGCGCCGCGCGGACGGAAATCGCGCGGCATCGGCCGGCCCTTGCCGAAACTTTCGGCGGCCTCGGCCAGCGTCAGGATCGGCCGGATCTGGTTGCGCAGGAATGGGATGGCGATCATCAGCAGCACCAGCGAGGTGCCGACCATCCAGATCAGGAAAATATGCGTGTTCGAGGCATAGGCCTGGCTGCGGCGCACGAAGGCGCGCAGCACCTTGCCCTCGAGCTGGATGCGAACCTCGATGATATTGGAATTGCCGACCGTATCGATCCAGAACGGACGGTTGATCTGATGGGTGATCTCGGACGAGAGGATCTCGTCGAGGATCGAGAAGAACGGCTTTGGTCCGGGCGGCGGCAGCGGCTCGGGCGGCAGCAGGTCGATCTTCAGCTGCATGCGATCCTGCGCGATGCGGATGACGTTGGCGTAGTCGGCGTCGTTCGGATAGGTTTCCACCAGGTCGACGATCGCGGCGATGTCGCGGACCGTGGCCTGCGACAGGCGCTGCGTCACGGTCTGCCAGTGGCGTTCCATGAAGACAAAGGCGAGGACCGATTGCAGCAGGATCATCGGTGCGATGACGATGATCAGCGAGCGGGCATAGAGCCGCTTCGGCATGTACAGCGAAACGAGGCGCCAGAACCGTTTCCAGGCACGCGGCACGGCCTTCAGCGTCCGCGTGGCGCGAGCGCTGAAGCCGCGATCTCCCGGCCGTTCCAGTTGCGTGGTCGCCATTCGCCCTTCTTGCTCATCTGCAGCCACTCAACAAGGGGCCGCGGGCGGCAGTCTATTCCACGCTGAGCCGATACCCAATACCGCGCACGGTCTGCAGCCAGACCGGATTGGACGGATCGCGTTCGATCTTGCGGCGCAGCCTGTTGATCTGGACGTCGATGGTGCGCTCGCCGACGTCGGACTCGTCGCCGACAAGTTCATGGCGCGGTATCGTCTCGCCGGCCCGCGCCGCGAAGATTGCCAGGATCTCCTGCTCGCGGTCGGTCAGCTTCAGAGCCTCGCCGCCGCGCTTGAGCTCCCGCCTGGCAATCTGGAACGTGTAAGGGCCGAAGACCAGCTGCTCGACCTTGGGCGTCGTTGCCGGACCGCCGCGGCGCAGGATGTTGTTGATGCGCAGGATCAATTCGCGGGGATC
This sequence comes from Mesorhizobium tianshanense, assembly GCF_007830515.1. Lineage (GTDB taxonomy): Bacteria > Pseudomonadota > Alphaproteobacteria > Rhizobiales > Rhizobiaceae > Mesorhizobium > Mesorhizobium tianshanense. Next base: position 158,294 of record NZ_VLKT01000005.1, read on the forward strand.
GAAAGGCTTCGGCAGATAGTCGTCGGCGCCGGCCTCGAGCCCGGTGATCCGGCTGTCGGTTTCGGAAAGCGCGGTGAGCATCAGGATTGGCACGTTCTTGCTTACCCGCAGCGCCTTGGCTAGGTCTACGCCAGTTTCGCCCGGCATCATGATATCGAGCACGAGCAGATCGAAATCGAGGCCAGCGAGCTTGCGCCGCGCTTCGCCGGAATTTCCGGCAACGGTGACGCGAAAGCCGTTTTCGGTCAGATATTGTTTGAGAAGATTGCGGATACGGGTATCGTCATCGATCACCAGCAGATGCGGCGCATCGTCGTCCGGTGCTGCCGGTCGATCAACCCTTTCAATGGTCTCCATGGCTTTTCCCTGACATTTTTGTGGGCACTGTGTCGATCTGCGCCCTTAGTTCCGGATTGACCATCGCTTCCAGGAAACGTTCGATCAAGGCGCGTTCGGTTGCTCCGGAATCTTCCAATGCAGCATGGATGCGGCGCGACTGTGGCCGTGCCAGCGCCAAGGCCAGGGCGCGGCCCTTGGCCGTCGGATAGAGTTCGCGCTGGCGGCGGTCGCGCGGACCCTGCAACTGGACGACATGGTCGGTGTCGATCAGTTGCTTGAGCACGCGCGCCAGGCTCTGCTTGGTGATCTTCAGCACGTCGAGGAGTTCGGCTACCGTCAGGCCCGGCCTGCGATTGACGAAATGCAGAACCCGGTGATGGGCGCGGCCGAAGCCATAATCGGACAGGATCTGGTCCGGATCTGAGGTGAAATCGCGATAGGCGAAGAAGAACAACTCGATGATGGCAAAGTCGATGCCATCCTCGTCGGAGATCGCCGTCCTGATCGGTTTTCCGGCTGGGTGGCTGCGATCCGTCATCTTTTCTCCGTGCGAAAGCGAAATTATGTCAGCACTATTGACGTAATTTTCCGCCGATGGTAATTTTTGGCAAGCTTTTCGACGGATTGCGAACGAAAAGGCAAGGGAAGGCCGTTTTTCCGGAACTTCCTGTGTTTGCCAGACCTTTAATATCCGCCTACGCTTCGAGATACGCTACGCTTTGAGAAACGGGCCGCCCGGTGCGGCTGACACGAAACACGCAACGACACAATTATATGCGGGCGGTCGCCCGCGGGAGGTTACCATGGCATCCGTTCCCTTTGACCAAATGGATGGCTTTATCTGGATGAACGGCGAGTTCGTCGAATGGGCCAACGCCAAGATCCACGTGCTGACCCATGGTCTGCACTACGCCAGCTCGGTGTTCGAGGGCGAGCGCGCCTATGGCGGCGAAATTTTCAAACTGACCGACCACAGCGAGCGCCTGCATGAATCGGCTCGCCTGCTCGGCTTCAAGATTCCCTATTCGGTCGCCGAGATCGACGACGCCTGCCGCGCGCTGCTGAAAAAGCAGGGGTTCCAGGATGCCTATGTCCGGCCGATCGCCTGGCGCGGCAGTGAACAGATGGGCGTTTCGGCGCAAAACAGCCGGATCAACTGCGCCATCGCCATCTGGCAGTGGCCGAGCTATTTCGATCCGGCACAGAAGCTGAAGGGCATCCGTCTCGACCTGGCCGAATGGCGCCGCCCCGATCCGCGCACCGCGCCGTCGAAATCGAAGGCTGCCGGCCTCTACATGATCTGCACCATGTCCAAGCATGCCGCCGAGGCCAAGGGCTATGCCGATGCCATGATGCTCGACTGGCGCGGCCAGGTTGCGGAAGCGACGGGCGCCAACATCTTCTTCGTCAAGGACGGCAAGATCCACACACCCACGCCCGATTGCTTCCTCGACGGCATCACCCGCCGTACGGTCATCGGTCTTGCCAAGGATCGCGGCTTCGAGGTGATCGAGCGCGCCATCATGCCGGAAGAGCTCGAAGGCTTCCAGCAGTGCTTCCTCACCGGGACGGCGGCCGAGGTGACGCCGGTTTCCGAGATCGGCCCATACCGATTCGAGGTGGGTGAAATCGCCAAGACACTGATGAACGACTATTCTGTGGCCGTTCAACCCAACCACGCGATCGCCGCAGAATAACGAAAGTCACAGCTTTTTTAACAAGTAGGGGCGGTTTTCGGGCCGCCCCTTTTATTTAAGCACTTCTGCATTTGACTTTCGCCCAATTCCGCGTCTCATCTTGATGTCGGCCCGGGAGGCTGGCAGCTAAGGAGGGACTGGTACTATGGACATGAACACGCTTCTTCCGATCATTATTCAGGTGATAACGGGTGTCATCGGTGGTCAGGCAGTGGGCGCGGCGCTCAAGACAGCGGCAATGGGGCAGCTCACCAAAATCCTGGGCGGCGCTGTTGGCGGTGTTGGTGGCGCGGCCATCCTCGGCAGCCTGCTCGGCGGTGGCGCGGTCGATCCGGGTGCGGCCGCAGCGGCAACGAGCGGGTTGGGCAGCGCGCTGAATCTGCAAAACATCATCGGCGGTGCCGGTGGTGGCGCCATTCTGACGGCCATCATCGGCGCGGTCATGAATGCGATGAAGAAGTAAGCTTGGCGGTTTTGGGTTTTTCGCATGGGCGGCTTCGGCCGCCCATTTCGTTTTGCCGTTGCCGCGACCGGTTTTGTCTGAGGTCCCTCGCTCCGATTGGCGACGGTGGACGCTGTTGGCATGAGCCTCTACATCAGGGGCATATCAGGGGCGGCACAGCGAAAGGACGATCATGGGTCAGCTCAATGCCGGTATCGTGCCGGTCACGGCCTTCCAGCAAAACTGCACCATCCTCTTCGACATGGACGACAGACAAGGCGTCGTCGTCGATCCGGGCGGCGACGTCGACAAGGTGCTGGCAGCGCTGAAGGACAATGCGATCGACGCCGGTGCGATCTGGATCACGCATGGTCATATCGACCATGCCGGCGGCGCGATGGAGCTGAAGGAGGCGCTCGGTATCGAAATCATCGGCCCGCATGAGGCCGACCGCCCGTTGCTGGCTAATCTCGAGAACCAGGCGAAACTCTACGGCGTCACCGATCCCGTGCGCAATTGCGTGCCCGACCGCTTTCTCAGCGAAGGCGAGACCGTCTCGTTCGGCCAGCACACGTTCGAGGTCTTTCATTGCCCCGGCCACGCGCCCGGCCATGTCGTCTACTATAATCGTGCCGCGAAGTTCGCCCATGTCGGCGACGTGTTGTTCCGCGGCTCGGTCGGGCGCACCGACCTGCCAGGCGGCGACCATGCCGCGCTGATCGCCTCGATCAAGGACAAGCTTCTGCCGCTCGGCGACGATGTCGGCTTCATCTGCGGCCATGGTCCCGGCGGTCGCTTCGGCGAGGAGCGCCGGACCAATCCATTTCTCATCTGAAGCCGGCCCGGCTGCAGCGCAGAATTGATCGCGAAGCAAAAAATGCTGGCCTTTCGGACAGCGCTTTTGGTTGGGGGCAGGGGAGCCTTAAAATTAGTTGGCGGTGCAGAAATGCTGTTCGCCGTCATAGCCGGTGAACGTGCCGGTGCGGGCATTGAACGTGCGATAGCGGTCCGAACAGTATTCATACCAGCCACGGGTCCAAGGCTCGGCGTAGCCGTCATTGTAGACGACCCGCGGTTCCGCGTAGTAGCGGCGCACCGGGGCCGGCCGCGGGTAGCGATTGTAATCGTCATAGCCCGGATCGTAGTAGCTGGGCTGCGGATTGTTGAGCGCACCAACGATCAAGGCGCCGGCCGCTAGGCCAAGGACGCCTGCCGCAATCGCGTCGCCATTGCCACGATGGTGGTGCCGGTGGTGGCGCCACTCACCAGCGCTGGCCGCCGGCAAGGTCGCAAGCGTGGTTGCGACAATCGCGGCTGACAGGATAGCGGTCTTGAAAATTCGATTCATGTCGGTCTCCTTCGTTCCGGCCCGCGCAATTTGGGGATACGGTCCGGCTTTACCGAAGACTAATAGACGACCGTGGCTGAACGGGGGCTGAACGAAATTGGTGGGTTGAGACCAGTCGACATTCATCGATCAGGCATGGCGCGACCAACAAATACCGCACGCTCACCAAGGAGCGGACCTGCCCCGCGGGGCCAGTCCGACGCTGTCTCGAGTTCGGCTCAGCCGATCGACAGGTTGACGGCTTTCGGACCCTTGCCGCGCTTGTCCGGCTCGGTGTCGAATGTTACCTTCTGCCCATCCTCAAGACCGGGAAGACCCGACGCCTGCACGGCCGAAATATGAACGAAGACATCCTTCGCGCCATCATCCGGCGTGATGAAGCCGAAGCCTTTGGCATGATTGAAGAATTTGACGGTGCCGGTCTGCGGCATGGGAAGCTCCTTTGATCCCATCAAGTCCAGTCTCGGGCCGGCAAATGCCCGAGTGGAAATTTGTCCTTTATTTTAGCGTCATCGGCAAGAGAAAGTTTTGCGAGCATTGGCTTGCCCTTCCAGGCGCGAAAAAGGCGCGACGAAAACCGCCGCGCCTTCGAAAACTCGGATCCGGCGCTGAACGCCGGTTCAAGGCGTTTGGAGCGCCCTCGGGTGCGTTCTTGAGCACGTCCGAAGTGGACGTGCGCGAGCCGACGGCTCAGTCCGCGCGGAGATTGACCGCCTTCGGTCCCTTGCCCATGCGGTCGGGCTCGACGTCGAAGGTGACCTTCTGGCCATCTACGAGCGTGCGTAGGCCCGAAGCCTCGATCGCGGAGATGTGGACGAACACGTCCTTGGCGCCGTCATCTGGCGTGATGAAGCCGAAGCCTTTGGTAGCGTTGAAGAATTTAACGGTGCCGGTCTGGGCCATTGGGGAAACTCCTTCACCCGTGTCAGTCTTGTGGTTTGCCCGCCGCCTGACGCCGTGGGCAAGTCCCGGTGGTTGCTTCGGCAGTCATGCATTGGCGCATGATCAAAACCCCTCGCCGAAAAACGGGGCCGTCAGAGATTCACAATGTATCGGGGAAAGGTCGTCCAAAACGTTCCGCTCTCCGGGTCGCAAATGCCCGAACGCAAAATTTATCGCACGGAAACGTGGTGGTTGCAAGGTAGCGCCAGCGGGTCGCCCAGTAGGTGCACTCCGACGCACTGTATCGATAGACCCGGGTCCTTGCCCGGTCATCGGCCAGAGCCCGGCCACGCATGGTCCAACGGGGCTGGGGTGGCTTGCAAACAGGGGTTGCATTTGACGGTGGAATGGCGAGGATCGGCTTGGAGGGGAGCGCGGTTCTGTCCCGAAACCGCTGCGCACCCTTGGGCCAGGCCTTTTGGGCGACATGCATTGGGGCGGGGGCTCGAGGAGGTATAGTCATGAAATTTCTTGCGGCAATCTTCTCGCGGCAGGGTTTTGCCATCCTGTTGCTGTCGGTAATTCTTGCAGCCTGTACTGCGGTGGTGGTGGAGGAAGGACCGGGGTACCGCCCGCCAAGGCCCGGGCCGCAATTCTGCACCAGGCAGTATGATCCGGTCTGCGCCCGGCGTGGGGGCGACCGCCAGACCTTCGCCAATGCCTGCCTTGCCGAGCGGGCCGGGTACCGCATCATCCGCGGCGGCCAGTGCCGCGACGACGGCGGTTATGGCGAGGAGCAGACGTTCTGCACGCGCGAGTATGCCCCGGTCTGTGCAAGCCGCCGGGGCCGGCTGCGCACCTTCCCCAACGCATGCGAGGCCCGCGCCGCCGACTATCGCATCGTCGACAACGGTCCTTGCTGAGGGGTTGGTTTCCTCCCCGTTTCCGGACGGGGTCTCCGGACGGGGAGGGGCCGCGTGCAGGCCGATGATGGTAAGCAGGCAAGCCTTAAGGATGTTGCAGATAGCTAGGCGATTCTAGCTTTGTAAGGGTTAGACAACGCATGCACAGAACACGGCTTGGGGCGTGCTAGGCGTCCGCCGGATACGCCCCATCGGCCGGCCCGGCATAAAGCTCGCTGCCGTCTTCGTCGGAAATGCGCAGGCGGTCCGGGACCTGCGGCATCGCCAGCGAGCGGAACAGCTCGGTGGCGCCATGCAGGGCGGCGCGCAGGTTCGGTGCCTCGAGCGACACCCTGTCGAGCATCGCTTCGTCGGCGTCGCGCGAACGATAGAACTCGACGACGAAGTTCAAGCACGCCTCCATGTTGCGGCGCCGCAGTTCTGCGGGCGCACCAAGGCCGCTCCGGTGCACGCGCGTGGTGAGACTCGAGCGGCGTCTCGGAACGCTAGCCCTTGGATTTCGGCTTCAAACCGGCTTCCGCCTGCTTGACGGCCGAGCCGAAGGGCGAGGCCGGCTTTGCCACCGCCTTGTCCTTCTTGGGCTTGCGTGTCTCGCGGTTGCTGCGCTGTTGACCCTTGGCCATTTTCTTGGTCCTCGTGACTGGTGAACGTGATGGTAGCGGTCGATGTGGACCTAGGCGCTCGGACTGTCGGCCACTTCGAGATTGTCTTCCGTGGTGACCCGTTCATGGGTCTCCTCGTCGCTGCGGATGCGGTATTGCGGCGAGCCGTCCTTGACCGGCAGCTTGCTCTTGATCTGGAACAGCTCCGCGGTCTTCTGAACAAGGCCGGTGCGGCTCTTCATGCGAACCGTCTGGCCGACCGCGAAAAGATGCGCGGGCGTGTCGGTGCGCGGGCGCGCGCTCTGCTGGAAGCGGATCATGCGGCATTCTCCTGGTCGCGCCTCAGCGCGGTTTCGAGTTCGGCGAGGTCGATGGCGACCAATTGGCTGGTCTGGCTTTTCACCGTCCTTGCCGGCAGATGGATGAAAGTGGCGACACGGCGCCAGGCAAGCCATGACATGCCATCGATAAGCTCCTCATCGTGGTCGATGTCGTAGTCGCCGGCCGGCAACTTTCCCTCCAGCCCGCCGAGCATGAAGGGTGCCTCGAAATGCGCGATCGAATGGGTAGTTCGGCCAGACATTCTCGTGCCTCGAAGTCTCGTTCCCGGCATGAATCCGATAAGGTGGCGCCTGCTTTGCTGCACCGGGACTTAAGTCTCGCGCGTCCCTGTATCGGCAATTTGGGTATCGGCGATCTGGAATGAGTTTGGCGGGTCGAGAACCTCTGACGCCGCGAGATGCCAAGCTTGGCCCAAAAAACGATCTCAAATCACTAATCCGAAATTGTGGTTTATTCAAGAAGATTCCTGCCTGATGCCGATCTTGTCGTGAAATTACTTCTCTAGGAATATTTGTAGAATTATGATACGATCCGACCACTCACAAGAATTGTTTGAGATTCTGCCGGAAAATTCCACCCGGCCTCGATTTTTATTTGTATCTGAAAGGAGAATCATGGTTTTCGTGAAAACATCGGGCGGTTCGACCGTAACAATCAAGCCGATCATCAAGCACGCCGTCGCGCCTGCGAAAGTCATGTCGGCGCGGCTGACGATACGAAGTGACGAGGCGGCAAGGCGAAGGATCGCCGACACCGACGGCACGGTGCGGCGGGCCAGACAGGTTGCGGAGGCCAACCGCCTGATCTGACATGGCCGGCTTGCAGTGACCTACAGCGCCGCGTCCTTTTGGACGCGCAGAGCACGCTGTAGCACTTTGATTTTTGCGTATGGTCCTTTCCGAACCTCCGGTTCGGGTCACGCGCTGAGGAGTTCGATCATGACGCTCAACTTTCCCAACCGCAGCCGCTCCTATGACGCCGCGGCTAGGCGCATTCGTTTCGTCGGTCATGACGGCATGTTCGAAGTGCCTTTCTTCGTGGCGATCGCAGCGCTTTCATCGGCAAGTCCGACCACCAGCGAAGCCGAAGCCGTGTATCTCAGCGCGTTCGACGCGGAGCGTTCGTCGATCCAGGATGTTGCGCGGGAAGCCTATTCGCACGGTCGCAAGAACATGTATGTGCTGACCCATGCCGATTTCCGGTAAGCTGGCCTGCGAACCCTTGAACCTGACGCGCCAATGGCCTAGATCGCGGCAGGCGGACAAAACACGGCAGGTTTCCCATCAATAGAGATCCGAGAAGAGCAGCAGGCGCAGGCGCCAGATCGGGTTCCGGAGGGCAGCCGCCCACGGCCCTCGACCGATATGTGCAGCAGGCGCTGCAACTGCATCAGGCCGGGCGCCGGCAAGAGGCCGAGATGCTCTACCGGCAGGTGCTGGCGCAAAAGGCCAATCACGCGGCGGCGGCGCATTTCCTCGGGCTTCTGCTGCACCAGACCGGGCGCAGCGCCGAAGGGCTCGATCTCCTCGAACAGTCGGTGCGCCTGCAACCCAAAAATCCGGATTTCCTCAACAATTTCGGAACGGTGATGCGCGATCTCGGTCGCGTCGCGGCGGCAATCGATTTCTTCCGCGGCGCGGTAGATATCCGGCCGGACCAGCTCGCGGCCCGCGACAATCTCGGCTCCTCGCTGAAGCAACTGGGACAGTTCGAGGGCGCGGAGGAGATCTATCGCGGCACCATAGGTCGCAATCCGTTCCATGTCCGCGCCCGCATCGGGCTTGCCGAAACGCTGCAGGAGGCGGGGCGGCTGGACGAGGCGCTCGCCGTCTTCCGCGAAGCATTGGCGATCCGGCCGAAGGACGCCGATTTGCTGCACGGGCTCGGCGTCGGGCTGATGGAAAAGGGCAAGCTCGATGAAGCTGTGGAGCATTTCCGGCAGGCGCTGGCGATCAACCCCGGCATGGCGCGAGCCTGGCTGATGCTGACGCAGGTCAAGCGCCAGAAGGAGCGCGACGCCGAGCTTGCCGGAATGGAGACGCAGCATGCCAAGGCGCCGCAGGACAGCCTGGCGCGGATGCAGCTTGCCTTCGGCCTTGGCAAGGCCAATGACGATTTGAAGGATTATGGCCGTGCCTTCGACTATTTCGCCGAAGGCAATGCCATTCGCCGCACGGGCATCGACTATGATGCGGGCAGGACGCGGGCCGAATTCGATGCGATGAAGTCGGTGTTCGATGCCAGCTTCTTCGAAAAACACAAGCCGAGCTCAATCGCCGACGACACGCCGATCTTCGTCGTCGGCATGCCGCGTTCGGGCACGACGCTGGTCGAACAGATCATCGCCAGCCATCCCCAGGTCTATGGCGCGGGCGAGCTCAGTATTTTGAAGACTGTGGTCGGCAAGCAGTTCCCGTCGACCATGCCAGGCGGCTTCCCGTGGGGAGTATCTGATGTATCCGATGCGGATTTTGCCGAGGCCGGGCAGGCCTATCTCGACATGCTGCATGCCCGCTATCCGCATGTCCGCCATGTCACCGACAAAATGCCAGGCAACTTTTTGCTTATCGGTTTCATCCACCTGATGCTGCCCAAGGCCAAGATCATCCATTGCGCGCGCGATGCGGCGGCGACGTGCCTGTCGATCTACAAGGTGCATTTTCGCGGCGACAGCCACCGTTATGGCTACGATCTCGGCGAGCTCGCCGATTTCCATAATCTCTACACGGACATCATGGCGCATTGGCATACCGTTTTGCCCGGCGTCGTGCACGATGTGCGCTACGAGGATTTCGTCGCCAACCAGGAAGGGCAGACGCGGGCATTGATCGCCCATCTCGGCCTGCCCTGGGACGATAGGGCGCTGTCGTTCCACGAGACTGACCGTCCCGTGCGCACGGCCTCGGCCGCGCAGGTGCGCCAGCCGATGTACCAGGGCTCGGTCGATCTGTGGAAGCGCTATGGCGATCGGTTGAAGCCGCTGCTCGACCGGCTCGGGTAGGCCGATATTGAGGTGAGGCCGGCCTGACCTCAATCTCGACCTACCCTAAGTGGTGCTACAGCTCCATGAAGGGCTGGAAGCCGCCGAAGATCATGCGCTTGCCGTCGAACGGCATCGTCGACCAGTCGCTCTTCAGGCGCGGGTCGGCCATCACCTTGGCCATCACCGCGTCGCGGCTCTGCCGTGATTCGTAGACGACCCAGGAGAAGATGACGACCTCGTCGTCCTTGGCCTGCACGGCGCGCGGGAACGAGGTGACCTCGCCATAGGGCACGTCGTCGCCGATGCATTCGACATAGGCGAGGGCGCCATGCTCCTTCCAGACGGTGCCGCCCAGTTGCGCCATCTCCTTGTAGGCATCGAGGTTTGCCTTGGGCACGGCGAGTACGAAGCCATCGACATAGGACATTGTGGGTCTCCTCTTCAGGGATTTTTCGAATGGATGCCCCACCGGCGTCGGCCGGCGAGGGCGCCTCGTCATTCGCGGATTGCTCAGCCCTTCTTCACCGGCGCGTTCATTGCCCACTCCACGCCGAACGGATCGCGCATATTGCCCCACTGGTCGCCCCAGAACATCACCTGCAGCGGCATGACGACTTCGCAACCGGCATCGACAGCCCGTTGCCACCAGGCGTCGATATCGTCGCTGCCGAGGTGAAGCTGCATGGTGTAGCCCTGCGGCCTCACGGCGGACATGCCGTGCTCGGGATAGAAGTCGGAAAGCATCAGCGTCGAACCGTTGATATGCAGGTGGATGTGCATGGTGCGGCCCTGCTCATCCGGCGGGTAGAAGAAGACCTGCTCGGCGCCGAAGGCCTTTTGATAGAATTCGGAAGCCTTGAAGGCGCTATCCAGCTGAAGATAGGGCGTCAAACCGCCGAGGACTTTCGCGGCAGGTTGAGTCTGGGGCTGGTCGTTCATCTCTTGCTCCTCTTTGCGTTTGGCTTGGCCTTGCCAACCACAGGACGAATGAAGCGGCGGCAATCCTACATGGCCGCCGATTTTTTTTCGAACGCCAAGATCAAACGCTCAGGCCACGGGCCGGAGGTCGTCTTCATATTACCTTGGTCAACGCGGTTGCCATGGCAAGGCGACGTTCGTTTTGCGCGTCGAGGATTTCGGGCCAGCCGATGTCCTTGCGCAATTCGATCGGCAGTGAAAGTAGCGCACGCTCGCTGCGGTAACGGGCGCGGCTCGCCGAGTAACGGGTCGCGATGCGGCCTATGGATGACAGAATGGACATGATTCACTCTCCCTGGTTGAAGCCGGCATCATCGTGTCGGCGTCCCAAGGACGTGGCGTGCAGTCATGATCCGACAGGCCGCTGAAATTTCTTGTCGTCAGATCGGAATCGGCCCGTGCAAGGGCGGACGTGGTTCAGTTGACCGCCGCGGCTAGCGCAGTGTCGTAATATTCCACCACCTCGACGGCCAGGCCGTCGCGTATTGTCCAGAAATCGGCGACGGGCATCACGAACTCGTCGCCGGTCGCGCGACGTGTCATGTGGTATTCGACCTGGGCGGCAACCTTGTCGCCGCCATCGATGATCTCGACCGGAATGACGCGCCGGTATTCGAAGTCCTCATTCAGGTCCACCAGGCGCGCAAGGAATTCGTGCTTGCCGCGAGCGCTGCCGGCGCGACGCGACTGCCGCGGATCGGCGATCCAACGAAACACGACATCATCGGCGCAAAGCGCCAGTGCGCCCTCGATGTCGCGATCTGCATAGGCTTGGTAGAAGTTGTTAACGAGGTCTACCGCACGCATATCCTATCCCTCCCTAAGCTCTGCCGCGGCAGGATGCGCCTTTTTAGGTCGATGGAAAAGCTTTCTTCCGTGGTGAACACGGCGTCGGGAACGACGGTACTTCAAAATGCCGGGCCCGGCAGATGCGGGGCTTTCCTCAGCCAGTCCCCTCGGCCACCGAGCGGAAGAAGTCTTCCGGGCTATCGATCTCGGTCAGCCGCCGCTTTTCGATCAGCCAGAAGCGGTTGCCGATCGCCCTGATGAAGGAGCGGTCGTGCGAGGCGAGCACGCAGCTTGCCTCATGGGCGAGCAGTTCCGTTTCCAGCGCCTCCTGGCCGTCGATGTCGAGATGGTTGGTCGGCTCGTCAAGCAGGTAGAAATTGGGATTGGCGAGCCTGAGCGCCAGCATCATCAGCCGCGCCTTCTGTCCGCCCGACAGCACGCCGATCCTGCGCTCCTGCATGTCGATGCTGACGCCCGCACCCGCCAGCAGCGAGCGGGCGCGCTGCTGGCCGACATCGAAGCTGCGCGTGAGCATCGCCAGCGGCGTGTCGTCGCCGCTGATGCCCGACAGCGCCTGGTCGCTGTAGCCGAGCACCGTCGACGGCGTCACCTCCACGTTCGGTATCGTTTCAGATTCGGCGATGGCATTCCTGATCAGGGTGACGAAGCGCGATTTGCCGACGCCGTTGCGGCCGAGCAGGACGATGCGGTCGCCCTGACAGATATGGCGCTTGCCGGTCCTGAACAGCAGCGTGCCGTCGGGTGTCTCGACCGCCGCATCATCGAGCGTGATCAGCACCTTGGCATGGGTGCCGCGATTGGCGAGCTTTATCGCGCCCGCCGTTTTCTCGCGATGCGCAGGTGCTGCCGCATCTTCCAGGCGTTCGGCGCGCTGGTTGAGCTGCTTGGTCTTGACCGTCAGCAGGTCACTGCCCGAGTTGATGCCGATGTTGTTGAGCTTGGCCGCCTGCCGACGCAATTGCTGCGCCACCTTCATGTCGCGATGGAATTTTCGATCGGCCGAGGCATCGACTTCGTCGAGCGCCTGTCTTGCCCGGGAATAGGGCAGGGCAAATGCCGGCGACTGCTCGGGGCGCAGGAACAGCGTGCGGTTGGTGGTGGCGTCCAGGAAAGCGCGATCGTGGCTGGCGATCACCACCGGCACCTCGCGCGGCAGTGTGTTCAGCCAGGTCTCAAGCTGGCTGATTTTGGCGAGATCGAGATGGTTGGTCGGCTCATCGAGCAGTAGCACGTCGGGGTCGGTGACCCAGACACGAGCGATCAGCGCCAGCCTTTGCCAGCCGCCGCTCAGGGCACACATCGGCCGCTCGCGCATCGGTTCGGGCACGTCGAGAGAATCCAGTACGACCTTGACACGCCACAGCTCGCTTTCGGCCTGCTCGGCCGGCAAGGCAGCGGCCACCACCTGATGAAAGGTACGGTCGAGGAGGGCCGGCGGAACGGATTGCTCGACATGGCCGACGCGCAGGCCGCGCGTGCGGGTTATGTCGCCGGATGTCGGTTCCATCTCGCCGGTCAGGCATTTGAGCAAGGTCGACTTGCCGCGGCCGTTGGCGGCGACGATGCCGAGCCGGTCGCCGGCGCCGATGGTGAGGTCGAGGTTGGAAAAAAGCGGCGCACTCATGGTGACACCGAGGGATTTGAGGCTGATCAGGGCCATTTTGATTTCTCTGGTCTTGCCGGAGGCCGGCTCAATGCACTTTGACGGTGCGTGGGCTAGCCATCAGGCTCAGCGTTGCGGCACCACGAAGGGCAGACCAAAAAATCGAAGCGGGAGAAACCCGGACCGTCCCTGGTCAGCCCTGCAAGCAAGCTCGCAGGGCAAGGACAGGGCCGCGCTGACGGTGGTGGTCGATATGCACGCAGCCCTCCTTTCTGGACGTTCGAGTTGGGGAATTAGGCTACACCAGGGGAGGGGCCGATGGCAAGGGGTTGGCGGGATGCGGACGTCAGCCTCGCCGGATCCCTTCGGCCCAATGCACCAGATCGTCTTCGCTGCTGCGCAGTCGTTTCATGACCCGTTGCATGGGCCAGCAGGTAACTCCGTTTCCGACCTTGAGGGCAGCGTTGATTTCCCCCTCGGGATCGTTGTCATTCGTCAGCCAATGCTCACCGAGTTCCTTGCGGAGCACCTCACCGCAATAGCTGCCCAACGCAAACAAGCGCGATCCGAGATCTTGCGACATCAACCCACCGGAGATGGGTTCTCCATCCTTCGTTTGCTCGTGAGAGAAGCGTTCCACCTCCGCTATGCTTTTGGGCGTAAAATCCGCGCCATAGCCCGAACTCCGCAGTGCGTTGGATATCCATCGCGCGGCGACCGGAATGTCATCCTGCAAGCGCCGCGGCGCGTTCGTTGTTTGAGACGCCGCGCGAGACGGCAGGAAAGCTGCGGCAACCGTGGCAAAAAGCCCAAAGAAACGGCGTGTTATCATCTGTAGCCACCCAAGCGATGGCAAGAAGATACATGCGGCGCTCAAGCAGCGCCACGGCAGAATTACCGTCCTGGCCGACCAGTCTTGCCCGGCCGGCGCTTTTCGCGGCGGGCGTCGCCCGGATCCTCGTAAGAACCGATACCGGCGCGCTGGCGGACATTGGGCTTGGCGGAATCGTCGCGATCCTTCGCGCCCCCCTCTGCCCTGCCGGGCATCTCCCCCACACGGGGGGAGATCGGCCGCGGCTTCGCCGGCACTTTTCCCTCGATCGGCTTCTCGGTCCGCCGCACAGTCATCTCGTCGAGCGAATTCTTCTTGAACAGCGGCTTGGTCGGTTCACCCGGTATACCGAAATCCGAGCCGTGCGCCTCCTGCGCCGACTGCTTCTTGAACAGCGAACGGGACACCGCGCCTGATGGCGTCGGCATGTCGGTGCCAGGCCCCATATCGTCCAGCGACGGCTTGGCGAACAACGGCTTCTTCACCGGCACGGCGCCGTCGGCGCCCATCTCGTCCAGCGCCGGCTTGCGGAACAGGTTGGGCCGGGCAGCCTTGGCCGCCTCTTCGGCGGCACGTGCCTCGTCGAGCTTGCGGAAACGCTCCTTTTCCTCTGATGTACGATGTTTGGCCACGCCCTTGTTGTGCTTGCCTTTCTCGCGGCCGGAGACGGGGCTTTCCATGTCGGCATATTTGGCCAGCGGATCGTCGGAGATGGACAGTTCCATCTCGCGCAGCCGCTTGATCTCGTCGCGGATGCGGGCCGCCTTCTCGAAATCGAGATTGGCGGCGGCGTCGCGCATTTGCTTGTCCATCGCGTCGAGATGGGCTTTCAGATTGTTGCCCATCATCGCGCCGGCGCTGTCGGTGAACTGCGAGATGTCGGCGCGGACGTGGTCCTTCTCGTAGACCGAATCGAGAATGTCGGAGATGCGCGACTTGACCGATTCCGGGGTGATGCCGTTGGCCGCGTTCCATTCCATCTGCTTTTCGCGGCGGCGATTGGTCTCGGCCATCGCCCGTTCCATCGAGCCGGTGACCTGGTCGGCATAGAGGATGACCTTGCCGTCGACATTGCGCGCGGCGCGGCCGATGGTCTGGATCAGCGAGGTTTCCGAGCGCAGGAAGCCCTCCTTGTCGGCATCGAGAATGGCGACGAAACCACATTCGGGAATGTCGAGACCCTCGCGCAAAAGGTTGATGCCGACCAGCACGTCGAAGGCGCCGAGGCGCAAATCGCGCAAGATCTCGATGCGTTCCAGCGTATCGATGTCGGAGTGCATGTAGCGGACGCGGATGCCTTGCTCGTGCAGATACTCCGTCAGGTCCTCGGCCATGCGCTTGGTCAGCACGGTGACCAGCGTGCGGTAGCCGGCCTTGGTGGTTTCGCGGATCTCGCCGACGACATCGTCAACCTGTGTCTTGGCCGGGCGCACCTCGACCGGCGGATCGATCAGGCCGGTCGGCCGGATGACCTGCTCGGCGAAGACGCCGCCCGACTGCTCCATCTCCCAGCCGCCGGGCGTCGCCGAAACCGCGATGGACAGCGGGCGCATGGCGTCCCATTCCTCGAAGCGCAGGGGCCGGTTGTCCATGCAGGAGGGCAAGCGGAAACCGTACTCGGCCAGCGTCGCCTTGCGACGGAAGTCGCCGCGATACATGCCGCCGATCTGCGGCACGGTGACGTGGCTTTCGTCGACGAAGACCAGCGCGTTGTCTGGGATGTATTCGAACAGGGTCGGCGGCGGATCGCCCGGCTGGCGGCCGGTGAGATAGCGCGAATAGTTCTCGATGCCGGCGCAGGAGCCGGTTGCCTCCAGCATCTCGAGATCGAAGCGGGTGCGCTGCTCCAGCCGCTGCGCTTCCAGCAACCGGCCGGCCCGTTCGAGCTCCTGCAGACGATGCTTGAGCTCTTCCTTGATCGACTTGATGGCCTGGTTCAAGGTCGGGCGCGGCGTCACATAGTGCGAATTGGCGTAGATCTTGACGCTCTTCAGCTCGCCGGTCTTCTGGCCGGTCAGCGGGTCGAACTCGGTGATCGCCTCGATCTCGTCGCCGAACAGCGAGATGCGCCAGGCGCGATCCTCAAGGTGGGCCGGAAAGATCTCGATGGTGTCGCCGCGCACGCGGAACGAGCCGCGCACGAAGTTGACGTCCTGCCGCTTGTACTGCTGGGCGACGAGGTCGGCGAGCAGCGCGCGCTGGTCGAGCTGGTCGCCGATCTGCATCTGGAAGGTCATCGCCGTGTAGGTCTCGACCGAGCCGATACCGTAGATGCAGGACACCGAGGCGACGATGATGACGTCGTCGCGCTCCAGCAGCGAGCGCGTCGCCGAGTGGCGCATGCGGTCGATCTGCTCGTTGATCGAGGATTCCTTCTCGATGAACGTATCCGTCCGGGGCACATAGGCTTCCGGCTGGTAGTAGTCGTAGTAGGAGACGAAATACTCGACCGCGTTTTCCGGAAAGAACTTCTTGAACTCGGAATAGAGCTGCGCGGCCAGCGTCTTGTTGGGGGCGAGGATCAAGGCGGGGCGCTGCGTCTCCTCGATCACCTTGGCCATGGTGAAGGTCTTTCCCGAGCCGGTGACGCCGAGCAGCACCTGGGTGCGGTCGTTGTCGTTGACGCCCTCGACAAGGTCCTTGATCGCCGTCGGCTGGTCGCCGGCCGGCTCGAAATCCGACACCATCTTGATGGCGATGCCGCCTTCGGATTTCTCCGGCCGGGCCGGGCGGTGCGGCGTCCACAGCACGCCGTCCTTGTGCAGCGGGTTGCCGGATTCGATCAGTGCCGACAGCGCGGCAACCGTCGCGGTGACGCCGCCGGAGGCCATGGTCTCGGCCTCTTCCAGCGAAATATCGAGGCCGGCGACCGGATTGAGGCCGGCTGCGGTGCGCTCCCGTGCGGATGCCGCGCCGCCCATCGAGGTCCCGCGTGCCGTGCGGCCGGGGGATGAAGAGCGTTCGGGGATCTTTTTCGCCGCCTTCGGCGATTTGCCGCCGTCCTTGCCGCCATTCTTGTCGGAAACGACTTGGCGCCCGTCCTTCTCGGCTTCCTGTTCGATCTGCTCGGCCCAATCGGCGATCGAGCCGGTCAGCGGCGCGCCGGTGAATTCGGCCTGCGGCGCCTCGGCAAAGCCGCCCTTATGCAGCGGCTCGGACGCGTCGAGGAAATCGGTCAGCGGGCTGCGCCGCTTGGGCGGCGAAGCGCGATCATCACGCGCCGGCGGCGGCGTGTTTTTATCAGAGGGTTTGGCCATGCCCCGAATATGGGAGGTATCAGCCAAAATGGAAAGAGCGGAGTGGCGAGGGGCGCGAGACGAAACCAGGCTGCTGACACAAGGGTGTCAGGAGCGATGTCGAAACACGCCCTCAGTTGAACCACAGCGCAAAGGTCAAAAACCCGGCACCGCCGAACTCGCGCTGGATCTGGTCGAACTCCTCGCCGGTGAGGATCTTCCCGCTCTCGAGATAGGGCGCGATGGCCGGGCCGGTGATCGACAACACCAGGTCGAAGGGCTTTGGTTCCTCGAAGAAGCGCTTCATGTTGATGCCTTTGTCGGCTATGCGAAAATGCGGCAGCAAGGTGTGGCCGTCGAGCAGGTCCTCAGCCATATCAAGCGCCGCTAGCCACGCCTGCACCTGCTCCTCGCCGACTTCGAGGCCGGTGAGCGAGCTGGCGCCTTTCTGCTGCGGGCCGGGCAACCATTCACGGTCATTGTCGGTCTCGGCGCGGATCGCCTTCCAGTTCTCGCGGGAAAGCCGGATCATTTCCATGAGATGGCGGCGCGCCGCCTGCCGGCGCTCCGGCTCGACCACCGGCCAGTTGACCAGATGCACCAGCGAGATGAAATCGGCGATGCGCCATTCGGCCGACAACATGCCGCCGTTCATGCCGCCGTCGGGCGGGACGAGCGTGTCCTGCAGCGGCAGCTTGGCGCGCGGGAAAAGCATGTGGAACGAGCCGTCGAAGGCGTTGCTGAAGTCGTGCGCCAGCCAAAAATCCGCCTGCGCCATCAGGAATTCGGCATAGCCCTGCAGCCAGTAGCCGTCGGCGCGGTCGAAGCGGAAGGTGAGGGCGGGTGCGGCCGCGTCTGGCGCACCGCCGCCGCGCGACAGAGAGGCCATGATCGCGGCCGCACTTTCGTCCGGCGCGATCTGGCCGTCCTCGTTGAGATCGATGCCGAGCCGGGTGAGGTCGACCTCCACGCCGATATCGGCATCGGCAGGCACGGAGCCAAGTGTGGCGGCGGACTTTTCCAGCCGGTCGCGGAAGGCGACCAGGATGGCGCGGAAGCCGTCGTAGGTCAGCGGTTGGGGATCGGGATTTTCCGGCACCGGCAGCCGCATCAGCGGCAGCATGAAGGATTGCGGGCTCTCGAAACCATGGCGGTGCAGGCCGCCGGCCAGGATCTCCAGCGCGGTGAAGAACTCACCGGCGCCGGCGGCATAGGCGGCCGCGGGGTCACCGGGCGCGGCGGCTTCCAGCGCGGTAAGCGTGCTGTCGCGGTCCGCTACGGTTTTTGCCTCGAACAGGGCGGCCGGTTCGGGGGCCGCGGCGCCGGCGGAAGCAACCGGCAGCAGCAGAATGAGGGCGAATGCCAGCAGGCTCGAAAATCGCTTCATCTTGGTCCTCCTCCAGTGTTCCACGCCGATCATACATGCATTTTTGCATGGCGCCCGTGGGGTATTTGGGCCCTGCCATGAGCCCGGCACCGAAGCATGAAATGAAAAACCCGCCTCGGCGGCGGGTGATTGGCGCAAATCAGCACTAGGAATAAATTCCTAGCATAGCTGCCGTCACCTGTCAAGTTGAAACTACCCCACAGTTGCAGGGCAATCGCTTCAGGTTGGCGCTGCCCTTCACCCCCGGCCCTCTCCCGGTGAAAAACGGGGAGAGGGGGATCGCCAGCGTTGCGGCCAAGCCGCAACCGCGAAACACGCCAATCCGATTCCGCCGCCATGGCACCGGCCGTTCGGCGAAAGTCTTGGCGCGCGGGCACGTCGGCAACAATTCCTGATCGAGGCGCTTCGCTGCGACAGGCACATCGTCTAACTTGGCTGCTCATTCCGGTACAGGTTGCGCGTGTCGAACTATCCGCTCTCCTACAAATTGTCGTGGCTGCCACGCTTCCTGAAGCCTTCGCTCGGCGGCGATCAACAAGGCTTTGCGCCGGCGGCCGCGGCGATGATGGAGCCGCCGCCGGCCAGCACGGTGCGACTGGCCTTTGTCGGCGATATCTCCGCGGTGGCCAATCGCAGAGCGCCGGAGTGCGATCCGGCGATCAAGGCGCTGCTCGGCTCCGCCGACCTGGTGATCGGCAATTGCGAAAGCCCGGTGGTGGAGCGACCGAGCGCGGCGATGGGTACGAAGCTCGGCACGCATCATGCCATGACCGAGCGGTTTCTCGCCGAGGCGCTGGCGGCCGTCGGCATTGCGCATGGGAAACTGGTTTTGTCGCTCGCCAACAATCATGTGCTCGACCAGGGCATCGGGGGTTTCGACGAGACCGTGGCGGCGCTGAAACGGCTCGGCATCCGCAGCAGCGGCACCGCCGCCGCCGGTCCGGTCGAACGCCTTGCGGTCGGGCCGCTGACAATGGGCTTTGCCGCCTTCACGCTGTGGCGCAATGCCGACGCGGCTGCGTTCGCGGGCCGCGTGTCGATGCAGGGCGACCCGGCTCAATGGCCGCGCGGTGCCGCCGACGGTGTCGACCTCATCTGTGCAGTGCCGCATTGGGACTGGGAGTTCCGGCATTTTCCGCGCGGCGAGACGCGGGCGCTGGCGCGGCGGCTGGTCGAGCATGGCGTTGGGCTGATCGCCGGCCATCATGCCCATGTCGTGCAGCCGGTGGAACAGATCGGCAAGGCGCTCGTCGCCTATGGGCTCGGCGATTTCCTCGGCACGGCCTTTTCGCGCCAGCCGTGGCCCGGCCGCATCGGGAGCATCCTGATTGTCGATATCAGCGCTGATCCCGGCACACGTGGTGCCGTCGCCGCGTACTGGCTGCATACCTTCATGCGGCTGCGCGCGAGCGGGCATGAGCGATTGGTCCCGGTCGAGGCGCTAAAAAGCCGAATGCGCAGCAAGGTCGAAGACCGGCTGAGTGCGATCTTCCTGTAGCGCCGTAAGTGAGGGCTCGCTGCACGTTGCCTATCGCAATGGCGCTGCCCCTCATTGTCCTGCCGGACATTTCTCCCCGTATAGTGACGGGGAGAAAGACGCTTTCGCTGATGGTTTCGCCAATTGTCAGCGTTGCAGAATAAGCGCCGAGTTCGCGTTCCCCCCTTCTCCCCGTCGCTATACGGGGAGAAGGTGCCGGCAGGCGGATGAGGGGCAGCGCAAACATCTGCTTGAGAAGCGCTGCCTCTCAGTGCTGTAGTCGAGATATCGGACAAAACCGGCTATCATGAGCTTGTTGAGGCGTGCGGGGGGTGGCGATGGAAGCAGCGGATTTCATGCCGAGCGAAGTTGACATCGCCGGCATCAAGAGAAATCTCGAGGCCTATGAGGCGGCGAGGGCTTCGGCCTACCGGCAAGTGCGCTGGCGGGTGCCGCTGTTCGTCGGGCTGGTGCTGGTGTTCGTGGCGCTGGTCGCCTGGCTCTTCAACACGGTCGCCGATCCCAACGAGCAATGGTTCTCGACGCCGCATGTGTTGCTCTATGTCGTCGGGTTCGTGGCGGCGATCCTGCTCTATTTCCAGGCGATCAAGCCGGCGAGCACGTTGCTGCAATCGTACCGCAAGACCCTGCTGCCGATCGTCTTCGGTTTCATCAGGGATATGCGCTACCAGCATGACGTGACGCCGAATTCGTTCGACCGGCTGCCGCGCGAGACGATCGGCGCATTCAACAACGAGCGCTTCGACGATATCGTGTCCGGCCGCTACGAGGGATTTCCGTTCGAGCTTTACGAAGCCGATCTGCGGCAAGGCACGGGCAAGAGCGAAACGACAGCATTCAAGGGCGTCGTCGTCGCCTTCGAGACCATCGTGCCGTTCCCCGGCATATTGGTGGCGACGCGCCGGACAAATGCGGTCGTCGGCTTTTTCCGCGGCATCTTCGCCGGCAAGATGCAGGAACTGTCGTGCGGCGTGCCGGAACTCGATGCCGCCTACGACTTCCGCACCGACAATGTCGGGGCGGCGCAGCCGCTGGTGGGCGGCCGGCTGGCGCAGGCGCTGACATGGCTCAGCGAGACATGGCCCGATGATCCGGCGCGCGTTGCGCTCAATGGTGGCGATGGTTTCCTGCTGCTGCCGCAGACGAAGAATTTCTTCGGGCTGCCCGATATCTCCGTGCCGCTCGACTACGCCAGGCATGTCGCGCCGATGATATCAGACATGGGTGCGGTCCTGGCGACGGCGGCGCTGGTGCGCAAGATCGGCGCAAAGGACGAGGCGGGTTAGCCGAGGCGCGGGGTCATGCCTGGGATGGGCGGCAGGAGCATCATGGTCGACGAACGCAAAGGGTTTCGCCTGTCACGGCGGCTGTTGCTCGGTGCGGCAGTCGTCGGCGGCGCGGTGCTGTGGGGCGGGACGACGGTGGCGCGGCTGGCGCGCGGCCCGTCGGGGCAGAAGAATGCCGGGCGCATCGCCGACATAGACGGTATCGGCTTGCCGCTGAAGCCGCTGGAGACTGCGCCGGCCCATGATCCATCGCTGCCATGGTCGGCCAAGGGCGGCGACATCAACGATGCCAGCGGCCTGTCGATGACACCGGTCTATGGCGTGGTCGAAGTGCGCGAGGAAGATCATGTCGCCAAGGCACTGGCCTTCGCCCGCGCCAACGGCCTCAAAGTGTCGGTGGCCGCGGTGCGCCATTCGATGGGCGGGCACGCCTTCGACGACAACGCGCTGGTGCTCGACATGCGCGCCTTCAACAAGGTGACGGTCGATGCGGCGGCGAAGACGATGACGCTGCAGCCCGGCGCATGCTGGCACGACATCCAGAACCTGCTGCACCCGCGCTTCGCGGTGAAGGCAATGCAGTCGACCGACATTTTTTCGGTCGGCGGATCGCTGTCGGTCAACGCGCATGGCATGGACCATCAGTCCGGCTCGGTGGCCAGCTCGATCCGCTCGATGCGGGTGATGCTGGCCGACGGGTCGGTGGCGACCTGCGCGCCGACCGAGAATGCCGAGCTGTTCCGCCATGTGATCGGCGGCTATGGCCTGTTCGGCGTGGTGCTGGAGGCGACGCTGGATGTCGTCGACAATGCCGTCTACCGGACCTCGCGCGAGATCATCAAATCGGATGATTTCCCGAAATTCTTCGCCGAGGTGCTGGAGTCGAACAAGGATATCGGCCTGTTCTACGGGCATCTGTCGACGGCGCCGGGCAATTTCCTCGAAGACATGATCGTCTACCGCTACGATAAGGTGGCCGACCAGCCGCCGGCCGACCAGTCGGTCCTCGGCGAACCCGGATCAGTCGGGTTGAAGCGGGTGATCATGAACCTGGCGAAATGGGGAGACCTGTTCCAGGAGCTGAAATGGTTCGCCGAAAAGACGCTGGAGCCGAAATTCGAGAGCTGCACGATAGCGCGGACGGCGGCAATGGCCGAAGGCGAGGCCTGCCTGGTCACCCGCAACAACCCGATGCACGATTCGGTGCCCTATCTGTTCAACGATCTCGTGGACGAAACGGACATATTGCACGAGTATTTCATCCCACGCGCAGCCTACACTCCGTTCATCGCGGAAGCCCGGGAGATCCTGCGCAACCAGTCATTACCGGTGCTCAATGCCTCGGTGCGTATCGTCCATAAGGAAGTAGTGGCGCTGAATTATGCGCCGGAACCAGCTTATTCGCTGGTGCTCTACATCAACCAGCCCACTGACGCCGACGGCAATGCCAGGATGCGCGCCCTGACCAGGGCTCTGATCGACGTGACGACCAGGCATGGCGGGCGGTTCTTCCTGCCCTACCAGTTGCATTACACCGGCAAGGAGCTGCTGGCCTCCTATCCGGAACTGCCGGCCTTCCTGGCGAAGAAGCGGCAGTACGATCCGGCCGAGCTGTTTTCGTCGACCTTCTACCGGGCGATCAAGACGCTGAGCGGGATTGCGTAGACGTCAGGAAAGGACTTCATGCCAAGAAGGTAGCGCGCTCTACGGCGCCCCCCTGTCCTGCCGGACATCTCCCCCACAGGTGGGGAGATCGAATGTCGCGACCGCTTTCGCTAATTTTCAACGTTGCAAGACGAGAGGCGGCGAGCAAGCTGCCAATCTCCCTCCTTGTGGGGGAGATGTCCGGCAGGACAGAGGGGGGCGCCGTAGAGTGCTGTGTTTCAGCCGTTCACCCAATCGTCAGGCGTTCAACCTTCGAGACCGACCGAGGGCCTACAGTCCCGTCGGCATCAGGCCGGCCAGCCAGTTCACGGAGCGTTTTGCCGCGTCAGCAGTCACGGAGGCGGCGCGGCCAAGGTCGGTCTTGACCACGGCGTAACCGTTCTGCGTGCGATAGAGCACCGGGCCGTCGATCGCAGCTTCATAGGCGACGGGCTGGGCAGCTTCCGGTTCCGTCGCCGTTGCCTGCGATCCGACGGCAATGCTGGGCCGACGGCTCAATTCCGAGGGAAGCGGGCCGGTCGCGGTCCGCATCGCCGTCGTCAATTCAGGCTCGGTCGCGGCAAGCCGCGACGACTGCGTTTGCGTCGTGCGGCAGATGCCGGAGACCAGCGGGTAGTTGAAATTGCGCTCGTGCAGCATCTGGCTTTTCATCGCCGCTTCGCAATCGGCGATGGTCGACCACTTGGCCGGCGTCTCGCCGATATATTCGCAAAGCCTGGCGTCGCAGTCGCAGCCGACGATGGTCATGGCGACAAGGGCGGTCTTGATCGCGCGATGGAAAAGATGCGCGGCGCTGGAACGTCATCAATCGCCGTGGATCAAGGCGGGATTTGGCCGCGTTTGTGGAATGAGCGTGGCGAAGCGTTACGGAATGTTTCAGGAGTTCCGGCTGTGGCCGAAAGGCCTCAGTAATCGTAGACGTGCTCCAGCCTGGCGCCAGCCTTGATCAGCGCCGGCAGAGCGGTGTGCAGCTTGCGCACGGCGACGGTCAACCCCGTTCGGCGCGTGGCTGGCTCCGCCGGAAGCTGATAGCTGAACAAGGCATGGGCACCGTCGGGAACGGCGATCTCGTCATGGGAGAGCATGGTGACCATGATCTCGTCATTGCCGCCGATCTCGACGAAGGAGACGCCCTTGTCGATCAGGCGCGGGATCATGTCGGTGAACACCTGGTAGCGCCTGGTGACGAAGATCGTGCCGTCGGCACCGTAGTCGCGCTCGAGCAAGGTGTCCGGCTCGTTGCGCGTCGCTTCGCCGACCGGGCCTTTTGCCCAGACGTGGACGTCGAGCATGGCCGGGTCGGAGGTGGCCGCCACCGCCTGCTTGATCAGGTCGGCATAGCCCTGCTTGATCGTGTCGGCGAGGCCGAAGGCGAGCTTGCGCTCGCTGGTGCGGACTGCGCCGTCGCCCAGTGCCGGCTCGACGGCAAAGAGCCCGGCGCGCTTTTCGGCATAGGGAAACTCATACCACGGCACCTGGTCGAGAAAGCCTGCATATTCAGCCGCCACCTTGGCCTGATAGATGTCGACGACGGCGCGCTTGCCTGATGTCGCCTCGGTGATGCGGCCGACCGTGTTCTCATAGGCCCACTGTATGGCGTGCTCGATCGTATGACTGGTGCCGATGACCGTCAGCATCTGGTGGTTGGCGAGGTTGAACTTGTAGTCGGAGGTGGCGCGGATGACCATCGCATAGTCCTGCCAGTAGCGGCCGATATACGACCAATAAGGGAATCCGCTCGGCTGGTTCCTGTCGACGAAACCGGCATAGTCGCGGGCGGCGTAGACGATCGCCCATTCCGGATAGGTGAGCCAGGTCGATTCCTCCGGCCGCTGGTAGCCGGGAATCTCGGCGCGCACCTTGTCGGCCAGCGCCGTCGGCGGGGCGCCGTCGGCGATACCCGGCAGCGGTGCCGTGTCCAGTGACGATGTGGTCAGGAAGCCGTAGGCCAGCCCGGCGATCGGGATGAGCACGACGATGACGACCAGCCAGAGGATCGCCTTGACGATGCGCTTTACCAGGCGGAACAGGAACATGGCCGGTCAGGCCGCGGCAAAATGGTCGTGCACGCGCTTCGATAGCCGGAAGCCGACATAGACGGCGAAGCCGCCGATGACGAGGTGTGGCAGGTTGGCGAAGAAGCGGGCCGGGAATTCGATGTCGTCAAGAGAGCGAAAGCCGTTGATGAAGATGCCGGCGTCGAGGCAGCCGGAACCGGTGATCAGGCCGAGCACGCCGTCGAACAGATAGACCGAGCCGAACAGCTTGAAATAGAACACTGCCTGGCGGTGCGAGATGAAGGCGGCGGCCAGCGCCCAGACGCCGGAGAAGGCGTGCAGAAGATCGTCGTACCATTGCAGCGAGAACAGGCCGAACAGATTGCCGCCGGGGTCGTTGAATGCCGGGATGTAGCCGATGGCGACGACGCCGAAGAACAGCAAGGCATAGGCGACGGCAAGCTTCTGGATCAACGTCATGAAGTATCCCCCTCCAAGTGACGCTAAACGTTAACTGATTTTGCTGCCAGTTGCAGCCCCAACCGGAAAGACCGTAAAAATTGTGGAGGATGCCAGGTCATGGATTCATGACCGAAAAGACAGTCGGCGCCGGGATTTCTCCCAGCGCCTCCCTGTCAGATCAGGACACGGTTGCGGCGGCAACTTCCGTAAAGACGTCGCGCCTTGCCGGCCTTGATGTTGACGGTCCTGCCAGCCACCGCCCAAGGGCAGCGTCCGTTCCAGACCACGCCAGTCTCCACCCTTGCGAGCTTCGTCCAGCGTGCCATCGAAGGTTTTCGCCGTCCTTCATGGCAGCATCGGTCCGCCGTAGGCGTTCGCACGCTTTCCGCGGCCCCGTAGGTCTCGGCGTCCCTCCTCAAACAGGCAAGCCTGCATTCATTCGGGGCCGTACGGGCCTCAGGAAATCCGCCGTTTCGCTTTGCCTTTCGGCTGGCGATTGGTAGCCGCCTGAGATGAGTTGAATATACGCCGCATAAGCTTCCGGCGAAACAGCCGCGGGCCTGTGGATAGCGGGATTAACGGGGACCAAGTTCGGTGGCGGAGCATTTTTTCGGCCAGGCGCCGCCCGCGCTGACACGGCTCACACCATTTCTGTGGCGAACCGAGATTGCCAGACAATCGACCTTGCCCCGCCGGCCGGCGCGGGTTTCAATGCCGGCAAAGGATCCAGGGCGGCGTGGCTTGGCTTCCTGGGGGAGGATGTGCTTGAAGATCGGGGTGGTTCTCAATCCGATTGCCGGCGGCGGCCGGCTCAAACGGCATTGGCCGGAGGTCGCTGCCTCGCTGAGACAGCACTTTGGCGATTTCGAACTGCGCGAGACGCAAGCCGAGGGCGATGCCGAACGGCTGGCGCTCGACCTTGCTGCCAGCGGCTTCGACCTGGTGATTGCGGCCGGCGGCGACGGCACCGCCAGCGAAGTGGCCGACGGGCTGCTGCAGGCGTTTGGAGAAAGCGGCCGGACGGCCGCGCTCGGCGTGCTGCCTTGCGGTACCGGCATCGATTTCGCCCGCGGGCTCGGCCTATCGGTCGAGGTCGATCTGACGCTGAAGCGCATCGCCGGGGCCAAGGCCCGCAAGGTCGATGCCGGCCGCATCTGCTATGTCGACGACCATGGCGCGCTGGCCAGCCGCCACTTCATCAACATCGCCAGCCTCGGTCTTTCTGGCGCCACCGACCGCGCGGTCAACGTCGACAAGCGCAAGGGCAAGGTATCGGCCAAGGCGCTGTTCTATTGGCGCACCGTGTGGGAATTCATCCGCTACCGGTTCCAGGACGTCAGGATCACCGTCGACGACGGCGCCCCGGTCGAGGCGCGCATGGCGCTGGTGGCGGTGGCCAACGGAAAGTTCTTCGGCGGCGGCATGATGATCGCGCCCGATGCCGAGCTGGACGACGGCCAGTTCGACATCGTCATCCTGCGCGCGGCGGGGAAGCTGAAGCTGATCTGGGACATCCGCCTGCTCTATGGCGGGCGGCACCGCAACCATCCGGCGATCACCATTTTGCGCGGCAAGAAAGTGGTTGTCGAACCGCTGGGCGATGTGGAAAAGAACGGCGCGCTGGTCGACATAGACGGTGAGTCGCCGGGGCGCATACCAGCGACCTTCGAGATCCTGCCCGGCGCGCTGACGCTCAGATATTGAATCAACGCGTTAAGAGATTGATTCAGATCGTTCCGGAGGTGATTCCGGCGATCCGTTCAATCTGCTGAAATTGCTTGATAATTGCCTGATTTCAGACTTCGAGCCTGGCCGGGAACCCAGGCGCGCGAAGGTCGGTTCCGACTGCGTCCTCCAGAAGCTTGACGATCATGGTCGACCAGGCGCCGCCGCCATAGGTGTCCTTGCCCTGTGCGAAAATCGCGTTGACGTGCGAGGCGAGGTCGAGCGGCACGCCGAAATCCTCGCCCATGCCCAGTGCGAAGCCGAGATCCTTCAGCGCCAGGTCCATGGTGAAGCCGATGTCGTAGGAGCCGTTGAGAATGAGCTGGCTTTCGGTCTCGTGGACGAAGCTGTTACCGGAAGAGGCTGATATGGCGTGGTAGGACTGGGCGAGGTCGAGCCCACCCTTCTTGGCCAGCATCAGCGCTTCGCCGGCGGCGACGAGATGGATGAAGGCCAGCATG
The DNA here is from genome assembly GCF_007830515.1 of Mesorhizobium tianshanense. Classification (GTDB taxonomy): domain Bacteria; phylum Pseudomonadota; class Alphaproteobacteria; order Rhizobiales; family Rhizobiaceae; genus Mesorhizobium; species Mesorhizobium tianshanense. The sequence continues at coordinate 185,792 of NZ_VLKT01000005.1, forward strand.
TTGGTAATGACCTTGATCACCGCCGCCGACCCGATCGGGCCCATCAGGAACGACCTTGCGCACATCGCCTCGATGGCCGAGCGATGGCGGCCGTAGAGGGCTGCATCGCCGCCGACCAGCGCGGTGATCTTTCCGCCCGCCGCCAGATGCACGCCGCCGGTGACCGGGCATTCGAGCGTCTCGACGCCTTTTGCCGACGCGAGTGCTGCGAGCCGTACAATCTCGTCGCGACCATTGGTCGACATCTCGATCCAGCTACCGCCGCTGGGCAGGCCTTCAAGCAACCCCTCAGGACCGGCCAGCACCGCCTCGCTGACCTGGGGCGAGGGTAGGCAGGTGATCACGTTGCCGGCGCGGGCGGCGGCCTCGGCCGGGCTCTTTGCGGCAGTGGCGCCCAGCGCCACGAGGCGCTCGACAGCAGCGGGATCGCGGTCGAACACGGTGACGGAAAAGCCGTTACGGACGAGGCTGGCGGCCAGGTGGCCGCCGAGATGGCCAAGGCCGATGAAGGCGTAGCTGGTCTGCGCGCTCACGGCATCAACGGCGTCTGCATCATCTGCAGATGCAAATCCTTGCCGGTCCAGGGATGCGCCTCGCAGACGGCTTCGTTCAACTCGACGCCGAGGCCGGGTTCCTTCGACGGGATGACGTTGCCGTCCTGCCACTCGATTTTCTTCTTCAGCAGCTTCTCGTGAAAACCGTCCCACTGCTTCAGCGATTCCAGGATGAGGAAGTTGGGCAAGGTCACGGCAAGCTGGATGTTGGCCGCACCGACGATCGGCCCGCAATAGCAGTGCGGGGCGATCTGGATGTGATAGGCCTCGGCCATGGCGGCGATCTTCTTGGTTTCGAGAATGCCGCCGGAGCGGCCGAGGTCGGGCTGCAAAATGGTCGCGGCGCGGTTCTCGATGACACGGGCGAATTCGAACTTCGTCGTCAGCCGTTCGCCGGTGGCGATCGGGATGGACGTGCCGCGCGCCACTTGCGCCATCACCTCGGGCATATCGGGCGGCACCGGCTCCTCGAACCACAGCGGATCGTAAGGCTCGATGGCGCGGGCCATGCGCAGTGCGCCCGATGCGGTGAACTGGCCATGCGTGCCGAACAGGATGTCCGCCCTTGTGCCGACCGCCTCGCGGATCGCCTTGACCATGCGGGCGGAGAGATCGATGTCGACGAGGCGCGGCTGGTGGCCGTCAAAGGCGGTGTAGGGACCGGCCGGGTCGAGCTTGACCGCGTTGAAGCCCTGCTCGACATATTCGAGCGCGCATTCGGCAGCCATGTCGGGGTCGTTGTAGACGTTCTTGCCGCGCGCGTCCTCCGAATGGACGCTGCCGGTGTGCGGATAGAGGTAGGTATAGGAACGCAGCGTTTCGTTTACCTGGCCGCCGAGCAGCTTGTAGACCGGCTTGTCGGCTTCCTTGCCGATGATGTCCCAGCAGGCCATTTCGAGCGCCGAAAAACAGCCCATGCCGGAAACGTCCGGGCGCTGGGTGAAGCCGGACGAATAGGCGCGGCGGAAGAAGTTCTCGATGTCGTGCGGATCGCGGCCGACGAGGTAGCGCTCGGCCATGTCCTCGATCATTTTGGCGGTGACATGGCCGGAGAAGGTGGCGTTATAGGCTTCGCCATAGCCGACCACGCCGCCATCGGTGGTGAGCTTGACGAAGATGAAATACTTGCCGCCGATGCCGGGTGGCGGATTGCCGACGACCCAGGTTTTTACGTCGGTGATTTTCATTTTTGCTCCTCCAGAACCAGTTCGGCCCCCTTCCATCCGGTCACGATCGAGGCGGCGTTGGTGTTGCCGGTGATATTATCGGGAAAGATCGAGGCGTCGATGACGCGCAAGCCGGCGAGGCCGTGAACCCGCAGGCGCGGGTCGACGACGGCGCGATCGGCGTGCGGCCCCATGCGGCAGGTCGAGACCGGGTGGTAGACGGTGCCCGAGCGCTTCCTGAAATCCTGGATCAGATCGGCGTCGGAGGTGATCGACGGACCAGGCAAAACCTCTTCCTCGATGATGTCGGCCATATCAGGCATCGAGGCGATCTTCCTCACGAACTTCACCGCCGCCAGCATCTCAGTCACGTCCGCCTCGGTCGAATAGGCGTTGGCGACGATTTTTGGATAGTCGCGCGGATTGCTGGAGCGGATCATGATCTCGCCACGGCTCGACGGACGGCAGTTGGACAGGCCGATGGAAAAGCCCGGCCATGGATCGGGCGTCAGGATCGGACGCTCGCCGCTTTTCGGGATGACGGTCGAGAACGCCTGGAAGTAGAGCTGCATGTTAGGCCGTGAAAACGCCAGATCGGTGCGGAAAAAGCCGCCGGCGTTGTTCATCGACAGCGACAGCGGACCGGAGCGCATGAGGATGTACTGCATGCCGACCATGAGCTTGCCCCACCACGGGCGCAGGATCTGGTTGAGCGTCGGCAGCCTGCCCTTGAAAGTGTAGTTGACGCCGACATGGTCCTGCAGGTTCGCCCCGACATTCTCGTTGGCATGAGTGACAGGAATGCCGAGAGCGCCGAGCAGCGCCGAGGGACCGACGCCGGAGAGCTGAAGCAGCTGCGGCGAGTTGATCGAGCCGCCGGAGAGGATGACCTCACGGCCCGCGCGGGCGGTCCTGGTCTCGCCGTTCTGCAGATATTCGATGCCGACGGCGCGCTTGCCCTCGAACAGCACCCTGGTCGCCAGCGCGTTCACCTCGACGCGCACGTTTTTTCGCTTCATCGCCGGCCGCAGGAAGGCGCGGGCGGCCGACATGCGGCGACCGTTCCTGGTGGTGATCTGGTAGACGCTGACGCCCTCCTGCGATGCTCCGTTGAAATCCGGATTGAGCGGCAGGCCGGCCTGGCTGGCGGCCGCGAGATAGCGCTTGGTCAGCGGGTGGACGGCGTTCGAGCAATCGGTGATGTGCAACGGACCGCCGACACCGCGCCATTGATCGGCGCCGGCCTGATTGTCCTCGAGCGCCTTGAAGGCGGGCAGGAGGTCGTCGAAGCCCCAGCCGGGGTTGCCGGCTGTCGCCCAGGCGTCGAAATCCTCGCGCGCGCCCCGGATCCAGACCATGGCGTTGATCGAGCTGGAGCCGCCGAGCAGCTTGCCACGCGGCCAGTGATCCACATTGCCGGCCAGACCCGGATCCGGCTCGGCCTTGTAGTTCCAGTTGACCGCAGGGTCGAAGAAGGTCTTGCCGTAGCCGAGCGGCATCTGCACGTAGAAGCGGCGGTCGGTGCCGCCGGCCTCAATCACCAGCACCGAGAAGCGGCCCGAGGCCGACAGTCTTTCGGCCAGAACCGAGCCGGCCGAGCCGGAGCCGACGACGATGAAATCATAGGTCTGCATGATGGATGCGGCCGGCTCCGGAATTCAGGCTTTACCCTAGACTTGGGCGCAGCGCCGCGTCGCCGGGCCTTCCGGCATGGCTTGTGAAAAAAGCGACGGCGGGACTCAGTTGAATTTCAGCTTACGACCATTGCGGACGCTCGTTCGCCTCGGCCGAATTCACGCCCTTGACCCATTCCAGACTTTCGGCCCCCTTCTCTGGCACCAAGCTCCTCGAGCTCCCGAATGGTATGTAGTCGTGACTCCTGTTCAGATTCCAGAGATGCGATCGGGCGCAGCGACTTCGGAATTAGGAGGCGACGGACAATTGACTTGCATAGCCGACAAAGTGCGAGCGAGTATGACGCTCAGTAAGATCGGCCCGGTAATTCGTTCGTCTTTAGCCACACCCAGTTGAGGAACCGCCATGCGCGACATCGCCAAGTGGCTGGAGGGCCAAGGTCTTGGCGAGTACGTGGAAGCGTTTGCCAACAACAAAATCGATTGCGATGTGCTGCCAAGCCTGACGGGCGATGACCTCAAAGAGATCGGAGTTGCCGCGGTAGGTGATCGGCGCAAACTTCTGAAGTCGATCGCCAGCCTTTCACCGCCTGACATTGGGCAGGGTGACGAAGGAGCCGCGGAACCAGTCGCATCTGCCAAGCCCACGCAAGAAATGTCGCCCGAACGTCGGCAGCTTACGGTGATGTTCTGTGACCTAGTGGGTTCGACGCCTCTCTCGGTCGAGTTCGATCCCGAGGATGTAGCCAACGCAATACGTGCTTATCACGCGAGCTGCGCAAAAATCGTTGCGCGATGGGATGGGCATATCGCCAAGTTCATGGGCGATGGGGTTCTGGCTTATTTCGGCTGGCCGCGTGCCCATGAGGATGATGCTGAGCGCGCCGTCGAGGCGGGTCTTGAACTGACATTGGCAGTCTCAACGTTGGACACCGCGATCGGCCGACCTATTGCGGCTCGTGTCGGTATCGCGACAGGTCTTGTAATGGTCGGTGAAACGACCGGCACTGGAACGGCGCGAGAGCGCGCTGTGGTCGGCGAAACACCGAATCTGGCGGCGCGGCTGCAAGGCATCGCGGAATCCGGAACTGTCGTGGTCGCGGCCAGCACGCGGCAGCTCCTTGGCAACCTCTATGAGACTGCCGACCTTGGCGAACACCTCTTGAAAGGATTTCCGGAGCCCGTGCGCGCTTCGCGTGTCTTGGGCAAAGCGGCCAAAGAGACACGCTTTGAAGCTCTGCACGGCCGGCTCCATACGCCGCTGATCGGGCGCGACGATGAAGTGGAACAACTGACGAAGCGATTTCAGCAAGCGGAGGCGGGCGAGGGCCAAGTCGTTCTCATTTCGGGCGAACCAGGGATCGGCAAGTCGCGCATTTGTGAGGCGGTGCGAGCCAAGCTGCTGCACCGGCCGCATGCGCGCCTGACCTACCAGTGCTCGCCGTCGCACGCGGACCGAGCATTTTACCCTCTGGTCACGCAGCTTGAGCAGGCGGCCGACATTCGCGCGGACCTCGATCCGGGCGAAAAATTGCGAAGGCTGACGGCGATGCTTCCCAGGTCTGGCGTGAGCGCTCAGGTCCAATTGTCGATTATCGCCGCTTTTCTCTCCATCCCAACGAATGGAGGAGAAGGCCCGCCGAGCCTGGATGCGCTTCAACAGACGGAACGAACCTTTGATGTGCTTATGAGCCTCTTGGAGGATTCCTGCGCCAAAGGCCCCGCGGTCATCACCTTCGAGGACCTGCACTGGTGCGACCCGTCGACGCTCGAGTTCCTCAACCGGCTCGTCGACAGGGTAGAGACCCTGCCAGTGCTGCTGCTCGTCACCTCGCGCCCCGGAATCAGCGTGGCATGGTCGGATCAGCCTCATGTCACGACGGTTGCGTTAAATCGCATAACCAGGCGCGAGTGCGAGAAAATGATCGATTCGCTTGCCAACTCAGACGTGCTGCCGGAGCGCGTCGTCGAGGAGATCGTGAAGCGGAGCGATGGAATACCGCTGTTTCTCGAAGAGATGGCCCGGACCTTGATCGAGGCACAGAACCAGCCGAACGCCGTCGGCGCGCTCGAGCGGGGCGTGCCTGCATCACTTCAAGACATGCTGATGGCCCGGCTCGATCGGCTCGCCACCGGAAAGCGGGTCTATCAGACCGCAGCAGCAATCGGTCGTGAGTTCACGATCGAGCTTCTCGAGCGCGTATGCGATGTCGATGGAGCCGCACTACAGCTTGCTTTGGATGCCTTGGTAAATGCCGAGCTGCTGGTCTCCCGGCAAACCGTCTCGGGAGCGACGTATGTCTTCAGGCACGCTTTGCTTCAGGACGCGGCCTATGGCAGCCTGCTGCGTGATACACGCAAGGAACTGCACGCGCGCATCGCCGCTGCGCTTGCACAGGCGGAAACCGACGATCCAGCATTGCTGGCGCATCACTACGAGAGTGCAAATTCCTGGAACGAGGTCTTGAACTGTCGGCTCCTGGCGGCGGCGAAAGCCGAGAGTCGCGGGGCTCGCTGGGAGGCGGCCGAGCACTACCGGCGCGCCATCCAGGCTCTCGAACGCCTTCCCGACACGGCGGCGCACCGGCAAACCTACGTCGAGTCGGTCTTGGCGCGGGCCAGCAGCGGCCGGCAGTACGCGAGCAAGCAGGAACGTGCCGAAGCGCTTCACCAAGTCGACAAGGCAATCGCGTTTGCCGACGGGGACACCGCGGCCCTGGCGGGGCTGCAGTCCTTCAAGGGAGTGGATTGGCTGGAAGAGCCGTTGCTGGTCAGCGCCGAACGACATGCCGGTTTCGCGGATGCGGCGCGCCAGGCCGAAGTTGCGTTCCGCTATGCCAACTTCCTCGGCAATACCGGACGGCTTGAAGAATCACTCGGCAAGATCGAACGGGCCGCGGCGCTATTGCAGGAAGTCGGGGCCCTGGAAGAGCTCGGTTCGCTCGCCGCAGGTGCGGGCCGTTGCTACAATGCCCGCGCCGGGCGGTTGCAGCGGTCTCTGCAATTCGCCGAGATGGTCCGGGAGATCGCCGCGTCGACGCAGGACGTCGAGGTGCGCTCGTGGCTGGCGATGGAAGCAGAGCCTTTGCTTTACAAGGGACTCTGGCAGCGCACGGTGGAGGTGGTCGAGCAGAACCTCTCCACGGCCTGGGAGAACGCGAGGTGGAGCGTTGTATTGTGGGCGTCGGGCTGGGCAGCCATCGCCTGTCTGAAGCTGAACCGGATTGCCGACGCAAGGGCCTTCCTGGATCCGGTGATGAAGACAGTGGCACGGCGGATAGATAACGATTTCTGCAAGATCTATCCGCACATCGCCTTGAGCCAATTGCACCTCGCCGAAGGGGATGCTGCAGCCGGGCTGCATGCGGCGGAACGCGCGCTGGAGCTCGCGGAGCGTGTAACGGCGAGGCTCGAGATTGGCGCTGCCCGTCGCGCGCTCGGCCAAGCCTACGAGGCCAGGGGCGATCGCCAATCGGCGGACGGGCAGTTCCGTCGAAGTGTTGATGTTCTCCAGACAATCCAGTCCCGACCCGAGCTCGCCCAAAGCATGCTTGCCTTTGGCAGATTTGAACTGGTTGCGGACAGAGATAAAGCAAAGGGGTTGCTACACAGCGCCCTTAAGCTATTCAAAGAAATCGAAGCAGACGGCTGGGTGGAGGAAACCCAAAGCGCTCTTCTTCACTGATCTCTTCAATCTGACACCAGAAGACCATGCCCGCGAAACGATGACCGAGGTGTGACTGTTCGCTTCTGTCGAGCAGCAACGTCCGCTGTTGGCGCGAACGAGCCGGCCGGGGCATCGGCTCGGATTGTACGGCGATGGAGCGTTCTACGTCTCAATCGGGTCATCAATTCTGGTTGCGCTCAACGTCCGGTTCCGGGAAAGAAAATCGGCCTCGGAAGGTCTCGAAAGGGACATGGGTGTGAGTTCGACCGAGGGCGAGCGAGCTTCCGCTGAGGGTCGACTGCGGTCGCACAGCGAAGGTCCGTTTCGGAGAAGCGGCTGGAATGTCAAGAAATGTGTAGGGTTTCGGATGCCGGCCCAAGCGAAGGCCACTCCTGCGGCACGGGGCCGGCGTCGGAAAGCCTCCAGGGAAGGAAACCGCGGGATACCGATCCGACGATGGTTGGTTCGCGGGACGCTATGGGGATTTGTCGGCGGCGCGAGGTTGCGGAAGGCGATGCGATCGGCGCGGGCGGCAATGGTTGTTCACTCCGCAGGCGGCAAAACGCTGGTTCGGTTGCTGCCAATAGTCGATTTGCCGCGGGCCGGCCGTGACACCGGGTGTGCGCAGCATGAGTGAGGCGCATGCGCCGGCGGCGAACGGGTCGGCGCGGCAGGAATGGCAGTCGTTTTTGGGCGCGAACGGTGCGTTGGCGATCATGAGGTGTCGATCCTGATGGTGCCGGGAGACCATGTATGCGGTGCCGCGCCGCTGGC